>DUQF01000040.1 GCA_012837965.1 Clostridiales bacterium | reverse complement strand
CAATGCTTCGGATGTACCATGGCTCTTCTAAGCCGATGGATAGGCTGAACAAATTTGTTAGACCAATAATTCGTGTTTCCATGAAATTTATTATACTCCAAAAATTACGACTTTGGGAGTAGAGCCCATAGGGCAGCGGAGCGCTGCTGTTTGATTTAGAGTAATAAATTTGGTTTCTTTCTATTCTGCAACTTATTCATTTTTTTTATTCGTGTGTTATAATTATATATAGAATGATTGTTGAATGCTCACCGGACGACGCGATGGCGGCTGTGGGATTTTTTGTGTTACTGCAGCCTGCGGGTTTTCTGTTAGGAGGAAAGAGATGGCGGATGGAGGAATTACCAAGCGGGCGCTATCCGATGCGTTAAAAGAACTGATGGCGGAAATATCTTTTTCTAAAATTTATGTATCACAAATTTGTGAAAGGTGCGGGATGAGCCGTCAAAGTTTCTACTATCATTTTAAGGATAAATATGACTTGGTTAATTGGATTTTTAATGCTGATTTTCTTGACTTGTTTCAGCAGCAATTTACCGATGAGGATCCTTTGGATATTGTTCGCCTGATGGCTCATAAACTGTATGACAATCGCATTTTTTATAAAAACGCTTTATCTGTCAGCGGGCAAAATTCGCTTAGCGAACATATGCGCAAGTCACTTGAGCCGCTTTTGGAGCATCGCTTTTCCACACGGCTTCCCGGGGGAAAAATCCCTGACTTTTATAAGACTTTTTTAATTGACGCTTCATTGTTAGGCACCATCAAGTGGATTAGTAGCGAGCCTTGTATACCGCCCGATGAGTTTGTAGATCAGCTGTTAGACTGTACGCTGATGATTGCCCGCCACATTGCCGACACCTACGAATAGCAATAGCGGCGTCCGACTTTTTGTAAGCCGGACGCCGTGTTTTTTATTTGGATGGGCTTTTCAAAAGCCCTTGAAGCAGTGTATTGAAAGGGCAATTTGATTGGCAAGGCCCGGAAAATTACGCTTGGATACAACGAAAAATATTACATAGCGAGCGCTTAGATAACAGGAAAGGATGGGACTACCAATCTTTCCTTTATTCTTTAACTAAAAAGTTTTGGATCAATGCTCCGTCCCGATAACCTTTTTGGTACAGGCGTTTCATTTTTTCCCTATTTCGGGTCAGGGTATCTATCCCGCAGGTATCGTCGGGGGCGACAATCAGCGCCTTTCCTTGCTGTTCATACTGTTTCGCCAAAGCGATGCCCGCATTGTACGTTTTTGCCCGGTTCAATATTTTTCGTGCGGAAGCAGGGTACTTGTGCCGTATGGCGTAGGCGGCAAATCTATCTTTACCGGTGGTGCGCAGCTCATCCTTTGGTTTTGTTAAAAGTACAACTACTTTATCACAGCTGCACGCAAAGGCTTTTTTTATGGGGACGGGGTCGGCCAAGGCGCCGTCGTAATAGGGTGCTCCGTCGATAAGGTAGGGCTTGCACACAAATGGAATGGCGCAGGAAGCTTTCAGGGGGTCATAGCGGTCTTGTTCCATGTCTTCTTTTTCAAAGTAGTGCACTTCACCTGTGAGGGCGTTGGTTGCGACGATTGTCAGGCGCATAGGATTTTTAACCATCGCTTTATAATCCAAGGGATTTTCACCGTCGGAATTGCTTAATGTACCGTAAATATAATCCAAATCAAGGTAGGAGCCGGTGCGGAAAAAGTTGTGCAGGCTGGCGTATTCTTTGCGCATGGTGTATTGGGTGTAATAAATATAGTTTCTTTTAACCTGCCCCGAAGCGAAGGAGGCCAGGATCGCGCTGCCGGCGGAAACACCGATACCCACATCAAACCGGATATCTTGGTTTAGGCAATAGTCAAGCACGCCCGAAGCGTAAATGCCCCTGAAACCTCCGCCTACATCGACAATGCCGATTGTTTCCGCCATTGTTTCCTCTCCTTCTATTCTCAAAGCTTACTACTTCGTATCGATTACAGGCAATAGACACTTTTTAAAAAGTGTCAAAAAATCATACGTGCGGGACAATCTGTCTAACGACAGTTTTGCATGAAATGCTTATGATAAACATACATACTATAACCCAAGAAAGGAGCATGGCAATGAGCATTAAAAACGCGGTACAAAATTTTGCGATAAATCAAGCCCTTAAATATGTTGAAGGAAATCCCAAGGAAAATATCCCCAAGCTGATGGCGCTTGTGGACACATGGATACCCAAAGGCTGGTATGGTCCCCAGCGAGATGCTATTCGCCAAGTGATTGATGAAGAGAATAACTGGTATCAGCTGATTTTAAAAGCTTATGACTTGGATTCCGGTGTTCGCAAGGCGTTTTTCCAAAACTTTCTTTTTAATGCCAGCCTTAAAGGGGGCATTGTTCAAAAAGAGGTCAAGGAGCGAGAAAACTGCAATGTGCCTTGGGCTATTCTGCTAGACCCCACTTCCGCCTGCAACCTTCATTGCGCCGGTTGTTGGGCTGCCGAATACGGCAAACATTTGAATCTGAGCCTGGAAACCATCGATTCCATTATCCGTCAAGGCAAGGAAATGGGAACCTATTTCTACATTTATACCGGCGGGGAACCCTTGGTGCGCAAACGGGACCTGATTGAAATATGCAAAATGCATCCCGATTGCGAGTTCCTCTCCTTTACCAACGGCACTTTGATTGACGAAGAATTCTGTCAAGACATGTTGCGGGTGAAAAACTTTGTGCCCGCTATTTCTTTGGAAGGGTTTGAGGACGCCAACGACGGACGGCGGGGTGAGGGTGTCTATCAAAAAGTGGAAAAAGCTATGCGGCTGCTAAAGACGCACAAGCTGCCCTTCGGTATTTCCACCTGTTACACCAGCCAAAACTATGACGATGTTTCCAGCGAAGAATTTTTTGATTACATGATTGATTCCGGCGCGTTGTTTGTGTGGTTTTTCCACTATATGCCGGTAGGAAACAGCGCTGTGCCTGAACTATTGCCCACTCCCCATCAGCGTGAAACGGTAGGCCGCCGCATCCGTGAATACCGCGAAACCAAGCCCATTTTCTCCATGGACTTTCAGAACGACGCGCAATATGTAGGCGGGTGTATTGCCGGCGGCCGCAACTACCTGCATATCAATGCCAAGGGCGATGTGGAGCCCTGTGTGTTTATTCACTATTCCAACGCCAACATTCACGATTGCACGCTGCTGGATGCCCTCAAAAGCCCGCTGTTTATGGCCTACAAGGATGGTCAGCCATTTAATGAAAACATGCTGCGTCCCTGCCCGATGCTGGAAAACCCGCAGAAGCTGCGGGCCATGGTTAAGGCGACCGGCGCTGTGAGCACGGACTATGAAAGCCCCGAATCTGTTGACAGTCTTTGCGACAAGACTACGCCCTATGCCCTGAATTGGCAGCCCAAGGCCGATGAATTGTGGAGCAAATGCCAAGGGTGTAAAAACGGAGCGAAATAAAAACGGAGCGAAGTAATGATGGATTCCGCGGACGGTTTTGGTTATAAAATTTTTACGGACGCCACGGCGGATTTTAGCGCCGACATGCTGCGAAGGTATCCCCTTGTAGAAATCATTCCCATGGAGGTTACCGTTGGTGGTGAAAATTTCCAGTATGGGGGCAAGGGCGGTAACTTGACCGTCAAGCGGTTTTACGCCATGCAGCGGGAGGGGAAATTTGCCTCAACCTCGCAGATCAACCCCGTTACTTACTACGACTATTTTGAACCGGTACTAAAAGAAGGGTTCGACATTTTATACCTGTGCTTTTCATCGACGCTGTCCAATTGTTTTAATAACGCGCGGATGTGTATGGACGCCCTGTGGCAGAAATATCCTGAGCGCAAGATGTTTTGTGTTGATACCCTCACCGCTTCGGTAGGGGAATCTCTTTTGGTTGGCGAGGCTGCAAAAAAACAGCTTGAGGGATGGTGTATTGAGGAGCTTGCCGCATGGAGCGATCAAACCAAATTAAAGGTGTGTAACTGGTTTATGGTGGATAATTTTGACCATCTGAAATATGGCGGCAGGGTTTCCTCCATAACGGCTATGGCGGGAGGCCTTCTAAACATTAAGCCGCTTCTTCATATGAATGCCAAAGGTGAGTTGGTTGTTGTACAAAAATGCAGAGGAAGACGCAAAGCCGTTTCTGAAAAGATTAAGCAGATGAAAGAAGGCTGGCTGCCGGAGATAAGCCCGTCCGTTATTGTCGGGCATGGCGACGACGAGGAAGCCGCTATGATGCTAAAGGACGCCGTGATTGAAAATTTTCCAAAGGCCGAGGTTACTGTCGCGCAAATCGGTCCGGTCATCGGCGCGCATACAGGGCCGGGGATGTTGGCGCTGATTTATTTTGGCGGCAACCGCTAAGAAAAACGCACGCGAAAACCTTTGATACTTAGGCTTTGGTTCTTTGCTTGTTCCGGCGTGAGTTCATACAAAAATACCGCAGTCAAACAGGTTTGTCCGCGGCACATTCCAACTTGCGCTTACTGCTGCTTCCTTCCGAACCTGACAGGGTTCACGCCATGAAATCGCACGGGACCCGCTTAACTACGGCTTATAAATTGTACTAAATATAAGGAGGAAATGCAAGCCTGCCCTTGGCTTGCGCTTTCATACGGGGTAAAATAGAATATGGAAAAACTTGCAAAGGAGGGGCGAAATGAAGCTTGGCGTCATGGGCGGTACCTTTGACCCCATACACAAGGGACATGTGCGCATGGCAAAGGCCGCCCTGTTGGAAGCGGGGCTTGATCAGGTGTTGATTTTACCCGACGGAAACCCGCCAAGAAAGCAACCCGTCGCCACTCCCTTGCAGCGTCTCGAAATGGTAAAGCTCGCCTTACAGAGTAAGGGGCGCATCCAAGCATCGGAGATGGAAATCAGGCGAGGGGATGGGCACACCGCCGACACCCTGTTTAAGCTGAAGCGGGTATGGAAGAGGGCGGAGCTTTACTATATCATTGGTTCGGACACCTTTTTTTGGCTGCACGCCTGGCGCACTGCCAAAGAAGTGGCCAAACTTTGTTCCCTGTTGGTTATGATGCGGGAAACAGATAGGGTGGAGGAGGTTGAGCGGGAGCAGCAGCGCCTTTTTGAAACCTTTGGCTTCAAGTCGCGGCTGCTCAAAGCCCGTGGATTGCCCATCTCATCCAGCCTTGTAAGAGAGGCGCTTGCAAGCGGGCGGGACGCGTCCGCTTACCTTGATGCGGGTGTGTATGAATATATTCAAAGGCACAAACTGTATGGTTATGGTGCGGTAAAAGTTCCATAAGCAAGTGGCTTTTTTTATTGGTGAACGCTTGTGTACCCTTTCTTCACAACAAATTGAATATCTCCTTACATATTCTGTGATATAATATGGATAGAAAAGGAGCTGAGCGGATGAAAGAAAAACTGTTAAACGCAAAAGACAGAATTGTCCTTGAAATTTGGAACGCCATTACTCACGGCATCGGGGTGGTGCTGGGCGTGGTATTTTTGGTGATGCTTATTTTGCGCAGCATCGACCAAAAAAGCGTGACCGCCCTTGTGGCCTACTGCGTTTACGGGGCTTGCTTTATCCTTATGTTTTTAATGTCCACCCTCTATCATGCCATTCAGCATAAAAAAGCCAAGTCTGTTTTAAGGATATTTGACCATATCTCCATCTATTACTTTATCGCCGGCAGCTATACGCCGCCCATCTTGTTATTAACAAGCGGATGGAAGAGAATAGTGTTCTTAGTGGTCATGTGGGCGATGGCCATCCTTGGCACCATTTATAAGGTGGCCATTAAAAACAAGATGGATAAGCACATCGGGCTTTCCACGCTTCTGTATATCGGCATGGGCTGGATGGCCGTGTTAATGATTAAACCCTTGGTTACTTATCAATACTGGCAGTTTGGCGCGCTGTTGCTGCTGGGCGGCCTTCTTTATACTCTGGGGACGCTGTTCTATAAGTCTCAAAAGTTTAAGTATAACCACGTCATCTGGCACTTGTTTGTTTTATCGGCAGCGGTGGTACATTTCAGGGCTTTTAGTAAATATTTGTAGCATCAATCGTAAACTCACGAACGTTCAAACATAAGGGTGCTTAAGTTTCCGCCTAAAGCCTGTCTTTTGGGCGGATTTTTGGTACCAGAAAGGGTATTCGCAATTCTTTGATTTAGCTATATTTACTTGGATAAAGTATTAATCCTTGCCTCACATTTGGGAGAAATTTTTATAAAATTGTGTATGCCATCAAAAAAGGAGCCGCCCGATTGAGCGGCTCCTCAGACCGTAGACAAAGCGGTTTTGGCAATTATGCAAAAGCCGCTTTTTTGTAGCATAGAAACAGTCCAAAGAAGGATTTCACTAATGAATATAAAAAATATGTAAAAGAAGTCGTGCTTTCGGGT
>DUQF01000025.1 GCA_012837965.1 Clostridiales bacterium | reverse complement strand
CGAAAGCACGACTTCTTTTACATATTTTTTATATTCATTAGTGAAATCCTTCTTTGGACTGTTTCTATGCTACAAAAAAGCGGCTTTTGCATAATTGCCAAAACCGCTTTGTCTACGGTCTGAAACCGTGTCGTATCACGGTTTTTTGTTTGGTCAAAAACCGTTCCGTTAGGCGGTTTCACAAGATTAGTGATTTGTTCTTCAAACGGGAGATCGAAATAACCGCCCATTTTTTATTGTGCCAAAGCTGAAAACTCGAGTGATAATCCTCAGGGCAATCACCCTTGTTTCGTTGAAAGAATAAGTTGTTTATGCTATGATTTATCTATTATGACGGAGGAGGATTGAATGGACGCAAAAGAGCAACTGTCCCTTGCGCTTCAGAAAACAATAGCGCAGGCGTTTGAAGGGGTGGACAGTCCCCAAGATATAACCAACTTTTTAGAAGTCCCGCCTGACACTGCGATGGGCGATTACGCTTTTCCCTGTTTCCGCCTGTCCAAGCCTCTTCGGATGGGGCCTGCGCAGATTGCGCAGGAATTATCATCTGCCTGGCAGGATCATGAGCTTGCCCGGGCAGAACAGGTTGGCGGCTACCTAAATTTTTTCCTGAACCGTCAAAATTTTATCAAAGGCATTACCGAAAAGGTGCTGAGTGAAGGCGATCGTTACGGCTCCAAAAAGTTACCGGGAAAAAAGATGGTGGTCATCGACTATTCCAGCATCAATATCGCCAAGCGCTTTCACATAGGGCACCTGTCCACCACGGTTATCGGCGCGGCGCTTGCCCGCATTTACACTTTCCTTGGCTGGGATGTACTGCGGCTCAATTACCTGGGCGACTGGGGCACGCAGTTTGGCAAAATGATTGCCGCTTACAAGCGCTGGGGCTCCAAAGAAATGATTGAGGAGGGCGGCGTGCAGGCCCTTAGCGACCTGTATGTGCGTTTCCACCAGGAGGCCGAGGAAAACCCTTCCCTTGACGAGGAAGGCCGTGTATGGTTTAAAAAGATTGAAGAGGGTGACCCCGAAGCCCTAACTATTTTTGAACACTTCAAGGCCATGACCTTGAAGGACGCTAAAAAGGTGTATCAAGTTTTAGGCGTTGAGTTTGACAGCTACCAGGGCGAAAGCTTTTACAACGATAAAATGGACCCCGTGATTGAGGAACTGCGGGAAAAGAGCCTGCTTATAGAAAGCGATGGGGCAGAGGTGGTCATGCTGGAGGAAGAGAACCTTCCGCCCTGCCTGATTCTTAAAAGCGATGGGGCCACCCTGTATTCAACCAGGGATATAACCAGCGCCCTGTACCGTAAAAAGCATTACGGGTTTGATAAAAACCTCTACGTGGTTGCTTACCAGCAAACCCTTCACTTCCAGCAGGTATTTGCTGTACTTGAAAAGATGGGCTATGGTTGGGCCAAGGACCAGTGCGAGCATGTCGCTTTCGGCATGGTCAGCTACGAGGGCGAGGCGCTGTCCACCCGCCGGGGCAATGTGATTTATTTAGATGAGTTGCTTGAAAAGGCCCAAGAAAAGGCTCTGGACATTTTGGAAGAAAAAAATCCCGACATGGACGACAAGGACACGGTTGCCCGCCAAGTGGGGGTTGGAGCGGTGGTATTTTCTACGCTATTTAATCAGCGCATTAAGGACATCGATTTCTGGTGGGACAAGGCGCTCAACTTCGATGGGGAAACGGGGCCATATGTTCAGTACACCTATGCCCGCATCCAAACCCTGCTTGAAAAAGGACGGGATATTACCGCGGTGGCCGACTATGATCAATTAACCGATGATGAAAGCCAGCAGCTTGCCCTTGCCATCAGCCGCTTCCCTGAGGCAGTGGAAAATGCCTTGAACCGCAATGAACCCTACCTTGTCACACGCCAGGTTGTGGAGATAGCCAAGACCTACAACAAGTTCTACTATGAGCATCGCATCCTTACCGATAATTTAGGCGAGGCAAGCGCTAGACTTAACTTAAGCCGTGCTGCGGCACAGGTTATCCAAATAGGACTTGGGCTTATCGGTGTTGAAACGCCGAAAGAAATGTAAAGGAGAAAATATATGCGCTTTACAAAGATGCATGGCATCGGCAACGATTATGTGTTCATCAACTGTTTTGAGGAAATGGTCAGCGACCCTTCCTGTTTAGCTATCCAAATGAGCCAGCCGCATTTTGGCGTGGGTTCAGACGGTTTGGTTCTGATTGAGCCCAGCGATGTGGCGGATTTTGCCATGCGCATTTTCAACGCCGACGGCTCGGAAGCGGAAATGTGCGGCAACGCTACCCGCTGTATTGGCAAGTATGTTTTTGAGCGGGGCATGACCGATAAAAAAGAAATCACCCTGGAAACCAAGGGCGGTATTCGCACCCTGTGGCTTACAACCGACGGGCGCAAGGTCAGCCGTATTAAGGTGGATATGGGCAGTCCAGAGCTTCGGCCGGGAAATATGCCGGTGAATTTGCCGGGCGACACGGTCATTCAGCATCAATTGCACTTGCTTGGCCAGGACTGGCTCATTACCTGCGTGAACATGGGCAACCCGCACTGCGTGGTGTTTGTTAACGATCCCGAGATGATTGATATCAAAAGCGTCGGCCCCGTGTTTGAAAATCACAGCCTGTTCCCAAGGCGGACCAATGTGGAGTTTGTGCGTGTCGTCAGGCGTGATGTTTTACAAATGCGGGTGTGGGAGCGTGGGGCGGGTGAAACCCTTGCCTGCGGCACGGGCGCGAGCGCAGCGTTGGTTGCGGGCGTGCTCACCGGTCAATGTGACCGTACCGTTCAGGTAAAGCTTTTGGGTGGCAACTTGGAGCTTTGCTGGAACGAAAAAGACAATCATGTATATCAATCAGGCCCCGCCGAATATGTGTTTGACGGCGAATGGTTTGAACAAATGGGGATATAAAGAATGAGAATTAATCAATTTATTGCCGCTTTGCCTGGCAGCTACCTCTTTTCGGACATTGCCCAGCGAGTGGATCGCTACCTTAGTGAAAATCCGGGCAAAAGCGTTTTGCGTCTTGGTATCGGCGATGTAACCCGGCCCCTTGCCCCCTATGTGGCTAATGCCTTTGCCGATGCCGCCAGGGGTATGGCAACGGCAGAAGGTTTTTGCGGCTATCCGCCGGGCGATGGTGAACCGGATTTGATTGAGGCCATCAACCGCCATGACTATCGCAGTCGGGGCATTAAGCTTGAAAACGACGAAATATTTATTTCCGACGGGGCCAAGACCGATGTATCCGGGCTTCAGGAACTATTTTCGGCCGATACTCTTGTCGCTTTTACCGATCCGGTGTATCCTGTGTACGTGGATTCCAACGCCATGGCCGGTCGCTTGGGCGAGTATGTCGATGGACGCTGGACTCGTGCTGTGTATCTACCCACCACAGCGGAAAACGGCTTTGTGCCTCCGCTGCCCGATAAAAGGGTGGATGTTATTTACCTATGCTATCCCAACAACCCGACGGGTACGGTGTTAACCAAAGAACAGCTGAAGGTATTTGTCGATTGGGCAAGGAAAAATGAAGCCCTTATCATTTACGATGCGGCGTATAAGGCCTTTATCCAAGGGGATGAGATACCCTTGTCCATTTACGAAGTGGAGGGGGCGGATGAGGTTGCTATCGAATGCTCGTCTTTTTCCAAAACCGCAGGGTTTACGGGCGTCAGGTGTGCCTATACCGTTGTTCCCAAAAAGGTCAAGGGGCGAAACGGCGACCAATGGGTAGGCCTAAACGGCCTATGGCGTCGCCGCTTAGGCTCCAAGTGCAATGGAGTTTCTTATCCTGTGCAGATGGCCGCCAAAGCCGTGTTTGATGAAGAGGGCTGGCGCCAGGTACAGGAAAACATTGTCTACTACCGTAACAACGCGAAAGTACTGCTGGATACGCTAAAACCTACGGGCCTGTCGGTTTTCGGCGGTGAGCACGCACCCTATGTGTGGCTGAAAACACCGGAGGGCATTTCGGGCTGGGAGTTTTTTGATCGACTGCTTAACAAAGTGCAAGTCGTGGGAACGCCCGGCGAGGGCTTCGGTCCTTCGGGCGCGGGCTACTTCAGGCTAACAGCTTTCTCCACCTTGGAAACCACGGTGGAAGCCGCCAAGCGTGTGGCAAGCTGTATTTAATATTCAAAATGAACAAAGGAACGGTTTTTGTTTCTTTGCGATGGCGGTTTTATTCTAATCTCTATACCTAAGAAAACTTGGAGGAAAAAATATGGTACGGGCAATAGTCGGCGCGAACTGGGGCGATGAAGGCAAAGGGAAAATGACCGATGCCTTGGCCCATGACAGCCAGGTGGTGGTGCGCTTTCAGGGCGGCGCCAACGCCGGGCACACCATTATCAACGAATATGGCAAGCTGGCCTTGCACCTTTTACCAAGCGGCATATGCCGCAAGGGCGTTAAAAACGTTATCGGGCCGGGCGTCGCTTTGGATCTGGACGCGCTTCTTTCCGAGCTGGACATAATTTTGGAAAGGGGTGTACCCATGCCCGAACTGTACATTTCCGACAGGGCGCAGCTGCTCATGCCCTGCCATGTGCTGCTTGACACTTACGAAGAAGAGCGCTTAAGCGACCGCAAGTTTGGTTCCACCAAATCGGGCATTTCGCCTTTCTATTCCGACAAAGCCGCCAAGGTAGGCGTTCAGGTATGCCAGCTGTTTGACAAGGAGCTTTTGCGCAGCCGTCTGGAAACCTCTTTTGTGAAAAAGAATATCCTTATGCGGCACCTATACAACAAACCTGAATTGGATGTGGATGCCGAGACCGAGCGCCTGTACGCGCTTGGACAAAAAATTAAGCCCTTTGTGTGCGATACCACGAAGCTGCTGAATGATGCCTACAAGCGGGGCGACAAAATCTTGCTGGAAGGCCAGTTGGGCGCCCTGCGTGATCCCGACCACGGCATTTTCCCCTTTACCACTTCCTCCAGTCCCTTGGCAGGCTACGCTCCCGTTGGGGCGGGGCTTCCGCCGTGGGCCATTGTGGAAGTGGTGTGCGTAACCAAGGCCTATTCTTCCAGCGTGGGCAGGGGCGTTTTTCCCACCCAAATGCACGGACAGGAGGCGGAGGAACTGCGCAAGCGTGGCGGCGATGCGGGAGAATACGGCGCCAAAACCGGCCGCCCCAGGGATGTGGGCTGGTTTGACTGTGTGGCGACCCGCTACGGCTGCACCGTGCAGGGCTGTACCACCCTGGCGATGACCAATATTGACGTACTTGGCTATCTTGATGAAATCAAGCTTTGCGTGGGCTATGAACTGGACGGTGAAGTTATTCAGGATTTCCCCGTAACGCCTAAGCTTAAGCGTGTCAAGCCTATTTATCATACCCTTCCCGGCTGGGGAAGCGATGTGAGTGATGTGCGTGTTTATGAAGAGTTACCCGAAAATTGCCGAAACTACATTGAGTTTATTGAAAAGGAAGTTGGCTTTCCCATCAAGCTCATTTCCAACGGCCCTGAAAGGGAAAATCTGATTTATAGAAATGTTTAAGCAATGCGCCTGATTTTGGTAATTACCAAAATCAGGCGTGATTTATTACAAGTTTTGGATAAAATCGAGAGTAATCAAAATGATTGGTGTATCATTCGTTTTTGCTGAATTTGTAAATTGTAAACGTTTTATTCTTTGTTCTGTACCCAAAGCCTTTCAATCTGTATCAGTTTTTTGCGTTGTTTCATAGTCAACAATAACAATGGCTGTTTTATCGCACCAAGGATAAGTACAGTTTTAAATGTTTTTATTGGTACTTTTTTGTTGTTTTGTTATTATTATCAGGGTCGATTTATGATTTTTTGCCGGGCGAATTTCGTCCCGTAGACAAAAAAAGTCCCTTTACAGGCCGCGAAGAGTAATTTTTTCTTGATGAAGGGCTATTTGGTGTGGTATAATGATAGAAAGATGCTATATAAGTCGGAGGTAATTCATGGCTTTTGAACTTTTAGATACAATAAAACAAGCGGAACAAAGCGCGGAAAAGGTGCGCAGTTTGGCAAGGGAAGAAGCGCAGGCCATTATTAAAGAGGCTGAAGAAGCCCTGACTCGAAAAGAAAAAGAGCGCACCGAACAGATTCGCAAGCAATACAGGCAGGATATGGACGAAAAGCAGGCGTCCGTGCTCAAAGACATTGAACAAAAAAAGCAAGCCTTGCTTATTGAAATGGACGCTGCGTCCCAAAAGGCTAAAGAGCGCCTTGAAGACGCGCAAAAGTTCATCATTGAAAGGGTGTTAGTCAATGGCCATCGTTGAAATGCGGCACCTGTCGCTCGCAGCCCTTAAAAGCGATCGGGAAGATTTGCTTTGGCTTATGCAAACCATGCAGTGCGTGGAAGTAAGCCCTGTAGAACATGAAGAAAAGCAGTTGTCCCTTCTTACGGACGCAAGTGTGGAGCTTGTACGCGTTAAGGGCGCTATCGATCAATTAAGCCGCTATGCGCAAAAGAAGGGTTTTTCACTTGTCAACCTCCCGCCCAAAATCACCAAGGGCGAGAGAGAACGTGTGGCCATGGAAAAAGACCGCCTTTTTGAGGTGGTGGAGGAGCTTGAGCGTATCAACAGGCAGCGGGGCGCCAATCGGGGGCAGCTTGCCCGTATTCAAGCGAACAGGGAAGAAATTGCCCCTTGGCGGGAATTGCGCGCCATGGCGGAAGATTTCGGCGACCGAGGCCAAATAACGATATATGCCGGATCTATACAGACACGTAATCTCGTAAACTTGCAGGATAGTATATCCGACCTGCCTGCAGGCATCGAAGTGGGCAATGTTTTCGGCGATCGGACGCTTTTGTTGGTTGCCTACGACAACAGCGTGGAAGAAGAGGTCAGGGTTGCCTTAAATACAGTTGATTTTTCAAGGGAATCTTTTGCTATGCTTGAGGGGAAGACCCCCTTTGCGTATTTGAGTTATCTTGAGGAAGAGGAACAGAAAATTCTGGCAAGCGATATTCTCTTGGATGAACAGGAGCAGGCGTTTTCTTCCAGCCTGTCCGACTTGAAAATTTTGCATGACCTTATCGTCATTGAGCAAAAGAAAAATCAAGTTATCCATACAGGCAGCGTCGATTCCAATCTTGCTTTCATGGCTCAGGGTTGGATTCCGGCAAGCTTGGCCGATGAATTTAAGCTTCGTGCCTTGAAGGTGGCTCCTTACTGCGCTATTGAAATACGGGAACCTCTGGATGATGAAAATCCGCCCGTCGCCTTACAAAACGGTCCCTTTGCCACCGCTTTTGAGCCGGTGGTTGAAGGCTTTTCCCTGCCCGACTACCGCGGCATTGACCCGACGGCCGTGATGGCGCCTTTCTATGCCTGTTTATTTGGCATGATGGTGTCCGATGCCGGCTACGGACTGTTGATGGCGGTCGTCCTCTGGCTTTATCTCAAAATTAACCGCATTAAGGTAAAAAACGCCAAGATGCTTTACCTTTTGCTTTTTGGCGGCCTTTCCACGGTGGTATGGGGAATTGTTTATAACACGCTATTCGGCTTTAATCCCATTCCCAAGCTTGCCGCCTATTTCCCCTTGGATTCGGTGAATGACCCCATGCCTGTTATGGCTTTATGTATCATTGTTGGAGCCATTCATCTGTTTACCGGCGTTGGTGTTGCGGCTTATATGAACGCTCGAAAAGGCGACTGGGTGGCTGTTGTGTCGGATCAGTTGAGCTGGGCTATGTTGCTGATTGGACTTGGCCTTCTCGTGTCGCCCTTAGCGCATATTGGCAAGTGGCTGGCCATTGCGGGAGCGGGTATCATTCTTTTAATGACGGGTCGGGATAGTAAAAATCCCATCAAGCGTCTAATCAGCGGCCTTGGCGCCCTCTACGGGATTACCGGCTGGGTCAGCGACCTATTAAGCTATATGCGCTTATTCGGTATGGGCCTTGCCACAGGCGTAATTGGCATGGTGTTTAACACCTTAATTGGCATGGTGTGGTCGGGCGGCATTATCGCAAAAGTTTTGGCCATTGTTTTGTTTGTAGGTTGCCACTTGTTTAACCTTGGCATTAACGCCCTGGGCGCGTATGTGCATTCTTGCCGCCTGCAATACATTGAATTTTTCGGCAAGTTCTACGAAGACGGCGGCGTACCCTTTAGGCCCCTTGACCTTAAAACCCGTTTTGTTGACTTATCGGAGGCCTTCTAACCTTAGTGTCGCTTTGCGCTTTAGCGCTTTGCATGATAAAAGAACCTCAATTGGAAAAGGAGAAACATTATGGAACTTCAACTCGGACAATTTTTGGCATTGCTTGGTGCAGCCATTGCGGTTATTCTTTCGGGTATCGGCTCCAGCCGTGGCGTTGGCTTAGCCGGCGAAACCGCTGCGGGCGTCGCGACGGAACATCCCGAAGTTACCGGCAAATTGCTGGTGCTTCAATTGCTTCCTGCTACCCAAGGTATCTATGGCTTCTTGATCGGCGTTATGGTGCTCATCAACACCGGCGTTTTAGGCGGGAAGATGGTTGATGTAACATTACTTCAAGGCCTGAAATTTATTGCCGCCTGCTTGCCCGTTGGCGTTGTGGGTTGGTACTCTGCCATCCAACAGGCTAAGGTGTCTGCTGCGGGTATGCTCATGACCGGTCAAAAGCCCGAAATGTCCGGCCGTGGCGTTACGATGGCGGTCATGGTGGAAACCTATGCGGTTTTTGCTCTGCTCATTTCCTTCCTGATGGTCAATTCCGTGATGTAAAAGCCATGGACGCAAGAAATCTATTAGATAAAATTCAAGAGGACGCGAAAGCCGACGCTCAAAAAACTGTTGCTGACGCGAAAGAAAGGGCTTTGAACCTTCAAAAGGCAAGCGACAAGCGTATGGACGATTTGGAGGCTTCCTACAAGCGGCGCTTCCAAACTGAATCGGTGGCTCTTGAAGAAAGGCTCAAGCGCATGGGCGACTTGGAAGCCAAGAAAAACCGCCTGCAAAAGCAGCGGGAATTGATCGACCTTGCTTTTGAAAACGCTAAGGAAGGTGTACGCTCCCTGCCCCAAGATAGCCTGCTTGCGTTTTTTGTAAGCCAGGCGGTTAAAACAGCCACGGGGGACGAAACGGTGCTGCTTGGCCGCTCAAGCGACTTTTTGGGCGATAACTTTATTGATACGCTCAATCAGGAGCTTGTCAAGGCGGGTAAAAAAGGTCAGCTGAAAAAAGGCCAAGCCACCGTCGAAGGTACGGGCTTTGTGCTGGAGTCGGGCGGCGTTTTATACGATTGTACCTTGGAAAAGCTAATCGATGCCGAGCGTTTGACCTGTGAAAAACAGGTGGCGGATATTTTGTTTGGCTAAAGAAAGGAGGGCGGACTTTTGCCGCAACAGAGCATATATTATGCAGTAGGGCGCATGAGCGTGATTGAAAAAAATGCGCTGGATTCTGCGAAAATTGAGCGCCTCCTGCAAGCCAAGGATGCCAATGAAGCCCGCCAGATTTTAAATGAGTATGGCTGGCCAAGCGTAGGCAACGATGAAGAAAATGCCCAGGCCCGTTTGCGAAGCGGGGTGGATTTAGTCAAGGAGCTTACCACAGACAGCGGACTGACCGATGCTTTTTTGGCGCGCTATGATATTGCCAACCTTAAAATTCTGCTGAAAGCCCGCTCCCTTGGTGAAGAAGCGACCGGCCTTAGCAGCTGCGGTACCCTGCCGATAGAATTGCTTCAAGCAAAGGTGCAAGATCATCGCTATAATGGTCTGCCGGCGATCTTGAAAGAAGCGCTTGACGAGATTGAAAAAGGCCTTGCCAAGGAAGTAAACCCCATGCTTATCGACGCGAGGCTGGATCAGGCGCACTATGCTTGGGCGCAGTCCCTGCTTCCCAAGGGATGCAAAGTTTCCAAAGAATACTTTGCCACCCGCATTGATACCCTTAACTGTTCCATGGCTTTAAGGTGCTACCATGCCAAGGAAAGCGACAGGGTTTTAAAAGCCTTTTTAATTCCGGGCGGAAGCATTCAGGTTGAAAAATGGCTCAA
This sequence comes from Clostridiales bacterium, assembly GCA_012837965.1. Taxonomy (GTDB): domain Bacteria; phylum Bacillota; class Clostridia; order Christensenellales; family Aristaeellaceae; genus DTU024. Next base: position 84,302 of record DUQF01000025.1, on the reverse strand, counting down.
GGCCTACCAAAAGCCTCAATACTTACCCATCTTGCTTAATCCTTACGGCGGCAAAGTTTACAGGAGCGCCTTGGCGGCTTTCCTCGACCATGGAAAACTTGCTGCTTTTGAAAAGGATAGCGCAGATTACTTGCTTGATTTATTTTTACCTTATAAGCGCTCTATTAACCGTAATGAGCGCCTAATCGGTCATTTGCTCAAGCGGGATCGGGAAGTGGCCGCCGTCCGTTTGATTTTGGCGGGCAAGGAAAACGGCTTCCCTTATGAAAATATAAAAGAAAGGCTGCGTGAACTCTATGTCTAAAAAAAGTTCAAAGATCGGCGTTATCGGCAGTTCCGATGCCGTTTTGGCCTTTCGCACCCTGGGCATGGTTGTGCGGCCTGTCAGATCCCCGCAGCAGGCGATGCTGGCGGTGCATCGGCTGGTGCAGGAAGGGGTTCCGCTCATTTTTGTTACCGAAGATATTGCCAAAGACCTTTCCGAAACGTTTGCGCAATACGCATCCGACCCCACCGTGACGCTTATTCCCCTGCCGGGGGTTCATGGCAGCGACGGTCTTGGCATGCAAAGGGTGCGTAAAAACGTGGAAAAGGCAGTCGGAGCAGATATTTTGTTTAACGATACGGAGGATTAATTCATGGCAAAAGGTTCCATTATCAAGGTTGCCGGCCCGCTCATTGTCGCTGGCGGCATGCAGGACGCGCGCATGTTTGATGTGGTGCGTGTGTCCAACAGCCGCCTTGTTGGCGAAATTATCGAGCTGCGTGGCGACAAGGCTTCTATTCAGGTTTATGAAGAAACGGCTGGCTTGGGTCCAGGCGAACCGGTCGAATCGACGGGCGCTCCCTTGTCGGTCGAGTTGGGGCCGGGCCTTATTGAAAGCATATTTGACGGCATTCAGCGTCCGCTGACTACCATTTATGAAAAAACGGGCGACCGCATCAAAAGAGGTGTGGAAGTGCCCAGCCTGTCCCGAGAAAGGCTTTGGGATTTTGTGCCCAAGGTAAGCGAAGGCGACGTGGTTGGGCCCGGGGACGTTATTGGAACGGTGCGGGAAACGGTTGTGGTTGAGCATCGCATCATGGTGCCGCCCACGGTTTCGGGTACAGTTGTATCCATCGAACAAGGCGAGTACCCTGTGGATAAGGTCGTGTGCGTCATCAAAGACGAACAGGGCAATGAGCACCAGCTGCAAATGTTCCAGCGTTGGCCGGTTAGACAGGGGCGCCCCTATAGGGAAAAGCTTGCTCCCAAACAGCCTATGGTAACGGGCCAGCGTGTTATCGACACCTTTTTCCCTATCGCTTCGGGCGGCGTTGCTGCCGTACCCGGTCCCTTCGGTTCGGGCAAAACGGTGGTTCAGCATCAGCTGGCCAAGTGGGCCGACGCGGACATCATTGTCTACGTCGGCTGCGGTGAGCGTGGCAATGAAATGACCGACGTTTTAATGGAATTTCCCGAGCTTCACGACCCCCGCACGGGCGAAAGCCTCATGAAGCGCACGGTGCTGATTGCCAATACCTCCGACATGCCCGTTGCGGCGCGTGAAGCAAGCATCTACACCGGTATCACCATTGCCGAATATTATAGAGATATGGGCTACAAGGTAGCCATTATGGCCGATTCGACCAGCCGCTGGGCAGAGGCTTTGCGTGAAATGTCCGGCCGGCTTGAAGAAATGCCCGGTGAGGAAGGCTACCCTGCCTATCTATCCAGCCGCATCGCTGAATTTTACGAGCGGGCGGGCGTGGTCAACTGCTTGGGCTCTGACAGCCGTTTAGGTTCCATTTCCGCTATCGGCGCCGTATCACCGCCCGGCGGCGATATTTCCGAGCCTGTTTCACAAGCCACCCTGCGTATTGTTAAAGTGTTCTGGGGCTTAAGCGCGCAGCTTGCCTACAGCCGCCACTTCCCGGCCATCGATTGGCTGCAAAGCTATTCGCTGTATGTATCGTCCATGAGCGAGTGGTTTGATGAAAATGTCGGTGCCGATTGGAACGTTCTTCGTCAAAAGGCGATGGATATCCTGCAAAGAGAATCCGAGCTTAACGAAATCGTGCGTTTGGTAGGTATCGACGCGCTGAGCCGAGAGGACAGGCTCACCATGGAAGCGGCACGGTCCATCCGTGAAGACTATCTACACCAAAACGCTTTTGACGATGTTGATACCTATACCAGCCTTGAAAAGCAGCATCTCATGCTTAATTTGGTTTTACAGTACGATAAATTGGGGCATCAGGCGCTAAAGGACGGGGCATCGCTGAACGTTCTGCTTAGCCTGCCTGTGCGTGACCAGATTGCCCGTGCTAAGTATATTGAGGAAAAAGACTTGCAGCAGTTTGAGCAAATCGAAAAGGAATTGTCCGAGCAGATGGCGCAGCTGACACAGGAGGAAGGAAGGTAATATGCTAAAAGAATACCGTACCATCAAAGAGGTTGTCGGCCCGCTTATCCTTGTGGAAAATGTATCGGGCGTCACCTACGACGAACTGGTTGAAATTGAACAGGCCACCGGTGAAAAGCGCCGTGGCAAAGTGCTGGAAGTCAACGGCGACCGTGCCTTGGTGCAGCTGTTTGAATCGTCCAACGGCCTAAAAATTGATGACGCCAAGGTTCGTTTCTTGGGGCGAGGGATTGAGCTGAGCCTCTCTATGGACATGCTTGGCCGTGTATTTGACGGCATGGGGCAGCCCCGTGACGGGGGAGCGGAAATTATCCCCGAGATGCGCCGAAATATCAACGGCGAACCTCTAAACCCCGCCGCCCGTGACTATCCCAGTGAATTTATCCAAACGGGCGTGTCTGCCATCGACGGTCTGAACACGCTGGTGCGTGGGCAGAAGCTGCCTGTTTTCTCAGGCTCCGGCCTGCCGCATGCCCAGCTTGCCACCCAGATAGCCCGCCAGGCCAAAGTCCTTGGCAAGGACGAAAAGTTTGCTGTCGTCTTTGCTGCCATCGGCATTACTTTTGAAGAGGCCGACTTTTTTATCACCGACTTTAGGCGCACGGGCGCCATTGAGCGCGCGGTGTTGTTTATGAACTTAGCGGACGACCCCGCCATTGAGCGTATCGCGACGCCCCGCATGGCGCTGACAGCCGCGGAGTACTTGGCCTATGAAAAGGACATGCACGTGTTGGTTATTTTAACTGACCTGACCAACTACGCCGAAGCCCTGCGTGAAGTGTCCGCCGCCCGCAAGGAGATCCCCGGACGCCGCGGTTATCCCGGCTACCTGTATACCGACCTTGCGAGCCTGTATGAACGTGCCGGGCGTATTCGCGGTAAGAAGGGTTCTATTACCCAGCTTCCCATCCTCACCATGCCCGAGGATGACATCACCCACCCCATTCCTGACCTGACCGGCTATATCACCGAGGGGCAGATTATTCTAAGCCGTGAACTGCACCGCAAGGGTATTCAACCGCCCATTAACGTGTTGCCCTCCCTTAGCCGCCTGAAGGACAAGGGCATAGGCGAGGGCAAGACCCGTGAAGACCATGCCCCCACCATGAACCAATTGTTTGCCGCCTATTCCCGCGGTAAGGACGCCAAGGAACTGGCCATTATCTTGGGCGATGCGGCCCTATCCGATGTGGACAAGATGTTCGCCGCTTTCTCCGACGCCTTTGAAGAACAGTATGTATCCCAAGGCTATCACAACGACCGCAGTATTGAGGAAACGCTCAACCTTGGTTGGGATCTGTTAAAGATGCTGCCTCGCAACGAACTTAAGCGTATCCGTGACGAAATGGTCGATAAGTACTTGCCCGAGGAGGAAGATTAATGGCGACCCTGCGTGTTAACCCCACCAGGATGGAGCTGACCCGCATCAAGCGCCGCTTGGTGACTGCCAAGCGTGGCCACAAGCTGTTAAAGGATAAGCGGGATGCCTTGGTGCGCCGCTTTATCGCCTTGGTTCGGGAAAACGCCGCCTTAAGAAGGCGTGTGGAAGAAAGCCTGCCTCAGGCGCTGCGACGCTTTGCGCTGGCCAGCGCCGTCATGGAAGGAACGGCGCTTGAAGGAGCCCTCTTATATCCCGCTCGCAAGGCAGAGGTGTTTATTGGTACGAAAAACATTTTATCAGTGCGGGTGCCCACTGTGAGCCTGAATGAAGAAGGTCTTGGCGACACTGTCCGCCCCTACGGCTACGCTGAAACCAGCGTGGAGCTTGACGAAGCCATATCCACTATGGCGGACCTTCTGCCCGACCTTTTAAAGTTAGCGGAGGTTGAAAAAAGCTGTAATCTTTTGGCGGACGAAATCGAAAAGACCCGCAGGCGGGTGAATGCTCTTGAATACGTCATGATTCCTCAGTTTGAAGAAACCATCCGTGTTATCTCCATGAAGCTTGACGAAAACGAGCGTAGCTCAGTGGTACGCTTGATGAAGGTCAAGGAAATGATCAGTCAAGAAGCGGAGCAATAAGCGGGCTAGCAAATTTTTGGGATTTAATTCTATTTCAGCAAGGCGTTTTGCCTTGCTTTTTGATTGAAATAAGCCCTATCTTTTTCGCAACAGGCAGATTCTGTGGTATAATACACTGATAGCACACCAACGTTTGGAGGCGACACGTGTTTAAGAGAGTTTTTAATTCTTATTTTTATGGAAAAAGCGGCAAAGGCGACTTTGAAAAGGATGATTTACCCCGCAACCGCTGGCAGCTTTTTTGGGAAATGTTCCGCATCCGGTTCACTTCCTTTTTCAAGCTGAATATCATTGCTTTACCTTTCTTTTTGCCCACATTGGTTGTGATTGTTTTAATCATCAACAGTCTGCTTGGTTACGGCGCCATCTTGCAGCAAGTGCAGGAAGGGGCGGATACCGTTACCCCTGAGATGCTGGCCTTGGTAGACGGGGATATGGAAAACTTATATGGGCTGATTCTTTCGGGTCTGATATGGCTTATTCCCGCCATTACCATTAGCGGCCCCGGGCAGGCAGGCCTTGCCTATGTGACCCGTAACTGGGCACGGGACGAGCACGCCTTTGTTTTTAGCGATTTTAAAGATGCCGTTAAAGAAAACTGGAAGCAGTCGCTGCTGTTTTCATTGATCACTTCGCTCTTACCGGCCGCCCTGTTTTTGGGCTGGGTTTTTTACGGGCAGATGGCGCAAAACAACTGGATTTGGTTAATCCCCAAATACTTCCTGCTTTCTGTCGGCCTTCTCTGGTCGTTGATTTTATGCTATGCATATCCTATGTTGGTTACTTATCAGTTGCCCTTTACGGGTGTGCTGCGCAACAGCCTGCTCATGGCTGTGGGCAAGCTGCCTCAAACCGTTGGTATTCGCTTGGCGGCTTTAATTCCCATGACAATTTGTGTTGTGGTGAGCCTGTTTACGCCCTACTCCCTGTTTGCCCTCATGTTCCTTGGCGGCTATTATCTTTTGATGGGGTGCGCTGTTTCCAGGTTCCTCTTTGCGTCGGTGTCCAATGCCGCCTTTGATCAGCTGCTCAACCCCCGCATTGAGGGGGCTGAGGTGGGTCGTGGACTGAAAAAGGACGATGACGACCTCGACTTTGAGGATTTTGAAGCGCTGAACGACAATTCCGAGGCTCAGGACTAATGTACACAGCCTTTGCGCAGGTGTATGATCGCCTGATGGACGAGGTTGACTACGAGGCTTGGGCGCTGGGCTATGAGCGGCTTTTAAGCAATCAAGGCGTTGTGCCGGGGGCGAGGGTTACCGAATGCGCTTGTGGAACAGGCGGCTTGACCCAGCACTTGGCTAAAACTTACCGTATGACCGGAGTGGACATTTCCGAAGATATGCTGTCTGTTGCCGCTGCCAAGCTACGGTTCCAAGGAAGTTTCATACCCCTGATCGCCCAAGATATGCGCGCCTTATCCCTACACCAAAAACAGGATGCCCTTTTATGTACCTGCGATGGTGTCAATTATCTTTTGGATGAAAAGGAGCTTTTGGCCTTTTTTGCGTCGGTCAATCAAAACTTGGTGGATGGCGGCGTTTTTATCATGGACTTGTCAACGCCCTATAAATTAAAAGAAGCGCTTGGCAACAACACCCTCTTTGAGTCCAAGGAAGATATAGCCTACATTTGGCAAAACACCTATAACGAAGAAGAGAGAATCGTGGAACTGTCCCTTGATATTTTTGTGAAAGAAGGGGAGAGCTACCGCCGCATTAACGAGTTGCAAAAGCAGCGGGCGTGGAGCTTGGAAGAGCTAAAAGGCGCTCTGAAAAAAGCGGGTTTTTGCCTCCTTGCCGTTCATGGCAACATTGGGCAAGCGCCCCATGAGCTAAGCGAACGCTGGCATATCAGTGCAAGAAAAGAGAAGTGAAATGAGTCAATTGAATGTAGAACCCCTCATATTTGATGAACCTGATTCCATGCTGCGCATGACTGTATTTGGCGGGCAGGTAAGGGTTATGATGTGCCGTACTACCCGCATGGCGCAAAAGGCAGCTGACATTCACCAGGCAAGCGACGTTGCGACCGCCGCCATGGGCAGGGTGTTGCCCGGTACTTCCATGCTGTCGGTCATGTTAAAAGAAGAAAAATCCTCTATTACCCTCACCATGGCTGGCGATGGCCCCGGTGGGCGCGTTATTTGCGTAGGTCATGGGAACAATCTTAAAATCACCTGCGATAACCCGCAGGTGGAGCTTCCTACTATTGACGGAGTCAGACAGGACGTGGCTGGCTTTATCGGTAAAAACGGTCGACTCTCAGTGGTAAAGGATTATGGAAAGGGAGAACCCTATACCGGATCGGTGCAGCTTGTTTCAGGTGAGGTGGCTGAGGACTTGGCGCGATACTACAAGGTATCCGAGCAAACGCCCACCATTTTAGCCCTTGGCTGCTTGAACCAAAACGGGGTGGTGCTGTCGTCCGGCGGCATTTTGGTGCAGACCCTCCCCGGCTGTTCGGATGAAGTAATCATCCAGCTTGATAATATGCTGCCCTTTTTTGCGGGCATCAGCCGGGAGATTTATGACCGTAGCCTCAAAACCCTTGTCACTGCTTGGTTTAGGAACATGGATTTGGAGATTTTGGAAGAAACCCCGTTATTTCTTCACTGTGACTGCTCAAGGGACAAGATGGCCGCGGCTCTCATTGCAACCGGCAAAAATGAGCTGCAAAAAATGATAAAAGACGATAAAGACATGGAGCTTGTGTGTTGGTTTTGCCGTGTTAAGTGCAATTTTACCCCTGAGGATTTAACTGAGCTTTTGGAAAAAGCTGTCAAGGCTTAAAGGAGTGACACATGAACCTGCCCAACTTTGACAAGGCGTTCACTGATTATTTTTTTAAGTGGATGGAAGATAATCGGGACAATTATGAATACTTAGACCAAATGGAAGCGGATATGCCTGCCGTTTATGAAAAGTTTTTGGATACGCCGCAGGATTTTCTTGGCGGCCAAAAACCGGGCGAGTTTTTTGAAAATTATTCCGACGCGCACATGTTGGTGGACTGGGCACGGGCCTACCTTGATGAGGGCATTGAGCTTCCCGATATGCTTTTAAACCGCATTTGCGACCTTGGTGACCCCGAGCCTCTTTATCCCTGCCTTGAAAGCGGTGAGCTGGACGAGATGCGTATGGCGGCAGTCACCTTGCTTCGGGAGATTGGCGACACTGCCAAGGCCAGAGAATATATACTCTGGCAATCCGCTCCCTATATTCCCAAGGAACTCAAAGACAATGCCCTTGAATCTTTGGAAGCCATAGGCGAGGAAGCCAAGCCTCTGATGTTGTCTTTACTTGATTCCGCTGATGACGAGGGTAAAGAATCTTTACTCAGCGTTCTTTGTGGTTACGGTGCAAACGACCGAGTTTATGAGGAACTTATTAAACTGTTTGAGCGAAAAATAAACAAGCGAGCTGCTATTTCCGCCTATCTTGGTAAGCTTGGAGATGAGCGGGCGCTACCCCTTTTAATCAAAGCTGCCGCCAGCGTTGAGACGCCTTACCTTGACTACATCGAAATGCGAAGCGCCATTGAGCAACTGGGCGGCGAAGCGCCCGAAAGAGATTTTGATGAAGATGAAATGTATGACCGCTTTATGCGGCAATAAGCGATGAACTGCCCCGATTGCGGACAACAGTCCAACCGCTTAAGCCGTGTTTGCCCCTTTTGCGGGGCGGCGATGAACCATAGCGGCGTACGCCGTGCGGGAGAAGCGCAGCTTGAAAGGGTGTACCCCAAGGTACGCCCTGAAGCTGCGCCCCGCCGTGGGAAAAAGAAGTATAAGTCCGATCGCTATTATGCCCGCCGGTTTGCCATTAACTGGGCGCATGTTTTGGTTGGGCTTTTGGTGCTTTTAATAGTATCGGGTATGGGATTTTTCGCTTACCTGCACTTAACCCATCAAGGTCAGGTGATACTGGCCCGCCGTGGCAAGGCGGCGACGCCTCAGGCTTACTGGACGGTGGCGGAAGAATATCTCAATACCGGCGACATACCAAGGGCCATTGAAAACTTTGAGCACGCCAAAGAAATAGATATCGAAGCTTCTTTGGACGCAAGTATCCTTTCTCTTCAAGCCGAAGCGTATGAGGCGGCCTTGCGCCCGCAGGACGCTGTGGACGTCTATTACGAAGTGGTCAATAAAGTTAAAAGGCAGGAAAATGAGTCGCCCGATGAAACCACCCGCAAAAACACCCTGCGTATTTTAGCTTATCGAAACATTATCCGTGTACTTAAAGGCCAAGGTCTTATGGCCGAAGCGGCCGAAGTGATGAAGGAAGCTTACGAAGAAACGGCCAATCTCTCCTTTAAAAACGAGCGGTCTGCCATCGTGCCGGCGGCACCCATTGCCTCTCTTGCCGGCGGCAGACACATGGGTACAATACCAAGGTCGGTCAGCTTTATCAGCGAGAAGGGTTATGATGTGTATTACTGCACGGGCGATGAGGAGCTGCCTGAAGAAGGGACGCTGTTTACTGAACCCATCCCTCTGCCTGAGGGCGTGTATATTTTCCGTGCGGTGGCCGTATCGCAGGATTTAATCAGTGATGAGATGGTAGTCAAGTACACCATTGCTCTGCCCGTGCCCATGGCGCCAAGAACCAATATGCTAACGGGCGAATATGACCGTCCCATTCGGGTGAAGCTGCGCAACATTGATGAAGACAAAAATCTCCGCTTCTTTTATACTATTGACGGCAGCCGCCCAACGGTTGACAGCCCTGAGTTTACCGGAGAGGCTATTTATCTTGGTCCCGGTCGCATTAAGTTGCGTGCCATCAGCCTAAACGAATACGGCAAAACCTCCAACGAACTGGTTATGGAGTACAAAATTGCCGGCAGCTTTGAGCGCTACTATCACAGCGAGGACAGCTTTCCCAAGTTCCGCATGATGAATACCGACATTGAGATTTTTAAGCAGGCTATGGGCGCCCCGCAAACAGAGGAATTGATTGAGGATGCTGCCGTGATGGGCGAGTGTACTAAGCTTAGCTATTCTTGGGGTGAAGCTCGTTTTACCCGCACCGATAGGGGTATATTATTGTATTATCTGTTTACAAATGATGCCGTTACCGGAGGTCCACGCAACACGAAGGTGGGTATGAAAAAAGATGAGGTCATCGCCAAATTCAGGGATATGGGCCAGGTACAAAGTCCCAACGGTGATAGAGGGCTGTATGTAGATCCGGCAGTAGGCTATGGCGCTTATGAAGCCGACCAGGGCGATATCAGTTACGGAAAGATTGTCTATTGCTTTAACGCCGCTGAAGGCAGCATGCGTGGCGGCAACAAATTAACTTACAACATCCATGATGATGTGGTGATTTCCATCCTTTGCGAGCATACCGATGCCGCTATGGATACTTCGAGGTAAATAGCGGTATGAATAGGTTGTGACCAACTTGTGAAAATTTGATAAAATCCCTTGACCGACTTGATTCATGAGATTTAAACTAAATGATAGCATACGAAAGGAGCGCACCATATGAAAGAAGTCCCTTCTCCAAAGCGTCCGCTGATCACTTATTATTTAATAGTTTTGGCGGCTATAATCGTCATCAACATGATTATTACCCCCCTGATTGCAAGGCGCGCTATTACCGAGGTACATTACTCTAAATTCATCGAAATGCTTGATGAGGGTGACGTGCGGGAAGTTTACATCGACCGATCGGAAAACAAAATTTCCTTTACCAACAAAAGCGATAAAAACGCAGTATTTGTCACCGGCATCGTGGAAGATACCGGCTTGGTGGACAAGCTCAACCAAGCGGGGGTTGATTATTCTTCGCCCATTGTTGAAAAAGCCTCGCCTTTGGTTACCTTTATAACCAGTTGGGTGCTGCCTCTAATTTTCTTTATGGCCATTGGCAACCTCCTTTCACGAACGCTGATGAAACGCATGGGTGGTGGCATGAACGCTATGCAGCTTGGCAAGTCCAACGCTCGCATTTATATCCAGTCGGAAACGGGCATCAAGTTTGAAGATGTGGCCGGACAGGATGAGGCCAAAGACGCCCTGAGAGAGATTGTTGATTTTCTGCACAATACCAGCAAGTACACTGAAATCGGCGCACAGCTTCCCAAGGGCGCCTTGCTTGTCGGGCCGCCCGGCACTGGAAAAACCTTGCTCGCAAGAGCGGTTGCGGGCGAAGCCGATGTTCCGTTTTTTTCTATTTCAGGCTCCGAATTTGTGGAAATGTTCGTCGGTATGGGCGCCGCCAAAATTCGTGACCTGTTCAAACAGGCCTATGAAAAAGCGCCATGCATCGTGTTCATTGATGAGATTGACACCATCGGTAAAAAGCGTGAAAATACCGGCTATGGCGGCGGTAACGACGAGAGGGAGCAGACCCTGAACCAGTTGCTTGCCGAAATGGATGGCTTTGACTCAAAAAAAGGCGTAGTACTCTTGGCCGCGACCAATAGGCCCGAAATTTTGGACCCGGCGCTTACCCGCCCCGGCCGCTTTGACAGGCGTATCCCCGTTGAGCTTCCCGACCTGCAAGGACGCATTGACATTCTTAAAGTTCATATTAAGAAGGTTAAGACTGAGCCCAATATCAGGTTGGACAATGTTGCCAAAGCCGCTGCCGGAACCTCCGGCGCGGATCTTGCCAACATCGTCAACGAAGCGGCGCTTAAGGCCGTCCGTGAGGGGCGCAGGCGGGTGGCAACCAGGGACCTTGAAGAGTCCATTGAAGTAGTGCTTGCCGGCCACGAAAAGAAAAACCGTGTGCTCTCCGACAAGGAAAAGCTGATTGTCGCCTACCACGAAATTGGCCACGCCATGGTTGCCGCGCTTCAAGAAAATTGCGCGCCTGTTCATAAAATTACCATTATTCCACGTACTTCGGGCGCCCTTGGTTTTACCATGCAGCTTGAAGAAAATGAAACCTTCCTGATGAGCGAGGAGCAGCTCAATAATAAAATTGCCGTTATTACCGGCGGCCGTGTGGCCGAGGAACTGGTCTTTAATTCTATCACCACAGGCGCATCCAACGATATTGAACAGGCCACCCGCATTGCCCGCGCGATGATCAGCCGCCTTGGCATGAGCGAATTTGGCATGGTCGCCTTTGAGCAGGACACAGCTCAATATTTGGGCGGAGAATTTGTTTCCACCTCCAGCGCCCAGACCCGTGCCAAAATTGACCAGCTAACGGTTGAAAAGGTGCAGGAGCAGTACGATAGGGCAAAGGAAATCCTTTCCAACAACATGCCCAAACTCCACGAATTGGCAAAATACTTGTTTGAAAATGAAACCATCACCGGCGAAGAGTTTATGAAAATTTTGGAAAAACCCGTTCAAAAGCTGGTGGCTAGTGTGGATACGGAAGCTGTTTCCGACGCACAGAGCGAAAACATCTAATCAACCATAACAAAGAGCACACGGCATCAAGTCGTGTGCTTTTTTGATGGTGTTTCTTATTCGACTATCATCGATAAAGCGAAAGAAACGGCAGGTAGTTTCAAGTATGGTCGGCAAGAACTAGAAAATTATATCTCCGGGAAATAAGCCCGCACCCAATGCTTGCCGTTATGGTAATCGCATAGGGTAAAGCCGTTTTCATAGCCAAAGACCCTCAGCAACGTGCCTGCTTCCACGCTTTCTTTGCGCATGGCGTAATCGTAGCCGGGTCCATAGTACACGGCTGTGGATTTGGATAGGACAACCTCATGATAATCTTTTGTCCCTTGCGCGACGGGACCGTAGGCGTCAATACGCTTCATGCCCGTATAGGCCCGCACCTTCATACCGTTTTTGTAAAATTCCACTAAACCCCAGGGAACACTGGTAGTAACGTATTCAATCAATGTGATTTGCGTACTCTGCGGCATGGTGCCCAGCTCCTCGGTGTATTGGGTACCCGGGCCCGAGCGTGTGGCCATGCGTTGGTTGAGGGCGGCGGGGGTGTGATAATAAGGGTTATCCCATACTTGAGCCGGAGATGGATAGAATTGACCATTTCCTGTCCATCCCGGCAGGTATCCCCGTACCCACTTACCATCTTGCTCATAATCGCAGAGGAAAAAGCCGTTTTCGTTGCTGTATATCCGAAGCTTACCCATAGGCGCGTCTTTTTGCCTGCGGGCGTACTCATAGCCCGGGCCGTAATAAACGGGAGAATTTTGGGACAGAAACACCTCATAGTAATTCAGTGTCCCTTGCGCAACGGAGCCATAGGCGTCAATGCGCTTCATACCCGTATAAGCGCGGTATTTCATGCCGTTATTAATAAACTCTACCATGCCCCAAGGCGTTCCGTCGGTCGTGACCGTATGGATGAGCGTTATGCTGGTATCCTTCGGCAGGGTACCAAGCTCCTCAGTGTACTTGGTGCCCGGTCCTGAACGCGTAGCCATGCGCTGGTTGAGGGAGGCAGGGGTATAGCCATAAGCGGGAACATTCGCTCCGGAAGCGGAGGGCTGATAGGAACTACCGTCCCAAATCAACTCCGGCAGGTAGCCTCGCACCCACTTATCATCCTGTTGATAATCGCATAGCATAAATCCGTTTTCGCTGTCATACACCCGAAGCCAGGCGCCGGCGGGCACATCTTTCTGCCGGCGGGCATAATCATAGCCCGGGCCGTAATAAACAGCGGAGCTTTGCGACAGAAAAATCTCGTAATAATCAAGCGTTCCCCACTCTATTGGACCATAGGCAGTGATATACTGCGTAAGGGTATAGGCACGGTATTTCATACCATTGTTGTAAAACTCAACCATGCCCCAAGGGATGCCGTTAATGGTGACCATCTCGATGAGTGTAATGTTTGTATTTTGCGGCAGGGTGCCCAGCTCTTGCGTATATTGAGTGCCCGGTCCGCTATAAGTGATCATGTGCTGATTGAGAGAGGCCAAGGTGGCAGCGGACACGCTTGCGGTTATGAGAATAAGCGTTCCCAGCAGGAATGCCGCAATCCGAATTTTTGTTTTCATAAAATACCTCCAAAAGAAGCTGACAATATTTGTATCGTTTGGTTCATTATATCAGGCATCTTATTGTTTAACAAGGCAAGCTATTAAGTGCGGTAAAAAATGCCCCCAAAGTTTAATCTTTGAGGGATGTTATCTGTGCTGGGAAAGAGGGTTGTACTATGCGGTTTTTGTCCGGATGTGTTTGCAAGCTTTTTCTTCTTTGGCAAGAAAAGGAAAGGCGTTATTATTTTTTCACAACACTGGATTTTAAGTATAAAGTACCAAAACCGGCCACCCTGCCTTGAATGTCATGGCCGTCATGCGGCTCATCTAAAATGCGAAGGCTTCTTACTTTGGTTCCCTGTTTGATGGTATCCTTGCCTAATTTTAGGTCTTGGGCAATGATTACCTCATCCCCATCTTCAAGGATATTGCCGTTTATGTCCCTTGTAATCAGGGCTTCTTCAGCCGCCGCCTGCGCCATTTTATCCCAGGAATGGAAGCACATGGGGCAAACAAACAGGTGCCCATCTTCATAGGTATAGTTTTCGTGACACTTGGGGCATGCGGGGTAACTCATTGATTTCCTCCATTTATTTTGTTGAAGCTCATTTTGTACATAAAATCTTACGGCAACCTTTCAAAGTCGATGGCGCCGTGCTTGCATAGCGGGCAGATAAAGTCATCGGGCAGCGGGTCGCCCTCATAAATGTAGCCGCAGATTTTACACACCCAGCCCTTTTTGTCTTTGTCTTGGGGTTTGGGCTTCACGTGCTCTTGGTAGTAGGTATAGGTCATGGTTTCCTTATCGCTTAGGACCCTTGCTTCAGTGATGGTGCAGATGAACATGCCGTGGGTGTCAAGGTCCACATAGCTTTCTACTTTCAGGCTCATCATGGCGTTAATGTACTTGGGCAGGAATACAAGCCCGTTGTCCGAGCGCAGCACGTTGATACCTGAAAACTTATCCACCGTGCGACCGGATTGGAAGCCGAAACGCTCAAACACGCTAAAGGGCGCATCCACCGACAGGCAGTTGATGTTCATGAGTCCCGTTTTTTGAATCAGGTCATGGGTGTAGTTGGCCTTATTGATGCACACGGCGATGCGGTTGGGCGTGTTGGTCACCTGCGTTACAGTATTGATGATGGCGCCGTTGTCTTTCGCCCCGTCGCTTGAAGTAACCACATATAGCCCATAGCCAATTTTGAATAGGGCGGAAAGGTCATTTTTGTTGGCGGTATCGTCTTTTCTGGCCAGGTAATCCATGCACAGTTCATCGCTTAACTTTTCGATCTGCTCCTTGTTTTCTTCGGACAGGGCAGAGAGGATGTGTACATTGTTTTGGGTAAAACTTAGGTTACGGCAGGTTTCCAGCATGCCTTTCATGGTTTTATAGGCCATGAGCGCCCAGCTGCCGTTTTCAATGAAGCCAATTTGCTTTTGGCGAAAGTTGCGCTCTTTCAGGTGGTCGATAAAGGTGCGCATGAAAGGGAAAATGTCGGCGTTGTAGGTGGTGGTGGCAAGCACGATGCGGCCAAAACGGAAAGCATCTGCCACAGCTTCCGACATGTCGCAGCGGGCAAGGTCGTATACCTTAACCTGCGGGGCGCCTTTTTGCTTGAGCTTGGTCACTAAAAGGTCAACCGCTTCCTTGGTGTGGCCATAGACGCTGGTGTAGGCGACTAATACCCCTTCGGATTCCGTTTGGTAGCCGGACCAGATGTTGTACTTTTCAAGGTAGGGACTCAGGTCGCCCGAGAGCACAGGCCCGTGCAGGGGACAAATGATTTGAATGTCAAGTTTTGCCGCCTTTTTTAAGACAGCTTGTACTTGCTGCCCGTATTTACCGACAATGCCGATGTAGTAGCGGCGGGCTTCATCCAGCCACGGTTCTTGCACATCGTTTGCGCCGAACTTGCCAAAGGCATCGGCAGAAAACAGCGCCTTATCGGTATGGTCATAGGTCATAAGCACTTCTGGCCAGTGCACCATAGGCGCAGTTATAAAAGACAGCTGATGCTTGCCAAGGGACAGAGTATCCCCTTCTTTAACCGGCAGACGGTTTTGAACGGCATCCTTACCAAAGAACTGGTCCATCATGGTAAAAGCCTTGGCGGTTGCAACTACCGTGGCATCGGGGTATTGGTTTAAGAAATTGACAATGTTGGCGGAGTGGTCAGGCTCCATGTGGCTGACAATCAGGTAATTGGGCTTGCGGCCCTTGAGCGCTGCTTTGATATTTTGTAGCCAGGCATCGCCAAAAGCCCGATCGACAGAATCGAAAACAGCGATTTTTTCATCGGTAATCAGATAGGAATTATAGGCCATACCGTTTTTAACGGCATACTGGCCTTCAAATAAATCAATCAAGTGGTCATTAACGCCTACGTAAGCGATATTTTGTGTGATGGTCATATTGCCTCCAAAAAAGAAAAGTCAGGTACACTTTGCACAGTCATTATACAACAACGCCCCGCCCTTTTCCAGCAAGCGGGGGGAGACTAATGTAAAAAAGTATCAAGAGGTTTCTTCTGTGACGGGATTTTCCGCATCGTCTTGCCTGGATTGCTTATCAAAACCCTGGGTGCTTTCTCTGCGAAAAAGGATACGAACGGTCTGGAAGATGATTTTCAGATCCAGCGCAAGGCTGTAGTTTTCAATGTACATTAAATCCATACGCAGCTTGTCGTAGGGATTGGTGTTGTACTTACCTACTACCTGCGCATAGCCGGTAAGGCCTCCCTTGACCTTTTCGCGGCAGCGGAATTCGGGAATATTCTTGCTGTATGCTTTGACATGTTCAATCCTTTCAGGGCGTGGCCCTACAATGCTCATGGAACCTCCAAGGATATTAAGAATTTGCGGCAGTTCATCTATTCGAAGTTTGCGGATGATACGCCCTACTTTGGTAATACGAGGGTCGTTGTCAGTTGCGGGGATGGAGCAATTGTCTTTTTCTGCATCAACAATCATGGAGCGAAATTTGAGGATATTGAATTCTTTTCCGTCCTTTGTAATGCGCTTTTGGCGGTAGAAAACAGGTCCGCCATCTTCTCGCTTGATGGCGATAGCAATTACAAGAATCAGGGGCGCTGTTATTATCATGGCGATGGAGCTTAGTAAAATGTCTAAGGTGCGTTTGATAAAACGCTGGGATAAAGAAAGCCCTTTTCCCTTGATTAGGCGTAACGGTGTATCAAACAAGTTGATGTCCTGAGCGCCGCTGATGATAATATCGCTAATTTTGGGTACCAGATAGGTATACACCCCGTTTTCATAGCAGTTCTTAAGAATATCGTTGCGTTTTTGTCCCTTAATGTCGTTGATAATGACCGAGTCGTATTGGGAAATTGCTTTCTCGATCTCCTCTTTGGGCAAATCGGAAGAAATAGTGTTTGAGACATGATATTTTTCCTGGCGCTCATTGACTTTGTCAATAATACTAACTGCTCCTCGATTGCCATAAATAAGCAGCATGTTATGAGGTGCGTAAATACAGTGATAGAGCTTGGTAAACAAGAACACGCAGCATGCGCAAATTAAAATCTGAGAAATGGTGAGCATGACCATCGGCACTACTTCCACCAACTTTCGGGCAATGAGACTTAACTGCCCGTAAGTGAGCGCGTTAATCAATAAGATGGCCTGGGCTTGCCCGAAAAACACCTCGGCACTTTTGAGAAAACCGAACTTGAATCCATCGTTGAAAGAAAAAACTATATAGATGAGCAGGGCATAAACACCGGCAAGGACATACTTACCCCTT
This sequence comes from Clostridiales bacterium, assembly GCA_012837965.1. GTDB lineage: Bacteria > Bacillota > Clostridia > Christensenellales > Aristaeellaceae > DTU024. The sequence continues at coordinate 67,169 of DUQF01000025.1, read as the reverse complement.
CCATAGAAAAAAACGCCAGAAATGCCCCGGTAAGAGTGACGCCAGAGATAGAAGTAAACAACGGTCAACAGGATGATTTGAATCAAAGACTCAATAGCACAAAGCAAATTTTTTAAATCATCCCGGCTTACTTTGTTTCGCATCTTATCAAACCTCACAAGTTACTAATGTCATAAATCGGTGTTATTCAACCTCTCTACACGAACATTATACCTTGTTTTAAGGGAAAAGCAAGGACGTCGCTTTGCTTGAAATACCTTGCTTTTCTATGGTATGATAAGAGGACGGTGAAAGCCGATGTTTCCTATGGGCAAAATTAGCCTGATGTGAGGAGGTTTACATGAATTATTGTTTGATGACCGATAGCGATTCGGATTTACATTTTTCATACGCTAAAGAACACAATATCCCCGTGGTTCGCATGCCCTATACCTTAGATGGTGTTGAGTATTTTGACGACAACGGGGCTACAGGGCAGGAAAAGGTGTTGTTTGAGCGCATGCGTCAAGGCTCTGTACCGAGCACTTCCCTGCTTTCCAAAGAAGCCTACCTTGAATATTTCGGGCCCATTCTTAAGGAAAGGGACCTTTTATTTATTGCTTTTTCATCCCAGATGTCGGCCACCATTGAAAACGTTTATGCCGCTCGGGAAGAACTGCTTAAAACTTATCCCAACCGACAGTTTGAAGTGGTCGATACCCTTGCTATTTCCGGCCCTATGGCGATTTATTTTGAACAAATTTGCGAACGTTACGAGCAAGGAATGGGGTTGCGGGAACTTGCCAAGTGGGCCAGGGACAATCGTATGCGGACGCAAGCTTGGTTTACGGTTGATAACCTTGTTTATCTGAAGCGGGGCGGACGTATTTCCTCAACCAGCGCAGCCTTTGGTACCCTGCTTGATGTTAAACCCATCCTGTGCCTTAGCAGATTTGGAAAGATTGAAGCGTTCGGCAAGGTGAAAGGACGGAAAAAAGCCATACGCACACTGGTTGAAAAGGTTCAAGAAAATCGGGACGATTGGACTAAAGAGGTGTTGGTTTTGCACGCGGATGATGAAGAAAGGGGAAACCTTTTGGCCAAGACAATCGAGGAGCAGCTGTCTATCAAAACCCGTATACAAATGGTCGGCCCCGTGATTGGCGCCCACTGCGGACCGGGCACTTTGGCTGTGTGCTTCCTTGGCAAGGAACGCCCGGTATAAATGAAACAAATCATCCTTATAGAAGACTGGACGGGCGAAGCGGGGATATCCGTATCGCTGGGGGTGCCTGTTTATTCCGCGCTTTCCATTCATGCGACAGTGCTGCCCGCGATGATTTTATCCGGGCATACGGGCAAAAATCTGCCCGTCAGACTACATACGGGCGCGTATCTTGAGAAGGTGCTGTCGGTGCTTGAACAGCATCCAAGAAAGACAGATGCCCTTGTAGTGGGCTACCTTGGCGCCCCGGGCCTGCTAAGCGTGGTGAATCGGCTGAGAAAACTTTATCCCGAGGCGACGGTTATTGTTGACCCCGCCATGGGTGATCATGGGCGTCTGTATTCAGGCATTGACGGTGAAATGGTCAAAGCCTACCGCAGCATGCTTTGTGGAGCGGATTATGTGCTGCCCAACCGCTATGAAGCTTCCGTTTTGACTGATCTGCCTGAAAGCGCCGATACTGAGCAGCTGCTGGACGGCCTGCTTGCCTTAGGGGCAAAGCATGCCCTTATCACCGGCGTTAGGGAGGGGGACAATACCGGGACAATCTTAAAAGGAGTTCAAGGAGAAAAGACCTCTCATTTTATGCCCACCATTCAAGGCGGCTTTTATGGAACGGGCGATTTGTTCAAGGCGGTATTTTCCGGGCTGCTTGTTTTGGGTTTTCCTGCCAATCAAGCGCTTAGTGAGGCAAGCCTTTGCGTATCTTTAGCCCTTCAAGCAACTGATAAAGAAATGCGGCTTTATGGCATCAACATTCGAAATGCTTTGGCGCGCCTTTCTACGCTGCCGCTTGAAGTTTTATAACCAAGGAGAAAACATCAATGACCTATTGGCTTCCGGCGATTTTGTCGCTGTTGTCCCTTTCGGGGCTTATTGTGGGCGCGAAAAAGAAACCGGAGAAAAGTATAAAAGGCGATCAGCACATATCCCGTTTATTAGGCTTTTCTTCAGGGCTGATTTTATATACAGCCATGGGTGAAGCCCTGCCCATTGTGGCGGAGCAAAACCGTATGCTTTATTTTTTTGTGTTTTTTATGGGAATGCTGTTAAACTTCGGTTTGAGTCACCTGATGCCTGATGCTTATGACCCGCACGAAGGAGCGAATGCGCCCAAAGAAGAGGGCCGGAAAACCATCTTATCCCTTAGCTACCACTCGTTGCAGGAAACGCTCATCGTCTTTGGGATGGGGTTATATTCGGTGCCTGCAGCCGTTCTTATGGCGCTGGCCGCCTTTTTCCATCACATTCCCGAGGGTAGGGGAGTTAACAGGCGGGATGCTTTGTTGGCTACTATTCTATCGGGCGCTATTAGCCTGCTTGCAATCTGCCTTGTCTGCTTTCTTATCGGCTGTCAAGATTTGTCCTTGTTTATCTCCCTTTGTTCGGGCATGGCTGTTTGCATGACGCTGGACGAATTGCTGCCTGCTGCCAGAAGGTATGGGCAACACCATACCATGATTGGCGGTATGATTGGCGGCATGATGCTGGCGAGCTTTCTAATCCTGTTTGCACCAATCATTTTATAAGAGGAGTTTTTATGCCTAATACCGTTGTTGCTTTTCTGTTGTCGCTGATTGCCGGGCTGTCCACAGGGGTGGGCGGTCTAATGGGTATTTTTACCAAAAGAAATAACGACAAGTTTCTAACTTTTGCTTTGGGTCTATCCGCCGGGGTTATGATTTTCATTTCCTTTGTGGAGCTGCTGCCCGAGAGTATCGCCCTGTTAAAAGGTGACGGGCCGGGCGGATGGGCAAGCGGCGTGAAAACTATGCTGGGATTTTTCGGCGGCATGGGTCTAATTGCCCTGATTGATGTCTTGGTGCCTGAAAGCGAAAATCCGCATGAGGCGGCTAACTGGGATAGGGTTGCGGACATCAAAAAAGGCAGCCCGGAAGAAAAGCAACATAAGGCCAAGCTTCACCGCACAGGCGTGATGACGGCTATAGCCATTGTGGCGCACAACTTTCCTGAGGGTATGGCCACCTTTGTTTCTGCAATGCGCGACCCCCACCTTGCTTTACCTATCGTGATAGCCATTGCCATTCATAATATCCCCGAAGGTATTGCGGTTGCTGCCCCCATTTGTTTTGCGACGGGCAACCGATGGAAGGGACTGGGTCTTGCCTTTCTCTCGGGTCTTGCCGAGCCGGTCGGCGCTCTGCTTGCCTGGCTGGTGCTTGCGCCCTTTTTGTCCGACACACTCTACGGTATACTCTACGCTGCCATTGCAGGTATTATGATTTATATTTCCTTTGATGAACTCCTCCCCTCCGCCGAAAAATATAAAATGCATCACCTTTCCATCTTTGGGGTGGCAGTGGGCATGGCCATCATGGCGCTGTCACTTGCGCTGCTTAAATGATCAGGTTCGACCAGCTTATCAAGCGCCTGTCGGAAGATAGTTTCCAGAAAGGCAAGGCCCTTGTTAAAAAAGGGCGTGTTTCGCCTATCTTGTTGTCAGGTCCTTTGGTTTCTTATTTAGTTAGCGGAGAAACGGCCACACACGTGGAGCTTGATGCCAGGCGTGTGAACTTTCAGGATACGGACGCTTTTGCGGCTGCTCTTTTATATTCTAAAAAGGCAGGCCATTTGCAGAAAATCAACCGATGTGCTTTGCTGCAAGCCGGTGAATATCTACTGAAGCGTGAGCACGGCATTATGCAAAGCACCCCCAACTGCCGCCTTGAAGTAGAGATAGAGCAGACGGGTGAAGAAGATCCGCTCATTTTCCTTCGAGTGGGCGAAGAAAAGCTTTATCGGGTGCGTGATATCGGCCAGTTGATTTATGCTATTGATCAAAATGAAACCTTGGTTTTTGGTAAGCAGTTTACTTTTGAACCGGGAATCACGGTATTTTCCAAAAACGATATACAGGCACTAACCGTCCTAAACGCGGCCCTTGGAGAAAAGCGGCAGCGCAGTGTGCGCCTTACGCAACCTTTCTTTCATCTTTTATTAAACGCTCTCAAAAATACGGAGTTTGTTTACACAAAGGACGGTATTGTTCAAAGAATTTGTGGCATTGAGGATGGGGTGCCGCCCCTTGCTTTTGAGGTGTCCGGCTCTGAAAAGGCGCTTGCTATCCGCTGCCTGTTAAGTGATGACTTTGCGCGGGTCACTAGGGACTGCGCTTATATGTTCAGCGACGGGCGAATGTTTGCTCTTTCGCACGATGCGAAGGGCATTATGCGGGCTGTTGATCAAGCCAAGGATGAGGAAACGGCTTCTTTCCTGTTTAAGCGCAGCGAGGTTCGGGAAGTCATTAGCGAACTGTTGCCCAGCCTTTCTCGTCTTGCGCCCGTTACCATCATTGGTACGCTTTCCGGCCGGATGGTCAGCCATCCCTTGCGCACTAAGGTTTATGTTGATAGGAAAGGTAAAGGGATTATTGCGAGGGTAAGCCTTGGCTATGGCCCCTATACCATTGACCCTTTCCGCTTGGGGGAGGATACGCCTGTTCTGTTGTTAAGGGATGCCCAAGGCGAACGGCAGCTGATGGAAGTTTTGGAAGAAGCGGGCTTCCGGGTGCGCAGGGGCTATGCCTATATGGACGGCGATGAAAATATCTATCGCTTTATAAAAGAAGGCGCGATGAAGCTGTCCGAACGGGCGGAAACCTTTTTCTCGGCCGACTTTCGCAAGCTACGCCTAAGGCAGCCCAAGCTCGATGCCCGGCTTACCACCTATAACGGGCGTTTAAGCCTTTCCCTTGAGGATGACGGGGAACCGGTGGATGACCTCTGGCCGCTCATCCGGGCCATTGCGCTTAAAAGGCGTTATTTCCGTTACCGGGACGGCAGTTTCATTGAGTTAAAGGACCTTGAAAACTGGCAGCCTTTGGCCGAGGCTCTGGATGAGGCTCACTATCTTGGCAGGTCAGAAAAAGACCTTGGCATGTACAGGGCAGCCTACCTCAACGCCCTTGCCAAAGAAGCGCAGCTGCCGCTTACGCTTGATAGACAGGCCATGGAAGCCGTCGCTCTTAAGACGGTGAATGCCAAGTCGCCCGTTCAAGGCTTATACGCTTACCAACAGCGGGGGTTTGAGTGGCTTATTACCTTGGAAAGGCTGGGTATGGGTGGCATTTTAGCTGATGAAATGGGCCTTGGGAAAACGGTGCAGGCGCTTGCGGCTATTTTGTACGGGGTAAATAGTGGCAAAGATACCATGCCGTCGCTTGTGGTTGCGCCAACTTCACTGCTTTATAACTGGCAGCAGGAAGCTCAGCGCTTTGCGCCGAGTTTACGCACAGTTATTTTGCAAGGCACACGGGAAGAGCGACGACTGATGCTTGGCAGCTTCAAAGGAGCTAATAAGCCCGATTTAATCATTGTCAGCTACCCGACTTTGCGGCAAGATATTGAAGAATTACAGCCCTTTTCTTTCCGCTACTGCATTTTGGACGAGGCTCAGGCCATCAAGACTCCTACAAGCCGTGCGGCGCAGGCGGCCAAGCGCATAAGCGCCCGGTGTCGCATAGCCATGTCCGGAACGCCCATGGAAAATCACGTTGGTGAACTTTGGTCGCTGTACGATTACTGCTTACCGGGATATTTGTCCGATTATCGTACCTTTGTGCGCCAATATGAGGATGGTGAAAATGCCGAGGATTTGCGCCGCCGCATTCGCCCCTTTTTAATGCGGCGCCTTAAAAAAGAAGTGGCGGGCGAGCTGCCCGACAAGTTAGAAACCACCTTTGCCTGCCGAATGAACGCCGAGCAAAGGCGGGCATATCGGGCGGCGCTTGCTCAGAGGCGCTCAAGCGTGCAAGATACTTTAGAGCGTTTGGGGCTGCAAAAGAGTCGGGGAGAGGTGCTGGCTGCCATGACAGAGCTTCGGCAAATTTGCTGCCACCCCAAACTGGTTATTCCCCAGTATGAGGGGGAGAGCGCCAAGCTTGAACTGTTGCTTGATATCCTTCCCGGCATCTTGGATGGTGGGCATCGGGTGCTAATTTTCAGCCAGTTTACCCGTATGTTAAAGATTATTGAAAAAAGGCTGGCCTTCATGGGTATCACCCCCATGTACTTGGACGGTGAAACGCCTGCGGACGAGCGCCAGGAGCTATCCCGTCGCTTTAACCAAGGGGAGGGTCAAGTATTTTTAATCAGCCTGAAGGCGGGCGGAACGGGACTCAACCTGACCGGGGCGGACGTGGTGATTCAGTACGACCCCTGGTGGAACCCAGCTGCTGAAGACCAGGCGGTGGATAGGGCGCACCGCATCGGTCAAGACAAAGAGGTACAGGTGATTAGGTTGGTTTGCGCCCATACCATTGAAGAAGAAGTCATCAAGCTTGGTGAAAAGAAACGTCGATTGTTTGATGCCCTGATTACGTCCGGCGCCAAATTGCCAAGCAAGTTAACGCAGGAAGAGATCCTTTCCCTGTTTGATCTTCAATCGGATGAAATGATATAATATTCCATTGACTTTAAGAAAAAATCAAAGAAACGGTATGTTCAGGAGGCCTTATGTACTGGATTTTATGTGATGCAAGCGCCGACTTGCCAAAGGAATATGTTTCTGCCCAAGAAAAGTTAAAGGTGCTGCCCATGCCTTATTACATTGGCGACGAGGAGGGCATTTACAGTCCCGATGCCGAGGTGGATTTGCATCAGTTTTATGAAAAGCTGCGAAATGGCGCAACTTCCGGCACCGCCCAAACCAATACCGCGACCTTTTACAAAACTTTTCAGGAGCTAAGCAAGAAAGGCGACGGTATTTTATGTATTATGATGGGCGGGGTCAATTCCGGTAGCCTCTCATCTGCGCTGACTGCCGCCAAAGCCTTCAAAGAAGCCCATCCACAAGTTAAAATCGAGGTGGTGGACTCCACCTGTATGTCTCTTGGCTATGGCATGTTGGTCATAGATGCCGTTAATCACCGTAGTCAAGGCATGTCCCTCAAAGACAACGCGCAAAAATGTCGAAAAATAGGTCTTGATTTGCTCCACTGGTTTACGGTGGATGACCTAAACTATCTTGCCCGTGGCGGACGGCTTTCAAAGTTTACTGCCATTGCCGGCACCATGCTACGCATCAAACCTGTTTTGCATGTGGATGCTGAAGGCCGCTTGGTTACCGTTGGTAAGGTGAACGGGCGTAAGAAGGCGCTCAAAACCATTTGCAACAAGCTTCTTGAACTGATGAACCCCAAAGAAAAGACGGAAGGCGCGACCGTCTATATTGTCCATGCCGATTGCTTGAAAGATGCGCAGTGGTGCAAGGACTATTTCATTGACAAGCTGGGAGCGCATGCCAAGGTGCGTATCGGCGAGATCGGCTGTGTGATAGGCGCTCATTCAGGGCCGGGTACGGTGGCTGTTTTTGCCCATGGGGCAGGCAACGGACGCTAAGTTGAGTTATCAGACTTTACGGGGCTTGGTGCTGCGCCGCAGCAACTGGCGGGACAGCGACCGTATCGTAACTTTGCTTACCATGGAACGGGGCAAGGTGGATGTGGTTTTACGGGGGGCGAGAAAGCCCAAAAGCCCGCTACTGCCTGCAGGCGAAGTGTTTACCTTGGGTGAGTTCGTCCTTTATAAAGGCAGGGGGCACGAAATGGCAACGGCTTTCACCTTGCTTGATGCCTACTACCCTTTGCGCCAAGATTATCACAGGTTGAGCTTTGCTTCCCTAACCCTGAAAGCGGCGGATGGCGTTGCCCAAAAGGAAGCGCCGGAAGAACATTTGTTTATTTTGCTTGCCCGAACGCTTGCCCGCCTTGCTTACGGCAAAAAATCGCCTGAAGAAGTGACCGCGGCTTTTTTGTGGCATTTGTGCGGCATTGAAGGCTTCAGGCCCGATACAGCCTTTTGTACTTTATGTAAAAAATCCCTCGAAAACGAAGAGGGTGCCTATCTTTCAGCTTCACAGGATGGCATTGCCTGCGAAGACTGCGTTGAAAAACCCCGAAAAAGGGAATGGTTATCTAAGAATCATCTCTTGTGGCTAAAAGAGGTAGAAACGGCGGGCATTGACCGTATGGAATCTCCCCTGTCGGTGCCGCTGTCGCCCATCGTTACCTATGTGGAAGAGCATCTTGGTTTCAGAATCATGCAATAATTAGGCGCCTGTTCGTTTTCTTGAACAGGCGCTTTTTTCTTGTTGACAAAGACTTAACAACGTGCTATCTTTATTACAAAGATATTACAATTGACGGAGGGTTGAATATGAAAACCTATCGAATATTCGCACTCATCTGTGCCATTATCTTAGCGGTAGCGGTCATCGGCCTTGCCGAAAGTAAAGAAATTGTCACTGTTGGTGCCGTTATTTTGGAGGATGCCAGCCTCCTTTCCGGCCCTGCAGCGGAGGCTTCCTTGTTTGCGACCATCAAGCAGGGCGAACATGTTTCAGTTTCAGAGCTGGGGCTTGCGTGGTGCAAGGTAAAAACATTAGCTGGGACAGATGGTTATGTATCCAGCCGCATGTTGCAGTTTGTAGACGAGCTTGCAAGGGAAGAAACCTTTGCCATTGTCGCAGCCAAAAACGGTCGATTAACCCTGCGTGAAAAGGACAGCACCAAGTCCAAGGCCCTGTCCAAGCATAACAACGGCACCATTGCTGTCGTCCTTGAAAAGGGCAAGAGCTTTACCAAGGTTTTTGTTGCCGGCCAAGTTGGTTATCTGCTTACCGCTCACCTTGAATTTACTGCCGATGTGCAAAGCCAAGGCCTTGGTCAAATCACCTGGCCCGATAAGCTGGATGACACTACGCACAAAGTACGTGTGCGTTGGCAGAATAAGACGGGCAATAATGCCTTGGGTCAGTTTATGACGGGCACAGTGGTACAGATTTTTGAAAAAGGCGAAGACTGGTCTAAAATTCAGGTAGAGGATCAGGTGGGCTATATCATGTCCAAATACCTGACCGCTCTTTCTTCCTTGCCAGCGGTGCCCCTCAAGACAGAAGAACCCTCTCAAGAAGAAGGCCTAGAACCCCTGCAAACGCCTGACCCTTCCGTGCAGGTGACGCTCTCGCCCATCAACCTTGTAAGCCCGGCGCCGGAGAATTAAATCCAATTCAAAACAACCCGCTTTTTTGAAATGCACCTCACTTGTTAGTAATATACCGTACTGTCTAACAAGTGGGCGTAGTTTATTTCAAACGGGCTGTTTTTATGTGTTTATCTATGATAAAGTTTTTGAATTTGGTATTGGGGGTCGCTTGTCAGGTTAACACCTAAGCGCCTGAATATATCCGAATCAACTGGAGAGGGAATAACCGACAGGTGCGCTTCACATCCGGACAGCTTTGGCAACTGAGCCATGGCTTTTTTAGCATCTAGGCTGGAGGCTGCGGTAATGGACAGGGCAACCAAAATTTCATCTGAATGTAGGCGGGGGTTGCGGTTGCCAAGATATTTCAGTTTCAGGCTTTGTACCGGACCGATGACCTCCGGAGGAATAAGCTGGATTTTTTTGGGGATACCGGCAAAGTATTTCACGCAGTTGAGAATAAGCGCTGCGGAAGGCCCCAAGAGGTCGCTTGTGCCGCCGGTAATGATGGTGCCGTCGGCCGCCTGCAGGGCGGCAGCGGGGGCGTCCTCTTCTTCTGCCCGCCTGCGTGCGCTTTCTATCACGGGGCGGTCAAGATCACTGACGCCTACTTGCTTTTCAAGCAAATCAAGCTTGGCAATCAGCTCTTCCTTGGCGGTGCCTCGCTTCATATCGCATTTGGCGTTATAAAGCCTGCGAATGATTTCCTGCTTGGCGGCATCGATGCAGACCTGTTCATCCACAATGGCGTCTGCCACATAGTTCACACCCATGTCGGTAGGCGATTGGTAGGGGGACTTGCCCCAAATCCCTTCGAAGATGGCGTTGAGAACAGGAAAAACCTCAATGTCTCGATTGTAGCTGGTGGCTTTTTCGCCGTACGCTTCCAAGTGGAACGGGTCCAACATGTTCATATCGCCAAGATCGGCGGTGGCCGCCTCATACGCCACGTTGATGGGATGCTTAAGCGACAGGTTCCAGATGGGGAAAGTTTCAAACTTTGCATAACCGGCTTTTACGCCTCGCTTATGCTCAAGATAAAGCTGGCTTAGACATACGGCCATCTTGCCGGAGCCCGGGCCGGGACCGGTAACCACCACCAAGGGGCGTTTGGTCATTATATAATCATTCTTTCCAAAGCCCTCATTGGATATAATCAGGGGCAGGTTGGTGGGGTAACCTTCAATGGTATAGTGCAAATAAACTTGAATGCCGAAATTAATGAGCCTGTCGCGAAAGTCGGCGGCATGCGCCTGCCCGGAGTACCGGGTAATAACCACCGAACCCACATGCAACCCATACTGGCGGAACGTATCAATCAGGCGCAGAACATCCGAGTCGTAGGTAATGCCGAGGTCGCCTCTTAACTTATTTTTTTGGATATCGTTAGCGCTGATTACAATAACCACTTCAACCTGATCTTTCATTTTTAAAAGCATGGAGATTTTGGAGTCAGGGTGGAAGCCCGGCAGTACCCGTGCTGCGTGATGATCATCAAAGATTTTGCCGCCAAACTCCAGGTACAACTTACCATCGAATCTGTCAATGCGGCGGATAATTTGCTCCGATTGCAGGGCGGTGTACTTTTCGTGGTCAAAGCCGATTTTCATTGATTGCTCCCTTCAAAAAGAAATTCGGGCATTGCCCGAAAACAAACAGGGACGTGGCGACAGGGCTTTTTTGATATCGAAACGCCATGCGCCACCCCCTCATTTTATTTGCCGCTACTATCTTACTCATTTAGCTTGCCAATTGCAAGAGAAAAAGTTATTTTTATAAAAGCTCAAATTTTATACGGCGCCCTGTGCCATCATGGCCTCTGCTACCTTCACAAAGCCGGCGATATTGGCGCCCGTTTCATAATCTTTGGGATCAGCTGCATAAGTTTGGGCGGCATGCTGAACACTTTTAAAGATATTTTGCATGATGTCGTGCAGGCGGATGTCGATTTCCTCCCTTGACCAAGACAGACGCAGGCTGTTTTGGCTCATTTCAAGGCCGCTGACTGAAACACCGCCCGCGTTGGCCGCCTTGCCGGGGGCAAAGAGTACGCCGTTTTGCTGCAGGTAAGTGATAGCATCAGGAGTGGTGGGCATGTTTGCGCCTTCCGAAACGGCTATCACCCCATTTTGAACCAGGGCTTTGGCCCCCACTAAAGACAGTTCATTTTGGGTAGCGCAGGGGAGAGCGATATCACAGGGGACGGTCCAAATATTTTGACAACCTTCAAAATATTGCCCATATCCCATTTCAGGGTAGCGGCTGATTCTGGCTCGCTGGCTAAACTTTAAGTCTTTGAGCCAGTCAAGTTTGATGCCCTCTTCATCCACCACATAGCCGTCAGAGTCGCTCATGGCAACCACTGTAGCGCCAAGCTCGGCGACCTTTTGGGCAGCGTAAATAGCAACGTTGCCGGAGCCCGATATAACTACCCGCTTATCATTAAAGGATTGGTTGATGGTTTTGAGCATCGCTTGCGTTAAATAGGACAGACCAAACCCCGTGGCTTCAGGGCGCATGTTGGAGCCGCCGAATGACAGCCCCTTGCCGGTAAATACGCCTACAAATTTATTTTTAAGGCGCTTGTATTGCCCGAACATGTATCCGACTTCCCTTGCGCCAACGCCAATATCACCGGCGGGTACGTCGGTATCTTCGCCAAGGTAACGGTACAGTTCGTTCATCAGGCTTTGGCAAAAGCGCATAACTTCGGCATCGGACTTGCCGTGGGGATTAAAATCTGAACCGCCCTTGCCACCGCCCAACGGCAGGCCCGTTAAAGCGTTTTTCAGGGTCTGCTCTAGCGCCAGAAACTTCAGCGTTCCCATCGTGACCGAAGGATGGAAACGTATGCCCCCCTTGTAAGGACCAATGGCGCTGTTATACTGCACACGCCAAGCTCTGTTGATTTGCGTTTTTCCCTGATCATCAATCCAAGGCACCCGAAAAGAAATGATGCGTTCAGGCTCCATCAGGCTTTCAAGCAGGGCAGCTTTTTCGTATTCCGGGTGTTTATCAATCACCGGTGAAACGGAGGTGAGAATAAGACGGGCTGCCTGTATGAATTCGGGTTCGTGCTGGCAGCGTTTTTCAAGATCGGTTAATACTTTTTGTACGTAGGGGTTCATTGAGGGCTCCTTTTTCAGTTCTTCCAGTTTATTGTATGGGTTGGGCTGCTCAATTACAATGCTTGTTCTGTACTTTTGGTGTATAAAACATATAAACCGGCGAATACGGTGAGAAATTTTATGCCGAGGTGAACAAGTTTGTTTTCCGTCCCGAGCGGGACAAAATTCGCCCGATTGTAGCTTTTTGCCCCGAAAAAGTACAAATTTATACCATTTTTGCTTGAAACAATGTTCCTGTGGGCTTATAATAGACCCAGCGGGGCAAAATTCACCCAAAGGAGGAAGCAATGCAGGAAATTTCTCGTGCTTGGCTGCAAAAGCTGGCACCCGATCAACTGGATACCATCATCCGCAGGGCACAGCTTTTGCAGGTGATTGACGCGCACCAGCCCATAGGCAGGCGCGCCGCGTCTTCCTATGTGAGAATGAGTGAAAGAGAAATCCGCGCCTGCGCCGATGCCCTCAGCAGCCAGGGATTGATCAACTTTTCGCCCGCCGGTATGGTTATTACTAAAGAGGGCGAAAAACTGCTGTCCGAAGCGCACCTGATAACACCAAACGGCTCCACCCTTGGCAAGCTTGAAGAGATGCTGATGGACAGGTTGGATGTTGCCAACGTCATCGTTGTTTCAAGCCAAGGCGATGAGGGACAGATTTAGCAGGAAGTAGGCAGGGCAACGGCTCATCGCTTACGCCAGATTATTAAGCCCAATATGGTGGTCGCTATTGCTGGCGGCCGTACTATGGCCGCCGCCGCAAGGGCCATGGTGCCCTGCGCTACAGGTGTGATGGTGGTACCCGCTCGTGGCGGCATGACCACCAACATTCAAACCCAGGCCAACATGGTAGCAGGTGAGCTTGCCCACCGTATGAACGCCGAGTACCGCTTGATTCACCTGCCCGAAGGCATGAGCATAGCGGCTCTAAAAGAAATGGTTAAATTGCCCGACATCAGGGAAACCATTGAGCTAATGCGCGGCGCCGCCATTGTGGTCATGGGTATCGGACGTGCGGATGTGATGGCCAAACGCCGTGGCATGAGTATGTCCCAAGAGGAAACCTTACTGACCTTAGGCGCGGTGGGTGAGAGCTTGGGTGATTTTTTTAATATCGATGGGCAGACGGTATATCGGACTCCTTCAGTGTCTGCCGAGCTCCATACCATGCGCCCGGACTGTCGTATTGTAGCGGCTGCCTGCGGGCTTGACAAGGGGGAAGCCATTTTGGCGGCCGTTCGCCATCGTCCGCCGGACACCCTGATTTTGGATGAAAGTGCCGCCCGATCGGTGCTTGACCATCTATAACATTGATTGTAAGGCCAAAGCCTTCAAAATATTAACCAAAAGAGAGGACTACATTCATATGAATAAAAAGACAGTTCGTGACATTTCAGTGCAGGGCAAGCGAGTACTTGTACGGGTGGACTTTAACGTTCCCATGGACAAGGAAGGCAACATTACCGATGAAAACCGCATCGTCGGCGCTCTTCCCACGATTAAGTATCTCATTGAAAACAAAGCAAAAGTTGTGCTTTGCAGCCATATGGGCCGCCCCAAGGGCGAATTTAATATGCAGTATTCCCTATCGCCTGTTGCCAAGCGGCTATCCGAACACTTGGGTCAGGAAGTGAAAATGGCAAAGGACGTTATCGGTGAAGATGCCGACCGTGTCGTTGCTTCGCTTCGGGAAGGCGAGGTGGCCCTGCTTGAAAATACCCGCTTCCACGCTGAAGAAGAAAAGAACGTGCCGGAGTTTGCCAAGAAGCTTGCTTCTTACGGTGAAGTGTACGTTAACGATGCTTTTGGAACAGCTCACCGTGCCCATGCCTCTACCGAGGGTGTGACCCGCTACATTCCCGTCAGCGTTTCCGGCTTTTTGATTGAAAAGGAACTGAAGTTCCTTGGCGATGCCGTCAACAAGCCTGAGCGTCCCTTTGTGGCCATTTTAGGCGGAGCGAAGGTAAGCGACAAGATCAACGTTATCAACAACCTCTTGGACAAGGTGGACACCCTCATCATCGGCGGCGGCATGGCCTATACCTTTGCCGCGGCTCAGGGCGGCAAAATTGGCAAATCTCTTTTAGAAGAAGACAAGAAGCCCTTGGCGCTTGAACTGCTGCAGAAAGCCAAAAACAAGGGTGTAAAATTGCTGCTGCCTGTCGATACCGTGGCGGCCGACAATTTCAGTAACGATGCCAACCGGCAAGTTGTACCCACCAACGCCATTCCCGACGGTTGGCAGGGGCTTGATATCGGACCAGAAAGTTGCAAGCAGTATGCCACAGAAATTCTTGCCGCCAAGACTGTTGTATGGAACGGCCCCATGGGCGTGTTTGAAATGCCCAACTTTGCTGGCGGCACCAAGGCTGTTGCCGAGGCCATGGCCAATTCAAGCGCCACCACCATTGTGGGCGGCGGCGACTCGGCAGCGGCAGTTGAGCAACTTGGCTTTGCCGATAAGATCAGCCATATTTCAACCGGCGGGGGAGCCAGCCTTGAGTTCTTGGAAGGCATTGAGCTGCCCGGTGTTGCGGCGCTCAACAACAAGTAATTGAACCCCTTTGGTAAGGGTATCATCTAAGAGGTATAAATCATACGATGATAGCCTGACCACAAGGACGATAGAAACGAGGTATAAAAAATGAGAAAACCTATTATTGCAGGCAACTGGAAAATGAACAAGACTCCCAAGGAAACCAAGCAGCTCCTTGAAGAATTAAAGCCCCTTGTCAAGGGCGCAAAGCCCACAGTGGTTGTTTGCGTGCCGGCGGTAGATATTCAGGCGGCCGTACGGGCAACCAAAGGCACCGCTATCAAAGTAGGCGCGCAGAACGTGCATTTTAAGGAATCGGGCGCCTATACGGGCGAACTGTCTGCCCAGATGCTGGTTGAATGCGGCGTTAAGTACGTCATCATCGGTCACAGTGAGCGCAGGCAGTACTTCGGTGAAACCGACCAGACCGTAAATCTGCGCGCTTTAGCGGCAGTCAGGGCCGGCCTTACCCCCATCATTTGTGTTGGCGAAAAGAAGGAGGAGCGTGAGGCGGGTTACACCAACGCACTGGTTACTTACCAGACCCTGATCGCCCTTGAAGGGATGAGCGAGAGCGAAGTGAAATCCTGCGTCATTGCTTATGAACCCGTTTGGGCTATCGGTACCGGCCTTACCGCTACTGACGAGCAAGCCAACGAAACCATCGGCGTTATCCGCAGCGCTATTGCGGCCAAGTATGGCAAGCGCATCGGCAATGCCATTCGTATCCAATACGGCGGCTCTATGAACCCCAAGAACGTCAAAGGCTTGATGGCGCAGCCCCATATTGATGGCGGCCTTATCGGCGGCGCCTCTTTAAAGGCGGAAGACTTTGCCAAGGTTGTTAACTACGAGGACTAATTGGATGAACAAACAACTGACCGCCCTTATTATCATGGATGGTTTGGGCATTAACCAAAGGGAGGAGGGCAACGCGGTGCGCATTGCCGGAACCCCCAATTTGGACCGGCTTAAGGCTAAATACCCCCATACCCAGCTTGGCGCGTCGGGTATGGATGTAGGCTTGCCCGACGGGCAGATGGGTAACTCCGAAGTGGGTCATTTGAATATCGGCGCTGGACGCATCGTGTATCAGGAATTTACCCGCATTACCCGAGACATTCAAACGGGCGAGTTTTTCAAAAAAGAACCCCTTGTCTGGGCGATGGATGCTGTCAAAGAGCAGGGTAGCCTGCACCTCATCGGCCTTGTGTCCGACGGCGGCGTTCACAGCCACCTAACCCATCTGTTTGCCCTGCTTGAAATGGCCAAGAAGCGAGGTCTCAAAAAAGTTTATGTCCATGCCCTGCTTGACGGGCGTGACGTACCGCCGACTTCCGGCTCCGGCTACATCAAAGAGCTGATGGAAGAAAAGCAAAAAATCGGCGTTGGCGAAATTGCCACCGTGCAGGGCCGCTATTGGGGTATGGACAGGGACAACATCTGGGAGCGTGTCGCCCGTGGCTACGATGCCATGGTGATGGGCGAAGGCGAAAAGGCAGAGGATCCTTATCAGGCTGTGGAAGATAGCTATAAGCAGGGCATTACCGACGAGTTCATGAAACCTACCGTGATTGTCAAGGGCGGCAAGCCTGTTGGCACCATCAATGCCGACGACTCTGTGGTGTTCTTTAATTTCAGGCCCGACCGTGCCCGCCAGTTAACCCGTTCCTTCATTCAGAAAGATTTTACCGGTTTTGAGCGCAAGAAGGGCTTCATGCCCCTGCAGTACGTTTCCATGACCCAGTACGATGAAACCTTTACGGGATTAAAGGTCGTCAACCCGCCCGAATCGCTTGACAATACCTTAGGCGAATACTTGTCTGATCTTAACAAAACCCAGCTGCGCATTGCCGAAACGCAAAAATACGCGCATGTAACTTTCTTTTTTAACGGCGGAGTTGAAAAACCCAACCCGGGTGAAGATCGGCTGCTTGTTCCCTCCGACAAGGAGGTTGCCACCTTTGATTTGAAGCCGGAAATGAGCGCGCCTGAAGTGACTGAGGAAGCCTTGAAACTGATTCGTTCAGGCAAGTACGATGTGATGATCCTCAACTTTGCCAATTGCGATATGGTGGGACATACGGGCGTACTTCCCGCCGCCGTCCAAGCGGTTAAGGAAGTAGATAAGGACGTCGGTATCTTAACTGACGAAATCTTAAAGCTTGGCGGCCGAGTGTTTATCACCGCCGACCACGGTAACGCCGACCAGATGATAGACTACGAAACGGGCGAACCCTTTACTGCCCACACCACCAATCCTGTGCCCTTCATTGCGTGCGGCAGCGAGTTTGTGGGCAAGACGCTGAAGGCCGGTGGCAAGCTGTGCGACATAGCCCCCACCATGCTTAAAGCGATGAACCTGCCTATTCCCGAGGAAATGACAGGCGAGCCGTTGTTTTAATATCGTTTAAGCTTTTAATACAGGCGCCCGATGACTTTAAAAGTCTCGGGCGCTTGTTGTTCTTGACAATAGAGCCTTGCTTTTTTACAATGGAGAGGCAAACAAGTGTTGGAGGGGATGGGGGTGCCAAACAAGCAGCAGCCGGCAGGCGAACCACAGGGCGACTTTGTGCCCCTTACATCATACGTGCCGCAACTGGGACGGCTTTTTGATGAAGAAAAATTTGCGGAATCGCGTGATTCGCAGCCCTCAAAAGATAAACGCTCCCGACGTAAAAGATGGCTTTTTTTTGCCCTTATTGTTTTACTCATTTTGGCAGGCGTAGCGCTTGTTGTAAGGCAGCAGTCAAGCTTTAGTTTTTTGCTTCAAGGCATGCGGCGCAACACTTATTTTGACGGCGTCTATATTAACGGCGTACCCGTTGGGGGGCTGACGGTAGAGCAGGCAAGGGAGATGCTTTCGCCCGTTAGCCAAAAGGTTTCGCCTGAGTTGACGGTGGATATTGGCGGCACTTTATTTAAGCTGTCCAGCCAAGCCCTTGGTTTAAAAGACCGTCTGGATGATACCTTGCTGGAAGCCTTTAGCATTGGCCGCAGAAACACAGGCAATCTTGACGGACGCGCCCCCTTTGAAGAAAGAGTCAGGGAAATAAGGCTTGCCAAAGAAAATGGCGCGTATTTTTATACCAAGGTTGTCTATGACCAAAGGAAAGTTCGCCTGGCCGCAAGCCAAATCAGCACTGCCTATTATGTGCCGCCCAAGGACGCGAGCATCATCAGCTATAATAAAGATACGGGCGAAATCATTACAAGGCCGGAAGAAAAGGGGATGGCGGTGGATGAAGAGACCTTATACCAGGCGCTTGTTTCCGCTCTTGATGCAGGCGACCTGCAAGCACCCATCCAGGTGGCTCCCATTGTGAGTGTGCCTAAAACCACTCAGGTGGAACTGCGCAACCGCTTTTCCTGCCTGTCGAGTTTTAGTTTAAAGGTAAACAGCCTCGATTCCGTCAAGGAGCTTTACGGCCGCATCAGCGGGCTTTCCCTTTTGCCGGGGCAAAGTTTTTCTTTGAACGAACACCTGGGCATGTACTCCAATACGCGGGCGGCAAGCGAGGTGGCGACCAGCCTGATGCATGCAGGCCTTATGGCGGGCCTTGGTTTAAAGGAACGCTGGCCAAGCGAAACACTACCAAGCGGTATTGAAGCGGGGCTTGAAGCGTCTGTCAGTATCGGGCAAAAAGATTTGGTGCTTTATAACCCGCTTGCCACGCCCGTGTTTTTTGTTTTTGACAGCAAAAGGGGCAGGACAGAATGCATGGTGTTTGGCACCAAGGACGATTCTGGTTTGCGAATACACGTGCAGGCAGAGCTTGACCATATCATTCCTTGCAACACCATGCCCTTGTACCGAGAAAATCCCGCGCTTGAGGTGGGGCAAACCAAGCGCATTTCATCGCCTGTTAACGGGCGAGTGGTGAATACCTACCTTGTAAAAACAAGGGGCGATACGGTTGTGGATAAACAGCTGATTTTTATCAGCCGATACGAGCCTGTCAGGGCAATCGTTGAATACCATTAGGAGGGTGGCATGCAAACAAAAAGCGAAAGGACACGAGCCAGACTGCTTCAAGCAGCCCGTGATTTGTATCAGTTAAAGGGCTATCGCAACACGTCCATTGACGATGTATGCAACCACATTGGCGCTACGAAAGGCAGCTTTTACTACCATTTTTCTTCCAAAATCCAAGCGCTTTATGCCTTGCTGCAGAGCGATATAGAGAAAGAGCTGCTGCTTGTAAAAGCGGAGGAGCCGTGCTTAAATAAGCTGCTCTGTTTTAGCTGCCAATTATTGGCAAAGCCCGAAATTCTAACCGCCCTTCTTGATAGCGAAGACGGACCGGTTTTCAGGCACATGGCGCATCGGCTTTTCTTTGATACCGTTTTTCCCAAAGTTAAAGACTACATCGCGTCACTAAAAGAACAGGGCGAAGCCTTTTATCTGGATGAAAAGCTGCCCGACCTGGTTTTTGGCGGTTTTTTGTCGGGTATGATAGACTTGATTGATGAGGGCTACCAAGCAAGGGATGATGAAAAGCGGCTTTTGAGTGTGTGTACGCTATTTATCAAGGCAACAAGGCGTCTGTTTGAGGAGGCCTTTCATCTGTCTTACGGAAGCGTACACATTATGGACGCAAAAGCCCTTTCCCAATTGCTGTTAAACGCTTTAAAAACTCCCTGAGGAGGTTTCTGTTTGAAAAGGTTTCTGATTTATTGCCTACTGCTGCTGCTTGTCCTTTCCTGCTCCTTAGCCGGCGCAACCGATATCGTCGTTACTTTCGGGGGCGACTGTACGCTTGGTTCAGAAGAAAGATTTTGGGATAGACCCAATCACTTCATTCAAATGGTTCAAACTTATGGGAAAGCTTACCCTTTTTCATGGCTATACCCCATTTTTTCACAAGATGATTTAACTGTTGTTAACCTTGAAGGCACGTTTTATGATTCCACCTTGGGCAAAGTTAAAAAGAAATATAATTTCCGTGCGCCTCTTGATTACGCTGAAATCTTGGTGAAAGGTAGCGTTGAAGCGGTAGGCCTTGGTAACAATCACTCCGAAGACTATGGCATCAGGGGTTTTGAATCCACTACCGAAGCGCTTGAAGCCGTATCTATTCCATGGTTTGTCGATTGTCAAAGCGCGAATAAAGCTTATGTTTACGAAAAAGAAGGCGCGCGTATAGGCTTTATCAGTTTTAATTCGACTTATTATTATAGGGAAAAGGGCAAAATCGCGCAAACCTTCGAAAGAGTGCGCTCTTTGGGTGTAGATGCCATTGTCGGCATTATGCACGGCGGATCGGAATATTATTTAAGACACAATAAGTTACAAACCGAAATGGCAGACTTCTGCATTGCCCAAGGGGCAACGGTAGTTATCGGCCATCATCCCCATGTTTTACAGGGCGTTGAAGTACGGGAAAATGAAAGCATTTTTTATTCCATTGGCAATCTGGTTTTTGGCGGTAACGGCACTATACGAGGGGACGCTGATGTGGCAACTTTGGTTCAGGTGCGTTTCTCCTTTGATGAAAACGGGATCTATGTGGGACATCAGGCAACACTGATACCTATTCACCCGTCAAGCAGCGAGGATCCGAAAATCAATAATTTTATGCCCATTCCTGCTACGGGCGCTGGCGCACAAAGGGCGCTTCAGATTATCGGAGAGGATTCCAATATTATTCTTGGGGAGTTTGTTGAAGGCGTGGGAGTGACTTTGCCTTTTGTTAATGCGCCGCCCCCGCCTCCCGATCCCATGGAAGTGTTGATTATCATCGAACAAATGTAAGTTGAAACAGTAAGAGATTAAAAACAACAACAGCGACAGGAAACCCTGTCGCTGTTTGTAAGTATTAATTTATTATTCAAGCACCCGATCGATAAACTTTTCAACGGTAGATGCGTCAATCCAAGCCTGCACGGCGGCGGTAAAGGCATCGTCCTGCGCTTTTTTTAGAAGCTCGGCATGGATGTCGTCTTTTACTGTTTCGAAATTAACGGGGCCTTCCTTTATATCGCCTGTGTATTGCACAATGTAGTAGCCATACTGGCCTTTGGAAGGCCGAGCTACGTTACCTGCCGCAGATAGTGCCATGGCGGGTTCTACAAAGGCGCTGTCAAACTGGGTGAAATTGTCGGTGATGGCGTAGCCTTCTTCGGGCTGACCGGGGTCTTCGGAAAATTCTTTGACAAGTTTGTCAAAGCTTGTGCCCAAATGGGCACGCAAGTAAATGTCGTGAGCTTTCCCGTAGATGGCGGTGTAGCCCTTTTCAAGCGCCATATCCAGTGCCTTTTGGGTAGGTTCGGCCTCTTTTTGGGCGTTTTCAAGCAAGGCGGTCAGGGCTTCAACGTTTGCCTCAAGTTCAGCCTTTTTTTCGTCACTTTCCGCAGCCTCTATGGCGGCAGCGTTTTCATCCAAGTTGTTTTGCGCCTGGGTTACGGCCGCTTCAAAGGGTTGATGGGCAGTCCTTGCCTCGTCAATGGCGGCTTGGGATTCTTCGTCAAACTTTACCAGCACTTGCTTTACAAGGCGGTAGCCGGCAGGTACATAGTAGAGGTCTTTACCGCTGAGGCGGTCGCTGCCGTAGGCGGCCGAATCCTGCTCAAAGCGGGTTTTATCGCTATGAACACGGCTGTCATATTCTTCTTGTATGGCAGTGTCTTCAACGGTAATGTCTTTGTATATTTCTTCCCGTACCTTGTCTTCGATGATGGAATTGAGGGCGGTTTCCGCCATATTTTCATAAGTGATGCCAAGTTTAACAGCCTGCTTTTTTATGGCCTTTTCAAGCTCTTCTTCAGGCAGCTGGCTTCCGGTAAAGTATTGGGCTTTTACGGTATCTAAATTGGTTTGGTAGTCACTTTGCGCTGCCTCTTCCATTTGCTTTTGCTCTTCTTCTGATAGGGTGGTCAGTCCCATTTCCTTAGCCTTTTGGTTAATCACTATGCGGCGAATCAGGGTGTCCATGGTTTGCTCGGCTACTTCCGAATCGCTCATGTCATAGCCGGTGATGCCGTTTGCGGCCAGCATCTGCTCAAACTGGCGCTGCCTGGCCAAGGTTTCTTCATAACGCGGCAGGAAGCTTTCTTTGCTGACGATTTCGTCGTTGACAGAAAGCACCGTGCGCTGCATATCAACCGCTTTGTCTTTGACGACTAAGTTACAGCCCGTCAGGCTTAGTGAAAGCGCTAAAGCTAACAGTAGGACAAGTTTTTTCTTCATCGTGTTCATCTCCGTTTCATTATCGGGCAAAGCCCGCCGAGAAGTATTATACAATATGTGCAGAATGCTTGCAAGAAACAAACTGTTAACAAATGTCTTTTACTGGAAAGATGGTTCATCAAGCGGGCGGCTTTACAATCGCTTATAGTAATCTATGAACGCCTTGCCGGCGATATCATTAAGGTCGGCCTGTGAAAAACCATGGTTTTTCAAGGTTTCAAAGAGGTTGGTAAGCTCCGTGGGATTGTCAAGGCCGACGGGTTTTTCGCCAATGCCGTCAAAATCAGAGCCAAGCCCCACGTGTCCCGCTCCGCCCAAATCATACATGTGGCGGATATGGCGGGCAATATCTTCGGTGGTGGCATCATTTGAGCCTGTTAAAAAGAGGGGCAGGTAGTTAAGCCCAATCCAGCCGCCTGATTGAAACAGGGCTTTTAATTGCTCGTCGTTTAGGTTACGGGTATGGTCGCATATTTTGCGGGCACAGGAATGGGAGGCGAGCGGGGGCTTGTGCCCTTTGTTCATAATATCCCAAAAACCACGCTCGTTTAAGTGGCTCACATCGGCGGCGATACCTAAGCGCTCCATTTCAAAAAGGCATTTAAAGCCAAAATCGGTAAGGCCGGTGGTCGCATCCTTGCAGTGAGGCGTACCCAAGGCGTTTTCATAGTTCCAGGTAATGGCGGCCATGCGTACACCGGCATCCCGGTACAATTGAATATAGGCAAAATCCTGCTCGAAAATTTCGCAGCCTTCGATGGACAGCATGGTTTTAACTTTGTTCTCCTCCGCTTCCGAGGGGTCAAAAGCCTGTACCCAGCCATTTTTTAAGAGGTCTTGATAGACAGTCAGCATGCCATCCATTTGGCGCTTTACGTCTTCGGGTTTGTTGGAGCCACCCACATACATGGCCATGGTTTGCAGGCTGATTTTACCTTCTTTTAGGCGCTCTAAGGTTATATCCAAGCGGTCGGTTTTATAGTTGTTAAACAGGCGAGAAAGCGTATCACAGTGCGCGTCACAAATGAGCATAAGATCCTCCTCTAAGGTATTTTATATAGAAAAATGGCCGACACCGTAGCGCCGGCCGAAGAAAGAAAGGAGAAAAAAGAAAATGAAGAATAAACAAACAAAGGGGAAGGCTTACCCTACAACAAAGGGGCCCAAATCCTTAACCAAGTCATCGCAGTTGTCGGCATAAACTTCCAAGGTAATCGGCTGGCTTAAATCCAAAGAGAAAATACCCAAGATGGATTTGGCATCCACTACATGGCGCCCAGCGCGCAGATCCATATCATAATCATAGCGGTTGACAATGTTTACAAAAGTTTTGACCTCCTCAGCGAAGGATAACTTAATCGGAAAAGATTTCATATTCGATACCTCCAATATTTGCTATATCCATTATAGCGCATTTGGTAAAAAAAGCAAGCGGAAAACACATCAAGTTTGGGTAAAGTATTGAATTAAAAAAGAGAAAAAGGGATGAATATCAATCTGAATGACATTCATCCAAATTTGGACTGACTAAACTTCCGCTGCTAATTTTTTAAGAGCTTTTTGGATGCGCAGGATGCTCTCTTCCTTGCCAAGCAGGCAGGCAATCTCTACCGCGCCGCCCGGCGTTGACTGCTGGCCCGATAGGGCGATGCGCAGCGGCCAGAGAACGGCGCCGTTTTTGCGCCCGGAGTCGGCAATGGCGCCCATAAGCGCATCGTGGATAACGGGTTCGCTCCAAGGTTCAATGCCTTCAATCACCGGTAGAATAAACTCCAGCGCTTCTTTGGAGTTTTCCACGGTGGTTTTGGAACGTTTGTTGATATATAGGCCCACCTCATATTCAGGGACTTCCTTTAAGAAGGCCACCATATCGGGGATACGGTTAAATACTTCCGTGCGGCTTTGCATAAGTTCCGCCAAACGCTTGTAGTCGATTTCCACGCCTTGTAGAGTCTTATCAAACCAAGGGGTGGCAAGTTCCAAATACTCTTCAAACGGTAGCCGACGGATATATTCGGTATTAAACCAGGTGAGCTTGTCCATGTTGAAAATGGCTGGCGACTTATTCAGAGTCGTTTCATCAAAGGCTTCAATCAGCTCCTCCAAGGTGAAAAACTCCTGATCGGTGCCCGGACTCCAGCCAAGCAAAGCAATGAAGTTGATAATAGCTTCACGCAAATAGCCCATTTCCAAAAGGTCTTCAAAAGAGGGATCGCCGTGGCGCTTGGACAGTTTGCGGGTTGCGTCCTTCATGACAACGGGCAGGTGAATGTACAGCGGCGGCGTCCAGCCAAGGGCGCTATATAAAAGGTTATACTTGGGAGCGCTTGACAGGTACTCCGTGCCGCGGGTTACGTGGCTTATGGCCATCAAATGGTCGTCGATCACGTTAGCGAAATTATAGGTGGGCAGGCCGTCAGCCTTGATCAGGACATTATCGTCCAACGTGTCACAAGACACTTCCACATGACCATAGAGAATATCATCAAAACCGGCTGTTCCGGTGGCAGGAATGTTTTGGCGAATGACGTAGCTTTCACCTGACTCCATACGGCGCTTGGCCTCTTCCTTAGGGATGGACAGGCATTTTTTATCGTATTTCCAAGTGTCGCCCCGCTGGGTTGTTTCTGCCCTGCGCTTGTCCAGCTCTTCCTTGGTGCAAAAGCAGGGATAGGCATGCCCTGATTCAATCAGTTGCAGGGCATAAGGCAGGTAGGTGTCCTTGCGCTGGGACTGGATGTAGGGGCCATAGTCGCCGCCCACATCAGGGCCTTCATCGTAAGTCAGGCCGGCCTGGCGCATGGATTTATAAATCAACTCCACCGAGCCCGGCACTTCTCTTTCCTGGTCGGTATCTTCAATGCGCAAAATGAAGCGCCCGTTATATTTACGGGCAAGTAACCAAGTGTATAATGCCGTGCGCAAGCCCCCAAGGTGCAGGTAGCCGGTAGGGCTTGGGGCAAAACGTGTACGTACTTGTTGCATATAGGCCTCCTTAGGGGCGATAACTATCTCGCAGGGAAACGGTGCGGTTGTAAACCGGCATCTCTTGGGTGGAATCGGGGTCTTTACAGAAATAGCCAATACGCAGGAACTGGAACCTGTCGCCCACTTTTGCATCCCCAACAATGGGTTCGGCAAAGCCCTGTTTTACAGTCAGGCTCTCGGGGTTCAGGCGCTCCATAAAGTCCAGACCCTCGTTTTCGGGGCTATCCTCTTCAAGCAGGGGCTCATACAGCCTTGCTTCAAAGGGAACGCAATCGTCGGCATTGATCCACTGCAGGGTACCTCTCACCTTGCGCTCGGCGCCGGGGCTGCCGGAGCGGCTGTCAAGGTCGCATGAGCAGATGAGTTTTTTAATACTGCCGTCGGCGTTCTTGATAACTTCCTCGCACTTGATAATATAGGCGCCTTTTAAGCGAACTTCGCCGCCCGGACGCAGGCGGAAAAACTTTTTGGGCGGATCTTCCATAAAGTCTTCCCTGTCGATATACAGGTGTTTGCCAAACTTTACTTCCCGCTCGCCAAACTCGGGATGATTGGGATGATTTTCGATGGTAAGGATATCCGTCTTGCTTTCGGGCCAATTGTTTAGCTCGATAGGCAGGGGGTTTATTACTGCCATGACCCGGCTGGCTTGGTCGCCAAGGTCTTGGCGCACACAGTATTCAAGCAGGGCAAAGTCCACGACGGAGTCGGCCTTGGCAAGGCCTACCCGTTCGATAAAGTCCCGAATGGCGGCGGGGGAATAGCCCCTGCGGCGCATACCCGATAGGGTAGGCATACGGGGATCGTCCCAACCGGTTACGTGATTTCCTTCCACCAGTTGGCGAAGGAGGCGCTTGCTCATTACGGTTCGGGTAATGTTCAGGCGGGCAAACTCAATCTGGCGGGGACCGATGGTCCAATTGCCGTCCTTATCTTGGTGCTTTTCCCTAAAACCGGCGTTTTCAACAGCCCAGTCATATAAGGGGCGGTGGTCTTCAAACTCCAGCGAACACAGGCTGTGCGTCACGCCCTCAAGGGCGTCGGACAAGGGGTGCGCAAAATCATACATGGGGTAAATGCACCAGTCATCACCCGTGCGGTGGTGGGTTTCGTGCAGGATGCGGTACATGACCGGGTCCCTCATGTTCATGTTGGGCGAAGCCATGTCGATTTTGGAACGTAAAACATACGAGCCTTCGGGGAATTCGCCCTTTCGCATACGGCGGAAGAGGTCCAATGATTCTTCCCTGGGTCGGTCCCGATAGGGGCTGTTTTTGCCGGGCTCAGTTAGGGTGCCGCGATATTCCCTGATTTCATCGGGACAAAGTTCATCAATATAGGCCAGATCCCGCATGATAAAGTCTTCGGCAATCTGATATAGCTCTTCATAGTAGTCAGAAGCGTAATACAGGCCGCCGTTCCACTCAAAGCCCAGCCAATGGATATCTTCCATGATGGCGTCGACATATTCGGTATCTTCCTTGGTGGGGTTGGTGTCGTCAAAGCGCAGGTTGCATAGCCCGCCAAACTTTTCGGCGGCGCCAAAGTCGGTTACCAGCGCTTTGCAATGACCAATGTGCAGATAGCCGTTAGGTTCAGGGGGAAAGCGTGTACGCACCACCTCATAGTGACCCTGTTCCAAATCTTCCGTGATGGCATCATAAATAAAGTTTGAGCGTTCCGGCTGCATGTCCATGTCATTCCCCCGAATTTCTTACATTAGTAGTTGGTCTTTTTATTATACCGTTTTTGTTTAGCTGTTTCAAGGTGTCGGAGCAAGCCAAATGAGCTTGGGCTGTTGTGACAAATCTTCCTTGGTAACCCTGCAAAGGGGCATTTTTTGCGGGTTGTCCGTGAACAATTTCACAAAAGGTTCGGGCGGAAGCAAGCCCACAATCCCCCCATCCTCATCCCGGTAGTGCATAGGTATGGTACAACGCGGGTGGATCTTTTGCACCACTTCTTTTGCCTGCAAGGTGTCCAAGGTATAAGTACCGCCGATGGGAACAAACAGGATATCTACACCCATCAGGAAATTGTACTGCTCCTGGTTGGGCAGGCAACCAAGGTCGCCAAGGTGGGCAAGGGTAAGTCCGTCTATTTCATACTTAAACATTAGCGTTTCACCCCGCAGTTTTCCTTGCTCATCATCGTGGAATGCGGTTATGGCGCTGATTTTTACACCGTCAAGCGGGGAGTAACTGCCCGCTTTATCAAGGACGATGGGGGAATTTGTTACTTTTTTCAGGTAATTATGGTCATGGTGCTGGTGGCTGACGGTCACTACATCGGCAGTTTTTTCCTCACAGGGATAGCCGACTGTTTCATCAAAGGGGTCGGTTAGGATACGGTGGCCGGAAGCTGTTTCAATCAGAAACTGCGCATGGCCGTTGTAGGTAATAATCATTTAAAAACCTCCAATTTCTAACAAAATGCCAAGATGAGAGGGGACGGGGCTATTTTCACGCAGGCTGTCCGCGATGGCTTTGCCCACGAAGCTGAAAAAAGCATCGGACGGGGTACGGTACAGCAGGATAAGACCCTGCCTTAAGATTGCCTCGTTTTGCTCCGGCAGAGGGGTCTTGTGCATATCCAGCAGGCGGTGCAGGGAAGTGGCTTCAGGTTGTTTGGGCCTTTGCCGCAAGGGTGTGAACAATCTTTCCCAAAGCGCAGGGGCGGGATCAATGCACAGGCCGCCAGGCACTTCCCATACATGGTATCCATTTTGTGTGAGGGCAGCGGTGGCGTTTTCTGATAGTTTCGGCGAAAACAAAAGGGCACGCCCCTTGGTATCCATTTTGAGGGGACAGGGCGTACCGACAAGTTTATGTATTTCTTGCTTGATGGCGGACGGCGCTCTCATGCCGGGCTTGACTTAAAGCGAATGTTGACCTGGTGCAGCCCTGTTGAATGTCCTTCCAAGTCCAAGTGGTAGCGCAGCTTGATTTCACCGTCGCCCTCGTCAGTCACCCGGTAATGTACCTGCGTGGGATACAGTCCCAAGTCAAGGGAGCCAAAGGGGGTTTGATAGCTGCTTTCGTAGCGGCGCTCTTTTTCAAAAACCATGCTGTTGCCCAACGGGCCGCCCCGCTGCAAGGTGACAACGCCCTTGTCCAGGGTCATGGTTACGCGCCGTTTATGTTGTGTATCGGGATCGGTTTCAGTGTAAGTGAGCTTCCAAGTGTCTTTTCCGCCGGATAGTTTGCCGGTGGTAATCAGGCGAATGGGCTCGTCCATAGGTTCGTCAATACCGGCAACGCCGTTGACTTCAAGCAAAACAGTTTTGTTTTTCATCCGAGAAGCTCCTTTCTTCATTCTACCTATATTATACCCGTAAATACCCCTTTGGGCAATGGTATGAATGGTGGTAAAGATTCCTTTAATAGAATTGACATTTTAGGAGAGGTTTTAGTATAATAAGCGTGTTGAAATACTGTTTCCATGAAAGGAAGGAGAATAGAAAGATGAAAACTTCGAAACGCCTGTTCATCCTCTTAGCGGTGATGGCGCTGCTGTTGTCGGTGGCGGCTGTTACTTTTGCGGATGAGCCTCCACATGAACACAAATTTGATTTATGGGTCGAGCGTGTTAATCCCGACAATCCGTGCATAAATGCCCCATACGACGTATACAAGTGCTCGGTTGGATCATGTGCGGAAACAACAAAAGTCTATGGTCAGGTACGTGGACACCTTGCGCCCGTAAAGCTGGATACTTCTACAGATCCTACCTGTCTTGACGTTGGAATTACTAAGAAAGCGTGTCCCGATTGCGGTTTTCCGTTCCCGGATGAAATCGTTCCCGCCCTTGGGCACAAGTTTGATGGAGCTCCGGTTGTGGTAGAGTCCACATGTAAAGACCAAGGAACCAAAACTTATACATGTACTCGCGAGGGCTGTAGTGCAACAAAGGTAGTTGCAATTCCCTTAAAAGACCATCAGTGGGGAAATTGGACTCCCGCACAGGCGGACTGTACGAAGGGCATCAATCAAACAGGCACTTGTAGTGAGTGCTCTGCGACGACCACCCGTAACCTCCCGCCTCGAAAACATACTTGGGGCAATTGGGTAACCACTCTTGAACCCACCTGTACAGCTTATGGTTCGGCAACGGGCACCTGTAGTGTTTGTGGTGCCACAACCACCAAACGGCTTTCCAAAGTCCCGCATACCGCGCCCGATCCCGTGCGTTGGCTCTGGGACGAGAACGACCGTTCCCAAGACTATATGCTCTGCGCCAAATGTAACCGCATTATGAAACGTCGTCCCCATCCCGGCTATGAGGGAGCCTCGACAGCCCCGTCGACCTCGCAAGGGCTTGGCCAGCAGGGTCAGGCCACTCAGCCGATAATCCAAAGCCCGGTTAGCACAGGTGTTCAGGCGTTCAACTTTGGTCCCTATGCAAGGGATTTGAATCCTACTCTTTTCGGCACTTTTCCCGATCGATTTACCCCTGTGGACGTTTCGGAAGATGGTGTGCAAACCTTCCCGTTAATTACGAACAACGGTTATTATATCGGCATGGTCAACGTGACCACATCTTACGGCTCGGTTATGGTATCCTACACTATGAACGACCCCAGCACCATGGTATCCAAGGAAGTGCTTTTCCTGTATCCCGTGCTGTCCGCAGTTACCCCCGAGATGCTCGTTAACGAAGGCGCTACCAGGCAGTTCAACCAGCCCATCGACCTTGGAGGCGCCCAGTACATTGTGCTGAACGTCCGTCTGGATGTGTCTTTCAACGTAGCCAATCCCGTCAACAGCCTGTACTCCGACCTTGGCGTGTATGTGGACGGTGTCCAGAGCAACTATGATTTGCTCATGGAAATGGCCGATACTTTGAATGCCAACTGATTGATACCTTAACCGGCGAGCTTCGGTTCGCCGGTTTTTGATTGCGGCCGCTTGACTGGAATTTAGCAATCGGGTATAATAGCCCTACAGTCGCCATCTGCCG
Organism: Clostridiales bacterium; assembly: GCA_012837965.1. GTDB lineage: Bacteria > Bacillota > Clostridia > Christensenellales > Aristaeellaceae > DTU024. The sequence continues at coordinate 37,166 of DUQF01000025.1, read as the reverse complement.
TGTAAACGGCGATAGCCAAGGCGAGATGTGCGAAGGGGGGGAGAATTGTGTCCGAAATCCGTGTGAAGGAAAACGAAAGCTTGGAAAGCGCTCTAAAGCGTTTTAAGCGTTTGTGCGCCCGTTCCGGCGTTATCGCCGAGGTTCGTAAGCGTGAGCATTACGAGAAGCCCAGCGTCAAGCGTAAGAAGAAGGCTGAGGCTGCCCGCAAACGCAAGTATTGATTTTCAATCAAAAAAGAGGGGGTTCATCTCCCTCTTTTTTGTTGTTTGTTTATATCTATAATAGAATCGTACCGGTTGATTTTGAGTTGATTTTTGCTAAATTTTATAAAAACAAAAACCGATCAGAGACAATGAAAAAGTCAAAAATAGCCCTGCCTTTGACCGGTTGGTTTTCTTAAAGTAAAAGCTTATTTATATAAAGAACTTTTTCATGAATTCGGGAGCTTCGGAATCATCGCAGCTAACCGAAAGGACAAAAGTTAAGTCGTGCTTTTCTGTAAGCGATTCCAACTGATCGAAAAACCACGCGGTTTCTTTGGGTTCAACATTCACTAATTTAAGGAACGCATCAACAAAGATATGGGTAATATCGTAATTCTGGGTAATCATACCGCAGATGAAGCCATAGAACATTTTCGGTCCGGACACCCCGTATTCGCCGGCATTAACAAAACGCACCTCGTGTCGTAGATCAAACATGTAACGGTTATCGTCATCAACAAAAACCACGTCGCCGTGCCGTTCATTCATAGCATCGTTGGTCATATCAATCAGACGCTTGGTTTTTCCGGAGCCCTTTTTTCCGTGAATAATTTGAATCATGGGGAAAACCTCCTTATGGTAATTTGTTAAATATATTATACCCGATTGTAATGAAAATATCCAGTCTAATTTGGGGAAGGTAAAGAATGTTCAATTTTTTCATCTTTTTAATGGTGGTGATGATGGTGGTGATGGCCGTGCGAATGCTCGCTTTTCACTGTACATTTGGGCGCATGGCAGTGTTCATCGCTTGTTTCAAGCTCAATGGTGGCATGAGATAGGCCGCATTCTTGAAGTTTTTGGCGAAGAGCGCCTTTCATTTCCTGCGGGTCTTCATCGGTTACTACGTGCATGGTAACAAAGTGTTGCTTGCCATCCAGCGACCAGGCGTGAATGTGGTGGACATCCCGCACTCCGGGGACGGAGAGAACTTTTTCCTCGATATCTTCCATGCTGACGCCTTGGGGGATTTTTTCAAGGAATAGATAAAGGCTGTTTGACAGGTGCTTCAAGGCGTTGATGAGAATATAGGCCGCGACCGCCAGCGAAAGCAGGGGGTCAATGAAGTTCCATCCGGTAAAACGCATGACCACAGCGCCCACAAGCACCGCCGCCCAACCCAGCACGTCTTCCATCATATGCAGATTGACTGCCTTTTGGTTCATTGAATCTCCACCCCTTGTATAATAGGCGGCCAAAAAGTTGACTACAACGCCAAGCAGGGCGAGCAGCATCATTCCATCGTAGTTGATGGTAACGGGGTTAAACAGGCGGTCGATGGCATGGATGATAACCAAGATAGAACCGACCAGCAAAATCAGCGTTGTGAACACGCTGCCCATGACGGAATAACGGGCATAACCATAAGTGTAAACATCGTCCGGTCCTTTTTTGGACTTTTTTTCCAAAAAATAACTAACGCCGATGCTTACGGCATCGCCTAAATCGTGCACCGCGTCCGATAGGATGGCGACGGAGCCCGTCAGCGTGCCGCCGATCAGCTCAACCACAGAAAATATGAGCTTGAGCAAAAAGGCGATCAAAATATTTTGATCGGATTGTCTGTGAGTGTGGTCATGGTTGTGCGACATGTCTTCCTCCAAGAGTATAGATATTATTGCCCTGCTTGTTGGCGGGCGGCAATGGCTAGGGCATCGATGAGCTCATCCAAATCCCCATCCATGATGTTGTTGATGGCATATAACGTCAGGTTGATGCGATGGTCGGTAACCCGCCCTTGGGGGAAGTTGTAGGTACGGATGCGCTCGGAGCGGTCACCCGATCCGAGTTGGCCTTTGCGCTCGTCAGCGTAGGCAGCGTCCCGGTCACTTTCAAGCTGCGCGAGAAGGCGACTTTGCAAGACTTTCATCGCCTTTTCTTTATTTTTCAGTTGGCTTTTTTCATTCTGGCAGGTAACCACAAGACCGGTGGGAATGTGCGTTAAGCGCACGGCCGAGTCGGTGGTGTTTACGTGCTGGCCGCCGTGCCCGGAAGCCCGATATACATCCACCCGAACGTCCTTTAAGTCAATGCTGGCGTCCACATCGTCCATTTCGGGAAGTACGGCGACGGTAGCAGTTGACGTGTGAATGCGGCCCTGCGTTTCGGTGGTAGGCACCCGCTGCACACGGTGTACACCGCTTTCATACTTCATGCGGCTAAAAGCGCCGGCGCCTTTGAGCATAAACACCGCTTCTTTTACGCCGCCAAGCTCGGTTTCGCTCAAACTGATCCATTCCACCGTATAACCCCTGCGCTCGGCATAGCGGGTGTACATGCGAACAAGGAGGTTACCAAAAAGCCCCGCCTCATCACCGCCGGCGCCGGGGCGCACCTCGATAATCACATTGCGGCGGTCGTTGGGGTCTTGGGGAATAAGCATATCCTTTAAGAGGGTTTCTTGCTCTTCAAGGGCGCCTTGGAGCCTCACAAGTTCCTGTTCGGCTTCTTCCTGCAAGAGGGGGTCATCCAAAAGTTCCTTGACATCCTCAAGTTCTTGACTCAGGGCTTGATACTGTTCAAAGGCGTGTACCTTTTCATCCAACTCGCTCATTTCCTTGAAAATGGCTTGCAGCTTTTCGGCATCGGCGATAATGTCCGGCTGTGCGGAGGCGACAACCAGCTCGTCATAACGGCCTTTAATTTGTTCAAATTGCTCGATCAATGGAACTCCTTTAAGTGGCTTATTTTAAATTTTGCGCAATCACGGTCCTTGGCCTGCCTGCAAGGTCGTTTCGGACATGGAGGGACTTAAAACGCTTTTTTAGCATGCCTACAAGCGTTTCCGCCTGTCCGTCGCCCGCTTCAAGTACAAGGCGGCCATCGGGTTTCAGGTAGTCTTTGACCGCATCAATAATTCTTTTATACACATCAAAGCCGCTATCCCCGCCATCAAGCGCCATACGGGGTTCGTGTTTAACTTCCTCTTGCAAACTCTCCCAATCTTTTTTGGGGACATAGGGGGGGTTGGACACAATTAAATCATAATAACCCTGCGCTTGCGCAAACAGGTCGCCTAAGTAAAACTGAATTTCCACTCCGTTTCGCTTGGCGTTCTTCTTGGCTATTTCTAATGCGGCAGGGGACAGCTCCGTTGCGTCAACCGTAGCGTCCGGTCTTGTTTTTTTTATGGCGATGGCAAGGGCGCCCGAGCCGGTGCATAAATCCAGTACCCGTGCGTTTTGTGGTAAATTTTCAAGCGCCGCCTCACATACGCATTCAGTATCAAAGCGGGGGATAAGCACGTTCTCATCCACATAAAAGCCAAGCCCCATAAAGAAACTTTCCCCTAAAATATACTGAAGGGGATAACGGGCAGCCCGCCTTTCAACCAAGCGATCGAAAGTTTCCTGCTGCTCGGTAGACAGGCTGCCCCCAAAAAGGAGAACGTCTGCCGCATCCTTTTCTATAGCGTGAGAAAGGAGGGCAAGGCTGTCGTGGGCAGCCTCTTCAATGCCGACGGAAAGCAGCCTTTCCTCTCCGGCTTTTAATGCTTGGCGAAAGGTCATGCCGCTTCCTTTGGAAGCAATACCCAGCCTTCGGGCGTAGTTTCACCTTCGGGCAGGCCATGCAGCGCTGCGTTCATGGCAACGATGGCCACCTCGCACATTTCGTCGGTGGGCTGGCGTGTGGTCAAGCGCTGCAACTGCATGCCCGGCCACCTGAGCGCCCGTGTCAGCGGGGTTTCGGCGTGGGCAAGGGCTTTAAGCGCCTCGTAGCCGATGCCTGCCACCAGGGGCAAGAGTAAAAGTCGGGTCAGGATGCGCATCAGATAGTTTTGTCCAAGGTCAAAGCCGGTAGTATTTAAAATCACTTGGTCAATAACGGAATAAAACACGATGGACAAAATAAAAGTGAGCAGCAAAAAGCTGGTGCCGCACCTGGGGTGCAAACAACTGAATTTTTGCGCGTTTTGCGGTGTTAGCGGCAGCTCATGTTCGTGGCAGTACACGGTCTTGTGCTCGCTTCCGTGGTACTGGAAGGTGCGCCGCATATCTTTTTGAAGGCCGACTATCCACAAATAGGCAAGCAAAATGGCCGTACGGATAAGCCCGCTGATGAGATTAACGCTGGTGAGTGACCAGCCCGCTTGCCGTAAAGCTTTGGCAGGGAGATTGGGCAGCAGTACAAACAGGCCTACTGAGAGAATAACGGCAAGCGCCATAGCAATGCCCATCATGACCTTTTCAGCTTTTGTGCCAAATTTCTTTTCCAGCCACTTTTCAAGCTTGTCAGGCTCTTCCGATTCGCCCAGCATGGTGGAGGAATCTTCCAGCACCTGCATACCCAGCTTCAGCATCAGCGCCATGTTTACAGCGCCTCTAATGAAAGGCCACCCCATCCACTTATGCTTTTTGGCGGGAGATTGGTGGGATTCACGCTTGACTACAATATCGCCGTTGGGACGTCTGACGGCGATGGCGATATACTCGGGCGCCTTCATCATCACGCCCTCAAGCACTGCTTGCCCGCCGATATCAACCTTTTTTTGTTGATCTTTGCTCATAAAAACTCCTTTAAATCAAATGGTGAATTTTCATCTCTTGCTATTATACCCGATTGATAAAAAAAGTAGCAAGGCAAGCCGAACATTTCTTAAACAAGAAAACCCTTCCCAAAAAATAAGTGCGGGAAGGGTGTAATCTTGTGCCGAAAATATACGACTTAATCGATGCCGAAACGCTTCTTGAAACGATCGACACGGCCGCCGGCTTCCACGGTCTTCTGCTTGCCCGTGTAGAACGGGTGGCAATTGGAGCAGATATGGATACGCATATCGCCGCCTTTAGTTGACCCGGTTTCAAAGGTTTCACCGCAGACGCAGCTGACAGAAACCTTGTGGTACTTGGGATGGATGCCTTCCTTCATTTCATTTCACCTCTTTTTGCGCTCTTGTCAGGATTCATGGCGCGCGACCATGAGCCAAGCAGTAGTATATCATCGTTTAAATTGTTTGGCAAGTTTTTTGATAAAAAAGATGTTTTCCTCTGTCTTATAAATTTATACAAAAAAAGCGCCCCTTTTGGTGGAGGCGCTTTGGGTTTAGGTGCTTACTTGTTGTCCACTTCTACCATGTGGCGGATGAGGTCAACAATCTTGCAGGAATAGCCCCACTCGTTATCGTACCAGGAGATCAGCTTGAAGAAGTGATCGTTTAGGCCGATGCCGGCAGTGGCATCGTAAACGCTGGTGCGGGGGTCATGCAGGAAGTCGCTAGAAACAACGGCTTCCTCGGTGTAGCCGATGATGCCCTTGTAGCGGTCAGACTCGCTTGCTTTCTTCAGGGTGGCGTTAATTTCTTCCATGCTGGTGGGCTTTTCGGTTACTAAGGTCAGGTCAACCACAGAAACGTTCAGGGTGGGGACCCGGAAAGACATACCGGTGAGTTTGCCATTGAGCTCGGGGATAACAACGCCCACAGCCTTGGCTGCGCCAGTGGAAGAGGGGATAATGTTGGCTGCCGCGCCGCGGCCACCGCGCCAGTCCTTCTTGGAGGGGCCGTCAACGGTTTTCTGGGTAGCGGTGGTGGCATGGACGGTGGTCATGAGGCCTTCCTTGATGCCAAAGTTTTCATGAATAACCTGAGCCAAGGGCGCCAAGCAGTTGGTAGTGCAGGAAGCGTTGGAAACAACCTTCATGTCCTTGGTGTACTTGTCTTGGTTAACGCCCATGACAAACATGGGGGTTTCCTTGTCCTTTGCGGGGGCGGAAATAACAACCTTCTTGCCGCCACCGACAAAGTGGGCGCCGGCCTTCTCGGTGGTGGTGAAAATGCCGGTGGCTTCTACAATATATTCTGCGCCGGACTCGCTCCAGGGAATATTCTTGGGATCCATTTCGCCATAGGCCTTGATTTCCTTGCCGTTGACGACCAGGACGCCTTTTTCATCGTCGCCATGGACTTCGCCTTGGAAGCGACCCTGCATGGTGTCGTACTTGAGCATGTAGGCCATGTACTCGGGGTTGACGAAGGGATCGTTAACAGCAACGACCTGCACATCGTTAAAATTTTCGACAGTCGCACGCAACACCAAACGGCCGATACGACCAAAACCATTGATACCAACTTTGATCATGTTTAGTAAATCCTCCTTTAATTCTCAAATCAAATGTGACATGCTTATTATACCATATTTCTTTCATTATGCAACCGAAAAGCCGCCCAAAAGCGGCTTCTGCGGGAGGAAAAAGGGTAGGCGGGCGAAATTTGTCCCACAAATTAACGGTTTTTCAGCCAAGCTGTCCAAGCGTCCTTAATACGGGTAAGCAAAGGCAGAGAGATCAAGCCAAAGGCCGTGCACAAGGCGGCGCTCACCGATAGCCAGAAAGACAGAAGCAGGCTGTTTGGCGTTCTTAAAGCGACCAGAGCCGTGTTTGCGCTGCGGTTATGCCAAAAAGCGGCGCCGATTTCCTTGGGTTCCACCGGCACTGAGGGTACCCATTCAGGGAAAAGCAGCACGGGCTTAATGAGTTCTTGCAGTACCAGATACAGGGCGAAAAACCATATGCCAAGCAGCGCGAGCGAAGCGAGTGTTCGAAGCGCGATTCGCCAAAATTCCTGCAAGAAATAACGTTTTTGAAGCCCAGTTCTTGTTCGGCGGATAAAGAAAGTCAGAACAAATTTAATCAATTTCCAGATAAGTAACAAAATAAACAGCAAAAGCAGGCACACCGTTAGCCGAAGCGGCAGGAAAGAGCGGTCTCTCTCTTTTTGCAAATCAATGTTTGCCCCGCCCTCACGAAAGGAGGATAGCTTGGAAAAAAAGGTTGAACGTGCCCGCCCGCCTGCTGCTTTTGCGCCCGACACCACCGCAAGCGTGGGGTTTTGGTTGGCGCCGTCAAGGGCACAAAGGGGCACCATAGCCCGGCAGGCCCACCTTTCACCGGCAGTGCGCCTGTGGCGGATAACGCCTACCACCTTAAACTCCACGCCCGCGAAAGAAAAGGCGCGGTCAATGGGGGCGCCGTCCCGGAAAAGCTCAACGGCGGTTTTTTCATCAATGACCGCTACGGGGCGGGATGAAAAAAGCTCGTCTGGGTATAACTGCCGCCCGGCAAGCAGCACCGACCGTTCCATGGCGTCCACATCGCCCCAGAGGCCAATCACCTGCCCTTGAAGGCTGCTGCCGCTAGAGTGCGACAGCGTCGCCCCCTCGTAGTAGCAGGAAAGCGCCATGGAAGGCACGCTGTCTTTCAACTCCTTTTTAACAAGGGACAGCTCTTTTAGCCTGTTTTCAAGGGCGGTGGGAGGCTTTTCTTTTGGCTTTTCTTCCTGTTCACCTTGGCTTGTTTCGGATTGCGCGGCCTGCGCAGCGCTGTTTGTCATATCGATGCTTGGCAAAAAAGCGTATTCCAAGTGCTTTGGCACCTTGGAAATGCTATAGGCGCCAAAGGCAATAAAGATGCCCAGCGCGATGAGCAGGCCAAGGCGTTTAATCGACATATTTCATCACCTGCTGCCCATCCTTAACGGTGCGATCTTCATGGTCGGCAATGTCCACATAGCTTAAATCATCTTCAAGGGACACCACCTTGTCTGATTTGTCCAGCACCTTAACTTCCCGCTTTTCCAGTGTCATGGTGTTGTTGGATAGGAGGCCGCCCCAGGAAGTCCTGACCACATATACAAAGTACTTGTCTTCGCCTTCCGATCTGAGGGCGCTTGCGGGAATCAAGGTAGTGGCTTTTTGTGCTTTGTAGGTGGCGGTGACCGCGATGGTCTTGTCCATTAAGGCGGTAAGCCCGCCAAGTTTACTGAGGTTATCGTCGCTCAAGGCGATTTCGGCGTACTTTTTGCCGCCCACTTCAATAGAAATGTTGGTAATCTTCACGCTTTTTTCAAGCCCCTCTACCGACACGGCTGTACCCTTGGTAAGCGGCTTTTGGCTGCCCGTAATATCGCAGCGAATAAGCGGATGCTCACCTTCAAGGCTCATGGTGTACAGGGGTTTGATGCCATCGTAGCTATCGCCCGCCTTAATGGAAATAGAGGTAATATATCCGTCACGCGGAGCATAAACGTCACCGATACTTTTGATTTTTTCTTCCAAATCAATCACGTTTTGCTCGGCCTTTTCCATTTTCATGTATAGTTCGTCGATCTTTTTAATGGATTCAAACAGCGTATCGCCTATCCGGCTCATGCCGTATTGCCCCTTGTAGATATACTTCAAAATGGCGCTTGCGTTAAACAGTCGCTTATCGGCGTTATAGGCATCAAGCATTTTTTGGGCAAGCCCGGGGTAGGAATTTTCATCAAGTTTTAGGGCTGTTGCCGTGTGGTTATTGAGCCCTTTTAAATTGTACTTCTTGTATTTGACCACATCGTCTACCGGTTCCGGGTCAAGCGCCACCCAGTCTTCAATGTTTTCGGGCAGTTCATAGCCAAGATCGGCTGCTAAAGTTTTGACTTTTAGCATGGTTAAAAAATAGTCATCGTTCGCCAGCAAAAATTCGTTGTAGGCATCGTTCTGGTCGCTGGTTTTGGCAAGCTGTTGTTTGGAGGCGTATTCCACCGCATACTCTCGGATGGCGTTTTTGTATTCTTCCATGGCTGTCTTATACTTTTCTTCATAGCCCGTGGGCTTCAGGGTAAAAAGCAGGTCACCTTTTTTCACAAAGTAGCCTTCTTTGGCAAGCACTTTGGTGACCACCGCATCCATACCGGCGGCTTCTTTGGCGACAATTTCTTCACCTTTGGAAAAGTGGATGCTGCCCTCAAGGGCGATACTGTCTTCAAGCTTACCCTTGGTGGCCCGAATAATTTCCACCTTAGCGGTGGTAATGGTTTGCAATGTGTTCCCGAAAAACATGCTGGCGGCCAAGACAATGGCCAATACAATCAGGGCTTTAAGGGCTTTTTTCTTTCCGGTCATAACGGTCTCCTTACTTTAAGTCACTCAGCTGGATGCCGGTGAGAATGTCTTCTTGAAAGTAGATATATATCAGCATTGCCGGCAGGATGTACAGCGCCGCGCCCGCGAAGGCAACGCCTTTTTCGCTTTCACCAATGGCGTTAAACATAACGGAAAGGGGCAGAGCGTCCCGCAACTCGCTTAGGTAAATCAACGGCTGCTCCACCAAGTTCCATGAATCGGCAAAGGACAGGGCGCAGGCGGCGCCGAGGATGGGCGCGCAGGCCGGTAAAACAATGTACAGATACGTTCGCACCGTACCTGCTCCGTCCATAAGGCCTGCTTCCAAAATATCGGTAGGGATGGACAGCATGTACTGCCTGATTAAAAACACGTACAGCGGCGACACCGCAAGCGGCAGGATTATCGCCCAGCGGGTGTTTAAGAGCCCCAGTGTTTTCATCGTCAGCACCGATGGCGCCATCGTTACCTGAAAGGGCATGAGCATGAGCAGGAGAATCAGGAAAAACAGCGCCTCCCGCCCGAAAAACTTAAAGCAGGACAGGGCATACGAGAGGGCGGGCAGTACTATTGCCTGAAACAGCAGCACTACCACCGCGTAGAATACCGAGTTCATGAAGTATTGCAGGTAGATGGGCTTTTCAATCAGCAGGCTGTAATACTGCCTAAGCGACACCATGGAGGGCGACAGGGGAAAGTCCATCCACTGGTCGACAGAAAAGTTGCCCCTTGTGCCAAGCAGATCGTTCATTTCCTTGACGGGGAAAAAGGAATACAAAAAGGTAAGAACGATGGGGAAAAGAAGGAGGATGGCCATCAGCGACAAAAGCGTGATGCTGATGATTTTTCCCGTTTTCCAACGTGTTTTGTTGTCAGTGCGCATCGCCTCTCACCCCCTTGTTTAAGTACATCAGGCCAAAAAGCGCAAGCACAATCAGCGCGAAGGAATAGGCGGCGGTGGTTACGTCTTGGTAATCCAAAGTGGCGAATTTGTTGTTCATAAAGTGCTGGAGGGTATAAACCCTTTCATCGGGATAGGCGCCACCGATGAAGTACACTTCCTTAAAAATCTTAAAGGCGTTGACCCAGCCCAGCACAAGCACAAAAAAGGCGGTGGGTAAAATGAGCGGCAGAGTTATTTTGGATGCCTGCTTTACGCTGCTTGCCCCTTCCAGACGGGCAAATTCGTAGTATTCATCGGGGATGGATTGCAGGGCTGCCGAAAAAATGACCACTGAAAAGCCCGTGTTTTTCCAAACATATAGCAGTACAATGGGTACCCGCATGGCGCCTGATTGCAACCACAGCACCCTTTCCTGCCCAAGGCCCACCACCAAGCGGTTCACAATGCCGCCATAGTCGAACAGCAGCGTCCAGACAATGAGCATGGCGGAGGTGGGGACAAGGTAGGGCATTAACAGCACGTTTCGGAAAAACAGCGACTTTTCTTTTAGGTGTTTGAGCATAACAGACAGGGTAAAGGACAGGACAAAAATCAGCGGCGCGCAAATGAGCGACAGTTCCAGCGAGTTTTGAAGCCCCAGCCTAAACACCTCGTTTTTCCATAGCCTCGTGTAGTTATCAAAGCCTACGAAGCTGTTGTTAATGGTGCCGTCGGTGAAGGAAAAGTATAGACCGCCGATAAAGGGCGCCACATAAAACACCATCAGCCCCGCAAGGCCGGGCAAAAGAAACAGCCAGAGACTTTTTTTCTTTTTGAACAAAGGGAGGATCTCCTTTTCTAAACGTTGTGGGGGAGGGCGGGCTTTTATTTAAGCCCGCCCGTGGGGCTTACTGTTGCTCCAAGGTGATGAGCCTGGCTTTTTGGTCAAATTCTTTAATCAACTGGTCCATACTCATCTGCCCGCCAAAGTAGCGCTCGCTCAGTTCGGTAAGCGGGCCGCCCCAGCCAAGCAGGGGATGGGCAGTGTCCATGAGGGGAGAGGTCATCACGATGTTCTGGTAATATTCAAGCCCTTCTTTGGTCACGGTATAGCGCCCGTATTCTTTTTGGTATTCAAAGTCTTTCTGCGCTTGTTCGTACTCTTTTTCAAGCTGGGTTTTTTGCGCGCCTTCGGCCTTGTCTATTTCTTCTTTCAGAGTATTCAGCTGCTCTTGCATGTATTTTATCATGCTATCGTAGTAATCATCTTCAATCGGCTCACTAAAACCTTCCACCATGCAAGCCAAGGTGTCTTTGCTCATGTTTTTGACGCAAGCTTCTATGTAGCGCTTGGCGTTATCTAAATTGGGGCTTTGGGCGAACACGCACAAGTATTCGGTATAGAAGCTTGCCACCTTTGGCGCGCCTTCCCATGGGGCAAGCAGCAAGGGGAGGGAGCTATAATTGTTTTCCACATCCGCCTTGAGTTCGTTTAGCACATAGCTGATGCCGCCGGGCGAAATTTCGGAGCAAGTATAGAACAGCGCTTTCTTTTCCGACATTTCCATCCACTCTTCATCGCTCATTTCCTTTTCTTCCGGGCTTCTGAAAGAAGCGGGCAGGCTTTCATAGGCGGCTGTCATTTCCCTGAATTCGGGAGTATCAAGCACCAAGGGTAGGCCCATTTGCATGCGGGTCTTTAAGTAAAGGTTTACCATCCGCACTAAGAAGTAGTTGCCGTTCGTTGGGGAATCAAACAGGGTGTAGGCTTCATCGTCGGCGTGGTTTTCAAGATAATCGGTGATAATGTCGCAATAATCTTTAAAAGTTTGAGGCGCTTCATAGCCCAGCTCTTTTAAATTACTGGGGGAGTAGCTGTAAGTATCGCTTGACATTCTTACAGGAATAGCGAAAATGCCGCCGTCGTTTACAAACGGTTCTCTCAGGAACGGATACAGGGAATCCATCAGTTCCTTTACGCCCGGCACATCTTGCAAATCGGCCAGATAGCCTTTTTGTACCATGGGGGCGGGGTCGTTGGAGTAGGTATCAAGGCTCATTACATCAGCTTGCAAAGCGCCGGAAACTAAGGCCTGGCCAAGGCTGACGCCGTCTTGATATTCTTCCACTTCTACGAACATGATGTCGCTAAGCAGGGGGCGTACCTTTTCATCGCCGTAGACATGGTACATGCGTAGTTCGGCTGTGGGCAGCTTGCTTGCGTCGGTTGAAATTAGCAGTATCTTGTTTTGGGTGATACCGGCAAGCTGGCCGCTGCCGAGCATGACAAGCTGCATATAATCGGAGGGCTTGTAGCCACACAGCTTTTCTTCGCCGTTTCGGTTGAGGCGGTAAATTTGCATGTTGTTGGCGTATAAGAGGCTGTCGGTCTTTTCTTCATAGAAGATATTTTCGTTGGAATAATGCCTGTAATTGGGGCCGAGGGGCGCGAATTCTTCGGTGGAGAAGTCGGAAAGATCAAGGATGGAGGCGATGAAGACGGCATCTTCAGCATACATATCTTCGCCTTCCGACTGAACCATCAAAAGTTTTCCGTCCTTATAGGAATCGACGCTGACCATCCTTTCTACTTCGCAAGGGGTAAATTCGCCGGTTAAAATGTTAAAGCTGTCCAGCTCCTTGCCGCTTTGCTCGCCGTATTGGCAAATATAGAGGGTGTCGCCCGCCAAGATATGTCTTTCGCCGGTCCGAAGGTGGGCTCTTTGCTCCTCTTGGGATGTATCGTCGTAGTAGTGGAGGCGGTGTTCACAGTCCATTTTAACGGCATCGCCAAAAGAAAGCGAGTCGCCCGAAAGCTCTATGGGAAGGGCAAAGAGGCTTCCTTCCGTTGAAAGCAGGGCATAGCTTTTGCCTTCGTCTCCAACAACCGAAACAAATTGGAAATACCTTGCGCCCTCTTCTAAGTCGCTTGCCTTAGGTTCACTAACCGAGAGCGGGCGAAATTCGGTTCCTTCGGGGTTTAAGAAATAATAGCTTTCGCCGTTTTCCACCCGGCACAGCATACCGCCCATGAGGGGGAAAGCCTGTATCCAGGCGTCTTCGCTGTCGGAGGAGATAGTAAAGGACTTGGGTTCTTCGGCTAAGGCCGGTAGGGTGAGGATGAGGCAGAGCAATAAAGCGATCGGCTTTTTCATGGTTTCCTCCTTTGTTTAGCTTTGTCAATGGGGCCGCTATTTTTTAGGCGCCTTTCGGCTAATTTGATGGTAGCACGAAATGATGCGACTTTACACTTACAGATGATGTAAGAATTATTGCTGCTCAAGGGTAATCAGTTTGGATTTTTGGTCAAATTCTTTAATCAGCTGCTCAATAGGCATCTGCCCTTCAAAGTGGCGGTTGATTAGTTCATGCAGCGGGCTTTCCCAGCCAAGCAGGGGGTGGGCGATATCCATCACGGGGGCGATCATTACCTTGGTTTGGTAGTATTCAAGGCCTTCCAGGCTGATGGAATATTTTCCGTATTGCTGGTAGAAATCCACCGTCTTTTTATAATCTTCATAGTCTTTTAGAAGCTGTGTTTTTTCGGCGCCTTCCGCCTTTTCGGCTTTTTTGAGCATAGCGTCCAGCTGCCCTTGAAGGTTCAAGATGGTTCTTTCATACAAGGACTCTTCCATGGGCTGGTTGTATTTTTCCACCATGCAGGCTAAATGCTCGGCATAGATGGTTTTTACAAGGTTTTCGATATACCTAAAGGCGGTTTCCATATTGGGGCTTTGGGCGTACACGCCGACATACTCTACATAGAAAGTTTGAATAGGCGGCGCGCCTTCCCATGCGGAAAGGACAAGTGGCAAGGAGCTGTAAGCGTTGTCCTTATCTGCGGCCAGCTCGTTTAGTACATAGGTAAGGCTGTAGGGCGATGCTTCCCCGTCGCTAAAAAACAGGGCCTGTTTGCCGTCTATTTCCATCCAAGGGTCTGGGCCCGTTTCATCGCCTGAAGTTTTGTAGGCGGCGGGCAGGCTTTCATAGGCGGCCAGCATTTCATGAAATTCGGGGGTGTCAAGTTCCAAGGACAGCCCCATTTGCAGCCGGGTATACAGGTAAAGGTTTACCATCTTGCTAAAGAACCAAGGCCCGTTTGCGGGGGAATCTAAGAAGGTGATGTCTTCATCGTCCGCGTGGTTTTGGTAAAAGTCAGTGGCGATAGCGCAAAAATCCCCGAAGGTCTTGGGTACTTCGTAGCCCAGGCTGTCCAGTAAGGTCTTGCGGTAGCCAAGGCTCGTAGTGCCAATCTGAACGGGAACAGCGTAAATGCCGCCATCCTTTGTAAAGGCTTCTTGTAAGAAGGGATACAGGGAGTCCGTGTATTCTTTTACGCCCGGTACATCTTTTAAATCGGCCAGGTAGCCTTTTTGAATAAAGGGCTTAGGAGATGTGACGCTGCTGTTCATCGACAGCGCATCGGTCTTTAAGGCGCCTGATACCAGGGCTTGGCCAAGGGTGACAACATCGTTAGTCACTTCAATGTCGGTAAACATCACATCGCTCATCATGGAGCGTGCTTCTTCATCGCCAAAAGCGCCGAAAACGCGCAGCGTTTCTGAAGGCAGGTTGCCATCGGCTGTGATAAGGTGGATAGCGTCATCCTCTATTCCCGCGAATTTTCCGCCGGAAAGCAGCACCAGATCCATATACCTGGAGGCCTTGTATCCGCGCAATTCCTCGCTGCCGCCCTTTTTCACGCCATAGATGTGCATGTTGTTTACATATAAAAGATAATCGGTGTTTTTGTCGTAGTACACTTGGGAGAAGGTGTAGGGTTCAAAGTGTTCGCCGAGCCGGACGATTTCTTCGGCGCTTGAATTTTTAGGGTCAAGAACCGAAGCGAAAAATTCAGCGCCCGATTGGTATTGGTCGCCGCCCACCGCATGGGTGATGAGCAGCTTTCCATCTTGATACGGGAAGATATTGAGCACCCTTTGAACGGGGAAGGGGGCGTATTCGCCGGTTAAGATGTTGTAGCTATCCAGTTCATTATTTTCAGGCACATTCGCCTGGGTTACATAGAGGGTATCGCCGGCTAAAACAAAGCGGTCGCCGTTTTCAAGGAAAGCGTTTTGCCTCCCTTCACCAGAGCCTTCAAAGCGCAAGCGGTGTTCGCAATCAAGCTCTACCGCTTCGCCAAAGGAAAGGGTGTCGCCTGAAAGCGTAACGGGCACGGCAAACATTTTGGTATCGGTTGAAAAGATGCCATAGCTTTTGCCCCCGTCTTCCACAAAGCTATTTGCCTGAAAGCGGCTGGTTCCGTATTCAAGGCTGTGGGGGTCGGGTTCCTGGGCTGTTAAGGGAACAAGCACTGTCCCTTCGGGGTTTAAGTAGTAGTAGCTTCTGTCGTTCTTTCGGCACAGCATGCCGCCGTTTAAGGGGAAAATTTGCGCCCATTCTCCCTTGTTTTCATCGATGGGGATGGTAAAGGTTTGGGGTTTTTCGGCCAATGCCGGTAGCGTGAGCATCAGGCATAGTAATAGCGCAATCAACTTTTTCATGACTTTCTCCTTAGTAGGTTGGGATAAGAAATCTATTGCAAAGCAACGGGCATGGCTTTTTGGGCACATACGCCGATTAGTCGGTTTGTTTGCTTTCGTTTTCATCAAATAGCTTTTTGGCGGTCTCCCTGTACCTATCCATTTTAATTCGGAACAGGTCCCCGTTTGAGGGAGGGGTGTAGGATATGGCGTTGGCTCCGGCGTCTATCGTTTTTAAAATGCTGTCGCCAGTTGGCCCGCCGGTCGCGATAATGGGGATGGTGGGATTGTTTTTTCTTATTTTTCTAACGATTTCCGCAGTATCCGGTCCGCCGCTGATGTTAAGAATGGAGGCGCCCGCGTCAATCTTTTCTTGGACATCCGTGTACTTTGAAATAATGGTCGCCACAATTGGGCAGATGACGCTTTCGGCTATCAGTTCAAAGGTTTCAACCGGCGCCGGAGCGTTCAAAACCACAGCCATGCAGCCGTGCGATTCAGCCAGCAGCGCCATGTCGCGGGATCTGGCGCCCCTGGTGGTTCCGCCGCCCACGCCGGCGAACACAGGCGCTTGGGCTACGCTTGTTATCGCTGCGAATATTGAAGGGTGCGGCGTGAAAGGATAAACAGCGAAAATCGCGTCGGCGTTGTTATTCATAATAATAGCTATATCGGTTGTAAAAATGAGCGACTTGATTCTTTTCCCGTTGATTCTGATGCCGGAGCAGCGGGATATTTCCCTGGGAACCCTCACGAGGTCATCGCTTGCCATGCTTCCGATTTCCGGAACGAATTTTTCTTCTTTGATTTTGATTTCCTTATTCACTTATACTCCTTTCTTCTATCAATATTTTGTGTTTCAAAAACGCTTTGCGCGCGAATTGTACCAAATACGGTAATTAGGGCAACATGAGGGGGCGGGCTTGAAAAGTAAGCCCGCCCGCGGGGTTTATTGCCGTTCTAGGGTAATGAGCTTGGCTTTTTGGTCAAACTCTTTGATTAGTTGGTCCATGCTTATCTGCCCGCCAAAGTAGCGCTCGCTCAGTTCGGCAAGCGGGCTATCCCAAGAAAGCAGGGGGTGGCCGGTATTCAGCACGGGGGCGACCATGACGGTGTTTTGATAATATTCAAGCGCTTCCAAACTGACTAAATAGCGCCCGTATTCTTGGTGGAATTGCAAATTCTTTTGCGCTTGTTCGTATTCTTTTTCAAGTTGGGTCTTTTCCGCGCCTTCGGCCTTGTCCAGTTCTTCTTTTAGAGTATTCATGTACTCCTGTGTGCTGCGAATACTCTGTTCGTAGTATTCATTTTCAAGGGGCTCGCTATAGTCTTTGACCAAGGATGCAAGGTTTTCTTTGCGAATGTTTTGTACACTTTCTTCAATATAGCGCTTGGCATTGTCCATGTTGGGGCTTTGGGCAAATACGCACAGGTATTCTGTAGAGAAAGCCATCGCCGTGGGCGCTCCCTCCCAGGGGGAAAGCATCAGCGGCAGGGTACTGTAGCTTTGCTCTCTTCCCGCTTTGATTTCGTTCATCACATAGCTGATGCCGATTGGTGAGGTTTCGGAATAGGTATTGAAGAGCATCTTCTTTTCCATCATCTCCATCCACTCTTCTTCGCTCAGTTCCTGAGGTTCCGGGTTACGGAAAGAAGCGGGCAGGCTTTCATAGGCGGCCAGCATTTCCCGAAACTCGGGGGTGTCAAGCGCTAAGGGCAAATTCATTTGCAGGCGGGTATTCAGGTACAGCTTCACCATGAAAGAAAGGAACCATTGTCCGCTCACGGGCGAGTCAAACAAGGCGTACTCGTTGTCGTCGGTATGGTTTTCAAGATAATCGTTGATAATGTCGCAAAATTCCGCGAAGGTTTTGGGCGCTTCATAGCCCAGTTCTTTCATGACGCTCGGAGAATAGCCGAAGGTATCGCTTTGAAGATGCAATGGAATGGCGTAAATGGCGCCGTCTTTCGTGAAGGGTTCCGACAGGAAGGGGTAGAGGGAATCCATGTATTCTTTCACGCCAGGAACATCCTGTAAATCGGCCAGATAGCCTTTTTCCACCAAGGGAGCGGGGGTGTTGTAATCGGAATACAGGCTCAGCACATCCACTTGCAAAGCGCCCGATACCAGGGCCTGGCCAAGGGCAATGCCATCCTGGTATTCTTCCACCTCCACGAACATAACGTCGTTAAGCGAGGCGCGTACCTTTTCATCACCATACACATGGTACATGCGCAGCTCAGCCGTAGGCAAATTGCTGCCGTCGGTGGAAATCACCTGTACCTTGGCTTGGGCGGTACCGGCGAGTTGCCCGCTACCCAGCATCGTCAGCTGCATGTATTTAGAGGTTTTATAGCCGCAAAGCTCTTCTTCGCCGTTTCGGTGCAGGCGGTAAATTTGCATGTTGTTGGAATACAAAAGGCTATCGGTGGCCTCTTCATAAAAGATTCTGTCGTTTGAGTAACGCTGGAAGTTGGGCCCGAGTTTGGCAAATTCTTCGGTGGAAAAATCATCAAGGTTCAGGATAGAGACGACAAAGACAGCGTCATCGGCATACATATCTTCGCCCTCCGGCTGAATCATCAGCAAGTTCCCATCCTTGTAAGGGACGATGTCCATCATCTTTTCCACAGCGCAGGGGGTGTATTCGCCCGTCAGCACGTTAAAGCTGTCCAGTTCTCTGCCGCCTTCCATGTCGTATTGGCTTGCGTAGAGAGTGTCGCCCATCAAAATGTGCCGGTCGCCCGTCATCAGGTAAGAGCTTTGCCCGTTTTCCGATGAATCGTCGTAGTATTGGACGCGGTGCTCGCAGTCCATCTTTACCTTGTCGCCAAAGCTGAGGGTATCGCCGGAAAGTTCCAAGGGCAGCACATACATGTTGGTTTCTGTTGTGAAAATGGCATAGCTTTTGCCCGCGTCTTCCACAATATCAACAAACTGGAAGTACCTTGCGCCTTCTTCAAGGTCGCTTGCCTTTGGTTCATTGGCTGTAAGCGGGCGCAGCTCCGTTCCTTCGGGGTTGAGGTAATAGTAGGTTTTATCGCTGTCCAAGCGGCACAGCATGCCGCCCATGAAGGGGAAGGTCTGTACCCAGATTTCTTCGTGTTCGCTGGGAATGGTAAGGGATGGGGGTTCAGTAGCAAAGGTCGGTAGGGTGAGCATGAGACAGAGCAATAGTGCAATCAGCTTTTTCATAACTTCCTCCTTGTTGGGGGCTATTTACCCCTTCTTTTATTTAACGAACGAGTAAAGCAAGTTTTTGCGTTTGTTACAAAAAACTCACAAATTCATCATAGCACTAAAACATTTGAGCTTCAAGGTGGCAGGCGGGACGATTTTTCCCCGCTTTTTGCGGTGTTTTTTCAAAAATCATACTTTCTTTCTATTCTACTATATATTAGACGCTTAAAAAGACCTAAACGTTACATTATTTTGTAAAAGTTTTGTAAATTTTAAAAAGACACAATTTGTTCATGACTTGGTCATGAGTTTTTCAAAGAAAAGGGGTATACTTTTAATGTAGACGATAAGAAAGGAGTCGATGTATAGATGAAAAAGTTTCAAAAATATGCTTTAATGGCGCTGGCCGTCGTGTTGGCTGTAACCATGCTGGCAGGCACCGCCGCCCCGAACAAGTTAACGCAGGATGAAGTGAATACCATCCTCAATACCACCACCGATGAAACCAAGGTAACAAGCCCCATTATCGAAGTGGCCAACAAGGCCAAACAGTCCGTGTTGGGCGTAAACAATTATCAGATATCAAGAAGCGATTACTTCGGTTTTGGTTACGGTTATTTCCGTATCCCCGGCGCGCAGGAGGGCGTTGAGCGCCTGTATGGCACGGGCTCGGGCGTCGTGGTCACCGAGTACGGACACATTATCACCAACAAACACGTGGTGGACGATGCCGACCGCATTACCGTAGCGGTTGAAGGCAAGGAATACCCTGCCGAGCTTGTCGCTTCCGATGCCGCCCTTGACTTAGCCGTTCTTTACTGCCCGACCATCAAGCTGCCCGCTGCGCCTCTTGGCGACAGCGACAAGTTGCAGGTTGGCGAGTATGCTATCGTTATCGGTAACCCCCTTGGCGAAGAGTTTGAGCGCACCGTGACAGTGGGTTATGTGTCCGCTATCAACCGGGAAGTAAAGGACAAGGTGTCCGACCGCTATGGCAGGCAGGCCACCATTGTGAACCAAATGATTCAGGTGGATGCTGCCATCAACTCCGGCAACTCCGGCGGCGGCATGTTCAATACCTTGGGGCAACTGCAAGGCATCCCCGCCCGCAAGTACGACAATGCGGGCACCAGCATCTTTACCCAGCGGGCGTCTATCGACAACATCGGCATGTGTATTCCCGTGAACGTGGCAAAGCCTCTGCTTGAGCAAGTGCTGCTCAATTTTGACGCAAGCCAAAGCGCTTTAGCAAAGGAGGAGGAAACCGATACCGATACCCCCAGACCCCGCCTTGGCGTGACGGTTAAGACCCTAAGTCCCCTGCAGATGCAAAAGACCGAAGGCAGCTTGCCTTACGGTGCCTATGTAATCGTGGTGGAGGAAAACAGCCCCGCAAGTGAAGCGGGCATTAAGGTGGGCGATATTGTGGTGGAAGTGGATGGTGAGGTGGTTACCGATTCGTCCAAGTTGGTGGAGTTAATCACTTCCCGCAAGGCCGGTGAAACTTTTACCATCAAGGTTTTCCGCACCGAAGCCGGCGAAAATACCGAGTCGGTCAACGACGTGGGCGAGAGCGACTATATCGACCTTGAGGTGACGCTGCGCATTTTGGATGATGTGAAAATGTAAAAGTTTAACAAACGCAACAAAGCCCCGACAAGTTTTTCTGTCGAGGGCTTTCTTTGTTCTTGACGAATGAGCCTTTGCCCATTAAGATGGGGACAAGGGAGGAAAAGAAAGTGTTTGTACTCAAGTCATGGGGCAAGCGGCTTGCCTTTTGGGGCGCCCTGTCGCTGCTCATCCTTTCAGCGTATGAGTTTTATACCCGGATAGACAGCATGGTCGGTCCTTTGAAAATGTTTTTTGATATGTGGATTGGCGAAAAAATCCCCTTCTCACGGGGTATCCGCTATATTAAGTGGGAAATATTCCGCGCGCCCGTATTTTTGCTGCTATGTTTTGCAGTGGGGCTGTTGTCGCTACTACTTTCCCCAAGGTTTCATACTTCCCTGTTGCTGTTTTTCCTGTCCGTTCTTTTAACGGCAGGCGGTTTATACCTACGGCCCGATTTTTTTGCCTTCTGGTGGGATACAACCAAACTGCTGCCTCTGATTCTTCTCATGTCAGGGCACCTGTTTTTATTGATTGCCCCAAAATTGAAACCCAAGAAAAGGCGGGCGCCCGCTCTTGAAGCGCCAAAAGAAACAGTTATCACTTATGACCCTTTCGGGGTCATGCAGCAAGATAGGCAGCACCGCCGGAAGTAATTAAAAAGCGCCGAAACAGGCGCTTTTTCAATGCAAAGATGATTGTTATTTATCAATATCAATCAAGTGATACTCTTGGGTGCCAAGCCCCAAGTATTCTGCGTGCTTTAACCCATCCTGCCAACAGGTGGAGGTAAACAGGGCATGAAAGTGGTCGTGGCGGTTGCGGTGCTTGTGTTCATCCAGCAGAGAACCGGGGATAACGGGGGCGGCGTTTGAGAGGTCGGCGCAGGCCTTATCAAGGGCGACAGGGTCGAAGGAGGCCAGCATCCCGACGTTGGGGATGATAGGGGCATCGTTTTCCGAGTGGCAATCGCAGTAGGGGGACACGTCCATAATCAAACTCACGTGGAAACAGGGGCGGCCTTGCACAACTGCCTTTGCGTATTCGGCGATTTTCTTAACCAACACTTCGTTGCCTCGATCGCTCATGGAGTGGATGGCGTTTTGAGGACAGGCGCCAACACATCGCACGCAGCCGACGCACTTGGAAGAGTCGATGGAGGCCTTACCCGCGTCAATGGTGATGGCGCTGTGAGCGCAATGTTCAAGGCAGATGCCGCATCCGATGCAGTCTTTTCGCTCCACGGCGGGCTTGGCGTCGGAGTGCATTTCTTTTTTGCCGGCACGGGAGCCGCAGCCCATGCCAATGTTTTTGATGACACCGCCAAAGCCTGTATTCTCATGCCCTTTAAAATGCGTCAGGGAAATGAACACGTCGGCATCCATGACGGATCGGCCGATTTTGGCGTGGCGCACAAAGTCGCCGTCAACGGGAACAATCTGCTCATCCGTGCCTTTCAGACCATCGCCGATGAGTACATGGCAGCCCACCGTTTGCGGGGTAAAACCGTTGAGCGTGGCGGCCTCCAAGTGGTCAAGGGCGTTTGCCCGCATGCCCACATACAGGGTGTTGCAGTCGGTCAGGTACGGCCTTCCGCCCAGCTCCTTCACATAGTCCACAACCAATCGAGCGTAGTTGGGGCGCAGGTAAGCCAAGTTGCCCGGCTCGCCAAAGTGCATTTTGATGGCAACAAACTTGTCTTGAAAGTCAATGGACTCAAAACCGGCGGCTTTTAAAAGGCGCCTTAGCTTTTGCAGCATGTTTTCAAAGTTATAGGAACGAAAGGATGTGAAAAAAACATCAGATGGCTTCATAGACATGGTTTACTCCTTATTCAGGCGAATCAAATCGCCGCCTTCTTTGTTGATAATATAAAAGACGGTGGTACCTTTTTTTCGAAGGATGAGATACTCATCAAACACATAGATTTGGTCGGTGGACAGGTTACAAATTTCAGCGGGTTCTTCACCCTCGGTCGATAGGTTAAGGCGCATAGGCCGGTTATTTTGGGCAATATAGTATAGATGAGTTTCGTCAGCGTTCAGGGCTTTGGCCTTGATTTTGCCTAAGGTGGGGGCATTGTGGGTGTGGTTGAGGCCTTGCAGGCGGATGTACCCGTTTTTGTCAAGGCAGGCAAGGCGTTCCCTATCATCTACCATACACAGGGTAAAGGCGGTAGCCTTTTTGTCAGTAAGTGGGTAGGCGAGCTGGCCGTCCAAGTATCCGTGGTAGATAATGCCGCTTTTATCCAACACAAAGGCGTTTCCCTTATAGGGAACAGCCATTTTAGGCTTAAGCATCTTTCCCTGATGGTATAGGCGCAGGGCTTGCGGGCGGCTGCCTTCATGGGGCAGGAGCATCATGCTGTCGTTATAGATATAGAGAATGAGCTGTTTGTTGACCGTCAGGCAGGAAACATCGTCAAAGCTAAAAACGGTTCTTGCGAAGCGGGGCTTTTCGCCAAGCGGATCTTCCACAATGCGCATGACATATTCATCATCGGAATAATCATCCAGCGCGTGGCGGTTGTATAGGTAACGGTTGTAGTAAAAGAGGCTGTCTCCCAAAGTATCAAGGCACCAGTAAGCCTGTGTTTTGTAGCGAAGGGTGGTTTTTTCAAAAGGAGCGGCACTTTGGTATAGATAGCCCTTCCTGCCTGCAACAAAGGCGCGTTCACCGGCCATGGCGGCCCGTCCGCCTTGCATGGCGTTTGCGATGCCTACAATGGAATCTCTGCCCTGACCGATGAGTTTGCTGTCTTTGCCGCCCAAAGTCAGGGTGCTTTCGTTAAAGGGGGCGATTTTTAAGGTAAGGGTAGCAGTGACCTCCTCATTTCCAAGGTTGGCAGCCACCCGAAACACATAGGTGCCGGGATGCTTGGCAATACCCCTTAAATAGCCTGATTTGGACAGCTTAAAGCCCGCAGGCAATCCGGTTTCCCCGTCGTTATTGTATAGAAGGGCAAACTCCGCTGCGGGCGTATTGCAGGTGAGAATTTGTTCATAGTAAACTCCCTGCATGCCCTTTTCCAATGTTTGGGTGGTGATGGAAAGGCCTTGGGATAGGACGGGTATATGAAAAAGTAAAAGGGCAGTGAGCAAAGAAATGATGCGGCGTTTATTCATAAACTTCTCCTTAGATTCTTCTTAGAATGACTTTCGCTCATTATAAGGGAGAAGAGGGAGGCCTGTCAATATTACAAAATTATTACAATTATTTCAAAAGTGTTTACAAAATGATTTTAATATGTTATACTCCCCTTGAAAGGAGTGTGCTTGAGATGAAAAAGAAAGCGCTTACCATTTTGCTTATATTAAGCCTTACGGCTTCATCCGCTTTGGCGGCATATTCTACCCTGCGTCCCGGTATGTCGGGGCAAGGCGTTCTGCAAATGCAGCGGCAATTAAAAAGCCTTGGCTATTCCATCAACCCCGATGGCAAGTACGGCCCCTTAACCCAAAGGACGGTTGAAAGTTTCCAGAGGAAGGAAGGCTTGTATGTGGATGGCCTTGCCGGTAACCAAACCTTAACACGATTGTATCGGGGGGCTCAAAGTGGTTCCGGATCGATAGCGACCCCTCCTGCTTCAGGCGCATCAGCTTCTAACGTAGTTCCTCCTGTTACCCGTACCCTGCGTCTTGGCGATAATGCCCAGGCGGTACGTGCCTTGCAGCAAAGGCTCAACGAATTGGGCTTTGCCTGCGGCAGGGCGGACGGCGTGTTTGGTATTCGTACCAAAGCGGCGGTGATGGCCTATCAGTCTAAAAACGGCTTATCGGTTGACGGTGTGGCCGGGCCAAAAACGCTAACACGACTTTATCAGGCGCAAGAGAGTGTCCAAACGCCTAACGAAACACAAGATCCTTTAATGTCCCAATCACCCGTTGAAAATCAGGCGCCTACCCCAAACAATCAGACGGGTCAAGCTTCTTTGGGTGTTGCCAAAGTGGTTACGCCTAACGGTGGCACCCTGAATATGCGCAGCCAAAAAGTACAAAGGGCAAGTACCTTTATGCGCACTATCCCTAATCTAGCAATGGTGTCTTTGCTTTCCAAAGAAAATGATTGGTGTCTGGTTGCCTATAATGGCTCAACCGGATATGTCATGAGCAAGTTTTTACAGTTTAGCGAAGATAAACCTACCCCAACACCCGCACCCGAGCAGACCATAGCGCCCATCCAAACAACGATTCCTCTTCCGACCCCGACACCTGCGTCCGATGATCCGTCCGTGCTTGAGGAAGAAGAAACGCAAAGGCGTACCTTAAGGGGCGGCGAAGCGGGGGAAGATGTTTTTGCGCTTCAACAGCGTTTGGCAGAGCTTCTCTATCCCGTTCAGAAGACAAGTATCTATGATGAACAAACCAAGCAGGCTGTCTGTTCTTTCCAAGGCTTAAACGGCTTAACGGTCGACGGCATTGTGGGGAACAACACCTATGCTGTGCTTGACCAGCCTTCGGCAGTCAAGTATGGACAAGTGCCGACAAGTTTCCAGACCCTTCGTATTGACAACAAGGGACCAAGCGTATCGCAGCTTCAAACAAGGCTAAAGGAGCTGGGCTTTACTGTTACTGTGAACGGTACCTTTGACACAATCACTCACCAAGCAATTGTCGCTTTCCAAGACATTAACGGGCTAACTGTCAGCGGCATTGCCGACAGCTCCACCCAGAGGGCGCTTTATGGCACGGGCGCAAAGGATGCCTCTGGTCCCATGTCGGGCACTCCGGCAGGCACGGGCGTATCGCCTTCCAACGTGCAACTTTTACATTGGTACAAGGAAGTTAAACCCTCGATTTCATCAGGGCAGCGGGCAACAGTTTACCATCCGGGGTCTGGCAAGTCCTTTACCATACGCTTTTACTCCCTTGGCAGGCACGCCGACTCCGAGCCCCTCACCTATGACGATACCAAGATCATGAATTCCGCCTTTGGCGCGCCGTCTTGGAACATTAACATTGTGTATGTGAAGCTGCCTTCCGGCAAGTGGACGCTTGCCAGTATGCACAACCGTCCGCACCTTTCAGGCGCTATTAACAACAATGGTTTTGGCGGCCACCTGTGCGTTCATTTCTTCAGGGACATGGACGAAGCCCAGAGAAATGACCCCAACTACGGCGTATCCAACCAGAAAGCCATCCGCTCTGCTTGGGAGAGGATGACCGGTGAAAAAATAGAAGACTGAGAATGATCAATGAAATAAACGCTCATGTAAAAAAACTCACATGAGCGTTTATTCTGGTTGTTTTAAAAATTTGAACCCTACTCAAATTTCTGTTTTTTGACAAGTAGACCGCAGACAATTGATGCGAGTATCAAAATGACCAAAAGATACCATAAATTTTGAATTTGGAAACCGCCAACTTGCATGAATCTATAACCCCAATGTGCAGGGAAAATTTGCCCAATTGTATTCAAAATGTTTGGAAGCAGTTCAGCTGGAAACATAATACCCGACAGCATGATGGACGGCAGGAATAAAAGCTGTCCCGTCATTGTCAGTTTTGCTTGATTTTTGACAATTAACCCCAATGCGCTACCGACACTCAGCGATGCGCTTAGATAAATAGCCAAGGCGGCGTAAAATAAGGGCAGGCGTTCAGGTCGTTGGGCTTCAAAAAGCACAGGAGCCAGAAAAACAATCACGCTACACATGAGCATTAAATGAATAAAAGCGGATAAAAACATCGTGATAAGCCCAAAGGATAGCGACACGCCGTTTGCCTGATAGACTTTTTTAATGTCGCTGCCGTACGTTTGGGCTAAAGCGTGCGGATACCCTAAAAAAGCGCCCATGGACACCCCCATTACAATCATGGACTGAACAAGCGTTTCTTTCATGTTTGGCATAATAGATGTAAAAATACCGCCCATAAGAAGGAAGAAAATCAGGGGAACAACGTAGTAGGTAACCAGTAAGGACTTGCTTCGTTTGTCTAATTTAAACTGTAGTACCAACCCATAAAGAAAAGTTGTCATTTGTTGTTCCTCCTTGCTATTTCTAAAAAATGTTCCTCCAAGGTGCCCCTGTCTACCTTAATATCCAAAAGTTCAAGATCGTTTGCTTTTAGTTCCGCCAGCAAAGACAGCAAGGTATCGCCGATGTTGTCGGTTTCGACTGTTTGCCCCCCTTGGCTGGTTTTAATATGGATGAAGTATTTTTTGCCCATCGTTTCGGTTAATTCATCAGCGGTACCGCAAAAAACAATCTCTCCGTGATTTAATACGGCAATGCGGTCGCAGAGGGCTTCCACTTCCGCCATATCGTGGCTGGCTAAAACAATGGTTTTTCCCTGTGATTTCAGCAGGCGGATTTGTTCGTGCAAAGAGGCGCGCCCCTGCACATCAAGGCCTGCGGTAGGCTCGTCAAGAAATACAATGTCGGGATTGTTAATCAATGCAAGCGCAAGGTGCAGCCGCCGCTTTTGTCCTGTTGAAAGCTGGGTATATTGCTTCTTTTTGATATCCTGAATTCCAAGCATTTCAAGCATTGTATTATCAACGGCTGCGTTGTTCCATTTTGCGAACAACTGAACGGCTTCCAGGGGCTTAATGTGGGCAGGCAAGGATGAAGATTGCAGCTGAATGCCCATTTTACCGTTGACTTGAATGTTGCCGCTATCGTATTTTCTCAGCCCCTCGATGCATTCAAGGGCTGTTGTCTTTCCCGCTCCGTTCACGCCAAGCAGCGCGAAGGTTTCGCCTGCTGCGATCGACAGGTCTATTCCTTTAAGAACAACTTGTTCTCCGTAGCTTTTTCGCAGGTTTGTCACCTTGATTGCTTCATTCATTTTTGCCCCCCTCAAAAGGATTTGTACCGAGATTAGAAAAATAGACTTCAAGGGATTTTTCAAGATAAGGGCTGACAATTTCTTTCTCGCTATCTCCTTGATTTGCCGCCTCAATCAGCTTGGGCAGCATACTCATGTCCCCGTTTGTTATTTCCATCACCAGTTCCCAATAAGCTTTGGCAAGCTTTTGCGCGTGCTTGCTTTCCGGCGGAACCTTTTTCTTTTGGAGCTTGTCAATTTTATCGTTTAAGTCATTCATTCGGTCAAGAAACTTCTGGCCGCTTTTTTTATCGAAGCGACGGCGAAAGTGGTCAAGCGTTTCATCATCTAATTGCTTAATGACATAGTAAAACTCATTTTTCATTTGAAGGTTGACGATGATATCCGCATATTTTTTGAAATCAACCTCCTGCATTTGCAATATTTCTTCTCGCAGCTGTTCTATTTCCGCTAAAGATGCGGTCAGTGCGGTTATTTTTTGGCGTATGTCATTTGCCTGCTCTTCAAGAACCTTGGCAACATCTTCCGGAGTATCCAAGGAGAATAACCGCTCTTTAATGTCGCTTAAAGAAAAGCCCAAAGATTTTAAGGACAAAATTTGATGGAGGGTAACCAAGTCTTTGTCGGTATAAAGCCTCCGTCCTCCCTCTGATTGCGCTGACGGGGACAATAAGCCTTCCTTATCATAATATTGTAGGGTACGAACGGATACACCCATCTTTTCCGCCACTTCACCGACCATCATGTATTTTGGGGTTCTGTCTTTTATCATGTCCTTTTCACCTCCTATGTACCATTATAAACCATGACGTAGCGTCACAAGCAAGGCTTTGTTCCAATATTTTTACTTTAAAAAAGCAAGATAACGTGGAGATTTTCACGTTATCTTGCCTAACAATTGGAGTGTAAAAAATTTTAGTTTTTTTCGAGGCTTACTGCCTGCGCTACTTTACCAAGCCCTTCGGCCAACTTTTGAATAGCGGGGCGATAGACCCCGTCTTCAAGGTCGATGCACTCGGGCCAGCGGTTAAGGTAAATGCGCCCGTCCTCTTCTTTCTTGGATAGGAAGGTTTGCACAATTAACAGATAAAGCAAAAGGCCAATGGCAAGGGAAATGAATTGTCCTTTTAGATTGACAAAGGCCGAATAGGCTACGGGGTGCATTGCCTGGGACTGAAGGAAAGGCGAGGACAACATACCCGCCTTTTCCATGATCTGGTGCGGGAAAAGGCCAAAAACAAACAAAACAACGGCGGAAATGGCAAGGGCAATGCGGGATAGGGGCTGAAGTCTTGCTTGCGAGGCTGCCAAAACGGTGGCGGAGGGTTTTTCCCAAAAGAGGCAGATATATAGTTTCAGCATATAGGCGAAAGTAAAGCCGCCTGAAATGGTAAAGATCCACTCTACCACCTGATACAAGCCGGCGCCCTGACCATGGGCTTGCAGCTCTACAATGTATTCAATGATACTTTCATGCAGCAGCGTTTTGCTGATATAGCCTGAAAAGCCGGGAATGCCCGATATGGAGGCAGCGCCTGCCAAAAAGCAGAGGTGCAAGAAAGGCTTTTTGCGCCCAAAGCCCCGAACGTCGTTGAGGTTTAGCTTATGCAGCCCCATATACACGGCCCCTGCCGCTAAAAAGAGGGTGAGCTTAATCAGGGAGTGGTTGAGCATGTGCAGCACGATGCCCGAGGCGGGAATGGCGTTGTGCTCCCCAAGCAGGCTGTGAATGGCAGCGCCTACGATAATAAAGCCGATTTGGCTCATAGACGAGCAGGCCAGCGTGCGCTTTAAATCGATGGAAAATAGGGCAAGGAGTGCGCCTAAAAACATGGTAATCGTGCCAATGACAAGCAGCGCATTGGAAAAAAGGAGGTCGCCCGGCAAAAGACGGGTTGCTACCACCAAGATGCCCCAGATGCCCGCCTTGGTTAAGACGCCTGATAACAGAGCGCTTGCCGGAGCGGGCGCTACGGGGTGAGCTTTGGGCAGCCAAATATGCACGGGGAACATGCCCGCCTTTGCGCCAAAACCCAGCGCCATCAGCGCGCTTGCGATGTAAAGGGAAGCGGTAGGTGTTTGAGTGCTTAATACGGTTTTTAAGTGAGCATAGTTATATCCGCCGGTGAGGGGATAGAGCAGCCACAACCCAAAGAGGATGCACATGCCGCCAAAGACGGCGATGGCAAGGTAGGTCTGCGCCGCCCGCATGGCCTCCGGCGTTTCTTCCTGCGCCACCCAAGGGTAGCTTGTAAAGGACATGATTTCAAAAAAGATAAAGCAGGTAACAAGGTCGTTGGCTAAAAACAGGCCTAAGGTTGCTCCTAAGGTCATTAAGCTAAAAAACAGATATCTTGGCCGCTTGTTTGGCATGTATTCAGGAACCATCATTAGGCTTATCAGCCACATGAAGGAGGCGACAACCGAATAAATGCTGCGGAAAAAGTCGGCCTCAAAGGAAAGGCCCACGAATAATAGATTAGTGAAGCCAAAAGTGACATTGTGTTTTAAGGTGGCGCTGATAAATAAGCCCAAACATAAAGCAAAGGTAATTGCAACGCCAATGAGGGTGAGCTTCATTCCTTGGTCGGGCCTTTGTTTTTCCAAGCGTGCCGCAAAAGGCGCAAGCAGCATAGGTAAAAAGACGGGCAAAAAAACGGGCAAAAGAATCATCGCTTGCATGTTACAACCTCCTTATGGCATGAACAGCGCTGAAAGCTGTTGGAACAGACGGGTCAAGGGTAGGGGATAAAAGCCTAACAACAGAACAAGGGCAGCCAAAACAACCAATGGAACGCTTTGGGATAAGGAAAGCTTGATGCGATCAGGCTTTTCTTCTTCCGCTGTTCCAAGAAAACCACGGGTACAAAGGGGCAGGAGGTAGGCCGCGGTCAAAATGGCGCTAACAATCAGCATCAAGGGAACCAGCCACCCAAAGACGCAAAGGGCGCTTTTAGCGGAGCCCTGCATAATCAGCCACTTGGATACAAAGCCAATCGTTGGCGGAATGCCGATGAGGCCAAGGGAAAAGACAGTCATACAGGCAAAGGTAATGGGCATCCTCTGGCCCAAGCCTTTTAATTCGTCCACCCGTGTTTTACCGGTTTTGTAGATGATAGCGCCTGCGCATAAAAACAGGCCGTTTTTAATCAGGGCATGGCCAACCACGTGCAACAGACCGCCTGTTAGGGCAGTCTTGTTCATGAGGAAAAGGCCACACAGAACGTAGCTTAACTGCGATACGGAGGAATAGGCGAGGCGCTTTTTAAGGAGCTTCTGTTGAAAGGCCATCATCGAGCCCATGAACACCGTGAGTACGGCAAGGCTCAGCAGGGCGTATTGCACCAAGGTTCCTTGCAGGAAGGCGGCGCCCACATATTCATAGAGGATGCGGATAACGCAAAGGATTCCTGCTTTTGTAATCACGCCCGAAAGGGCGGCGCTTGCGGGAGCCGGAGCAACGGGATGGGCGATGGGCAGCCACGAATGCAAGGGAAAAAGCCCCGCCTTGGCGGAAAAACCCACAATAGCCAAAAAGGAAAGAATCATTACGGCAACGGGTGCCGATACGCTGCCCGTTATAGCTCCGCCCGATACAAAGTAGGGGCTTTTAATGAAAGGATAGAGAGCCAGCAAAGAAGCAATGCCAAGCGCCCCGCCAATGGTGGAATATTTTTCATAGGCGTGGGCGGCCTTTTCCGCCTGTTCGGTTTTTTTGTGTTTGACCAATTCTACGGAGAAAATGGTGCTGAGCTCAAAAAACAAAAAGAGAGTCAGAGGCGTTTGCGCCAGGGTAAGCCCGACAAGGGCGCCCAAGGTTTTTAAGTAGGCACCATAGTAGGCGGCTTGGTTTTCTTCCTTTTGCATGTAGTTAAAAGAAAAGACACCGCCAAGGAGCCAAAGGGCGCTCACCAGCAGGGCGAAAAACAGACCCGTAGCGTTTACCGCCAAGCCAACCGCCAGCGGCTTAAAGGGGCTAAAGGCAAACATTCGCCCTTTTTCTTGCGTAGCCAAGACAGTCAGCAGCAAAATTTCCACCGCAAGTATACCCGTTACAAGCTGATTACGCTTTTCTTTTCCGACAACTTCCCTTTTAATTAGCTCACCCAAAACAACGGGCAGTAAAATACTGGCAAACATAAGAATGAAAACCGGCATCACAGACCCTCCTAAAGCTTTAAAGTTACCTATTGAATTCCTTCATATATTATATGACGGCAACAAAATTATAGCATTTTACCAAGGCTTGTCAATTGAAAGGCTTGAAGAACTGCTTCCAAGGCGGTAAAATAGATATATAAAAGAAAGGTGGTAAGCAAACGATGGCGAAAAAAGAAAAAACTTCTTGGCGGCCAAAGCGCATTCCGCTGTCTTGGGCGATTGCTATTTTATGCGTGATTATCGCTGTCTTCGC
Source organism: Clostridiales bacterium (assembly GCA_012837965.1). Classification (GTDB taxonomy): domain Bacteria; phylum Bacillota; class Clostridia; order Christensenellales; family Aristaeellaceae; genus DTU024. Next base: position 5,661 of record DUQF01000025.1, on the reverse strand, counting down.
CATGCTTACCAAAAAGCAGGAGCAGTTGTTGAACCTGCGCCAAAAAGAACTGGCTGAAGCCAGGGAAGATAAGAACGCTCTGGAAGTAAAATATTACGAAATGGTCAGCAAGATTGAGCAAGCGGGCAGCGATGAGTTTATTGCCAACGAAGCCCGTACCAAGTACGGTTTCCTTGCTGATGGAGAGATACGTTTTATCATTACCAACCCTTCCGTGCTCTGGGGGGAGGAAGGGCCGCCCCCTGGTTGGAAAAACCCCAATGAACGATAGCCATGTAGCCGCCCTCCCTGCGGTGATTGTCGTAGGCTCCAACTCAACCAGGCTCCTTTATTACTTGCCCGATGGACAAAAGATAAGAAACAGGCTTGAAACCCGCTTGATGCAAGCTTTTGATGGAGGGAGCCTCACTCAAGCCGGTATTCAAAAGGCGGCGGACGATGTTCACACCCTGTCCCTGTGTGCCAAAGAGGCGGGCTTTTTGGATATACGGGTTTTTGCCACCAGCGCCGCGCGTGATGCGGACAACAAGAATGAATTGCTTAAAGCGATTTTTCAAAAAACAAGGCTAAATATCGTCATTTGGTCAGGCGAGGAAGAGGCCGACTATTCTTTTTTGGGCGCTGTTTCGGATGCGTCCCACATGAAAGGCCCTGTTGGGGTTATAGATATCGGCGGCGGCTCAAGCGAGGTGGTGGTGGGAACAAAAGAGGGTCTGCGCCAATCCATGAGTCTGCAACTGGGCGCCGGAAGGCTGCTTGAGACAAACCCCATTAACCGTGTTGAAGATATCGCTTTGGCCATGAGGCAGGCAGACAGAATCACCCATGACATAGAGCCGGTTGCCGCCACATCGTGGACACTGATTGGCGGTACGGGTACGGCCCTTGCGTGCGCCTACCTTTCCATACCTTACGATGCTGGGCTGCCCCAAGGCGGGGTGGTGGTGCCGATTGCGGCTGCCGAGGAGCTTTTGTATAAAATGGCCGACATGCCGCTTATGGAGCGAAAAAACATTGTTGGCGTTCCGCCTACTCGTATTGATATTTTACCGACAGGTCTAATTATTCTCCTGTCCTTGGCAAGGCGCTTAAGTATTTCAAGCCTGATGGTTAGTGAAAACACCAACGCCGACGGCTATCTTTTTACCCTTCAGGGATAAGCCATTAATTAAAGGTTTTGTCGGAGAAATAATTTTTTTAAAAAAGTATTGCAAAGCGCTGGAACTATGGTATAATTCAATCACCTACTAAAATGGTAGGTGATTGAATTGTTTTAGGAGGAACCATGAAAATATATGCCGACAATGCGGCGACAACCCGTGTGAGCGACCATGCGCTAAAAGCCATGATGCCTTACTTCCAAGAGCAATATGGCAACCCCTCCAGCCTCTATGAATTAGGGCAAAAAGCTCAAGAAGCTTTGGACGATGCCCGCGGCCGCATGGCTCGTTTGCTTAACTGCCAGGCAAGGGAAATTATCTTTACAGGCGGTGGATCGGAGGCCAATAACCAGGCTATTTTAACGGCGGCCAAGCTTGGCGCCAAACAAGGAAAAAAGCACATTATTTCCACCGCTTTTGAGCACCATGCCGTTCTCCATCCCCTGGAGGCGCTCAAGGAAGAAGGGTTTGATATTACCCTGCTTGACGTACACGAACACGGCCTTGTCACGGCGGAAGAGGTTGCCCAGGCTATCCGCTCCGATACCTGCCTTGTGACCATCATGTTTGCCAATAACGAAATCGGCACCATCCAGCCTATCAAAGAAATCGGCAAGGTGTGCAAGGAAAAAGGCGTTCTTTTTCATACCGACGCGGTGCAGGCAGTAGGCCATGAGCCCATTGACGTGCAGGATATGAACATCGACATGCTGTCGCTTTCGGCGCACAAGTTCCATGGCCCCAAAGGTGTGGGTGCCCTGTATGTCAAAAGAGGCATTGTGATTGCGCCCTTGATTCGGGGCGGCGCTCAGGAAAAAAACAAGCGTGCCGGTACAGAAAACGTGCCCCTCATTATGGGCATGGCCGCGGCGATGGAAGATGCCTGCGAGAATATGGAAGAAAATTCCGTCAAAATCCGTCAAATGCGGGACTACCTGATTGACGAAATCTCCCAAATTCCCCACTCTGTGTTAAACGGCGATAGACAGCAGCGCCTCAGCGGCAACGTCAACTTCTGTTTTGAAGGCATCGAAGGGGAGGGGCTCTTGCTCCTGCTGGATGATAAGGGCGTGTGCGCTTCGTCCGGCTCCGCCTGCACTTCGGGCTCCCTTGACCCAAGCCATGTGCTGCTTTCCATCGGTCGCCCGCACGAAATTGCCCATGGCTCCCTGCGGCTTTCTATCTGCGAAGACAATACCATAGAAGAGATGCAGGCCATTGTCCGGGCGGTCAAAGAGGTTGTCGAATATCTGCGCAGCATTTCCCCTGTCTGGACTGACTTGAAACAAGGCAAACAGCAGCACATTATTTAAATCAGGAGGCTCATTATGGCACTTTATTCAGAAAAGGTTATGGACCATTTCCGCAACCCCCGCAATGTGGGCATCATTGAAAATGCCGATGGTATTGGCGAAGTGGGCAACGCCCGTTGCGGCGATATTATGAAAATTTATTTAAAGGTCGATAATGACATTATCACCGATATCAAGTTTGAAACTTTCGGCTGCGGCAGCGCCATCGCTTCAAGCTCTATGGCGACTGAGCTGATCAAGGGTAAGTCCGTTCACGAAGCCATGCGGCTGACCAACAAAGCGGTTGTTGAGGCGCTTGACGGGCTGCCCTCTCACAAGGTGCATTGCTCCGTGCTCGCTGAAGAGGCCATCCAAGCGGCGCTTAAAGACTATTTTACCAAAAAGGGGCTGCCGTTTCTTACGATGCCCATGACGCACAGGGCCGATTGCAGCTGCCACGAGTGCTAATATGCGCATCTCATCTCGTGGGCGCTACGCCCTGCGGCTTTTGGTCGCCCTTGCTAAGGATTCGCGAGGCGATTTTACGCCCCTAAAACCCCTGTTGGAGCAGCAGTCCATTCCCGTTAAGTACGGGGAAAATATCATGTCCAGCCTTTCCAAGGCGGGCATTGTTGAGGCCGCCCCCGGAAAAGGGGGTGGCTACCGCTTGGCCCAGAGTCCAAGTTTTATTGCTCTTGGCGATGTGCTCAAAGTTACCGAAGGCGACCAAAAAGCGGTGGACTGTGAAAGCTGCAACGCTACCTGTACCGGCCAGGACGATTGCTTGGTTTTACCCGTTTGGCAGGGACTTGATAGCCACATTAAAGACTATTTGGATGGCGTTACCTTGGCGGATATATTGAAGTGAGTAATTAGATTTAAAAAACCGCGCAAAAGAGGCGGTTAAATATAAACAGAAGTAGTCATTGTTCTTGCCGATGAGGTATGGGATTATATTTGGGAAATTTAGAGAGGATACGCCGGAAGAATATGTGCGTCAAATGATAGAAAAACGGCTTATTTAATGAACATAAACAGGGCGGAAATCAAGTTGGCGTTGAATATACTATTCAAATCGGCTCAGGTAAAAAACAAACCGACTTGGTTTTTATTTTGATACAAAGGTTGCAAAAACACAAGAAAAAGATTATCATTAAAAACCTAAGAGTGGGAATGTCGAAGGGTACGATTCAGTTCAGGAACCAACTAACGTGAAAAAAGAAATAATGATGGGCCAAAGGGGGCAAGGAATGATTAATTACCCTACAATTTTTATTGCGAATGGAACAGCAATACTATTGTTATTAGTTATTTTAACGAGCATTAAAAGACCGCTGCGTCACGGGTTGCTTGATGAAAAGATTTTCTACGTGATGGTTTTTTTAAATATTATTCAATGTTTTCTTGAAGTGGGTACTTTTTTGACGGATGGCAAAATGGAATATCGTACGTTATCATTGGTGCTAATCGCAATTTTATTTAGTAACAGCGTTTTATTGGCTTATTTTTCGGTAATATATGCGGACTATAAATTGTTTGCGGACATAAAAAGAATCAAGCGCATATATCCTTTAATGGCCGTACCTGCCGTACTAACCATCATTGGCTGCTTACTAAACATAGCGACACCTGTATTTTTTGAGCTTGATCAATATAATATTTATCATAGAGCGGATTTTTTTATCATTCCATATGTTGTCACTTATTTTTATATGGCGCATAGCGTTATATTAATCTATTCATATCGCGAGAAGATATATAAGCGTTTGTTTCTACCCGTTTTCCTGTTTATCATTCCTGTTGTGATTGGAAGCCTGTTACAGTACTTATTTTATGGGTACTCTTTTATGTGGCTCGGTGTGTCTATTGGGCTGGTTTCATTATTCATTAATCTTCAAAATGAATCATCCTATGTAGATAAGCTGACGGGATTATTTAACAGACAGTACTTGGGCAACTTATTGTCAATGTACGGTGAAAGAAAGGATAGTGGTGTACCCGCTGGAATTTTGTTAGACATTGATAACTTAAAAAGTATAAACGATAGATTTGGACATGTTGTAGGGGATGAGGCCATTTCTATAGCCGGAAAGATATTGCATGAGGCAGTGGGCGATAAAGGAGTATTGTGCAGGTATGCGGGTGATGAATTTATTGTATTTATGTATATAAACTCTCAGGAAGAAATAATGGATATGATTGACCTGATTAAAACACAAGCAGCATTGTTCAATGATTCGGAAAAGAAACCTTTTAAAATAAATTTTTCAATTGGTTACGGTACATACGAAAGCAAGCATGAGTCGATAGATGATTTTTTAAATAAGATCGATGCTTCTATGTATGAAGACAAGAAAAGAAAGAATAGTGGAAGAATGGTTATCAAATAGAAGATGGGATAACTAACGAGTCTATACGCACATGGGTTGAGATCAGTTCAAAGCGTATATATCGGCTTGCTCCAATGCGGAATGGGAATGTGGACAAATGGAAGGCTGGACAGAGTTTTTTATTGGTTTGGATTGCGCGGGAGGAAAAAATCTTGGAAAATAGGATGTCTAATCTTGTGTTATGGGCAGCATAAATTAATTCTTTAAAAGCGCTTGAAAAAAGTCAAAAACAGTTAGAATGTTAACACACCTTGAAAATTGACAAAAATATTAAGCTTGAAAAAGAAGGTTCTTTAGCTTTGTTGAAAGATTAATTGCGTAAATATTTTGGTTGAACGCGGTAAAATCGGGATAGAATCGAAGATAATTTTCTAAAAAAACGGTCGTAGAAATAATTCTAAAATTTTGGCTGACAAACAATGTAAAATGAGGTATAATAACGAGCTCAGAAAGGAGGTGCTTTGGAAATGATCAATATTCCAGCAATATTTATCGCAAATGGAACAGCAATATTGTTGTTATTAATTATTTTATCGAGTATAAAACGACCACTGCGTCATGGCTTGCTTGACGAAAAAATCTTCTACTTTATGGTTATATTAAATATCATGCAAAGCATTATTGAAACGGTTGTTTTTTTGATGGATGGCAAAATGATATACGGATATCATACGTTGTTGATTGTGCTAAATGTCATTTTATTTATTAACAATATTATATTTGCTTTTTCTTGGACAGTATATACGGACTATAAATTGTTTGCGGATATGAAAAGGCTCAAGCGGATATTTCCCTTTTTGGCTTTACCTGCCGCCCTGG
>DUQF01000024.1 GCA_012837965.1 Clostridiales bacterium | reverse complement strand
GGCCGCTTAAGCGGCGGCCTGAGAAAATGATGCGGTTGCTGGATGTTTTCAATGCGTCTTTAGATGCGGCAAGAGAGTTGCCTTGAAGGCCTTGTGCATACCACCGGCTAAGCCGGTGGTTTTGATTAGTGTACAAAGATTTAACTAAACAAATGCTGCATACCGTATAGGCCGGCGGTTTGGCTTTTCATGAAGTCAGCGGCGGACAGGGCGCCTCGCGCGAACACGCAGCGGCTTTGCGCGCTGTGCCTGAGGGTGATAGATTCATCATCACACAAGAAAAACACTTCGTGTTCACCGGCTACCGAACCGCCCCTTATGGCATGAACGCCGATATCGCCTTTTGCCCGCTTACCACTTTGTGGGTTGCGGCCAAGAACATTGTTGGTTTGGCTATCGGACAGGGTATGGAGCAAGGTCATGGCGGTGCCGCTTGGGGCATCGGCCTTCATGCGGTGGTGCGCTTCGACAATTTCAATATCCGCTTCAGGCAGAAGGCGCTTTGCGAGCGTTGCCAGTTGATTTAATACATAAATGCCCTTTGACATATTGGTTGAACGGAAAATGGGGGTGTTTTTCGCTGCCTTTTGGATGAAGCTTTCCTGTTCCTTTGTGTAGCCTGTGGCGCACAGGATGGCAGGCTTTTTTGCGCTTTGAATATGGGCAAGCAGCTTGTCAAAGGCCTTAGCCAGCGAAAAATCAATCAAGACATCGTAGTCGCCACCTACCTGCTCAAAGGAAGACACAACGGGAAAATCGGCGTACTTTTGACCCGAGGGGTCAACGCCACAGACGATGCGGCAACCGTATTCACCGGCAAGGCGGGCAACTTCCCTGCCCATACGCCCACAAGCTCCCGATAGGAGGATGCTGGTCATAGCAAGCCCATCCTTTGAAGTTCGGCCCTTAGCTTGTCTTGATTGCCTTGGCTCATCGGCACAAGCGGTAGGCGCAGAACATTGTGCATTCTACCCATCAAGGCAAGGGCGGCTTTGGCGGGAATGGGATTTACTTCCACAAAAAGCAGACGAATGAGAGGGAGGAAATCAAGCTGCAATTCGGTTGCCTTACCGTAGTTGCCGTCCAGCGCCTCGTTAATCATGGCTGCTGTTTCTTTGGGGACAACGTTGGACAAAACCGAAATGGCGCCTTGAAAACCTACGCTCATCAACGGAACATTGACCTCGTCCGAGCCCGAGTAAAAAGCAACAGAATGTTCACAAGCAACCACCATGTCGGCGGCGTGGGCGACATTTCCGGAGGCCTCTTTCACACCTACTACTTTGGGAATAGCGGCAAGCTTTTTAATGGTGGCGGGCTGAATATCAAGCCCTGTTCTGCCGGGTACGTTATAGACAATGATGGGCAAATCGCTTTCATCGCTGATCGCCTGATAGTGGGCGACCAGACCTTCTTGGGTGGTTTTGTTGTAATAAGGTGTAACGCATAGCTGCCCGTCTGCGCCTAAGTTTTTGGCGCGTTTGGCATCGGCGATTATGGCGGCCGTGTTGTTGCCGCCAGTACCTGCAATCACAGGCACTCTGCCTTTTGTTTCTTCCACCACGATTTGAATGGTTCTTGCCCATTCATCTTTGTTCATGGTGGCGGGTTCGCCGGTTGTCCCGCAGGCGATGAGCGCCTGAATGCCGTTTTCGATTTGGAAATGAACGTGCTTGCGCAAGGCTTCTTCATCAATGCCGCCGCTTGGTAAAAACGGGGTAACAATGGCTGTTGCTGCGCCTTTAAATAACGCGGGCTTCATGATTCTTTTTCTCCTTTAATGTAGTTGAGTTTGCAGAGCAATTCAGCGGTCTCAACGGCGCCGCCGGCAGCGCCCCGCAAGGTATTGTGTGACAGGCACACAAAGCGGTAGTCAAAAATCTTGTCTTCCCGCAAACGGCCGATGGAAATGCCCATCCCGTTGGAAAGGTTCCGGTCAAGTTTAGTCTGGGGGCGATTGTTTTCTTCAAAGTATTTTAAGTAAGGGCTGGCAGCGCTTGGAAGCTGCAATTCCTGCGGCAAGGTTCGCACATCCTCCTGCCAGCATTCAAGGATTTGCTCCTTGGTGGGTTTGTTGCGGAAGGATACGCTCACGGCCGCCATATGCCCATCGGTAACGGGAACCCTTAAACACTGGGCGCTAATCAGCGGCGTTTGCGCGTTTTGAATAACGCCATCGTACATTTGCCCCCAAACTTTCAGCGGTTCCTGCTCACTTTTTTCTTCTTCGCCGCCGATATAGGGGATGACATTGTCGACCATTTCTGGCCAGGTTTCAAAAGATTTTCCGGCGCCGCTAATAGCTTGATAGGTGCAGACGCTGATTTTTTCGATGCCGAAATACCTTAGCGGGTGGAGCGCGGGCACATAGCTTTGGATGGAGCAGTTGGGCTTGACGACAATGAAACCGCCCTTGCCGCCCAAACGTTCTTTCTGTTTTTCAATTGCCGCCAGGTGGTCAGCGTTGATTTCAGGGATAATCATGGGAACGTCTTCCAAGCCCCTGCAGGCGGAGTTATTACTCACAACGGGAACGCCAGCCCTTGCGTACGCTTCTTCAAGCTCCCTTGTCTCATTTTTTTCAAGGGACACGGCGCAAAAGACGAAATCGACCAGCGGAGCAATAGCATCAATGTCATTTGCGTCATGTATGGACATTTGCGCTATATTAGCTGGCATTTCTTCCTCCATGCGCCAGCGCCCGTCCAAGGCGCTATGGTACGTTTGGCCGGCGCTGCGCTTGCTTGCTGCAAGGCAGGTGACCTTAAACCAGGGATGGTTAGCTAACAAGAGTACAAAGCGCTGACCGACCATGCCGGTTGCGCCGATAATTCCTACACGCCATTGTTTCTTCACATCGATTCCTCCTTTACATAGCGAGCTTACACCTATTATACGAATTCTGATCGCTTTCGTAAAGTTTAATGGTAGAAACCATGGTGTTTTTTGTGTATAATAGGCAAACGGAGGTTGTGATGATGATCAAACGATGGTTAGCCGGCGCTTTGGCGCTATTAATTATGGGTGCATTTGCTCCTGTGCAAGCAGAGACAAGCTTTACCTTTGCGGGTTATGAGCCCGAAACGCTATATCGGGAGTGGAGCACCAACTTGTTTTTTCAGCGAATGCAAGAAAAGATGGGGATTGAGCTGAATTTCAAGCAGTTTACCAGTCTTGAAAAATGGACAAATGAAAAAAGAGGCTATCAGGCGGATGGGGAACTTCCGGACGTCCTGTTCAAAGCTGCGCTTACCCCAGCAGAAACGATTGATTTGCTTGAAAAAGAGATACTAATTGATCTGCGTCCCCTGCTTGAAGAGCATGCACCCAACGCCTGGCAATGCATTCTGGATACGCCCGGCGTTTTGGAAGCCATCACCATGCCTAATGGGCAAATTGGGGCGCTGCCTTTTTTATCAGCCCTTCCGACGGTCAACTTTATGTGGGTGAACCAAACATGGCTGAACACGCTGAAGCTTCAGGCACCCACCAATCAGGAAGAGCTAACGAACATTCTCCTTGCCTTTCAAAACAAAGACCCCAATGGGAACACCAAAAAAGACGAAATTCCCCTCGGTTTTTTAGGGCCATATGATTTAAAGCACTTGGCTCACATATTTGGCATTGTTGCCAATGATTTTAATCTTTATCTTGACGAAAACGGGCAAGTTTGCCACATGGCCGGGCATCCGCAATTTTATGCTTTTCTTGCATACATGCGGGAGTTGTATCAGCAGGGCTTGCTTGACCCCTCGGGTTTTCGTACCGCTGATTCCCTACGTATGGTAACCAAGGAAAAGTCCGCCCAAACCTACGGCATTATTTTAACCCCTTCAGTTGGCTATCTTTTCCCGCAGCAATGGCTTGGCGACTATGCGTTGCTTCCTCCCTTGTATTTTGAGGGAAAACAGGTGTACCGTCCCATTGCTTCTAATATTCAAACACGCACCTTCGCCATCACCAGCGCTTGTTCAAAGCCCGAACTTGCTCTTCGGTGGGTAGACTATCTTTTTACTGAGGAAGGCGCTATTTTAGCGGCCAATGGCCAAGAAAATGTCGATTATGTCTTTGATGGGGATGGTACTTGGCGCAAAACACAATCCAGTGAAAATCGTGATTTTATTCGAAACAGCCTTATTTCGGGCGGCTGTCCCTATCCCGGCGTTGATACCATTGACTTTCAGGTAAAGTACTACGACCCCTCCATTGCCCGTGTTAAAGAAGAGATAGATTTATATCAGGATGCTATCGTTATGCCGTTTGCGCACAAAGCCCTGACCTTTAATGAAGAGCAAGAGGTAGAAGCTATGCAAATGGTGTTAGGCAGATTTTTTGATGAAGAGATTGTAAGGTTTGTCATTGGTGAAAAAGAACTGAATCAAACAAATTATCAAGAGATGTTAACAGAGCTTGAAAGAAAGGGTTTATCACAATTTTTGAGCTTTTGGCAGAATATACAGTAACTGGAGAGCGAAATGCGTACACAAAACTTAATTAATTTTGTTCAAAATGGCGGAGCGGATAAAAAGCTGCAACTGCTTTATGGAAAAGACCAAAAGCTGCTCGGCGAACAGAAAAAGAGACACCTCAATCTTCTTAAAAAGCATCATGAACAGTTTGGAAACGCTGAAAAAACCATTATCATCAGTGCTCCGGGTAGGGTGGAACTGCTTGGAAATCATACCGACCACAACCATGGCAAGGTAATGGCAGCCTCCATTAACCAAGATACCGTGGCAGTCGTTACTCCTCGCGGCGACCTGCAAGTTCATCTTTTTTCACAAGGGTATCGCCCTATTCGGCTGGATTTTAACAATCTAAAGCCTGTCGCCAAGGAAAATGGACGTACGGCTGCCCTCATTCGTGGCGTTGCCGCCAAGATGGATATGTTGGGTTACCATATCGGCGGGTTTAACGCGACTGCCATCTCTGATGTATTAAGTGGAAGCGGTATGTCCTCGTCAGCCGCCTTTGAGGTGCTTATCTGTGCTATCCTTGATAAGCTATACAACGGCTTTATCATTTCCGCAACGCAGCGGGCGCAAATCTCCCAATATGCGGAAAATAACTATTTTATGAAACCAAGCGGCTTAATGGATCAGCTTGCTTGCTCAACCGGTGGATTGGTTGCTATCGACTTTAAGGAAAAAGAGCCGGTCGTTACACCCGTTGCCTTTGACTTTGAAGATTATGGGTATGCGATGTTGATTGTCAATACCTTTGGCAGTCATGGGGGCTTAACGGATCAATATGCCGCTATCCCCGAAGAGATGCGCCGGGTGGCCGCTCATTTTTCACAGGAGAATTTGCGCGGCTTAACATTAAATCGTTTGCTTGAAAATATTCCCGCTCTTCGCCAAAAAGTAAGTGACCGAGCTATCTTGCGCGCCATTCACTTTTTAGAAGAAAATGATCGGGTGGACGATGCCTTACATGCGGTGGAGCGAAAAGATATCGAAGCCTTCTTTGAAGCAACCCGGGCATCGGGTCAGTCAAGTATCAGTTTACTGCAAAATATTTATCTGCCAGACAGTTGCGAGCAACCGTTGCTGCTATCTCAAGTGTTTGTTGATCGTCTTCTTCAAGGTAAGGGTGCTTCCCGTATTCATGGTGGGGGTTTTGCTGGAACCAGCTTACATTATGTACCGCTTGAAAAGCTTGAATCGGTCAGTCAACAAGTGAATGCTGTCTTTGGAGAGGAAGCCGGCCTACACGTGCGTGTTCGTCCCGTCGGGGCCGCGGTTGTAGCTGAATAACCAAAAACCGAACATTACCGAATAATATAAAAAACATCCGTACCCGCTCAATTGATTCCAATTGCTTGAATCGGTCTGGTTAAGTTGGTATTAGGTGTTTTCTTTTATTCATTATATTAAGGATTAATATTTTTGAGTTTCAAAACAATCGTAAATTTTCGTAATTTTTTATATATTTTTCCTTGACATAAAGCTTGCCGTTTGTTATTATATTCAGGCTCACTCAAAAAGCAAGGTTAGAAACAGCTTAGTTTTGTAGTGTAGCAAGTACCTTGAAAACGATACAGAAAGAGAAGCAAAAAACGACAGTCGATTCGATTGAGAGCTTTATCGCCGTACTTTGTTATTAAGTATGCGTGTTAAAGGGATTAAACACAAGAGTTTGATCCTGG
>DUQF01000023.1 GCA_012837965.1 Clostridiales bacterium | reverse complement strand
GGCCGCTTAAGCGGCGGCCTGAGAAAATGATGCGGTTGCTGGATGTTTTCAATGCGTCTTTAGATGCGGCAAGAGAGTTGCCTTGAAGGCCTTGTGCATACCACCGGCTAAGCCGGTGGTTTTGATTCTTTTTCTCTACTCCACTTTCAGGCGGGGCGCTTATTCTATACGGAATAATATTTGCAACATGATTCTGTTTTATGGTATATTCACACTAACTAATCACTAATTTCAACATCATGATTCACGCTTACAGAGAGAATGGAATTCCGTTTCATCCAACCCAGCGCGATAGCCACAAACAAATTCCGCGTCACACAAATGTAGACAGGGGGCATGATTATGAGTCAGCATACCTACAGTGCCTTTATCAGCTACCGGCACCAAAGCCCGGATATGGAGATTGCCGCGCGACTGCACAAACAGATTGAAACCTATACAATTCCGGCAGGCATCCGCCAACAATCAGGCAAAAAACGGATGGGAAAGGTGTTTCGCGATCAAGAAGAGCTTCCCTTGTCCGCAGATCTTGGAAAAGACATTGAGGAAGCTTTGGACAACAGCGAATGGCTGATTGCGATTTGTACGCCCGCCTATCTTGAAAGCCGCTGGTGTATGCGTGAAATGGAATACTTTATCCAAAAAAACGGGCGGGAAAGGGTTTTGGCGGTGTTGGCTGCAGGCGAACCCGAAGACAGTTTTCCGTCTTGCCTGCGTTTTTCAACGGACGAAAAGGGGCGTTCAACAGAAATTGAGCCGCTGGCCGCCGATGTTCGGGGTAGTAGCGTAGCGGAGAGTCTGCGAAAACTGGGCAGGGAAAAGCTGCGTATTCTTGCGCCGATGCTGGGCACGACCTTTGACGGCCTTGTACAGCGCCATCGCCGCCGCAGAATGCGCAACGCCTTGCTGGCAGCCTGTTTTTCTGTGCTACTGCTGAGCGGTTTTCTGGCCTATGCGCTGACGCAAAACGCGAAAATTCAGGCGGAACGTACGTACGCGGCCCAAAACCAGTGCGATCTCCTGATCGAAAAATCGCTCTACCACACCGCCGATTACCGAACCCGGGATGCCCGGCGTTATGCGTTTCAGGCGCTTCAGGTATCGGAAACCCTTGAGGGTTACAGTGCCGAACGCGCGGAGGACGCTCTGGCCGCTTCCTGCTACGCGGGAGACTTCTTTATTGAAACAGCGATGGATTCTCTGGGAATTTACGAAACGCTTCACGGCTTCTCGCCGGATGGGCAAAGTGTGGTCACGGTCGCTTCTCGCAGCGAAATCATTTGCATGGACGCGCAGACAGGCGAGCAGCGTTGGATCGCCGTGCCGTCCAGAACCGAGATAACCGCCCTCTCATGGAATGAGGATGGAACCCTGCTGGCGGCCTGCGCGCCTTATGAATCCGCATTCTATATTCTCGACACGCAGGATGGAAAAACGAAATATAAGGCGGATTTTGGTTACGCCTTCGCTTCAACCGCGGTATTCCGCGGGGAAAAGGTTTTGGTCGCTATGGACAAAGGCATTTTTCTGTGGGATCCGAAAAGCAATGAAACTACGCCAATTGCGGAGCCAGAAGGTAACTATATGTACACTACCTCCCGCTTAAGCAGCAGCGGAGACTTTCTATTGTGGTCGTCCAACATAGATGGCGGCAAGTTGCTGGCCGTAAATATCCGGACGCTGGAAGTGTTTGACTACCACTCAACGGATCGGCGGATGATGTCAGACTATAATATCTCTCCCGACGGGACACGGGCGTTCATTAGCCATTTCAAGCAGCTCAGCGTGATTGACCTCGCTGAAAAAAAGACGCTGTGGAGCGTGGAAACCGCCGAGGGCAATTCATCCCCTACACCTACCAGCGTGTGGGTAGGCAACCGTTTGCTCACAAACGGGGAGGTCTACGATAGCCAAACCGGTCAGGCGCTGTACAAGCTGGACGATACCTGCTTTGGTTTCAGCGCGGATGAACAATACTTCATTGGCCAAAAAGGGCTGTACGCCATAGAGGATGGAACGCTGTACTGCACGGCGCCGGGGATGCTGTTGGCTGCGGATAAAAGCGGACGTCATCTGCTGTACCGCTCGGGATATCAGGTTTACAGGGCAGCCGCCCCGGGAAAGGGCAGCCAAATAGAAATCGAACGCTATACAGGAACGCTGACCAACATCCCCGACTGGACGGAACCCTCCGGCCACATTGCGCTCAGTGACCTGTTCAGCGTCACACCTCAGAGTGTGCAGTCCCATGCCGCTCGTACACTTATCAGCCCAAACCTGCGGTATGTCGTTATGATTAACTACGACTCAAACATCAAGATTTTTGATTTGAGCAAAAGCAACGAGCCGCAGTACCGTCTGTACAGTTTTTCAATGGGCGATATAACTGAGGTGGCGGATGCGTCTTTTTCCGCGGACAGCCGGTATGTCGCCTTTGTGGGCGGAGGCGGAATGAGCAATATAGCGGTGTATGAGCTGGAAACGGGCAAGTTGCAGCGTTTCTGGAAGGATCAGTTTTACAAAAAAGCCCTGCTTGGCGTTAAGTTCAACAAAGAGGGCAACCTGATTATGGCGATGGATTTCCGAAAGAAAGAATTTCGCATTTATTCGCTGACCAACGGCCTGATGCTCTATGTCATGAACGCTACCAAGCCTGTTATAGACTGGGGCTTTGACGACACGACCGGAGACGGTATCCTGCTGTATGAGGACGGTTCGGCCCTGGCGGCGGATATCTTCATTTCTTCCGAAGAATTGCGCGACTATGCGCTGGCGGTGGAACTGCCATAAACTGGGAAGGGACATAGCATGTTGTTCAAACGGTTTTTCATTCGTTATCGAAACATCTTTACCCGCTGCCTGATTGCGGCGGGGGTTTTGTCGGCTGTTATCGGGGCCGCTATTACATATTGGCCGCGTTTTTCAGGGCAGCCGCTGCGTTTTTTGTCTGTAACGGCATACGACGTCATCAAGCTGCATACCTTTTCCTCGCTCCTTGGCGTGGATGAACCCAAGCCCCTCCTGTACGATATCGCTATCTGGCTAGCGCCTTTGTCCACCATGACGGCAGTCTTTTCCGCCGTCTGCGCCCTCTCCGGACGCGTGCGGTTGTTGTTTCGTTCTTTGCTGGGCGGCGGTATGCTGATTTTTGGGCTGAACGAACAGACTATGGCCTTTGTCCACGCCCAGCGCGCGGCAGGTTATCGTGGAAAAATGCTGTGCATTGGTACGGCGGACGCCAAAGACGCATTGAACGAAGCGCTTCGCCAGGAAGGCGTTCTGTGCGTCTTTGCCGACATGGAAACGTTGCCCGCTATGAACCGTCTATCCGCCCGCCGTTTGCGCGCGTACGAACGGATCGTGTTATTGGAAGAAGAGCCGCAGGCTTATGCTCTGCTGAATTTTTTAAATCAGCAGGCTGAGCGTTTTAGCTTGAACAATCTTGCCGTCTTTGCAGCGTATCAGAACCGACAACTCCAAGAACATATGCAGCACGGCTGCTGCTGGCCGCGCCTGCGTGTTCGGTGGTTCAGCCGGTTCGCATTGGCGGTGGAAGATCTTTTCACCAAAGAAGCTTTTCGATTCCTGCCTGAAAAGAACCCGAAAGGGGAAATAGCTTGTGAATCAGACAGCGCCAAGGCCATTTCCGATGCCATCGGAACCGCGCATCTGCTGCTGGTCGGCTTTGGTTCGCTGGGGGCAGAGTTTTTACAGGAATATGCCAACGCGGGTGTGTTCGATCCCTTTGCTTTGAACTCGGTTTCCGTGTTGACGGCTTGTGCGAAAGAGCAGGTGGAAGCCTTTGTTCTGTCACAACCTGCCGCCGGGCAGGTGTTCGACATACAGCTTTGCAACGCCGTCCCTTCTTCCGCTGAAGCGCAACGCTTTGTAGAGGAACAACAAAGTCGGCGGCCGTTTACGCATCTGATTGTCATTGAAGAAAGCGCGGAAGCCGGCATGGCGCTGTTATTGCGCAATCAGCAAATGCTCGCCGGCTGCGTTGTCGGCTTTTACGCTCCTCGTCCGCAGGATGCGCAACTGTGCGAGGATGCCTTCACAAGCTGTTTCCGCGTTTTCTGTTCCTTTGGGGAAAACTGTGCGGTGTACCATCCCGACCGGGTATTCAAGGATGAGATGATGGTTTTGGCTCGTGCCTTCCATCGGTCGTACGAACAGGCGGGGCGCGCGTACATTTCATCGGGCGAGGCGGAAATAGAGAAAGATAGCTGGCCAACATTAAGCCAGTATCTGCAACGCTCCAATCTGGCGCTTGCGCTGCACCAAAAAACAAAGATTGAGCTGCTGTACAGGCTGTCCGCCGAGGGCTTTGGCGAAAGGAAGGAGTTACTATCGCGTTGCGCGCAAACCATGCAAGGGAAAAGCTTACCTGAAAAAGCGGAAGCGATTTTAAACGATCCGGTAACCGAACACCTTGCGGCAACAGAGCATCGGCGCTGGTGCAACTTCCATTTGATGCAGAACTGGCGCTTTGGGGCGCGTGATGACGCGCAAAAAACCCATCCCTGTCTGATAACGGACTGGCAAGAGTTTATTCAGGACGAAATGCGTCGAGCGACTGTTTGCTATGATCTTTTGCCCTATCTGATGATTGGGGACAATTTTGCGCTGCCGGTGGATAACGACAGGGTAATGGAATGAAGCTAAGAACTGTAAATATTTTTTGCTCACATCATTTTGGAAAAAATAATAATTTTACATCAAACTTTCGATGTTTGTATCACAACTTCGACACGAACATATTGACTTGCGAGGCTGTTTTTTCCATATTTAAGGCGATCAAATAATTGAAAGGATAGTAAGAGCATGAAGTACAAAATCGCAATTTGTGATGATTCCGATGCGGACTGTCAATATGTTTTGAATATGGTCAATCGCTGGGCGCAGGCTGCCGGTCATGTAGTGCATTTAGATACCTTCACTTCCGCAGAAAACTTCCTGTTTCACTATGCGGGGGAGAGTGACTGGGATATTTTGCTCCTTGATATTGAAATGGGCGCCATGGACGGCGTTACGATGGCAAAGGAGCTTCGGAAAACCAACGATAGCATTCAAATTATTTTTATCACCGGATATTCCGATTATATTCAGGAAGGCTACGAGGTGGCGGCGCTGCACTATTTGATGAAGCCCATCAAAGAAGAAAAGCTGTGTTCCGTGCTTGACCGCGCGATAGAGAAGCTTGCCAAGAATGAAAAGGTCTTAAATTTTGAAATCAGCGGCGAAATGGTGCGGGTGCCTATCTATCAAATCCGGTATGCGGATGTATTTGGCAACTATGTTACCTTGCACGCTCTTTCCGATATTACCGTAAAAATGACCCTAAGAGACCTTGAAAAACAGCTTGATGACAGGTTTTACCGTGTGGGACGGTCAACGATCGTGAACCTGACGCAAATCAGTCGCGTAATCAAAACAGAAATAAAGCTTCTTGATGGAACTGCCATTCCCCTTCCCAGAGGAGCCTACGACGGTGTCAACCGGGCAATTATTAATATGAGGTAACTAAATGGGATTGTTTTCAAAGAAAATCGACCAAAAGATCGCTTCCTATCAGCAGGAACTTATTGAAACGCACTACCGGGAAGTGGACAATATGTACCGGCAAATCCGCGGTTGGCGGCACGACTACCGCAACCATATTCAAACGATGAAAGCATATGCGGCCGCTGGCGATTGGGATGCCATCAAGCGGTATCTCGACCTGTTGGACGAAGATTTAACCACCGTTGATACGGTGATTAAGACCGGCAACCCAATGACCGATGCGATTCTCAACTCCAAAATATCGCTTGCCAAATCCAAAGGCATCGAGGTTGTTGCGGACGCGCACATTCCCGTCAAGCTGAAAACCTCGGAAATTGACCTGTGTTGCATCATTGGCAACCTTTTTGACAACGCGATTGAAGCCAGCGTCAAATTACCCGAGGGGCAGCGAGTCATCCGTGTGTATATGGATATGCGAAACACGCAGCTTTATATTTCTTTCACTAACTTTACAGCCGGCAAAAAAATGCAAAAAATCGGTAAGTTGTTTCGCAGCACCAAGGGAGATGGACACGGATTTGGCCTTGTCCGTATTGATACGATTGTGGAGCGGCTGGACGGATATCTCAGCCGCAATAGTGAGGATGGGGCGTTCACAACCGAAATACTGCTTCCGCAGGTGTGAAAAAAAGCAATTCGTCCCCCGGAAATGACGATTCGTCCCCAAATCATCTGGGGACGATTCTTTCATGATAGGATAGGCGCGGAAAGGTTGGTGATGCTTTGTGACAAAAGAAAAAACAAAAAAAGAAAAATCTCCCAAACCTAAATACAACATGGCGCAAAACGTTTGGTTTATGATAAAGCTCGCTTGGACTTCAGGGGAAAAGAAGGTGATTGCGCTCAGCTTGCTTTCGGCTCTTACAGCTGTCGTACTTAGCCTAATTAACCTTTACGTTTCACCTACAATTCTTTCTGTGGTGGAAAGGCGAGCGTCGGTATCGGAGTTGATTTTTACCATCCTCGCATTCGTTCTTGCTTTGATGTTTATATCGGCTGTATCGGCGTATATCTATAAAAATACGATCTATGGCAGAATCAGTGTTCGCATTGAACTCATTACCTTGCTTAACAAAAAAGCGGCAACAACATCCTATCCCAATCTGTTTGAAGATAAATATCAAAAACTAATTGCCAAGTCGCAGAAATCTATCAATTCTAACCACGCCGCGACGGAAGCAGTTTGGACGACCTTAACAGATATTACATCAAATACTCTGGGCTTTTTGTTTTATGTATTTCTTCTTTCATCCGTCCAGCCAATTTTGATGCTCGTCATTCTTACTACAACAATCATTAGCTACTATGTAAGTTATCGCGCCAACGAATGGCGCTATCATCATCGTGAGGAAGAGGCGGAGTACGAAAAACAAATCTATTATCTTTCCAGTCAAGCCAGGGATTTAACGGCGGCAAAGGATATTCGCATTTTTGGTTTGCGCTCTTGGATTGAGGAATTGTACCATAAGACAATGAACGCGTATATGGCATTTCATCAAAAAGCACAGAGCGTATATATTTGGGCTAAAATCGCGGATCTTATACTATCTTTCCTGCGTAACGGGGTTGCGTATGCCTATCTCATTGGCCTGGTCTTAAATAACGGCCTGAGCGTGGCAGAATTTCTCCTGTATTTTAGCGCCGTGGGCGGCTTTACTGCTTGGGTATCGGGCATTCTCAGCGGTTTTAACACGCTCCATCAGCAATCGCTTGATATTTCCACCGTTCGTGAATCCCTTGAATTTGATGAGCTGTTTAAATTCGAAGAAGGCGAGCCCTTAAAAGCGGAAGCGGAAAGGAAGTATGAAATCTGCCTTGAAAATGTTTCTTTCCGTTATCCTAATGCTGAAAAAGACACACTCTCAAACATCAACCTAAGGTTGCATCCTGGTGAAAAGCTGGCGGTGGTCGGCTTAAACGGTGCGGGTAAAACAACGCTGATTAAGCTGATTTGCGGTTTCCTTGACCCGACAGAAGGCCGCGTCCTGCTGGATGGAAAAGACATTCGGGGATATAACCGCAGAGATTACTACATAATGTTTTCAGCCGTATTCCAAACCTTCTCCCTGCTTGCCGGTACCATCGCAACCAATGTCGCGCAAGATAATCTTGATATTGACATGGATCGCATTAAAGAATGTACTAAAAAAGCTGGACTGCATGACAAAATCGAGAGTTTAAAAGACGGGTATGAAACGTATTTAAACCGTCAGGTCTTTGAGGAAGCCATCCTTCTTTCGGGCGGGGAAACCCAAAGGCTCATGCTCGCCCGCGCGCTTTATAAAGACGCTCCGTTCATCGTTTTAGATGAGCCGACAGCGGCGCTTGACCCTATCGCCGAGTCGGAAATATACCAAAAATACAATGAAATGACCAGCGGAAAATCATCTATTTACATTTCTCATCGCTTGGCATCCACCAGATTTTGTGACCGCATTATTTTGATAGCGGATGGCGGCATCAGCGAAGAAGGCACCCACACAGAGCTGATGAAACGGGGCGGCAAATACGCAGAACTCTATGAGGTTCAGAGCAAATACTACAAGGAGGGAGGGACTGAATCATGAAGAAAAGTAAAAAGCAAATGACTTGGAACAAGATGCTGAAACTCAACCACAGAGCTTTTAAAATGTTTTATAAGCGCGACCCTCAAATGGTTCTGTCCCGCTTGATTAACGTCGTATGGACAGCTCTCACCCCTTATGTCAGCATCTTTCTTTCGGCGCTTATCATTGATGAATTGGCAGGAAACAGAGACCCTGAGCGCCTAAAAATGCTCGTGCTTATTACACTCATATCATCAGCCGTTATCGCTTTGGGCGGCGCGCTAATCACTAAGTGGATGGAAACACGAAAGGCCGGACTGTGGGAAAAGGTTGAATTTATCCTGTCTGAAAAAATGCTGGAAATGGACTACGCAAACCTTGATGAAACGCACACGGCAGAGCTATTATCCACAATCCGCCAGAATATGAATGGGGGCGGCTGGGGGCTTTATCCGGTCGTTGAAACATATGAGCAGCTTTGTTCCTCTGTCCTGACCATCTTTGGCGGCGTTTCTTTAACCATATCGCTATTTATCAGCAAAGTTCCTGATGGCGCGAAGCCGCTGACCGCTTTAAACAATCCCCTCATTGTCTTCGGCGTCATTGCGGTCATGTTGGCTGTTACTTTTCTTGCACCCATCCTCAACAACAAAGCTGGCAGTTATTTTGCTAAGTACGCTGATTCGCATAACCTTAGCAACCGCCTGTTTTCATTTTTCGGCTGGCTTGGCTACCATAAAGACCTTGCAATGGATGTGCGGATTTACCGCCAGGATAAAATTTGTGATCGTTACAACCGAAACAAGGAAGATACCTTTGGTTCAAACGGCTATTTCGCGCACTTGGCGCGGGGGGCGATGGGCCTATATGCGGCGGCGGGTAGTGCGGTATCGGTCATTTTTACGGGCGTGGTTTATGCCTTTGTCTGCTTAAAAGCCTTAGCCGGAGCCTTTGGGCTTGGCGCGGTTACGCAGTATGTCGCGTCCATTACCAAGGTTTCAGGCGGCATGTCAAGCCTTGTTTCCGTTTTTGGCCATATGCGAAACAATGCCGCCTTCCTTGATTTAACCTATGAATTCCTGGATATCCCCAATGATATGTACCAAGGAAGCCTGACGGTTGAAAAGCGGCATGACAGAAAATATCAGGTAGAGTTCCGCAACGTTTCTTTTAAATATCCGGGCAGCGAGAACTGGGCGCTGCGCAATATCAACATTAAATTTGATATCGGCAAACGCCTGGCGGTAGTCGGTATGAACGGAAGCGGTAAAACCACGTTTATCAAACTGCTTTGCCGTTTATATGACCCTACTGAAGGAGAAATCTTGCTCAACGGCATTGATATTCGCAAGTACAACTATCGGGAGTACATGGATATCTTCTCTGTGGTTTTCCAAGACTTCAAGCTTTTAAGCTTAAAGCTTGGCGAAAATGTAGCGTCAAAAGTCGATTACGATAAAAGCCATGTGATGGATTGCCTTGAAAAAGCGGGCTTTTCCGATAGGCTGCTGGAACTAAAAGATGGAACGGACACCTATCTATACAAGGATTATGATAAAAACGGCGTGGATGTTTCCGGCGGCGAGGCGCAGAAAATCGCCATCGCCCGCGCGCTATATAAGGATGCTCCCTTCATTATCCTGGATGAACCGACCGCATCTCTTGACCCGATCGCGGAAGCGGAGATTTACTCAAAGTTCGACCAGATCGCTGGCGATAAAACCGCAATCTATATCTCCCACCGCCTGTCCTCTTGCAAGTTCTGTGACGAAATCGCCGTGTTTCACGAGGGCGTTGTGATTCAGCAAGGCAACCATGCCAGCCTCGTTGCCGACACAAACGGTAAATATTACGAGCTTTGGAACGCACAGGCGCAGTATTATACGGAGCAGATTTAGAGTATACTACATAAAATATCCAACTTTTCGTTCGCACCTCCGTATCCGCGTAACAGAAATAGAATTAATTTCTGATTGAATCAAGGCAAAAAAGAACAATACCCCCGAATCGCTTCGGGGGTATTGAGTTAGGGTTTAGCCTTGGTTTTCGCCACGGCGGCGGGACGATCCGCTGCAATTGATCCAGATACATTTGCGCTTCGGTCTGGTTGATACTGCGCGAGGCGGAGCTAAGTCCCGCGAGGGGCAAAGGCTCCGTTTTTGATTCTCTATAATCGCCACTTGGGCTGGGGCTTACAACTCCATGCCAAACAACAGTCGGTTGATGAGTTACTTATCGACGCGCTGTGCGTCAAAGGGCACAGTGAGCGACAGGGCGCTCAGGGGCTCCATGTTATACACAAGGGTTGTACCTGCTGAAACGACCGCCGGCAGCGATTGTATATCCGCTCCATCAAGCAGCTGCGCCGCCAGATCCGCGCTGCGCCGACCCAGGGCGGTCATGTCCGCCAGACAGGCCATAAAGGCGCCCTGCTGTACCTGAGAAGCCGTGCGCGCGTAGAGGGCTTTGCCGCTCTCCGCCGCAAGGCGTACCAGCGTTTCCAATTGCTCGCCATCGGGCTCGTACATCAGCAGGAGTATGTCTGTGTCTGCCATTTCCTTTTTAAACGCTTCTTCTCCTTCCGCAATATCCGGCATACTGATGAGCCGCAATCCGGCGTAGGGAGCCAACTGAATTATCGTCTCGGAGGCGCCGTCGTTTGCTTGGCTCAAAAGGCCTGCCATGTGCGCGTCGGGTTGAATCTGATTGATGCCTGCCAGCAAGGCTTGCTGCAGGTCGGGCGTCATAACGCCGGTGACCGGCCCGATACCGAAGCTTTTTTTGTTCACCAGCTGCAGGTTCAACGGATCCGCAACGCCTGCAAAGATTAGCGGGAGACGCCCCTGCAAATGCTCCTTGGCCAGCGAGGACATGCTGTCGCCAATGGAAAGCACCATGACACAGCCATCCTGTTCGATTTTCTGCAGGTTTTCACGCGCCGTCTGTTCAATGCCGTCCGCTTTGTAGAGTTTCAGCTCAATGTTTTTGCCGTGCGCATAGCCCAGCCGTTCCAGCTCAGCGGTTAGTCCCTGTAGGAAGTCCTCTTCGTTGCCGCCCCATTGCGCCACCGCGACGCGGGGAATGCCCCCTTCGCCGATGGGCTTGAGGGGTTTGGGCTCCGTCTCGCCGATGCCGGTTCTCCACGGAATCTCATAGCCTTCCGGTATATTGGTTTTGGTACCATCGGGGAGTGGGGGTGTTTTTTCGGTATCGTCGGGCGATGATGAATCATCAGCGCCGGATTCGGGCGGCGTGACCGGCACGGGAGCGCGCTCAACTATCAGGGTAAATTCGGTACTGGCTTGATGGCCGAGGTCGTTGACCACTTCAACCAGCACTGTGTATGGGCGCTCCACCTCCGCGTTATCCCAGTCCTCCAGCAACGGCGTACCGTAGATAGCGCTCTTCAAATCGTGCTTCACGCCGCTTGGCAGCCCGCTGACAGTAACGTCGATGCCGCTTTCGCTATCGTCTGTGAAGATGAACTCAATTTCTTCCATCTCTACACCTTCGGGCAGCCGGCGATCCGCGATGGGTTCGATTGCCAGGGTCGGTGGTTTGAAACCGGTTAACATCATCGGTAAGTTGGTTTGAATAATGTGTCTTTTTAACAATTCGATGTTGAATGTAAACGGTGCTTGATCCAGGCAAACAGTCCCATTGCTATTTGGATAAACGCATGATACCTTACATTCATATATGCGGCTGGTTTCTCCCTCGGCCCAGTTGAACTTTTGAGCCGGTGCGCCGGAAATAAGGCAATACCCGCCGTAGCGCTTTACCTGCAGCCCGTCCGGCAAACCATCTACATTAATATGAGTCACCCGGTGGGGGCTGGGCAGTACCTGTGAGATGTGGATGGGGTAGATGGTTTTACCCTCCGTCATCTTCTGATCATCAACGGGCGTCAGAGCGACAGTTCCCTGGTTTTTCAGGTTACGCCTGACCGTGAGGCAGAAACCCACCCCACTCAACACATCATCATATCTGGCTCGTATTTCCACCACAAACTTGCGTTCTTTTTCAAACATCTGCCAGTCGGTCAGCTTTGGCTTGCCAAATATTTGGCCGGTCTTCGGGTTGAAGTGAACACCATTGGGCAACTGTGTCTTCAGCTGCAGTTGATAGAGCTCCCATGAGCAATTACTATCCGTTCTTTGCAGCTGGATAACCTTCATCTCATGATTATCCATTACCACCTTGTCTTCAACAGGATATAACCCCAAAAAAACAGGATCTTCGGTCGAACGAAGCACCTCTATATCAACCCTCTGCCGGGCTTCGCAATCCTCCGATCTGGCGACCAGATAGTACCAGGTTGTCTTTTTAGCTGCCATATCGTCTCCCCAGTAGAAGGGGTTCGGTCCGGTTTCGTTTTTGCTGTTCAGGTAGGAGACAGGGCCGTGAAGCTGCCACTTGGTTACGGCGAACACACCGGGCGTTTCCGTTTCCCGCCAGCCCGATCCCGGCCCGTAATAGGGGGAGATGCGGCCTGCCAGCTCGGACATGCCTAATGTCTTTACGTACAAATTATCATCATCATCAATATAAAAATATGTTGCTTCCATATCTAGCGTAATGTCGGACTTCATGTTTGTCAGCACGGTAATGGGCGTGGTTACCATCTCCTGCCCCTCAATAACCGTGCGCTTGGGGACCGGAACGATATGGAGCTGCTTGGTAATGTCGCCGTCATAGCGATATACATTGAGATAAAAAGTGAGAAAATCTTCGTTGTCCTGCTCGTCAAAGGCACGTACGCTCACGGGCACCTTGCGCATAAGCTCTTCAGGACGCCAGTCGATGAGAGGCTGGCCGCTGATAAACAAAAGATAGTTGCCGCTTTCCTTGTCCTGGAGTTCGGTCTGCTTCATACCGGTTGGCAGCCACGCTTCATAGGCTACTTTCCCGTCTTGCTTGCCACTTTTATGCAGGGCCAAAACTTCTACGCCGCCAAACGGTTGTCCATCGGTGAGGTTGACATCCGAAATGCCCTGTATCTCCAATTCTCCTTTTAATTTGTACTGCTCAAAAAAGTCCGGAATTCCATTTTTGTTGCTGTCGCGCAGCACGGTGATTTTGAAGGTCTTGTAATCGCTATGACCAAACACACCGTGATAGCAGGTGACCGACACAGGACAGGTATAAGTTTTTTCGAACCAGCCGTCCGGCCATTTATAGTCTGCGCTGGTTGTTTTACAGACAATCTTTGAGCCCGTGTGCACCGGGCCTTCGCCCAATACCAGCTCAAATCCGGGCGTCATCGCGCTGCGATCATAAAAATAGGTGACATCCACATAAGGATCTTTTTTGTCAACCTTCCTAAAACTCAAATTTAGGGGAGGGGGGGCAGGCCCGCCTTCCAGGAAGATGATATCCCTCAAACCGATTAACTCGATTTCATAATCGCTGACGGAAGATCCTCCCTTCATGACATACTGTTCCTCGGTAGATACAGAAATGGTCTCCATTACGTTAATCAAAGGGCTTTCCTTATGCAGGTCCTCTTTGATCAGGTCATCATCAAGTATGGGAAATCGCCCGACGGCTACGCCCTTGTAGATACCGGGGCTTTCCACCTTATATTCCCAGCGGTTGTCCGCGTTTTCCGGGAGTTCCTGGATACACTCATCGTCCCTGAAAATCCACAGGAAGACGGAAGTTCCTCTCGGAGGGTTGTTCCAGACAGCTGTGAAGGTGAGGATATCTCCTATCGTAGCTTCTGTCTTATCTACCGTCAGGGTAAGGTCATCCTCAGGAGGGTTGGTAACCTGAGGAGGGATGAAAATATCCCTTGGGGGAATGATAAATTTCGGAGGATCAGTAGGAGGATTGCTAATCTTGGGAGGAATAAAATACTTGGGAGCTCCAAAGAGGGGATTCGTTGCCATTCCTTGGCATACTGGCAGCAACAAGCCTAAAACCAGCATTAAGGCAAGTAACCAGACCACACACTTTTGTTTCTTCATGGTTTTTTTCTCCTTTTTCATCCGTTTATGTGTTGGTGAATCGGAAGCAGTTCCATATAGATTATTAATACTTACTATTAATATTATCAGAAAAACCAAAAAAATAAACCTACCTTTTAGGGTAGGTTTCAGACCGTAGACAAAGCGGTTTTGGCAATTATGCAAAAGCCGCTTTTTTGTAGCATAGAAACAGTCCAAAGAAGGATTTCACTAATGAATATAAAAAATATGTAAAAGAAGTCGTGCTTTCG
>DUQF01000022.1 GCA_012837965.1 Clostridiales bacterium | reverse complement strand
CTCATGGAGAAAGAGTTCCTTTCGAATTATTTGTTTAGCAACAACATTCTATCATGAGAACTCTTTCTCTTTCCTTTTTCCTCCTAAACTTCTACTCAGTGTCCAAGATGTATGGTACTCCTACATTTTTATTTTTAGAAACCTCGCCAAAAACGCTTGCCTTTCATCCCCTTTTTGTGGTAAGATAGTCGCTGTGACAAACGGGCGGTCCGCTGCCGACAGGAAGTGCCGGGCATGAACGTCTATGAGGGAAGGAGGAAAAATCCCGTGAGTGAAATTATTCGTTCTATCGAAAAGGCGCAGGAGCGCACCGATCGCACCCCCTTTAACGTGGGCGATACCGTGCGTGTCATGGTCAAGGTCGTTGAAGGCGCCCGTGAGCGTCTGCAGGCTTTTGAAGGCGTTGTTATTGCCAAGCGTAACGGCTCTGCCCGTGAAACTTTCACCGTGCGCCGTGTTTCTTACGGCATCGGCGTTGAGCGTACGTTCCCGCTGCATAGCCCCCGTGTAGATTCCATCACCGTGGTTCGCCGTGGTCGTGTACGTCGTGCAAAACTGTATTACCTGCGTGGTCTGCAAGGCAAGGCCGCCAAGATCAAGGAATTGGTCACCTACAAGAAAAAGTAATTCACAATCTGAAAATGCCCGCTGATATCCGTATCAAGCGGGCGTTTTTTTGTTGTGGACATTTTTGTTATAGCAGCTTGTTCGTCTGTGTTTTATAGAAGCTCCTCCATCCTCTCAAGAATGGAATCCACTAAGGGATAAACTTCTCTTAACTTTTCTGCCTTCTGCTGATTTTCTTGGACAAAGGCTTCATCCTTGATGCCGGAAAGGTTGATGCGCACATTGTACCAAGCCCCTTCCATACCCGCCTTTAAGTTAAGGGCGGCGCAGCCAAGGTCGCTCGCGGCGCTGGCGTTTGATTTGCCTACAATGCCATTCACCAGGCGGATACCTTCTTCCATCAATTCCATGGCTTTTAGCGGCGCCACGGTGCATTTTTTCAGGGCTTCTTGCAGGGCGGCGGCACGCTGGGCCTTTTGTTCCTCCGTTTCACGGGGCATGGAAAAGACGGCCGATACCCGGTTAAAAGCCTCAGTGTCTTCATCCATCACTTGCAGTAATTCTTTAGAAAGTTTTTCGGAACGCTTGCGGGTTGCTTGCAGCAGCTCCTCATGCTCGGCATACTTTTTTTTACCGACGCTAAGCGCACATACCATGGCGCACAAAGCCATACCTTGGGCGCCTGTGAGGGCGGAAGCAGACCCACCGCCCGGTGCGCCAGCATCGGACGCAAGCAGGTCGATATAGTTTTTTACAGTCATTTCCGATAGTTTCACACTTTCCTCCTTATTCTGCGACCAGGTGATATTCCAGCACCTGTTTGTGGCAGTCAAAGTTTTCAATCTTCAGGTAGTATTCGGCGGCGTCCACCAAGGCTTTGGCGGGCGTTAGGCCCACGATTTCAGAGCCGATAATGGGAACCCCCCAGCGCTCAGCCTCAAAGCGGATGGCTTCAAACACCCGATACAGCGGCGTACCCTCATAATTGACCATGTTCATGGATACTTGGACAATGTTCCTATCCTCCAGCATCATGCCAAGGGCCTTGCAGTGCTTAAAGCCGCCGGACGAACCACGCACGGCCTTGGCAATGGCTTTGGCGATAGCTACATCGTCGGTACCTAAGTTCACGTTAAAGGCAATCAGCGGCATACGGGCGCCAATGGCGGTGATGCCAGCGGTAGGGTGAATCTTCCGCTCGCCAAAGTCTGGCGCCCAGTTTTCCAAAAGAAGTTTTTCGGGCATGCCTTCAAATTCGCCCTTGCGCACGGTGGCAAGGTTTTGTCGCTCGGGACGGGTGGCCGAAGCTTCGTAGAGAAAGCTGGGAATTCTTAGTTCCTCCCACATACGTTGTCCCAAACAGCGGGATAACTCCACGCACTCTTTGATATCCATATTCATTATCGGCACAAAGGGAATCACGTCGGCTGCGCCCATGCGGGGGTGTTCCCCTTGATGGCAGGTTAAGTCGATAATTTCCATCGCTTTTTTAGCCAACTGAAAGGCCGCCTCCAATACGCCTTCGGGATTTCCGATGAAGGTAAAAACTGAACGGTTATGATTACCGTCTGCCTGTACGTCCAAAAGGGTCACGCCGGAAACGGCGGCAACCTCCTCTTCCAAAAGTTTTAGTTTCTCTTTATCTCGACCCTCGGAAAAATTGGGGATGCATTCGACTAATTTTTTCGTCATCATTTTCTCCTTAACAGTTTAGGCGTAAACGAAAATATCGCCCTGCCTAAACGTTTTTTGCTTTAAACACTATCAAGTATAGCCAAAAAGCGAAACATCGTCAATTATGTAAAACGGTGACCGTTTCCTCGCATATGCGCCATGTCGCCCTTTGTCCTTCGTTGCTTTACGCTCGACAATTGTTTATAATGGTAGGAGAATTTTACGGGAGGGGCTTTCGTGGCGTTTGCGCATCTACACTTACATACCGAATACAGCCTGCTTGACGGCGCCTGCCGCATTGACCGCCTGATAGAAAGGCTAAAGGCCATCGGGCAGGACGCTTGCGCCATGACCGACCACGGCGCCATGTACGGCGCCATCGAGTTTTACCAAAAGTGCAAGGCCGCCGGCATTCACCCGGTGATCGGCTGCGAAGTGTATATATGCGATGACCGCTTTGATAAAAGCCCGCAGGCAAGAGAAAGTAGCCACCTCATTATCCTATGTGAAAACAACACAGGTTACCGCAACCTTTCCTATATCATCTCCCAAGGCTTTATCGAGGGTTTCTATTACCGCCCCCGCATCGACTACGAACTGCTCAAAGAATATAGCGAAGGATTGATTGGCCTGTCCGCCTGTTTGTCGGGCGAAATACCCAAGTTGCTGCTTGAAGGCCAAACGGAAGAAGCGGAAAAACACGCCCTTTTCATGCAGGAGATATTCGGCAAGGGCAATTTCTTCATCGAAATCATGGACCATGGCCTCAGGGAAGAAAAGCTGCTTCTCCCCCGCCTTGTAGCTCTATCCGAAAAAACGGGCATCCCTATGGTGGCCACCAACGACTGCCACTACATTGAAAAAGAGGATGCGGCCGCCCAGGAAGTGCTCATGTGCATCCAAACCGGCAAAACCCTGGACGATGAAAACCGCATGCGCATGGAAACCGACCAAATATACGTGAAGTCCGAAGAGGAAATGCTGCGCCTTTTCCCCGACTGGCAGGATGCGGTACACAGGTCGCACGAAATTGCCATGCGCTGCAAGGTGACCTTCGATTTTGGCAGCGTGCACCTCCCCCGCTTTCCCATTGAAACGGACGAAACGGCGGCCGAATATTTAAGGCGGCTATGCCTTGAAGGCTTTAATGAAAGGTATGCGGCTGATAATGAGATCGCCAAGGAACGCCTAAACTATGAGCTGAGCGTCATTGAGGAAATGGGCTATGTCGATTACTTTTTAATCGTCTGGGATTTTATCAAGTACGCCAAGGATAATGGCATCATCGTCGGCCCCGGCAGAGGTTCTGGGGCCGGCAGCATAGTGGCTTATTGCCTGAACATTACGCTGCTTGACCCTTTAAAATACAACCTGCTGTTTGAGCGCTTCTTAAACCCCGAGCGCATCACCCTGCCCGACATCGACGTAGACTTTTGCTACGAGCGCCGCCAAGAAGTGATCGACTATGTGGCCCGAAGATATGGCTCAGACCACGTGGCGCAGATAATCACCTTTTGCACCATGGCCGCCCGTGGCGTTATACGGGACGTGGGAAGGGTGCTTGGCTACAGCTACCAGGAGACAGACGCCATCGCCAAAATGGTGCCGATGGAGCTGGGCATTACGCTGAACAAAGCCTTGCAAATCAATAGGGAATTGGGAGCAGCCTACCAAAACGACGAGCGGGTAAAGCGGCTGATTGATACCGCCCTGCTGCTTGAAGGCATGCCCCGCCACGCAGGTACGCATGCCGCCGGGGTGTTGATTACCAACCGCCCCTGCACTGACTACCTGCCCCTTCAAACCAATGACGATGTCATTACCACCCAATACCCCATGGGCGACCTTGAAAAATTGGGCCTGCTTAAAATGGACTTTTTGGGGCTGCGCACCTTAACGGTACTGCGGGACTGCCTTGATTTGATGAAAGAAAATGGCGTGGAGCTTAGTATCGACGATATCCCGCTTGACGATGCCGCCACCTACCAAATGATTTCGTCAGGGCAAACCGACGGCGTGTTCCAGCTTGAATCGGGCGGCATGCGCTCATTCCTAACCGCCATGCAGCCTGAAAACTTTGAAGACATTATCGCCGCTATATCGCTGTACCGCCCCGGCCCCATGGACTCCATCCCCCGCTATATCGCCGGTAAGAAAGACCCTTCTTCCATCCGCTACATTACGCCCCAGCTTGAGCCCATCCTGTCTGTGACCCACGGCTGCATTGTGTACCAAGAGCAGGTCATGCAAATTGTGCGGGACTTGGCGGGCTACTCCCTTGGCCGCAGCGACCTTGTGCGCCGCGCAATGAGCAAAAAAAAGCATGACGTCATGGAGCAGGAGCGGCATAACTTTATCTACGGCTTGCCCAAAGAAAACGTGCCCGGGGCCGTGAACCGTGGGGTGACGGTTGAGGCTGCCCGCCAGATATTTGACGAGATGAGCTCCTTTGCCTCCTATGCTTTTAACAAGTCGCACGCCGCCGCCTATGCGGTGCTTGCCGTGCAGACCGCTTACCTGAAGTGCCATTACCCGGCAGAATTGATGGCGGCTACCATGTCCAGTATGATGAGCAACGCCACCAAAATTGCTGGCTACATTCACTACTGCCGCAGCCACGATATCAAGGCGCTGCCGCCGAGCATCAACCTGTCATCGGGCAAGTTTACGGTTGAAAAGGTTGAGGGCGAAAAAGGCATCCGCTTTGGGCTTGCCGCCGTAAAAGGGCTGGGCGAAAAGGCGGTGGAAGCCATTGAAATAGAGCGGAAGAAAAACGGCCCTTACCAGTCCCCGCAAGACTTTTGCCGGCGAGTGAACAGCGAGTACGTCAACAAACGAGCGGTTGAAGGCCTGATTATGTGCGGCGCCTTTGACAACTTGGGGGCATTCCGCAGCCAGCTAATGGCCATTTATGAAGACCTCATGGACCAAAACGCCAAGAAGCGCCGAAACAACGTGGCCGGACAAATGTCCCTGTTCGACTTGGCCCAAGGCGCCCCCGCCATGAAGGAAGAGCCTTTGCCCAAACTGCCCGAGCTTAGCCATGCGCAAAAGCTGTCCATGGAAAAGGAAGTGACGGGCGTGTACATTTCCGGCCATCCCTTGGATGAATACGCAAAGGCCTTAACTCGCTGCCCCTTTTCCACCGTGGTTTTAGAAGAAATCAAGGAGGAGGATGAGAGCGGCATCGCCCACGACGGGCAAAAGGTAACTTTGGGCGGCGTGGTGCAAACCCTTCGCCCCAAGGCCACAAGATCAGGCAGTATGATGGGCTTTTTGACGGTCGAAGACCTAACAGGCCAAGTCGAGTGCATCCTCTTTCCCAGGGTGTATGAAAACTACCAAGCTCTGATTCGTGAGGGGCAGGTGGTAAAAATAAGCGGCCGCCTGTCCATTAGGGAGGATGAGGAGCCCAAAATTATCTTGGAATCGCTTAGCCTGCTTGAAAGGGATGAAAAGGAGCAGGCCGAAGAAAAAACGGAAGAAGCGCAAGAAACAGAAGAAGTTCCCATCACCGTCAAGGCAAATCAGGCCAAAGAAAAGCTTTTTCTATCCCTTACAGAAGAGCAAATACCCCAGATTGAAAGCATACTCAAGACCCTTCCGGGTACAATACCCGTGTATCTCTACTTTGCCAAAGACAATAAAACTGTGCTTAGCCCCCAGGAATGGTGGTGTGAAAGTGGAGAAGAAGCATCAAAAAGGCTGGCAAGCCTGCTTGAACAGGATAAGATAAAGGTGGTTTCAAAAAAATGAATGCAAGTACACTAACCGTCCCCGCCGAGAAAAAATGGAGCTTGGTTCTGCGTACCACGGCTGCCGCAGCCGGCGCCTTGGCAGGACTTTCCCTTGATTTAATCGACGATCTGCGCATCGCCATTGATGAGTCCTTTGATCTTCTAACCAATCAAAGGTTGGCGCTGGAATCCATCACCATGGTGTGCACGCCCCTTGAAAATGCGCTCAGTATCAGCCTTTTTGGCAAACGCTCAAAAACGGGACAGGACTGCAAGCCCCTGGACCCTGAAACTTCACGCCTGGTCATCGGCTCCCTGGTGGCCGAAATAAACTTGGAGGGAGACGGCTGCGGCGTTCATACCGTAGTAATGTCCCTGCCGCTGTGCGGTTTGCGCTATGAATGCTGACTTGATCCACGACACGGCCATGGCCTATGCCCTTGACAATTCGCCCGAAAACATGGAGGCAGCAGTTGAGGCTGCCCTGCCATTGACACAGGTGATTGCGGCCCGTTTTGCCGGTCGTGGCATCGAAGTGGAAGACTTAAGGCAGGTGGCAGCCATGGCGCTGGTCGAAGCCCTGCAGCGCTTTGACCCCAAGCGTGGCCTTCGATTTACCACCTTTGTCACGCCCACCATGACCGGCAAGGTGCGCAACTACATCAGGGACAAGGCGCAAATCCTCCGCTCGCCCCGTGGCCTTAGAGAGCAGGGCATCAAAATGGACAGGGCCAACGAGGAGCTCACCCGTAACCTGCACCGAGAGCCATCCATTCAGGAGCTGGCCAATCACTTGGACTGGTCGGTGGATCAGGTACTGGACGTACAGAGGATGCGGCAAAAAACCACCGTCACCTCCCTTGATATGCCGTCTGAAGACGGCACCTTTGCCTATGACAAGGTGGGCGCAGATGATTCCCAGTTTGAAGGCTTTGAAATGCATGAGGACCTTAAAAAGGCCATGCGCATCTTAAACGACCAGGAAAAAAGTTTGCTGAAAATGCGCTATCGGGATAATATGACTCAAAGCGAAATCGCCAATGTTTTCGGCATGACGCAAATGCAGGTCAGCCGCATGCAAAGGCGGGTACTCTCCTCCCTTAAACAAGAAATGCTCAGATACTAAGAAACGGGATGGTTGAATGTTCGCATTAGATAAAAAAGCAGGCGAATTTGGCGTTACCTGCATTGAAAACCTTTTTTTCACCGAATACCTGGCCGACGCAAGCGGCGATCAGGTCAAGGTGTATTTGTATTGTGTATATTTATCGGGACGGGAAAGCGCTATCCACTACCCGGAAGACTTGGCCGAGGCCCTGCACTTGGAAGTAGGCACAGTCAAGCAGGCGCTTAACTACTGGGAGCGTCGGGGGGTACTGCAAAGGCAGTCGCAGAACCCACCCACCTATACGCTTTCGTCCCTGCTTTTCCGCATGATATCAGGCGACCAATCAAGCGCCTATGATGAAGACTATGTACGCTTTACCCAGGACGTTTACGCTATTTTCGGGGAAAGGCGCAAGGTGCGTCCGGCGGAAATTTCTAAGGCATACGATTGGATTGTAGATTTAAAGCTGGACCCCAGCATCGTTTTAATGCTGTTGGCCTACTGCAGGGATACTTTGCCCGCCGCCTTTTCCTTTAACAGGGCGCAGGAAATTGCCATCGCCATGAAAGAAGCGGGCGTGAAAACGCCTGAAGACGCCGAAAGCTTCCTTGGCCATGACAAGCGCATCCGTGAGGGCGCCCGTCAGGTCGTGCGCCGCTTTACCCGCTACGGCCGTCAGCCCACCGAGGATGAAATGAACCTGTACAAAAAATGGGTGGATGACTGGGGCTTTTCCCAGAAAGATATTCTGGACGCCTGCCAGGAAACAGTTAAGGCAGTTAACCCTTCCTTTGGTTACCTCAACTCCATATTAGAGGGCATCAAAAACCGCAGGCAGGGGTCGGAAAGCGTTAAAGCCCAAATCAAGCAGGAAAGCGCACAGCTTGAGGAGGTCAAGGAATTTACCCGCCGTTTAGGTCTGCGTATTGCGCCCCAAACCTTGGCTACCACCTACCAAAACTTGGTGGAAGCCTTTTCCAAAGGCATGGTGCTGCTTGGTGCGAAAGAAATTAAAAACCGCAAACTG
This sequence comes from Clostridiales bacterium, assembly GCA_012837965.1. Taxonomy (GTDB): domain Bacteria; phylum Bacillota; class Clostridia; order Christensenellales; family Aristaeellaceae; genus DTU024. Next base: position 90,039 of record DUQF01000022.1, on the reverse strand, counting down.
GTGCTGGAAGACTTGCCGGGACTGCTTCAATCCTGGCAGAAAATGGGCATCCAAAATGAAAAGGACTTGAGCGCTTTCCTCAAAAAGCGTCAAGAACTTTTGCCTGTCATGCGAAAGCTGCTGGACGCCGCCGGCCAAAAAGGCTCCATCAGCGATGATGACCTCAACTGGCTACGTCAATGGCAAACAATCTTTTCCGATAACATGCTGCTCATTGCCGCAGAAAAGTCACGGGGCGCCAAGGCTTTCCGCCCGTATATATCCAAAATACTTCAATCCTGGCAGCAGGAAGGCGTGTCAACGCCCGAGCAGGCGCAATTGAAAACGTCCGCCCCCGCTTCTAAAGACAAGCTGCCCGCTCAAAACTTTACCCAGCGCAGCTATACCGAGGAGGAGCTGTCAGGCGGCATGAGCAAGGCACTAAGGGAGGCATTGGAGCAAGAATGAATCAAGCCATATTAAAAGAAGCCATCAACCGCTGCAGGGAACAACAGCCCCTTAACCGCCAAAAGGAAAACGTGCGGCAGGAGGAAGTCTTTCAAAAATCACCCAAGATTGCGGAGCTCTTTCACCAGCGACGGGAGGCCATCCTGTCGGTAGTACGCTCTGCCTTTTCAAGCGAGGTTTCGCCCAACCTCCTTGAAGAAACCAAGCAGCGCTCTGAGGCTATCGAAAAGGAGCTAAAGGCTCTTGGCTATCCGGACAACTATCTTGACCCCCAATTCACTTGCAAGCTATGCGAAGATAGCGGCTATGTGGGCGAAAAGTTAAAAGAGCTCTGCCCCTGCGTGAAAAAGACTTATGAAGCCTTGGTTGCTCAGCAGTACCAGATGCCCGATACCCTGCAAAGCTTTGAAACCTTTGATGAAAATGTGTTCTACACCCATCCCTTGCCGGGACTTGGCATTTCCCAGCAAAAATTGATGGTGACTTTGCGTAACCGCTTGGAGCGCTATGCGGATGCCTTACCTGCGCCGCCCGTACCTCATCAGCTTTTTTACGGCAAAACCGGCCTTGGCAAAACCTTTCTCATGCAATGCATTGCCAAGCGCGCCAAGGAAAAGAACCTGTCTGCACTGATGATTACGGCCAACAGGCTCTTAAACCTTATTCGCAGGGACTATTTTTCCCAAGGCGATGAGGACGGCATGTACATGGTAACCAATGCCGACGTTCTCTTAATCGACGACCTTGGCACCGAGCCGCTGCTGAAAAACATTACCATTGAGCAGTTTTTCGCCCTGATTGATGAGCGCTTCACGCTGAAAAAACCCACCGTTTTTTCAACCAACCTAAGCCTCACCGAGCTACAAGGCCGCTACACCGAGCGCATCACCTCCCGCCTGTTTGATGAAAGCGTGTGCGAAAAAACAGAGTTCTTGGGCGACGACCTGCGCAAAAGAAATAATCAATAAAAAATAATGGGTAGGCCGCTAATCGGCCTGCCCTAATGGATTTTTCGATGGCCGCCCCGCCTTGCGAGGATATTTTTTTGGCGTTTCTTCGACTTTGGCAATGGGGACAATATAGTGCTCTTCACCCTTCAAAGGCATAAAGATAGGGGTTTGTATTTCGCCGCCCAATAATTGGCAAGCCCTTGCCCCTTCTTCCATTTCCTCAAACACCTTTGGCCCTTTCCAGCAAAGCGCAAAGCCGCCCACCTTGACAAAAGGCAAAAGATATTCCGCCAGCACGTTCATCGGCGCCACCGCTCGGGCAACCGCTCGGTCAAAGGTTTCCCGCAAGTTATCCCTTGCGGCATCTTCCGCTCTAACGTGAAGGATTGTGACATTGGGAAGGGCAAGAATCCATTTACATTCCAGCAAAAAGTCACAGCGCTTTTTAAGGGAGTCAAGCAGCGTCACCTGCATATCGCCTCGGGCGATGGCAAGCATCAGTCCTGGAAAACCTGCGCCTGTCCCCACGTCGATTATTTTAGCCCCGGCAGGAAACAGACCCGCCTCCTTTAAGGGAAGGAGGCTGTCCAGGTAATGGCGCACGGGAATGTCTTCAGGCGATACATTGGTTAAATCCATGCGCTGGTTCCAGTCAAGTAACAAATCGTGGTAACGGGCAATTTTAAGAACTATTTCTTGGCTCAAACCAAGTCCCGCCTCATCAAAAAGGCTGCGCAATGTCGCAAGCATTATTTCAGCTCCAGCAATTCATACACGGTTTTTTCAAGGGCTCCTTCCTCCTGCATCAGCCCCGATTTCACGGAAAACTCCGTATCGATGCAGGCGCAGTAAGCCTTTTTACAGGTATCGGCCGACCTGTTTCGCACCGATTGAAGCAATCGCCTTGCCCCATAGTCTCTGATACCAAGGCTCTGCGCTACCGCTCTTTCCTCGCCCCTGTCAAGAAGCAAGCGGGCAATAAGCATTTGTCTTGCCTGCCTTGTTAAAAGCGCAAGCAACCCGAGCCGAGATTCGCCCGAGTAGAGCATGTCTTGCATCAGCTCTTCGGCCTTTTTCCCATCCCCCCGAACAACAGCGTCGCTTAGGTCAAAGACCCGATATTCAAGGGAGGGAATGACCACACTCTCGATAGCCTCAGCAGTTACTTCCCTTTCCTCCCCCGCATAGGCGACGAGCTTTGAAATCTCATTGCGAAGGGTCAGCATGTCCTTGCCTGATATGAAAATCAGACGGCGGGCGTTTTCATCGGTGATTATTTTTTGATAACCGTTTAATTGCTTGGCAATCCACTTGACCAATAGCCGCTCATCAGGCGTTACAAATTCATACACAGCGCCTAACTTGTCGATAGCTTTGTAGAGTTTACGAGTCTTGTTGGCAACGCCTTTTTGATAAAACACCAAACAGCAGGTGGAAGGTATATTTTGAAGATAGCTCACCAAGCGCCCATCTTCGCCCCCTGATTCACGGCCCGTTTGCAAAAGGGGACTGTCCTTCACAATAATGAGCCGTTTTTCGCTCATAAAAGGTAGGGTTTCACAGGCGGCGATAATATCATCCGCCTTGGACGCAATGAGTACGGTTTCGTTCATCTCAGGCAAACCGCCCGACAGCGCCTTTTTTCTGATAGCGCTCAGCGCCGTTTCTTTCAGGTACTCCTCTTCCCCGTGCAAGAGGTACAGCTTTTGGGCTTCCCCTTGATTCAGTTGTGTAAAAAAATCCTTGGCCACGCTCAGTCCTCCAAATAGGTCATGACGGATGCTTTACCGTCCCGCACCTTCACAATAACCGCTCCCTTATCGCCTGTCAAATAGCAAAGAGCATTTTCGTTACCTGCCCGCCTGACAACCATCGTTGCCCGCTCGCTGTCCCTTTGGCTGATGGGAACAATCACAAGCTCGGGACTGACCGCTTGTAAAAATTCTTGGCTCGTCCCCTGCTTTGCGCCGTGGTGGCCTGCCTTTAGAATATCCGCCCTAGCCACGGAATAGCCTTCATATAGGCTGCCCACATCGGCCATGGATAGGAGGCGGATTCCATCTAAATCCCATAAAGTCACCAACGAATGTTCGTTTTCATCCACACCGGGATAGAGTTTATCGCTATGCGGCCAAAGCGCCCGACAAGAAACCCTCTTTCCCTCCAGCACATCGCCATAGGAAAAAGAAACAAGCGGAATGTCGCTTTGGTTAAGCAAGGTAAGGATGGCTTTTTCTTCCTCTTCTTCATAGAAGGTTTGAGGCGGCAGATAAATCTTTTCAACAGGGATGCCGTTTTCCATCAATGCGGCCACCCCGCCTGCATGATCGCTGTGCAGGTGCGTCAAAATCAGGACCGTGACCTTTCGCCCCCTTGATAGGAGATAGCCGCTCAGCTCACGCCCGTCAAGTCCGGTATCCAAAACATAGGTGTCTTTCCCATCCTCGATAACGGCGCAATCGGCTGTTCCCACGTCCAGCTGCAAGAAAGTTACAGGCGTAAAATAGTCAGTGAGCGGATACAAAAGCGCCAAAAGGCCTGTTGCAACAAGCAACCCTGCTTTAAGCTTGCGGCGTATCAGGCTATAGCGAGAAATAAAGAAAAAGGTAAGCAGTATCAGAACGCATAACAGGCCGGGAATAGCTCTTTGCCGCAAGGTGGAAAAAGGGGCCGAAGCGGCCTTCTGCGTTAAAAACAAAAAAGCGTCCGTTAATAAGTCTACTCCCCGTCCCAAAACCACCCCAACCTGTGGCAAGAAAGCGCTAACAAGACATACCGCTATGTACAGGGGCATTAAAAGCCCCACTAAAAAAACGGCAACGGGGCTATACAGTAGACCAATAGGCGACCAGAAATGAAAAGTATTGATGCTTACCGGCAGCGTCATCAGCGTAGCGGCCAAAGTAATGGCATAGGCGCTAAGCGCCTTGCGCAAGCGATAGTTTTTTATCCTGTCCAGCAGATGATTGAAACTGTCCCCAAGGGTAATGATGCCAAGCGTCGCCAAAAAAGACAACTGAAAGCCCACATTTAAGAGTTCAGCAGGTTTGATAAGCAAAATAACCGCCATGGCAAGCCCCCAATTGGTTAGGGTGTCGCTGCGCTTTTTCAGGCTTTTTGCCGCAAAAAACACCAGCGACATGATGCTCGCCCGCACAACCGAAGCCGAGAAAGACAAAAACCAACAATAAAACAACAAAAACGCCGCCACAGTCGAGTACCGCAGGGAGGGCTTGATATGAAAGCGGCTCAATAGCCATAAAAGCATACCGGCAAGCAGGCTCACATGCAGGCCGGAAATAGCCAAAATATGGGCTATCCCCGATTTTCTAAACGCTTGTACGGTATTGTCTGCCAACTCATCCCGTTCACCCAAAAGCAGAGCCTTCGGCAGGTGGGCGTTTTTTGAGAAAAGTTCATCCATTTTATTTGACAAGCTTTGCCGTAACGTGATACGCACATCATCGGGTTTTTCCTTGATAGGCGATAGCCAAGTTTCATCCCGCATACCTGAAATTCCCACCCGGCAGTTTCGCACCAACAAGTAATTTTTAAAGGAAAAGCCGTATGGGTTGGTTTGCCCCCTTGGAGCATAGACTGTGCCGGAAAACTGTACTTGCTGGCCGTCAACAGGCAAAAACGTATCGCCCACCTTTGGGGTGTAAGACCAGTAAGCCTTGTCGTAATGGTATTCTTCGCCCGTTTCGCTTTGCGCCCGTATATCAGTCAAATACATACGCACTCCACGATTTTTGAAAAACGCCTCGCCTGAAACGGTGGCGATTATGTTCATTTTACCTTCCACAATGTGAAGGTTTTGGTTATTCACACACGGGCGAAAGTAGCCGCCAAAAAACAATAAAAAACACAGTGGAATCACCGCCCCTGCCTTTTCCCGCACCGACAATAGCAGCCATAAAACCGCCATAGCCGCCCCAAAAAGCAACAGGATGAGGGACGCTTTGGGCGCTGTCCAATAAAAAAGGACGCCTAAAGAAAAAGCGGCGCACAGGCAAAACAGCGGCCGCTGAATGTGGAATTGACGCTCCCTATACACTGAGCCGCAAGCCCGCAGTAGCAAGCGTTACCTTAGGATAAACGGATCTGGCATCGCTTAGCAAATCCCTCTGCGATTGCTTGGGTGAATAGTGGCTGATTAGCAAATGAGCGCCCTTGGTGGTTTTGGCAAGCTCCCCCGCCATCTTGGCAGAAAGATGAGGCATACCTTCATGCCAATCAGCAGACAAAAAAGCGGCGTCGCAAATGAGCAAATCTGCATCGTGCGCAAAACCAACGAGGCTATCTGTTATTTTGCTCACATCGCCCGTATAGACCAAGGTTTTTCCACCAGCCTGCACCTTCCAAGCGTAGGTGGGTACGGAATGCTCAACGGGACAGACGTTCAAGGCAAACGGCCCAAGCTTTCCGGCATCATGTAAATCTTGCAGGTTCAGCGCCCCGCAAAGATTCCTTAAGGGGTGCTCATCAAGCGGCGCATAGATTGGCGGATTGCCCCGATGCTGCTCCAAATAATATTGGTACACCAGCAGGTCGCTTGCATGGTCATGATGCCAGTGACTCAGCAGCACCCCGTCCAGCTCCTCGGGCGCCTGATAGCGAAGCAGGCGAGAAAGAACACCGCTCCCCATATCAAGCAGTAAGGAATGCTCGCCATAAGTTACCAAATACCCCGAACAGGCTCCATTGGGGTCGGGCCAGGGGCCGCTACAGCCAAGCACAGTCAGTCGCATGTTTTTTCCTCCTCATAATAATAAACCAGATTTTCCTCATACATTCAAAGCGTATCGGGCGCTAGGGCGGTCGGGGTGGCACAAATCAAGGTGCAGACGCTCACTCAATCGCACGCCCTTATTGCACAGCGCCCGGCTTACCTCTTCAATGGCCAATTCCGGTCGGTTGTTTTCCTTGCTTAGATGCCCAAGCAGAGCGTACTTGGTGCCCAGACGCTGCAATTCATACAGGGCGTTGGCACAGTTTTCATTGCTCAAATGTCCTTTACGCCCTTGAATTCTGCGTTTCAAAACACTCGGGTAGCGGGGATTATCCAGCAGCAGTTGTGGGTTATAGTTGCTTTCTAAAAGCAAGACATCAACACCCGCTAATTTTTCAAGCAACTTATTCGAGCAGTGTCCAAGGTCGGTAACCACCGCAACGCTTGCCCCCCTGTAAGATAATCTGAACGCCACCGGCTGGTTGGCATCGTGCGGTATGGGTAAGGGGTCAATCATACAGTCGCCAATAATAAAGCCCACGTCCGGCTCAATTTCAATGCGCCTATTTTGTGCAATGCTGCGCTTGCCCTGTTCCATGCCCTTAAAGGTGCCGCCCGTTGCGTACACCGGTATACCAAATCTGTTTGATAAAACCGCTGCGCCCCGCACATGGTCCACATGCTCGTGGGTCACTAATATGGCATCCAGCTCATGGGCTGATGCGCCCACTTCATGCAATAAACAGGTCAACTTCTTGCCGCTTAGGCCCGCATCGACCAATATCTTAGACTTGCCCGCCTGAACGTAGGTGGCATTGCCAGAAGATGACGACGATAAAGAAATCAATGAAAAAGACACAAAAATACCTCAAACTTTCTATACCCTATTATAGGCAAGGCAATTCATTGTTGCAAGGCTTGACAGAAGGAAAACCTTATGGTACCATTGCCTCGGCTTTTGAAGCCTACGCCGAAGACAGCAGGTGCGATTATTCGTTTCAAGGGCATTGCCCTCCTTTAGGGGTATTTCTCCCTTTCAGGGGCGTTCTCCCTTTCTGATGCGTTTATTCGTTTAAAGGCAATCGCCGCCAGCCGAGGTGCAAGATACGCAATGTTTTGTTGCCCTTGCGCCCAAGCGCAAGGGTTTCTACTTTACAGCCGGAAAGCAGGTGAAATGTAGTGGGAAATAACTTAGACATCAAAAAGCAAACCGTTGAAGAAATCAAGCAAAAGATTAAGGACAACGAAAGCATGGTCATGGTCAGCTACACGGGCATCACGGTGGAGCAAATCACCAAACTGCGCAACAAGTTCCGTGACGCAAACGTAGACTACGTGGTGTACAAAAACACCCTCGTGCGCCGTGCGCTTGAAGACTTGGAAATCAAAGGGCTTGAAGACCAGCTCGCTGGGCCCTCCGCTTTCGCCTTTGGCGATGCCGTCAGCCCCGCCAAAATCGTTTCCGAATTCATCGACGAAAAGAAAGAAAACGCCAATAAGATGGCCATCAAGGGCGGCATTCTCTACGGCGAAGTAACCGACCTTGCCAACATTCAACGCCTTGCCAAGCTGCCCGGCCGAGAACAGCTTATCGCCGGCTTCGTCTTTGGACTTAGCGCCGTACCGCGTTCTCTGGTTTATGTGCTTGACGGCATCCGCAAGCAAAAGGAAGAAGCCGCCTAAAAGGCTACACTATTAAAAAATATGGAGGATTCATTCATGAACCGTGAAGAAATTATTGCTGCTATTGAAAGCATGACCGTTTTAGAGCTGGCCGATCTGGTCAAGGCCTTAGAAGAAAAATTTGGCGTGTCCGCCGCCGCCCCCGTGGCCGTTGCCGCCGCCGATGCTCCCGCCGCCGCCGCTGAAGAGCAGACCGAGTTCGACGTTATTCTTGCCAGCGCAGGCGCCCAGAAAATCAAGGTTATCAAGGCTGTGCGTGAAGTCGTTTCCGGCCTTGGCCTGGCCGACGCGAAAGCCTTTGTCGAATCCGCGCCCAAGACCCTTAGGGAAGGTGTCACCAAGGAAGAAGCTGAAAAGATCAAGGCTCAGTTCGAAGAAGTCGGCGCCGAAATCCAAATTAAGTAATAGCTTTCAATTTCAATGCCCTGCCTTTTGGCGGGGCGTTTTTTTGTCAAAAAGATTGACAGCATTCACCTATTTATGGTATAGTTTTTTCTCGTGAGGAGAGTTGGCTGAGTGGTCGAAGGCGCACGACTGGAAATCGTGTAGGCGTTGATAGCGTCTCTAGGGTTCAAATCCCTAACTCTCCGCCAGGAAAGCACCAAGCTGATACAATCTTGGTGTTTTTTTGTGTTTTTTTGTGCGTTTTAGCCCACAACAAAATGACCGCTCCCTTAAAAAGAGATACGGTCATTCTTTTTTCTTAGTATAAGCCTGTACTTAATTGCTATCAAACATTGTGCTCGTACGTACTTTTTCGGTAGTCACTTCGTAATTTCCAGCCTCATCAATTGCAAGGCGAACGCAACCATCAAGCAGGGTATGGTACATTTGCTGGCCGTTTCTGGTGAACTTTCTGGTAAGGCTCAGGTCTTCAATAGTTTCGCTTGTGATAAAAGTGATCTTCGGCCCGACTGTCTTGCGCCACGCGGAAGACGATGAGGTGTTTGAGCCGTGATGGTTGGCTTTCATAAAGTCGCTTGAAAGTTCATCTCCCCAGCGGTCAACCACCGCCCGTTCGCCCCCCACATACAGGTCGCCTGCCAGCATCAGAGAGCGGGTTCCATAGGTAAATTTCATAGCCAGGGAGTGGTCGTTGATAAACTGGGTTGAACCCGTTCCATAGTCCTTGGGGTATGGTATTTCTTCCGGCGGGTTAAATACTTTAACCTCAATTTCGTTTCCGAACATAAAAGTGTCACCTTCGTGCAGGATAATATGCTCAAGCCTTTTTTCCTGCGCTGCCGTTAAATAGGCATGGTAGTAGGAAGACGCCCCGTATGTCAACGGGCTTGTGTACATGGCGCCAATCTCGTAATTTTCGATTAATACCGGAAAACCGCCGATATGGTCAATATGCGGGTGCGACGCCACAAGGTAGTCAATGCGGGTAATGTCAAGCGTATCCAAAGCCTCCGTTACATAGGATACGGCGTCGGGATGCCCGGCATCCAGTACCATGACCTTACCATCGGGCGATTTTAGAATCATGCAATCACCGGGCTTATCCTTGGCGGTCTTTTCACCCAGCCAAAGAAAGCGAATGACAAACTGTCCCTCGTCTTTAGCAGGGTCAAAAACCTGATCATAGCCTTCCCCTGCGGCAAGGCCTATGGATAGGAATAATATAAGCGCAAGTAATAAAGCGGCGCATCTCTTCAGCATTGTAAGCCTCCGGTTATGTCGTTAAGCGTTGATTTAGGTTTATTTCATGGCCGCCTTGCTCATGCCCGTCATGATATATTTCTGAAGGAACAGGAACAAAACAACAATAGGTACAATAGCCATCACGGCGCCGGCCATAATTTCATTGTAGTTGGATACTTCCTGTCCGGCGAAGGTGTTTTTCAGTTGCTGAACACCTACGGCAATCGTGCGGCTGGCCGCCGTTTTGGTGACCATCTTGGGCCAGAAATAGCTGTTCCAGCCGTTGATGAACGAGATGATGCTCACAGTAATCAACGTAGGCATGCACATGGGACAAAGCACGTGGATGATAGTACCGAATCTGCCCATGCCATCCAGCTTTCCGGCCTCAATGTAGCTATCGTCAACAGCCATAAAATTCTGCCGGAGCATGAAAATAAAGTAGGCGCTGACCATGCTTGGTAGTATAACGCCAAGGTAGGTATCAATGGCGTTAAGGCGGGCAATCAAAACATAGATAGGCACAAAGGTTACCTGAATGGGTACCATCAGAGCGCCAAGCACCAGCATGAACAGGATGTTCTGGCCTTTAAACGTGCCCTTGGAAAAGCCGTAAGCGGCAAGCACGCCAAAAGTCACTTCGGTTAGCATAATCACACAAGTTGTTACCAGCGTATTGATAAGGTAGCGGTCAAAGGGCGCGCGTTTAATGACATTGGGGTAGTTTTCCCAAACAAATTTTTTAGGCCAAAGCGTAGGTACGCTGGCAAGCAATTCAGGGCTGGTCTTAAAGGATGAAATAATCATCCAACAAATGGGGAAAATCATGATAAGCGTTACAAAAACAGCGACTACTGTCTGCCCTGACCTGCGGCAGAGGCTGTGCGCCGCACGCAATGAATCATCTGCCGCTACAATGGGCGAAACGAAGCGTATATATAACAGGCATATTATCACGAACGCAAGAATAACCGCTCCTGCAAGAAAAAAACCATTATAATTCTTGGAAAGAGTATGTAAATCCTGCGTAAAATTATATTCAATAAACGCGGAATTCCTCCTTGCTTCTTCCAAGGTGGCAATTTTACCCTCCATACCCGCAAGCTCTATGTGTTTATCCAAGGTGGCTTGATAAGAAACCTTACCCACTCCTCCAAGAACAAGCAGCAAAAGCCCAATTGCTAAGAATAAAACCAAAAAGTCAAAAGAACCGCTTTGCCGTATCCTCAACAGACTTCCCGGCATGGCCTTGCCGGATCGGATATTCGCAAGCCCCTTTTTCCACATAAGTGGCGCGGCAACAAGGAAGGAAGCAAAGCCTCCGATGAGCAGTATCTGCCTGATTCCCTTGCCCCACTGAAAGGGTACCGAAATAAACGCCGCAACCAAGAGGACAACGCCAATAGCTATCAATGTCAGTCCCACCCTCTTGTTGGCGCTAAACTTGGTTTGTTGATTACGCATCATAGTTCACACTCTTCCTTGAATACTTCATCGTCGCCACCGTGCACACAAGCAAGATGACAAAGAAAATAACAGATACCGCTGCGCCTCTTGCCGTTCGGAAGTCCTTAAACGTTAGGTTGTAAATCCACTGAACCATTACGTTGGTGGCACGGCCCGGTCCGCCGCCAGTCATAACGTCAATACTCTGGAACACCTTCATTGAGGCGATAAAGGTTGTAACAAACAGGAACAGCGTCGTGGGCGCAAGAAGCGGTACGGTAATGTAGCGGAACTGGTGCACACCATCCGCCCCGTCAATGCGGGCGGCTTCATAGTAATCCTGCGGGATGCCTTGCATGGCGGAAAGGTAAATCATCATCGCGTAGCCAACCACACGCCAAGAAGTCAGGACCAATACGCCTGTCAGGGCGGTGTCGGCGTCAATGAGCCACCTGGGACCCTGAATACCAAATAAGGACAGAGCGTAGTTGAGGATGCCCTCCGTTTGGCTGGCGCCCGCGGCTGCGGGACTGTAAAGAATCCACATAAAGACCACAGCGCTGGTGGATACCGCAATATACTTGGGCACAAAGACTGCGGCGCGCATAAAGTTAAAAGCCCGTGACAGGCGATTAAACAAAAGCGCAAGCAGCATGCCGCCAACCAAGGTAATGGTCACTTCCCAGAACATGTAGGTTGCTGTAACGCGAAGAGATTCCCAAAAGTATTTTGCGCCCGATTGGTTAAAGAGCCAATTGTAATTGGCAAGCCCAACAAATTGTTGCCTGCCGGTTGTCAGAATACTCATATCCGTGAAAGAAATACGTACCATATCAATAACCGGATAGTAAACAAACAGCAAGAAAAATATTAACGCAGGTTCTACACAGAACAAATCCTTCATGTCTTCCCATTTTTGTATTAACAGCATAATACCATTAAACAGCAGGGTAAGACCGATGATTAAGATAATAATGGCGCCATTCATGATAAAGCTTAGCGGCGCAATAGGTAAAGAACCTTCGGTGGTTAGAAAGTAGGTATCCGCCTTGTCAAAAGTAAAGACAATGGGGGCAAGTTTACCTTCGCCCATAACGGGCGCTTTCACCTCGGCTACCTTCTGCCCTGCCCTGACGCTATATAGCGCCATGCGGCAATCCTTCCCCACAAGAGAAGAAGAGGCATATACCGTTAGGGTCCCCGCGCCGTCGCTGGTAAGCTTTAAGCTTTGGTACCTTGCCGTGCCTGCACCCTTTAGCTTAACAGAGCGGGACATGGTCAGCCCGTTTTCAAGCTGCACGGGACTTGTTTCTTCAACCACCAAGTTTTCATAATCCTTGGTGCCGGGCAGCTGAATTCCCTCGCCTTTTAAAGTCTTCCTGCCCGAACCGATTTCAAAGTCTTCAGCGTTCAATACACCGCTTTGTTCTTGGGTTTGATACTCGGCATAGTACAGGTGTACTCCGCTGTCCTCACCGTGCAGGTCCAAGGTGCCGGATATGGGAACACCAGCGCTTTGGGCTATCTCTCTTGCGCGATAGACCTGGTCAGCCAGCGGCTGGAGCGGCTTTAGCTGTAAGTCGCCCGCAAGCCAGCCAAATAAACCCACTAAGGTAATTAAAACGCCAAGTATAATCAAAACCCTGCCGACCGCTTTTTGGCGAGGCGAAATAAACCTCGCCCTGTTTGAAAGCGGATTCAGTTCCCTTGAATAATTTGTTTCTTTTCTCTTCATTTTTATATCTCCTTTATCAACGGAGGGCAGGGAGAAAAACTCTCTGCCCTCCAAAAGGAATTAAATGGTTGTAATTATTGGTCGTCCAAGTTTTCCTGAACTTCAATAGCAAGCTCTTCCAACGTTTCCTGAACGGGCGCGCCTTCGTTGAAAATCTTGGCAAGGGCATGACGCCACAGGTTTGCGCAAGCATCATAAGCAGGATGCTGGTTGCGGGGGTTAATCCAGGAGCTCATTGAAACGATGCCTTCCATGGCAGGTTTGCGGGTCAGGTACTCTTGGTATTCAGGAGTGCCCTGAGCGCTTGCACGGGTGGGGAAATAACCGGTCTTGTCCGCCCAGTAGAGGTTCATTTCCGGGCTGGTCATAAACATTAAGAACTGCCATGCCGCATTCTTTTCAGCCTGGGTTGCAGATGCGGGAATTAAGATAGCAGATCCGCCAACTTCGGACTTAAACAGGGTACCGTCCTCGCTGCCGGGCAACCACGCCATGCCCACTTCAAAGGGATTAGCGCTTTCTTTCACTTTGTTGACATAGGTGTCATACAGGGAAGAAGTATGGAATACGCTGAAAGCGCCGCCATCCCAGAACAGCTGGCGCATATTTCCGGACGCGCCTGTGCCGTAAGCGTAATAAGCGTAGCCCTTGTCAATCCATTCTTTGATCTTGTTAGTGATTTCGATGCTCTTTTCGCTGTTAATGTCGGTGGTTTCGTCTTCCAGTACCAGCTGCACGCCGTTGTTTTTGTACAGCATCTCATAGTACCAGTAGTCCCAGCCGCCAAAAACAGTGCCGTAACGCTTGGTGGTGCCGTCTTCGTTGAAGAGGGTGGCTTTTTCAAGGAAAGCATCCATATCGGCAACAGTCTTGGGCATTTCGATGCCTTCGGCCGCAGCCATATCCTTGTTGTAGTACATGACCTGGGTTGAAATCAGGTAGGGAAGGCAAATCTGCTCACCGTCAAAGCTGGTGGAAGCAATCAGGCCCTCACCAAAGTCTTCAATGTCGTAGTCATAAGCGTCGATGTAGGGATCCAGTATCTCACACAGGCCTTCCGCACCGTAGCTGGCGGGATAGGATGTGTTGCAGGTGACAAGAGCGGGAACAGTGCCTGCACCCGCAGCTGCAGCAGCGATGAACTGGGTGTTAATTTCGCCATAACTGCCAATGTACACCGGATCAACAGTAATGCCCATGCTGTTTTCGCTGTTGAACTTATCCACCATATAGTTCAGGGCTTCGCTGAACTGGTCTTCATGGGCATGCCACCAGGTAATGGTGATGGGTTCGGTCACGTCGTATTCGCCTACACCAATGGCTATGGTGGGCAGCAGTGCAAGAACGAGCAGTAGGGTAATAAACTTCTTCATGTTATCCTCCTTCAAATGTTTTTTATCGGTAAACGCATAAGCGCTACTCTTCTTGGTTTAGTATACAATTTGTAGAACATTTTAGCAAATAACTGTAAAATTCGTGTCAAGTCGTAGTTTTATTCCTTTAGTACGTCTTCAGGCGAAAGACCAGCCATCAGCGCCATGCTGCGCGCACAGGCCATATCCCAAAAAGGCCAGCTGTGGTCGCCCGCCCACTCTTCATAAGTTACGTCATGGCCAAGCTTACGAAGATGCTCGGTAAAAGAGCGATTGTCTTCCAACAAGAAATCCTCCGTGCCGCAGGCAAGATAAAGCTTGGGTTTGCGAGGAGTATTGGCTGCTTTTTCGGCCAGCAGCATCAGGTTGTTTTCAGGCGCACATTGTAAATCCATGCCCAAAACAGCCTGAAACTCTTGAAAAAGGGAAGAGTCTGTATAACCGCCCGAGTTTTCAAGGCTTCGCACAGCGCCCGAATAGCTCATGGCTCCTGCAAAACGCTCGGGGTAGGTTAGGGCGCACTTCATGGCACCGTAGCCCCCCATCGACAAGCCCGCAACGTACAGATGCTCCGAATCCACAGGAAAATGAAACACTTCGGATGCCATCTTTGGGATTTCGTTTACAATATAGTCAAAGTAAGGCAAGCCATGAGCCATATTGCAATAAAAGCTGCGCTGCACTTCGGGAACCATTACATTAAATCCCGTGTAATGAGCAAACTGTTCAATCCGGCTCATGCGTGTCCAGGCATCGGCGTTTTGTTTCAGGCCATGGAGCAAAATTAAGGTCTTGTCGTGTGGCGCCTTGGACTGGATATAGTGCTGTTCGTAAGGAATAATTACGTTGACGATGGTATCCATTGCCAACGTTTCGGAACGGATTGTTCCCCTAAATACCGCCATCATAAACCTCCTTTCGTTTCTTAAAAATTACTCTTGCCTGATAGGCTGCACAACCGCCCAGGTGTAATTAGCCTTGGTGTTTACAAATACGGAATCATTGAAGAGAGACGTTCAAAGATCAGGTCAGGCTGAACGGGAGAATTATTGATGTCCTCCATCTTGGTTTCGCCTGTCAGCACCAGAATGCCCATCATACCAAAGTTTTTGGCTGTAGCCACGTCAGTATAGAGCCTGTCCCCTACAATGGCCGTTTCATGGGCGGAATAGCCCGTCCTTGCCATCGCTTCTTTTACAATGCCGGCGTTAGGTTTGCCAATGACAAGATCGGCCTTGCGGCCGGTGCTGGCCTCAATGAGCGCCATGAACGAGCCTGTATCGGGAATGAAACCTTCCTTAGTCGGGCAGTTGAAATCAGGGTGGGTGGCAATATAGGGTTTGCCATAACGAATATAGTCGCACACCTTGCACAGCTTTTGATAGTCAAGCGAGGTATCAAAGCCAACCAGCACATAGTCGGCCCCGTCTTCGACAATTTCAAGGCCCATAGCGGTAAGTTCCGCCTTTAACATATCGTTGCCAAGAACGTAACATTTTTGTCCGGGGCGATGCTTCAGGCAGTAGCTGCCTGCCGCCTGGCCAGAGGTGATAACATCCATATAACGTTCATTCACCCCCATTTTACGTAGCCTTTGCGCATAGAACTCACCCGACTTTGAGGAATTGTTGGTTAAAAATCGGGCGGTACGCCCCGTTCTTTCAAGAGCTTTTAGAAAGTCAATGGAGCCTTTTAGCAGCCTGTCTTCCAGATAAAACGTTCCGTCCATATCCAGCAGGAAAGAGCGGATGTCTTTAAACTTTTCTTTGATTGTTTCAGCGCTTACTCGGTTCATCATTAAACAGTCCTTGCAATTTCCTTGGTGGCGATAATGTTCACTCCTGAGTCACACACGTTGCGAATAATCACTTCGCCCATCCTAACCGGCGCTTCCACCTGCACCGCGGCCAGTTCGGCCATACATTTATTGATATCTTGCTTGGGAATAGGCTGTTCGGTTTTGACTGAAAGCGGCATCTGGCTTCCCGCCACCGGAACAACAGCGGTAATCATGCGGGTAGGGTTGACACACTCTTGGTGGGCATAGATTTCGCCACGTTTGCAAACCTGTCCGCTGACCGACAGTACCTTGCCACCGGCCATCTCAACCTGAAGGAGGCAGCCCACAGGACAATTGATACAGGTAATTTCCATTCTTACTTGCTCCTTTCAATACTTACGGTGACACTATCCGACAAAGCGGCCACTTCTTCTTTTTTAAGATTGATGGTGACCATTTCGCCAGGGGTAAAAATCTGCGCACGTTTTCTGGCAATCTGCCTGCCGCCGCTTGTAACGGTGCAAACGGCGTTACGGAATACGCCGCTTGGCCTGAACATGAGAGCGATACTTTCTTCCTGTCCAAGACGAATTCTCTGCGGCACCGTACCACGAACGCCTTCGCCGTCCAAAACTTGCACGGTATCCGCAGGAGGCAGCAAGCCTTTAATGTACTGCGCTGCCGAACGCCCTGCCTTAAAGGACTCTTCGGACACATAGTCAACCAAGTCATGCACATGCAGGACGTTTCCGCAGGTGAAAATACCGGGAATGCTGGTCTGGAAACTGTCGTCCACCACAGGCCCACTGGTTAGGGGGCTCAGGTCAACGCCTGCGCCCTGGGACAACTCGTTTTCGGGAATCAGGCCGACGGACAAGAGCAGGGTATCGCACTCCAAGTCTTTTTCAGAGCCGGGAATGGGCTGTCGGTTATCATCCACCTTGGCGATGGTAACGCCCGTTAGGCGATCCTTGCCCTTGATATCAATCACCGTGTGGGACAGATACAGCGGAATATCGTAATCTTGAAGGCACTGAACGATGTTGCGGTTCAGCCCCGAAGAATAGGGCATTAGCTCAACGCAGGCAAGCACCTTGGCGCCTTGCAAGGTCATACGCCTTGCCATAATGAGGCCGATATCGCCCGAGCCTAAAATCACTACCCGCTTGCCGGGCATGTAGCCTTCCAAATTAACAAACTGTTGAGCCGTACCCGCAGAGTAGATGCCGGCACAGCGTGTGCCTGGCGTACCCAGCGCCCCACGGGGACGCTCCCTGCATCCCATCGCTAAGATAATAGCCTTTGCCTTGATTAATTGCATGCCGTTCTTGGATGAAACGGCGGAAACAACCAAGTCTTCACCGACCGACAAAACCATGGTCTCGGTCTGAATTTCTATACCCAGTTCTTTAACTCTGTCTATATCCCGCTGGGCATATTCCGGGCCCGTTAGTTCTTCACCGAAACGGTGCAGCCCAAAGCCGTTATGAATACATTGGCCCAAAATACCGCCAAGAAAGTTGGCACGCTCTAAAACTAAAAGATTGTCGATGCCGTTTTCCTTTACGGCAATGGCGGCGCCCAGTCCCGCAGGACCCCCGCCAACGATTAAAACATCTACTTCTCTGCTAAAATGACGCATCCTTACTCTTCCCCCTTTAACGCATCGGTAATGTTGCCCGTTAGCAGGTAGCTTTGCCCGCCGCTCTTTGTAATTTCCGTCTTGGGAAGGTTCAGTTCCTCGCTTAAAATGTCGATGACCTTGGGGCTGCAAAAGCCCCCCTGGCACCTGCCCATACCCGCGCGCACCCTGCGTTTGACGCCGTCCAGCGTGGTGGCGCCAACCGGCCGCCTAATCGCCTGGCGGATTTCTTCTTCCGTTACCACTTCGCAGCGGCATACAATATGGCCATGCAAGGGATTTTCTTCAACGGCCTTAGCCTGTTCTTCGACCGTCATTTCGTTAAAGGGCTTGGGGCGCTTGATGGGCGGAACAAAGCTTGCTTTCTTTTGGAGGCCTTCTTTTTTCACAATCAAACCCCTTAGCATTTCGCCGATGGCAGGAGCAGCCGACAAACCGGGGCTTTCAATACCCACCGCCTCATAGGCTCCTTTGGCGCCGTTCACTTCGCCGATGATAAAATCTCCGCCCTTTTCATGGGCGCGGATGCCAGAAAAATTACTGATGGTGCTGCGAAGTGCCAGGCCTGGCCACGTTAAACAGCTTTTTTCGACTACCGTTTTAAGGCCCTCGGCGGTTGTTGAAGTGTCCTGCCCATCCTCAATGTCTTCGGCGGTAGGGCCGATAATCATATTGTTATGCACGGTGCGCGATACCACAACGCCCTTGCCCATTTTGGTGGGACACTGGAAAACGGTGCGCTCAAAGGGCACAGGCTGTATACGGTCCAGCAGGTAATACTGCCCACGCCTGTGAATAATGTGTAGGGGCTCAGCGCTAATCATGTTGTGTAAAACGGCGCTTTGTTCCCCCGCGCAGTTGATTAGAATCTTAGCGGTAAATTCACCCTGATTGGTGGTAACACGCCACAGGCCATCTTCATCCAGGTTTAGATTCTTCACTTCCTGATTGAATTGAAAGCTTACGCCGTTTACAGCCGCATGGTCTGCCAAGGCAAAGGTCAATTCATAAGGGCTGGTGATGCCTGCAGAGGGTATGCTTAGGGCATAGCTGATATTGGGGTTCAGGTTGGGCTCCAATTTTAGCGCCTCTTTGCCCGAAAGAATTTTCAGTCCCTCAACTTTGTTTTCTTCTCCACGCTTGAGCAAGCCTTCAAGCACGAACCTGTCCTCTTCTTCAAAGCCAACGACTAATGCGCCATTTTGAACATAAGGAACGCCCAGCTCTTCGCACAGGTCTTGGAACATGGCCGCTCCACGAACATTTGTTTTAGCCTTCATGGAACCGGGTTCCGCATCAAAACCGGCGTGAACAAGGCCCGTGTTGGCCTTGGATGCTCCCTCGGAAACGTCGCAGGCCCTGTCCAAAACGGTGATGCTGGCTTCGTAAGCGCTTAACTCCCTTGCAACCGCACAACCGATAACACCCGCCCCGATAATGAGAATGTCTGTGTACATGTTCGCCCTTTTCCCCTTATTCCAAAATGTTTGTTGTAATATAGTTGACGCCATAGCCAGCCATGGTTTTTGCCACCTGCGGGTCATCAACCGTCCATACGTTAACGTTAATGCCTTGGCTTCTTAATCGCTTAATCTGGCTTTGAGAAATACCAGTGTATTTAACATCCAGGTCAAAACGATACTTGTTTAAAATATCAAGTACCTTTTGATCCATTTTATCGGTTAAAAATTGAATGGGCTGATTGGGAAGAAGCTTGCGAACAGCAATAAGATTATCCAGGTCAAAAGAAATAAAAATCGTTCGCTCAAGCCAACCAAGCTCACGAACGTTGTTTACAAGACGGTTAATGTCTTCCTCTTCAATGTGGTTTTTTATTTCCAGCACACAATCTTTTTGATAGCGTTTACAAATGGTGACATATTCCTCAAGCGACGGCAAAAACAAATCCTTGCGCACCGTTCCGCCAAGGTCACTGAGATAAACGCTGCGCAACCGCTCAAAGGCGGTCTCTTCAACCACCCAGTTGACGCCCGCAACCCGTAGCAAATCATCGTCATGAACAACAATAAACTGACCATCCTTGGTGCGGTGCACATCGGCCTCAATGCCGCTATATGACCGATTGCCTGCCGCCACAAAGGCAGCGCAGGTGTTTTCCCTTTCAAGGCCGCTTGCTCCCCGATGAGCAACCATCTTGACGCCTTTCAAGTTCAGCTTGATTGTATCCATCATGCGTTCTTCCTCCGTAAATAATCAAAAATAATCGTTTATGTACTGCTATTCTCTCTTGATTTTCCCCTCGCCTTTGTGTGAAATGTGAAAGAAACACGCAAAATCAGCTGTACAAATTGATATCAATTGTATTATAATTCCCGTATACACAAATTGCAATGATTTTAAGGAAGATGGCATTCCATCATTAATTTGAGCCTTTTTACTCAAATTTAATCAAAATTAATCACGGAGAAAGAGTAATTTGCTAAAAAATCGACGCATGGAGGAAATACTGAACATCCTCAAAAATCAACCGCATGCAACGGTCAAGGAGCTGTCCGAACGGCTCTACGCAAGTCCGGCAACCATACGGCGGGACATCCTTGAGTTGGAAAAAAGACAGCTGATTAATAAATTTTGGGGCGGCATATCGCTCGCAGGCGGACACAACCGTTTTGTAATCTTAGATCAACGGGTAGAAACCATGCGTACACAAAAAAATGCCGTCGCCAAGATCGCAGCCTCCTTGGTAAAGCCGGGCGATGCCATTTTTATGGACGGCTCCTCCACGGTCATCAGTATGATTCCCTTTTTACAAACGAATGATTTAACGGTTGTTACCAACAGCCTGCGGGTCGCAGGTTCTCTTGCCACAACTTCCGCCCGTGTTTTTTTAACGGGCGGGCAGTTGCAGCCCAAATCCATGACCTTTGGCGGCAGTATAGCGGAAAACAACATCCGTTCTTTCCATGCCGACAAGCTGTTTTTCTCCGCCGCAGGCATTGATAAAAATGGGATTATTTCCGATTTCTACGAAACCGATATCGCCTTACGCCAAGAGATGATTTGCTGTTCAAGGGAGCAATATTTTCTGTGCGATTCAAGCAAGTACGGAAAAAAATTCTTGTTTAAGGTAACGGATATTACCCATATCACACAGGTGATTTGTGAAAAGGAACTTCAATTGGAAAGATGAATATACTCTATTGCTTTTAGAATAGCGATTTTATCGGCTTCGCCCGCAGCCGCTGCGTGCTCAACACCTATTAAGAAGCAGACGCCACCGCGCTTCCCTTTGAAGACGCTTTGATAAATCATTTCGCAAAGGAGGTCATAGCATGCAGGAGAACAATGCTACAAAGAAACAAATCCTTCAAACCCTCACCCTTATTTGGCTGGCTTGGTTCATAGGAAACATATGCGCTAATGCGCTTTTTTATCTTGGCGCGGATTTTAAAACGCAGCTACCCGCCGACTTTCAGTCTGTCACTTATCACTGGGGTACACTTATCTATTACATAACCGTCTCCGTTGTGGGCATTGCGTCAAGCCACTACTATATCAAAAGCTGGAAATTACCAACCGATTTGATTGATTCCCCAAAAAATCACTCCCCGGTTTCTCATTTAAAGTCTCGTTTTGTTTGTTCTATTCATCGGTTTGGGAGTCATGGCCATCAGCCAAGATCACCACGTTTCATTGAACGATGTTTTCTCCGGAAATTTCGCTTATCTCATCTCTCCGCTTATCATGCTTCTGCCTACGATGGTTGCCTATACGCTGATGTGGTACTGCCTGTTTTTGCAAGGCTTAATCAAGGTGTTTGGTAATACCCTACGGGGTAAAGTTCTTTCCGTTTTATTAACATCTTTTGTCTATGCCATTTACCACTTTGCCAGCATCAACGAAATTCATAGCTTTGCCGGGATGATTGAAGAAATTCTGATTACTTTTACCATCAGCGTTGTCATTGACGCGTATGTGCTGCGATGCAAAGCCTAATAGTTGCATTCTTTGCCAATTTGCTGTTAAACTTCCTCATCTTTTCACCTGTCGCTTCCTTCCATACACCGCCCCTGAATTGGCTTTATTCCTATGCCGTCGTGATTGTGGTGCTGGTTATTTACCGTTTCACTTGGACTAAAAAAGAAGCAATTTAGTATAAAAATATAGCTTGTGTTGGATGTTCCTTTTGGGACATCCATTTTGCTATCTCCCCAAAATTATGTCTTTTGAATAATGCAAAGATAATTTGAGGAAAATAAACTCGTTGATGTTTATATATCTATTAGATAGGTTATTATCTATCTGAAAGGAGGTCGCTATGTCTACGAAGTTTGCGTTATTGGGCTTACTGAACATCCGAAAGATGTCTGCCTATGACCTGGAAAAATTCGCCAATGAATCCATCGGGTATTTTTGGAATGAGTCTTACAGCAATGTGCACCGAACATTAAAAGTCCTTGCTGATGAAAAACTCATCCGCAAAATGCCCAAAAGAGGAAGCAGAAACAAGATTATTTTTGAAATTACCCATGAGGGAAAAGAGGCTCTTTCGCAGTGGCTCTCTAACCACGAACACACAACCATCTACAGGGACGAACTGATGCTCAAGGTATTTGTGAGCAAAAAAGAAGATTACCCGGCGATTTTGGAAGACTTAAAAAATGTTCTTGATGAATCAATCGCTTTGCAGCAAGTTTATGCTGGTATCAAACAATCCATCGCCGATAAACCAGACAACCTGTCATACGACCTTACCATCGACTATGGCATGATGTACAACGAGTTCACGATCGAGTGGCTCAAAAAAGCAATTCAAAGAATCGAGGAAACTTTATGAAAAAAGTAACCACCAATTTTGCTATCACGCTTTCCATTGTGGGAGCCATGACAGCAGCCATTCTCTACCTGATGCAAAATTCCCTTTTCACCGTTCAATTCTTCAGCACCAACTACCTCAACAAAACATTTTCCTATCAGACAACCACCCTTATTTTAAGCTTAATTATTGTATTTGTTACCGCCCTGCAAACCCGGTTCCAATCCCTTAAGCTTCTTTTCATTAAAAATATTGATGGCCAAGTCCTTCCCGAGCCGTGGATCGGCATTACAAAAAACAACAAGGATACTTGGAAAATTGGCGGTTTAAAGGTCGCTATTTCCATATCGGTTATAACAGCCATCGCCATCTACTTTCAGGTGATTGAAAGAGGGATTATTCAAAGTCTCACGCCGAGCATCTTTTTGCTGATTGTACTTTTTGCCCTCACCAACAGCTTTGTTGAAGAGGCTACCTACCGCCATACCTTTACAAGCATTGTGGAATACCACGGCTTAAGCCCGTATATTTCTAAAGCCTTATCGGCTCTTATTTTCGGGGGCTTTCACTACTTTGGCACACCCGGAAAACTTCCCGGCGTGCTGCTGGCGGGCTTCCTTGGCTGGTTCTTAGCTAAAAGCATCCATGAAACCAAAGGATTCTTTTGGGCCTGGTTGATTCATTTTGTCCAGGACATCATCATTATGACTGCTTTATTCCTCACATTATCTTAATTGAATCCATACTCAACTCTCCCGCCTGTTGAACACTTCCAATCAACAGGCAAACTTTTTTGAAAATATCTTCCTTTTTGTTCGTGTTTTGTGGTATACTGTCATGGACATTGAAGGAGGAGAAGATGAGCGAAAAAGTAAAGCGCACCGAGCGTATCGCCGCCATTACCCGCATTTTGAGCTGTAATCCCGGCAAGTTATTTACCCTGTCCGATTTTGCCCAGATGTTCGGGGCGGCCAAATCTTCCATGAGCGAAGATATTTCCATGATTGAAAGCGCCATTCGCAAGTACAACCTTGGCACCTTGGAGACGCTCACGGGCGCCGCAGGCGGCGTTAGGCTGCGCAACTATAATATCGGCCTTGATAACTACCAAGAGGTGGAAAAGGTGGCGCAGATGCTCAGGGACCCTGAAAGGGTGCTGCCGGGCAACTTCCTGTATTGGTCGGACATCCTCTCAGACCCGCAAATTATGCGCCAGATGGGCGCCATTTTGGCAAGCGAGTTTGAAGAAGAAAAGCCCGACGCCGTTTTAACCATGGAAACCAAGGGCATCCCCCTTGCGATGATGACGGCCGACGCCCTATCGGTTCCATTGGTTATCGCCCGCCGAAACAGCAAAGTTTATGAGGGTTCGGCCGTTAATATCAACTATGTAACGGGCAACGGGCGCATTGAAACCATGGCCCTTGCCCGCAGATCCTTAAAGCCCCGCCAAAAGGTGCTGGTAGCGGACGACTTCATGCAAGTCGGCGGTACAGTCGGCGGCATGGTCGCCTTGATGGCTGAATTTGAATGCCCTGTTATCGGTATCGCTGTGATGATTGCCCAAGACAATATTGATAGAAACAGCCTGCCCACTCACCGAAGCCTGCTAAGCTATTCGGGCACTGTAAACGGCATCCCCATGGTAGAGCCTTCCGCTTGGCTACGTCCCGGGGGCAAATAGAGTGAAATTAATCATCGGCCTTGGCAACCCAGGCGAACGTTACCAAGGCTCAAGGCACAACATGGGCTTTGAAGTGATTGACCGCCTGGGAGATAAACTGCGTATGCAAAGGGCGAAAACCCGCAAAAACGCCTTGGTTAGCGAAGGCGTCTATCGAGGTGAACGCCTTGCGCTGTGCAAACCCCTAACCTATATGAACCTTTCCGGCGAGGCGGTGCGAGATTTGTGCCGCTGGTACAAGGTCGAGCCGGAAGATGCGCTGATTATCTCCGACGATGTGGACCTTCCCGTAGGTACCATTCGTTTGCGCCCATACGGTGGCGCCGGAACGCATAATGGCTGGCGCTCCATCATCCAGGAAACGGGCAGCAACCGCTTTCCCCGTATTCGGGTAGGCGTTGGCTCCCCGCCCCCTGAATGGGATTTAGCTAACTGGGTGCTAGCCGGTTTTCAGTCGCCGGAAGAAAAAAAAATCATAGAAGACGCCTTGAATCGCGCTTGCGATGCCGCTATTGAATTTCTTGACTCTGGCATCGAAAAAGCCATGAACTTATATAACCGAGCAAATGAGCCGACTGCTAAAACAGATACAAAAGCATAATAGCTACCAAAAGGCCTTAGAGCTTGAGCGCAGGCAATCCATCGCCCTGTATGGGATGACGGCGCCGCAGCGTGCATTTTTTGTAGCGACCCTTGCAAATAAAAAAGCGCCGCTTCTTTATGTTGCCGAAAATCACCTGAAAGCAAGGGAAATTTGCAACCTCATCAATGCCCTTTTGCCCGGTAGCTGTTGCTACATGCCACCCAAGGAATTGCTGTTTTCAAGTAGAGCCGTCAGCCCTGAAAACAAGTTTGAGAGAATCAACGCCCTTGAAAAAATCCGGTCGAATAACGCAAGGGTGCTTGTCATTTGCCCCGAAACGCTGATGGAATATTTCCAACCCACCCACGGAAAACTCTCCTTTGACGTGGCTGTGGGCGAAACCATGGAACCGCAGGAAATGCTGCGTCGGCTGATTGGCCTTGGCTATGAGCGGGTGGATATGGTGGAAGGCCGTGGGCAGTGCGCCCTTCGGGGAGATATTTTAGATGTTTTCCCGCCCAACCTGCCAAACCCCGTAAGAATTGATTTTTTCGACAGGGAAATTGACGCCATGCGTTCCTTTGACGTTGTGTCCCAGCGAAGCGACGAGAGGCTATCCAGTTTAACGGTCATTGCCGCAAGGGAGTACCTTTTGTCAGATAGCGAGCGCATCGCCGCAGCTGATAAGATGGAAGCCATGCTGTCGTTAGCCATTGACAGGCGGTCTGCCGGCGGCGAAGACATTGAGGGACTACTTCGCCTGAAGGAAAAAAGCGAGGAGCTACGGGAACGTGGCGCTTTTTCCGGCTTTTCCCTGTTTGCGCCGCTATTGACACAGGACTATCAACCGCTGCTCAATACCCTTTCTTTTGACAGGGTCATTGTCGATACCCCCAATAATCTGCAAAAAAAATTAGACGATAAACTTCAAACTTATTTGGCCGACCTATCAAGCAGCCTGCTTTCGGGCGAAGCCATACAGGAGCAGGAGGCGGCGCTTGCTTCCCCTGAAGATGTTTTGGATTCCCTCAAAGATGAGGCCGTTATTCTGGTGCAGGATATTCTGCGGGGTACCCTGTCTCTAAAACCTGCCGCTATTTCTTGTCAGGGAAAGAGCGTGAGCCAATACGCAAGCCGCTTTCAAAAGCTGAGGGAAGACATTGAGCGCCGCCAAAGGGACGGATATGTCATCCGCCTGTTTTCAGAAAGCGGATCCAGGTGCGAACGTATTCAGCGCTCGCTTGAAAGTCTGCACTTACTAATCGATACGACTGATGATTGGGACAGTCACTCAAAACCAGTAATTGTACAAAAGGCCTTCCCTCACGGATTTTTATGGGAAGACGCTAAAATTCTCCTCTTAGGGGAAAGCGACCTGTATGGACATTCCCTGCGCAGGACAAAGAAAAAAACCACCGCAGGCGCCCGCCTTGAAAGCTTTGTTGACCTAAAACCGGGCGACTATGTCGTGCACGAGGCGCACGGCATCGGCCGGTATCAGGGAACGGTGCGCCTGCAAAGCGAAGGCACCTGGCGGGATTATCTGCTCATTTTCTACAAGGGCAGCGACAAACTTTACGTGCCCGTTGACCAGTTTGACCGGGTGCAAAAATATATCGGTTCCCTGGAAACGCCTCCCCCGCTTAATGACCTGACAGGCAATGCCTGGCAAAGGCAAAAAAGCAGGGTGCGGGCGTCCGTCAAGCAGCTTGCCTTTAACTTGGTGGAGCTGTACGCCAAGCGCCAAGCCACCCCCGGCTATGCCTTTACCCATCCCGGCATTTTTGAAAACGAGTTTGCCGATCGCTTTGAGTATGAATTAACCGAAGACCAGCAGCGAGCAATTGGCGAAGTGCTGCACGATATGGAAAAGCCCGTCAATATGGACAGGCTTCTTTGCGGCGATGTGGGCTACGGCAAAACGGAAGTCGCCATGCGGGCGGCTTTTCGCGCGGTCATGGGCGCAAAGCAGGTGGCCGTTCTCGCGCCCACCACCATTTTAGTCAAGCAGCATGAAAAGACTTTTAGGGAACGCTTCCAGGTGATACCGGTCGAAATCGCCTCGGTCAGCCGCTTTAATACGGCCAAGGAAACAAGGGAAATTCTTGCCAAGCTGTACGATAAAAAAATCGATATCCTCATCGGCACTCACCGCCTGCTATCCAAAGACGTTATCTTTGCGGACTTGGGGCTTTTAATCATCGACGAGGAGCAGCGCTTTGGCGTCGCCCACAAGGAAAAAATTCAATCCATGAAGCAAACGGTGGATGTACTTACCCTGTCCGCCACCCCCATTCCCCGGACCCTCAACATGAGCATGATAGGCGTTCGGGATATGAGCTTGCTTGAGACCCCGCCCGAAAACAGGCTTCCTATTCAAACCTATGTGATGGATTACAGCGACGCCATCGTGAGGGGCGCCATTACCCGGGAATTAAACCGGGACGGGCAGGTATTTTTCCTGTATAATAGGGTGCAGAACATTGAAAAGTTTGCTTCGCACCTTGCGATCCTTTTGCCTGATACCAAAATCGGCATCGCTCACGGGCAAATGAGCGCAACCGCCTTGGAAGACGTGATGAACGATTTTTACCGGCAGAAGCTTGACGTTTTGGTTTGCTCCACCATCATTGAAAACGGCCTGGACGTGCCTTCCGCCAACACCTTAATGGTGTACGATGCCGACAAGTTCGGCCTGAGCCAACTGTACCAGTTGCGGGGGCGTGTTGGGCGCTCCTGGCAGTCTGCGTACGCTTACTTTTTTGTCCGCCCCGACAAGGCGCTCACGCAAGACGCTCAAAAGCGTTTAGCAGCCATTCAGGAGTTTACCGAATTTGGCGCAGGCTTCCGCATTGCCATGCGGGACCTTGAAATTCGTGGCGCCGGCAACATGTTCGGCCCCGAGCAGTCGGGGCAAATCGCCTCTGTAGGCTACGATATGTACTGGAAACTGATTGAAGAAGCCATTAGGGAAGCCAAGGGCGACACGCTGGCTACGCAGGTAGAAAAGGAAACCAGGGTAGAATTGCCTGTGGACGCTTTCCTCCCTGAAAGCTACGTTTCCGGCGACAAGCAGCGCATTGAGGTGTACAAGCGCATCGCTTCGGTTACATCCAAAGCGGATTTGGACGAGCTGACCAGCGATTTGGTCGACCGTTTCGGCGAGCCGCCCGAGCCTGTTGTCACCCTGTCGCTTGTCAGCTATTTAAGGCGCCTTGCCTCCACCATCGGCAGCGACTTGGTCAGCTTCGGCAGCGGGTATTTAAGCGCCAGGCTGAATGAAAACTATGTACAAAGCCCTGAAAGGTTGGTGCGTGCGCTGTCTGTCGACAAGCGTCTGTCCCTCTCCCCCGGCCGCAGCACCACCCTTAAGCTGCAACTAAGGCATGACAGCGCAAAAGGCGCACTTAAAGAAGGCATTCGGGCGTATGAGAAACTCATTGACGCCATGCGAGTATAAACTTTATTCAAGGAGGAACTATTCATCATGCATTGCGTTTATTCTCAATTTAAGTTGGAAGGCAATCCCCTCAGCTGCGCCCGTTACGGTTCGGGGCATATTAACCAAACCTATCTATTGGTAACCGACCAGCCTCACCTGTATATCTTGCAAAGGCTTAGCCAAACGGTTTTTAAAGAGCCCGACAAGCTCATGAGCAACCTGATTAGGGTAACCGACCACTTACGCCGCCAGGGCCTTGATGAGCGCCATGTGCTGACCTTAGTTGAAACGGTGGACGGCAAGCCCTATCTGGTAGACGATGAGGGAGCCTACTGGCGGTTGTATGAGTTTGTCACCCGCAGCCTTTGCCTTGACAAGCCCGAAACGCCTGACGATTTTTACCAGAGCGCCAAGGCTTTTGGCCAGTTCCAAAACCAGTTATCGGACTTTGATGCCGGTTCCCTATACGAAACCATCCCCCACTTTCATGATACGCCCGAGCGTTACAACCAGTTAAAAAGGGCAATTGAAGAAAACAGATCGGGACGCTTGGATTCTGCCAAGGCGGAAATCGATCATTACCTGAGTTTTGAAAGCGGCGCCGGAGAGCTGATGAACCTCTACCGGGAAGGCAAGCTGCCCCTTCGAGTCACCCATAACGATACCAAGCTTAACAACGTGATGCTGGACTCCGTTACCCGCACACCGCTATGCGTTATCGACCTTGATACCGTAATGCCCGGCTTTGCCGCCAACGACTTTGGCGACTCCATCCGCTTTGGCGCAAACACCGCCGCTGAAGATGAAAAGGATGTAAACAAAGTGTCGCTATCCCTGCCGCTTTACAATATCTATGCCAAGGGCTTCCTTGAAACCTGCGGCGATAGGCTCACAGATGTGGAGCGCATGAGCCTGCCCACGGGCGCCCGGCTCATGACCCTTGAATGCGGGGTTCGTTTCTTGGCCGACTACCTAAACGGCGATACTTACTTTCGCACCGCCTATCCCGAGCATAACTTAGTGCGCTGCCGTACGCAAATTGCCTTGGTTGAAGATATGGACAGGAAGTGGAATGAAATGCTCAAGGCCGTCCAATAAAACATGGCCAAAAAGTACCGTACCAGCCTAATCGGAGCATTAATGGCCAAGTTGCCACGCAATTGCCGACTGCTCTACCCCCTTTATTTTTCAACCCTCCTGCAAACAGTGAAAGATTCTATCTATCATCCATCGCTGCCTGAAGGGCTGCACGGCTTTTCCATCGCCTATGCGTCGGACGTGCACTACGGGCCGATGTTTTCCAAGGAGCGGGCGCTTGACCTTGCAAACAAACTCAATGCCCTCCAAGCCGACCTCATCCTCCTTGGGGGCGACTATGGAGAAACAACTAAAACCTCCATCAAGTTTTGGCATTTGATTCCCAAGCTCAAGGTAAAAAAAGGCGTGATTGCCGTTTTGGGCAACCACGACTTGTGGGGAAGTGAAGCGGAGATTGATAGTCTCACCAATCTAATACAAGAAAAAGGCGCTGTTCTTTTGCGTAACAGCGCCCATGCGCTCAATATCAATGGAGCGAAGCTTTGTCTTGTCGCCACCGATGACGGTAAAGAAGGAAAGCCTGATTTAACGCTTTTTAACAGGCTCCCTGCTTGCGATTTTTCCGTCTTTTGCCCGCACTCGCCCGATATTTTGCCTGAATTTGACCAAAACGGCAGCTATCCCTTCTCCCTTGCCATTTGCGGGCATACGCACGGCGGGCAGGTGGCGCTGTTTAATCGCAGCATTATTTCCTCCAGCAAGTATGGCGATAGATACCGAACAGGCCATATGATAGAAAACCAGACGCCTATCCTTGTTTCAAACGGGGTAGGCACCTCTACCATGCCTGTAAGGTTGGGCGCTATGCCGCAGATTCACTACATTACCTTGCTAAAAGGCAATGAAATCAAGTCGCATCGCTCGGAATACACCGGACCCTAAGCGCAGGTTGGGCGTTCAAGCTGAGAGGCGCACGCTCGCCCTTGATGAAGCCCTGATAGCCTGCCGCAGCGATCATGGCGGCATTGTCGCCGCATAACGATAGGTCAGGCAGGTAAAACGCTATCCCCCGCTTTGAGCATTCCTCCCGCAGGCGCTTTCGCAAAAGGGAGTTGGCAGCGACGCCGCCGGCGAGCAGTACCTTTTTAGTTTTGAAATCGTCAGCCGCCAGCATGGTTTTTTCCACCAACATCTCCACCACCGCCTTGCGGAAGGAAGCCGCCATATCCGCCCTTTTGTAGGGCTCATTTTTTTGCTCTTTATGGTGTATGGCGTTAATAAACGCCGTCTTTAAGCCGGAAAAGCTGTAGTCATAGCGGCCCTGCAGTTTGGGACGGGGCAGCGACAAGGCGTCAGGGTCGCCTTCATCAGCTAATTTGTCCAGCCTCGGCCCGCCGGGGTATGGGAGCTGCAAAATCCGGGCGGCCTTATCAAAGGCTTCGCCGGCAGCGTCATCCTGGGTGCAACCGATAAGGGTGTAGTCACCCGCTTCGTCCACCGAAAAAATATGGCTGTGCCCACCGCTTGCGACCAGGCACAAAAAAGGCGGGTTTAGGTCGGGATAGCTTAAATAGTTAGCGTAAATATGCCCCTCAATGTGGTTGACGCCAATAAGAGGGCAACTTAGCGACAGAGCCAGCGCTTTAGCATAGGAAACGCCCACAAGCAGCGCCCCGACCAATCCCGGGCCGTGGGTGACGGCAACGGCATTTAGGTCGTGCAAAGTGCAGTCCGCTTTTTGAAGGGCTTGCTTCACGACCAAATCAATTTTTTCCACATGCGCCCTGCCTGCAATTTCAGGCACTACGCCGCCGTACACTTCGTGCAGCGGAATTTGGGAGTAAACAATATTGGAGCGGATAACTCTGCCGTTTTCTACAACAGCCGCCGCCGTTTCATCGCAGCTGGTTTCAATGCCCAGCACCAAAACGGGCTTGTTTTTGGTACTATTTTCCATACGATTTCCTAAATAAAATATACGCAAGGCTCATGGAAGCCACGAACCACACGAAATAGAGACCGAGGCCTACTTTGCTTGCCCACATAAAAAAGGCAAAGGGCATCAGACCGATAACAATATCCTGCCCGGGGTCAAGCAGCCACAGGTCGTTTGTGAAAAATACCTGATGAAAAGTGGTAAACAGCCTTTCAAAACCACCTATCAATCCTACCGCCCCTAATAGTAAAAGCAAGGCCATAAAAGTCCCCGCTCCTATTAACAGGCTTTTGGCAATGACCTGCCGGTCACTTGCCCGAAAAAGCGAAACAAAAAGGCCAAGCGTCAGTAAAATCCCGCCACACAGCAGCGCTCGCCCCGCCTTCACAAGCCCTTTCACGTCCTGCAAATGCAGGGTTTCTCTTTGGCTATACTTTAAGTTGCTCGACGAAAGCGTATCGCTCTTGCCCGATAAATACCGGGACAGGTCTCTGGCAACCTCGGGGTAGGCTTCCCGTTCAATCAAAGGCGAAGCCCCAAATCTAAGGAAGCCCCGCCCAAGCAGGCCCTCATTTGTCGCAAGTAGCGACATCAGGCCAAAAAGCATCATCAAGCAGCAAAGGCCGCTTAAGCCCGCCAAAGATAGGCGCTTTATCATTGCATTTTCAGGTACGAAAGAATAAAGCTATCCAAGTTGCCGTCCATTACATCGTCGATATTGCCGCTTTCTTCGCCCGTACGGTGGTCCTTCACCATGGTATAGGGCTGGAACACATAGGACCTAATCTGGCTGCCCCATTCAATCTTTTTCATCTCGCCCTTAATATCCGCCATCTGTTCTTCCCGCTCACGCTCACGCACCTCAAGCAGCCTTGCCCTTAACATTTTTAAGCAAGTTTCACGGTTTTGAATTTGGCTGCGCTCATTCTGGCAGGAAACCACGATGCCCGTAGGCATATGCGTCATGCGCACAGCGGAATCCGTCATGTTCACGTGCTGGCCGCCTGCGCCCGATGAGCGGTAGGTGTCCACCCTGACTTCTTCCATGTCGATGGTGATGTCCCCTTCATTTTCCAAAACCGGGGCCACGTCCACCGATGAAAAGGAGGTATGACGGCGGGCGTTTGAATCAAAGGGGCTGATGCGAACAAGGCGATGCACCCCACGCTCGGAGCGCAGGTAGCCATAGGCGTTTTCGCCGCTCACTTCAAAGGAAACCGACTTGATGCCAGCTTCGTCCCCGTCCAGAAAGTCAAGCAGCTTGACCTTAAAGCCTTTGCGCTCGGCGTACCTGGTATACATGCGGTAGAGCATCTGCGTCCAGTCCTGAGCCTCGGTGCCGCCGGCGCCGGCGTGCAGCGACAAAATCACATCGGCATCGTCATAATCGCCCTGCATCAGCGTTTCAATGGAAAGCTCGGACACCTTTGCCTCAAGCTCACTTAACATACGCACGGCTTCGTCGCAAGATTCCTGGTCGCCTAATTCATCTGCCAGCTCAATTAAGGCTTCGATATCGTCGCACATGGTTTGCAAATCGTTGTAGTGGTCGATTTTGCCTTGCAACTGGGCAATGCGGCGATTGACTTCGGTAGACCTTTTTAAATCGTCCCAAAAGCCGGGAAAGCTCATTTCTTCTTTAAGCTCTGTCAGCTCCTTTTCCACAAGGTCAAGGTGCATGCCTTCGCCCGTTTCTTTGAGTATTTCCCGTTGCTCTTTCAAGCCGTCTTTACATTGTTCTAAAATAACGATCATATGTTCTCCATTTTAATTCAAAGGTTGGGTTACATCATACAGCTCGTCAAGGGGGCGATAGTCTGTTTGAATTGGCAGCCGTTCCACAATATACTGGCCATTCCGCCAGAAGGTGCGAAGCCCATAGGCTTCAATACCATGATAGCTTGCGTCACTCACAAGCACCCGGTAGGTATCATCAATCACTTCAAGAGCGGCGCAGTTGCTCATTTGGATGGCGACGATGTCCTTTCCTTTCAGTTGCTCTTTAACATCTTCCTGCCTGCCTTTTTCGTCGCAATGCGGCACAAACATGCCTTGCAAAAAGCCCAGGCAGTCCATGATAGTCAGGGGTTGGTCGTCGCCGAACTTTTTAAGAGAAGCCGTTGAACAGCTCTCAAACCAGCAGTTCGCCCCTGCGGATAGGCCGCACATGACCTTGCCTTGCTCCCAAGCGTTTTGGAGCGCTTTATTAAAGCCCGTTTCCTTCCACAAAGCAATCATATCCAGGGTGTTGCCGCCGCCCTCATAGATAATGTCCGCCCAATCAAGCAATTCATGAACCTTTTGTTGATCGGTGAGTTCGTCACTCTTGAGGATACGGCAATTACATCCGTACCGCCCGCCATAAATATCCCGCATTGTTTCAAAATAGCCTTGTTGTCTTTCAAGGGGCGAGGCATGGGCAAGCATCAGAAAATTCGGCTGTTTTTCGCCCGTTAAACGGATGATCTCTTCATCCATCGGCGCCGTTTCATAGGGAAGGCGGCTGCCTTCATCAGTCATTCGGCCATTTTCTCCGCCGCCGATGGCTACAATTTTCCTATTCATCCTATCCTCTCTTATGCGTTCTTGCCGCAGCAGTGCTTATACTTTTTGCCGCTGCCGCAGGGACAGGGGTCATTGCGGCCGATTTTCTTGCCCACCCTGACAGGCTGATGCGCCTTTTCCTGTACGGGTTCGGCAGCGCCCCTGGTCGAAGTAATCTGGGCCACCCGCCGCCTTTCTTGCGGGGCGCTGATGCGGGCCTGGCACAGCATACGGATGGTGTCTTCCTGAATCAGGCGCACCATTTCGTCAAACATATCGTAGGATTCCATCTGGT
Organism: Clostridiales bacterium; assembly: GCA_012837965.1. Classification (GTDB taxonomy): domain Bacteria; phylum Bacillota; class Clostridia; order Christensenellales; family Aristaeellaceae; genus DTU024. The sequence goes on along the minus strand of DUQF01000022.1, from coordinate 56,305 downwards.
ATTCGTGCACAGGGTCCCGCTGAGCGTAGGCTCGAAGGCCGATGCCATCCCGCAGCTGGTCCATAGCGTCGATATGGTCCATCCACCTTAAATCCACTGAGCGCAGGAGCACCGTCCGCTCAAGCTCCCGCATGTCGATGCCGGCCTTGAAAATCTCGGCCTCCCGCCTGTCGTAGAACTTGGCCGCTTCTTTTTTGAGGAACTCGGTAAAGCCCGCCTGGTCAAAGGCGGCTATGGCGTCCTTGTTTACGGCAATGGCGCCCGCAGGCACGCTAAGGCGCTCCACATAGGCGGCAAGGCCTTTTAAGTCCCAATCGACGTTTTCACCGGCGCAGAAGCGCAAAACGGCTTCATCAATCAGCTTATCGCCCATTGTGACGATAGTATCCCGCATATTTTCGCCGTGCAGCACCTGCTTTCTTTCGCCGTAGATAATTTCACGCTGCTGGTTCATCACGTCATCATACTTTAGCACGTTTTTACGGATTTCGTAGTTACGACTTTCGATGCGCTTTTGGGCGTTTTCAATTTGCTTGGTGAGTAAGCCTGCGGCCAGCGGCTCTGAATCGTCCATGCCAAGGCGGCCTGCCATCGCTTGCATGCGCTCACCACCAAACAGGCGCATGAGGTCGTCTTCCATGGAGATGAAAAACTGGGAGGAGCCGGGGTCGCCCTGGCGGCCGGCGCGGCCACGCAGCTGGTTGTCGATGCGCCGTGACTCGTGGCGCTCGGTGCCGATAACATGCAGTCCGCCAACGGCAACCACTTGTTCGTGTTCCCTGTCGGTTTGCTTGTGATATTCTTCCATAAGGCTTAAATAATACGCCCGCGCTTTTAACACTTCTTCGTCGGTGGTCTCATTTTTGGCGGTAGCCGCTTCAATGAGGGCACCGTCATAGTCCTCATTTTGCATGGTAATACGGGCCAAGTAATCGGGGTTACCGCCCAAGAGAATGTCCGTTCCGCGGCCTGCCATGTTGGTGGCGATGGTCACCTGGTTCAGTTTACCCGCCTGGGCCACGATGCTGGCCTCCCTTGCGTGGTGCTTGGCGTTTAGCACCTGATGGCGGACGCCCCGCATATCCAGCATGCGGCTGAGTATTTCGCTCACTTCCACCGAAATGGTACCTACCAAAAGGGGCTGGCCCGTCTTGTTGCGTCGGATAATCTCCTCCACCACTGCCCGATACTTGCCTTCCTGTGTGCGGTAGACCTGGTCGTTTAGGTCGTTCCTAATCATGGGCATATTGGTGGGGATTTGCACAACATCCAGCCCGTAAATGCCCTGAAACTCGGTTTCTTCGGTTTTGGCCGTGCCCGTCATGCCCGACAGCTTAGAGTACATGCGGAAATAGTTTTGGAAGGTAATGGTGGCAAGGGTTTTAGATTCTCTTGCCACCTTGACCCGCTCTTTGGCTTCAATTGCCTGGTGCAGGCCATCGGAATAGCGGCGGCCAATCATCAGGCGGCCGGTAAACTCGTCTACAATGACCACTTCGCCGTTTTGCACCACATAGTCAATGTCCCGCTTCATTAGGGCATGGGCTTTTAAGGCCTGGTGGATGTGGTGGTTCAACTCATTATTGGCGATATCGGCAAGATTTTCCACCTTGAAGGCGCTTTCGGCTTTGGCCGTTCCTTGCTCAGTTAGAAGGACGGACCTTTCCTTTTCTTCCACGGTGTAGTCTTCGTCCCGCCTGAGCCTGCCCACAAAGCGGTCGGCATCGGTATACAATTCGTTGGCCTTTTCGCCCTGGCCGGAAATAATCAGGGGCGTTCTGGCCTCGTCAATCAGGATAGAGTCCACCTCGTCCACGATGGCGAAGGCATGCCCCCGCTGCACAAGCTCCTCCTGGCGGATGACCATATTGTCCCTCAGGTAGTCAAAGCCCATTTCATTGTTGGTGCCGTAGGTAATGTCGGCGGCGTAGGCTTCACGCCGCTGGTTATTGTCCAGGTCGTGAATGATGACGCCCACCGAGAGGCCCAAGAAACGGAACAGCTTGCCCATATCTTCCCCCTGGAAGGAGGCCAGGTAGTCGTTTACGGTAACGATATGCACGCCCTTGCCTGTTAAGGCGTTTAAGTAAGCGGGAAGGCAGGCAGTCAGGGTTTTTCCCTCGCCCGTTTTCATTTCGGCGATACGGCCTTGATGCAGCGCCACGCCGCCCATCAGCTGCACCCTAAAGGGCCTAAGACCCAGGGTGCGCCAGGCGGCTTCCCGCACGGTCGCAAAGGCTTCGAGCAGCAGGTCGTCCAGCGTTTCGCCATTTTGAAGGCGTTCCTTAAATTCCCCCGTCTTATTTTGCAGCTCTTTGTCGGACAGCATTTTGTAGCTATCCTCTAAGCTTTCAATAGAATCGGCTATCTTTTCAAGGGGCCGTAAAGCCTTGTCTTGAAAAAGCAGGTTTTTAATATTGCCAAACAGCCCCTTGGAGCCGCCTGTTTTTTTCGTTCGTGTTTTTGACATTGTTTTCTCCTTTTGGCGTAACGCCAAGATAAATTATACCATGCCCTTTAGAAAAAGGGCAATCTCTGCCGCTTTTACCTTTACTTTTTGAGGAAAACAGGCTATCATTTTTTCGGAGGTAGCTATGTATATACAAGAACATGTTATTGCGCTTTCACAGCAGAAAAAAAAGCGGATGCTATTATCCGGCTCGGCGCTTATCGTGCCGCTTGGCTTATTAATTTATTCGCTGTTTATTCGCTTGGAGTGGCTGACCATCGCTTCCAGCATTGTTTTTTTTGGTTTGCTTGTGCTTTTCTGGGATTTATATGTTGGCCCCGTTGCCCGTTACTTGCGCTTTGTACAAAACGCCGCCACCGGCAGAGGCATTGCCACCACGGGCCGGTTTAAGCGCTGGACGGAGGGCATCTCCCAGCGAAAAGGCGTTTCTTACCGTTCTTTCCTGATAAACGTTGGCGACATGGCCGAGGAAGAGGACGACCGCCTCTACTACTTCGACGCCAACATTCCCGCCCCTGATTGGAAAGAGGGCGACAGCCTGACGGTTGTTACAAGCGACAGGAATGTGGTTGAGTATCAAAACATGGACAGTTTGAATTGACAGCTTACTTTAGATTGTAAATACTAGTTTATTGGAACCTCTAAAAACCTGCTTTTTCCTGAATCAGTAAATGGTATTCATGGTTTTTAGAGGTCCATTTATATTTGTTCTGTTCTGTATATTACGCTATGGGTTAAAAAAGTGAAGGCTTGAGAATTGTTTCAGATTCTGCTATCATGCTCCCGGCAACAAAGTGGAACACTTTTGAAGGGTGTTTCAAGATATCTATCTTTAAGGAATGGAGAACCTGTTCATGAAATGTAGGCGGCCTGTTTGTACGATTACAGCTATCTTGTTGTGCTTGTTTTTGATTATGATGCCTTTGTCATTTGCTCAGTGGCGGACTCACGAGGGATGGGTAACAGTTGGGGTATCCGTATACGATGGTACTCAATTGCCTTGCCAAGTGAGTTTTTATATTTGTATGGAGGCGTTAACGCCGGGTGCTCCACAGCCCCAAACTTCCAAACAGAAGCTCAATTATAATCCAAACTCCGGTATTGGTTTTGTTGCTTCTGTAGATTTGTCTGTCTTTTTTAATCAGTCGGGCGAATATGTTTATCGGCTGTATCAAAAAGCCGAGGTGGACGTTTATCAACCGGGCGTGAATGTGTTGAACGATATCGGTTTTGATGCAAAGGAACGACAGATAAAATTTCGTATTACGAGCGATGAATTCGGTAATTTAAGCCATGAAGTGAGTATTATCAAAGGAGATTCATTAACATTCTACAATCAATATAAGCAACCGCTCAGAACCATTACAACAAACATAAATTGGCGAGAGGTCAACAGTACTGAGGAGCCTTCGAATATTCCTGAAGTCACCTTTCAACTGTTTGGGAACGGGCATTTGTTATATGATATGCAAAAAACAATTAGCAAAGGGGAAGTGTCATGGCGGGTGCCAATTGAAGATATGAATGCTAATAACATTCAATACACCTTAAAAGAAGTACTTCCGGCAGAAACTACAGTTGCCAAAACCACATGGACATGTATGGACAGAGGAAAAGAAATACAAGGAGAGGGTTTACAGTTTAATCTGCCTTCCGCAACCCTGAGAGTTAACAATACCTTGAATGTGTTGGTGACCAATTATATGGAACCCGTATCCGATCCAACAACCGAACCAACTGGAGAGCCTACGCCCGAACCCACACCTGATCATACAACTGAACCCACTGCGGAGCCCACGCCCGATCCTACCGCTGAGCCCACGCCTGATTTTACAGCCGAACCCACCGAGGACCCCACCGTAGAGCCAACTGCCGAGCCCACCGCAGAACCTACACCCAAGCCTACCGTGGAGCCTACACCTGAGCCTACCGAGAAACCTACTGTAGAACCAACCCAAAAGCCTACTAATAAGCCTGCTGCGGAACCGACCATTTCTCCAACAGCAGAACAGACAGCAACATCTACAACCAAACCAACAACCACTCCGACACCTGTTTTCACCACAACGTCTATCGGGACGCCAACGACTGAACCCATCTCAACCCCCACGAATACGACTTATCCGACGGTTGAAGTGCCGATTTCGTTCAGGGTTATAGCAGAAGGTAAGCTGTTACGGGCGGGCACATATGCCTTTGGATTGTTCGATTCTAACAGAAAATGGGTTGCAACGTCGAGCAACGATGCTGACGGAATTGTGCGGTTTAAGAACTGTAAGCTATCAAAAGAAGTAGAGAACCTTATCTACACAATTCGGCCCTTAGGTCAGGTGGACTGTTCGCTTCAAAGCGACCATAAAAAATTGGCCATTCATGTGTCAACAGTGGCCATTAATGGCAAGTTAAGCGCCCGAGTGGATTATTTGGTTGAAGGCATACCGGTCAAGGAGTATATCCACACTATCCAGGTTGAAGTTCCCAAAACGGGAGATTGTTGGATTTCTGTTATACATACATTAGCTCTTGTGACAGCTGTGCTTTGTTTTGCTGCGGTAATGATCAAGAATCTGAGGCAAAAGACCAATTGATTTTTAGTTATGTTTCTGAATTTGGTAGTATATTACGGCGGGATAACAGTTCCTTTCCGCGGAATTGAATTTTTACTGTCTTTTCTAAGTGATATATGAATCATTTTTCTTTAAAAGTTGCCAGAACACCGGCAAAAAAGTATAATGGAAGCGTTTGAAAAGGAGGTGACCGGTTTTGCATATCGGACTGTTTACTGACACATTCCTGCCGGTTGTCGATGGCGTTGGTCGGGTTGCTGTGGCTTATGCGCAGAATTTGCCTCTGCTTGGGCACCAAGTGACTGTTTCAGCGCCCTTGACAGATATCGGCTATAGAGGCGGGCTTCCTTTCGATTTGATTGATTTTTATATGACGGTGAAGGTTCCCACTGCTCCACAGTATCGTACAGGTATTCCGCTCATGGACGCTCATTACCGCAGGCGTATGGCAAAAACCAAGCTTGATATTGTCCATGTTCATAGTCCCTTTGTTGCGGGCAAGGAAGGGCAGCGGGTGGCTAAGGCCAAAAAAGTACCGCTCATCGCCACTTTTCACTCCAAATACTATGATGATTTTTATAAGGCAACCAAGTCTAAAACTGTTGCGGAGGTGGCTGTCAACCGCATCGTTCACTTCTATCATCAGTGTGATCAGGTGTGGGCAGTCAATGAATCAACGGCAGGCGTACTTAAAACCTACGGCTTTCAAAAAGAAATTATCGTTATGCCAAACGGAGCGACCATCAGGGAGGTAAACCCTGAAAAAACCGATGAGGTTGAGCAGCTTTATTCACTTCAAAATCTTCCGCTTCTTCTTTTTGTCGGCCAACTGAACTGGAAGAAGAATATCAAACGGGTGCTGGAAGCAACGCACCTGCTCAAAGAAAAGGAGATACCTTTCTGTCTGCTGTTGGTAGGGCAGGGACCGGATCAGGCGGCGATAGAAAGCAAAATCAAAGAATTGGGGCTTGAACGTCATGCACGGTGCATCGGGCACATATCCGACGCGCAGCTGCTTGACGCTCTCTACGCAAGGGCGGAGTTGCTATGTTTTCCCAGCCTCTACGACAATGCCCCCATGGTGGTCAACGAAGCTGCGGTTATGGGAACGCCACCAGTGCTTATTCGGGGCTCCAGCGCGGCCGATGCGGTGACCGATGGTGTCAACGGTTATTTGTGCGAGGACAACAAGGAGGACCTGGCTGCCATCCTTGAAAAAGTGCTCCAATCGCCGGATGAAAACAAAGCCATTGGTCAAAAAGCAAAGGAGACCATTCCCCTTCCTTGGATTGAGGTCATGAAGCGCTCAGAAATATATTATCAGCTGGCAATTGATAAAAAATTGAATGATTAATGGCATATTCTTGTTATCAAAGCCGGTTTGTGCTAAAATGGCGGAGGTGAATTTTCACCAATCAACGAAAGAAAGAGAATCATGAGTCGAATTTATTGTGACGTAAGCGGGGGAGATAACGCGCCTTCTGAAATGGTGCGGGGAGCCTTGGAGGTTCTGCGCCGAAACGCCGGATTACACTTGATTTTAGGTGGCGACCAGGCGGCCATTGAACCTTTACTTGCTGATGCCGGCGATGTGATGAATCGCATCGACATTGATCACTGTTCCCAAACGATTACCAACCACGACGCGCCTGCCCTTGCCGTGCGCCGCATGAAGGATTCTGCCATCGTCAAAGGTATGCTGGCTGTAAAAGATGGCGAGGCGGACGGCTTTGTTTCCTGCGGGTCAACGGGCGCTGTCTTAATGGCGGGTATCCTTAGGCTGCAAAGGATTGAAGGCATTGACCGCCCGGCGATAGCGCCGCTTATACCCAACGGAAGAGATTATTTCTTGCTTATCGATAGCGGCGCCAATGTAGATTGCATGCCCGAATACTTGGTGCAATTTGCCCTGATGGGTGAAGAATATATGCGCCTTGTACGGGGAATTGAACACCCTCGTGTGGGGCTTATCAATATCGGCACTGAAGCGGAAAAAGGCAATGCCTTAGCGAAAGCAACTTACCCCTTGCTTGAAAAAGCCATTCCCAACTTTGTGGGCAATGTAGAGGCCCGTGATATTACGCAGGATCAGGCCGATGTGCTCGTGTGCGACGGCTTCACGGGAAATGTGATCCTTAAATTCATGGAAGGCGTCGCGGTGACCTTACTCAAGCTCATTAAAAAAGAGTTGCTAAGCGATACGCTATCCAAGATAGGCGCCCTCCTTGCAAAACCCGCTTTTAAACGGGTGAAAAAATCCTTCGACTATAGGGAAGTGGGCGGCGCTCCCTTACTTGGTGTAAACGGTGCAGTGGTGAAAGCCCATGGTTCGTCCGATGCCCGTGCATTTTCACGTGCGATTGAACAGTGCATCTTGATGCATGAAAAAGATGTAGCCGGTCAAATCGCTCAAAATATTAAACCGATTTTACAGGAGGTTCCCCAGTGATTAGAGAAAAAGTTGTCGAATTGATGGCCAAACAGTTAAAGGTTGACCCCGCCACCGTAACGGATGAGTCCCGTATGGTCGAAGACCTTGGCGCGGACAGCGCCAACCTGATGATCATGATGATGGATTTAGAAGACGCTTTTGATATTCAGGTAGAAGACAGCGCCATTGTTACCCTTAAAACCGTGGGCGATGTGGTCGCTTATATTGAAAACGCTCAAGAATGAGGCTTAAAAAAGCCTAACCGCCGCAGGGGCGGCGGTATTTTTGTATTGAGGGATGGTGAATGGGAATTTTTGAACTGGAGAAGCAGTTGGGATATCAATTTCAAGCCCCTGAGCTTCTCAAAAGGGCACTGACGCACCCGAGCCTGGGCGAAAACAACTATCAGCGCCTCGAGTTTTTGGGTGACGCAGTTTTGGAGCTGTTTGTTAGCAGAATGCTCTATGATAAGCGGCCCTTAATGCCGGAGGGAGAAATGACCCGCCTGCGTTCCGCCCTTGTTAGGGAAGAAACCTTGGCTACTGTTGCCCGGGAAATGAATCTTGGCCGGTACTTATCCATGGATCCGTCTCTGTCGCAAGAGGGGGGACGCAATTACTCCAGCATTTTGTGCGATGCGCTGGAGGCCGTGCTTGCGGCCGTGTACCTTGATGGGGGCAGCGAAGCGGCGCAAGCCCTTGTGCAGACTTATTGGGGCAAGCTTCTTTCTCAGCCCATTCAATCCAAGGATGCCAAAAGCGCCTTGCAGGAAATGTTGCAAGCCAAAGGACAAAGCCCGCCAGACTATCAATTGGTTGACCAAATTGGTCCTGCGCATCGCAGGATTTTTGAAATGGCTGTATCTATTGACGGCAAGGAAGCTGCAAGAGCCAAGGATATCAGCAAAAAGAAGGCCGAGCAGGCGGCGGCAAAGCTGGCGCTTGAACAAATATGTAAGGGGAATGCATGAGACTTAAAAGTCTTGAGATTTACGGTTTCAAGTCCTTTGCGGACAAGACGGAAATCACTTTTGACAAGGGAATAACGGGTATTGTTGGCCCCAACGGTTCGGGCAAGAGCAATATTGCCGATGCCGTCCGGTGGGCGCTTGGCGAGCAGAGCGTCAAAGCCTTGCGTGGCGGCAGGATGCAGGACGTGATTTTTGGCGGTACCCAAAAACGTAAGCCCATGCCCTATTGCGAAGTTTCCCTTGTTTTTGACAATGAAGACGGAATGCTCAAATCTCCCTACACCGAAGTGATGGTTACCCGCCGTGCCTACCGAAACGGCGAAGGGGAATATTATCTGAACAAAACATCCTGTCGACTTAAAGATATCATTGAACTGTTCCGGGACACAGGCATTGGCCGGGAAGGCTATTCCATTATCGGTCAAGGCCGTATTGATGACATCCTGTCCGCCAAAAGCGAAGAGCGGCGAAGCGTCTTTGAGGAAGCGGCCGGCATCATGACCTACCGCACCCGTAAGGAAGAAGCCGAGCGCAACCTTGACAAGACTAGGGACAACCTATCTCGTGTGAACGACATTATCGATGAAATTGGCTCCCGCCTTGATCCACTCAAGGAGCAGGCGGACAGCGCCAAAAAATATTTGTCGCTGTCGGAAAGGCTTAAAAAGTTAGATTTAAATATCTTTTTGGTGCGGCACGACAAATTAAAAGAGCGCATTGAAAACTTAAAGGAAAATGTTAATAGCCAACAAACTTTATTTAATGAAACAGCCAAACAAATAGACTTGGTACAGGAAAAGCGTGCCAAGGCCGAAGAGGAACAAGAAAACCTTGAACTGGAGTACGCTGCGGCGCGCAGACTGGAAGATGAACTAACCCAGGAGCAGGCGCTTTCTCAGCAAGCTTTGGAAAGGCAAAGAGCAAAGGTTGAAACGGTTGAGGTGGAACAAATACGCCTGGAAGAACTGATTCAAGAAAACAAAGAACGCCTGAAAGCGCTGCTTTCCCTGTCACAGGATGGTGAAAAGGGCGAACAGTTTGCTAATGAACGCAAAGAAAAGCACCTGAAAGATTATCAGGATGCTCAAAGCGATTTTGAGGCTTTTCAAGCAAAGGTGGCAGAGGCCGAAGAAAGCCTGGAAGAAAAAAAACAGGCGCTGATTGACGCCATGAACCGTTTGAGTGACGCTAAAAGTCGTGAAACCAGGCAGCAGACCATGCTTGTACAGATGACCAAGCGCCTAAAAGAGATGCAAGGCATCTTGGAGCGCCGCAAGGAAGAAGAAAAAATCGCCGCACTTGCCAGCGAGCAGGCAAAAGCCACCTTGATGTTAAGCAAGGAGGAACTAAACAGGCTTGAAAAGCGACTGCTTGAATTTAAAAACGAAGAAGCAGATAGGCAGGCGGCTATTCGCTCCCTGTCGGACAAAATCAGCCAAAGCGCATCCAAGCTGCAGGGCGATAGTTCTCGCCTCAATCTCCTCAAAGAAATGTCCGAAGGCTATGAAGGGTACTATGGGGCGGTCAGAAAAGCGCTTGCTTATTCTAAAAATAATCCCAAAGTATGCGGCGTTGTCGCCCGACTGATGAAGGTGCCCAAAGAATTAGAGACCGCCATTGACATGGCGCTGGGCGGCACCCTGCAACACATTGTGGTGGAGGATGAGGAGACCGCCAAGCAGGTGATTGACTACCTGCGCCAAAACAAATTGGGGCGTACTACTTTTTTACCGTTGACCACCATCAAAGGGCGCAGCTTAAACCACAATGAAAAACAAGCGCTTAGCATGCCCGGCTGTGTGGGACTTGCAAGCGAACACGTTGAGTGCGAGCCCAAGTACCAAAGCATTATTGACAATATTCTTGGCCGTACGGTCATTGCCGAAAACTTAGATGCCGCTATCGCCATGATGCGAAAGGGCAATCAGAGTTTTAACACCGTCACCTTGGCGGGCGATGTAATGCGGGCGGGCGGCGCCATGACCGGCGGCACCTCGCAAAACCAGGCGGTCAGCCTGCTTTCCCGTGAAAGGGAAATGCAGGAATTGCAAAAGCAGGTGGAAAAAGGCAAGGCAGCCCTTGCCGCTCTTCAAGACGAGTTAGAAAACCTTCTTTACCTTCAGTCCCTTGAACAGGAGAAAATAGACGAGGCGGCGCACCTTGTCAGCGAACAGGAAATCGCGGTTGCCAGGGACAGCGAGCGCAAAAACCATGCGGAGCAGCACTTTTTTGATAGCCAAGAAGCCCTTATCGAGGTGGAAGAGGCGGACAGGGAGCTGAAAGAATCCATCAAAGATATTCAGCGTGACCTGCAGGACGCTTCCGGCAAGTCGCATGGCGTTCGGGTTGACCAAGCCGCCATGGAAAAAGATATTGTCGCTTGTCAATCGGCCTTGTTTACCATGCGAGCCGAGCTGGAAGAAAAGCGTACCCAAAGCCAGCGCATGGCCTTGGAATACCAACGCCTGTCCAATGACCTTGACAATTTAGTGCGTGACCGCAAGCGGCGCCTTGAAGAAAAGAGCGGGCTTGAAAGCAAAATTGCACAGCAGCAGGCAGGGGGACTTGAAATCATTGACCGCCTACAAAAGGAAAAAGAGCGGGTTGATGAACTGTTTTTGGCAAAGGAACAGGCAAGCGAGCTTCAAAAACAGGCAAGGCAGGAAAGTCTTAAGGTAGAAGATGCACGACAAAAGACCCGCAAGCAACTGTCCGATATCGCCAAAGAAATTGATTCCCTGCACGTTGTGAGCAACGATTACGCCATCAAGCAGCACCGGGCGGAACTAACCCTGGCCAGGACGGAGGACGAGCTGCAAAATCTCATCAACCATGTTTGGAATACCTACGAACTGACCTACGCCAATGCCGAGCCTTTCAGGCAGGAAGAGGGCTTTAACCTTCCGCAGGCAGAAAGGGAAGCTAAGGATATCAAGGGCGAAATTCGATTGCTTGGCGCCATTAACGTCAATGCGGTGGAAGAATATGCCCAGCAAAAAGAGCGTCATGACATGCTTGTAACCCAGCGGGACGATGCCATCAAGGCAGAAGAAGACTTGGTATCGCTTATTCAAAGATTGCTTGGCACCATGAAAACGCAGTTTTTAAGCGAGTTTAACAAGATTAACGAGTTTTTCGGCGAAACCTTTGCCAGGCTCTTTGGCGGCGGGCAAGCCGAACTGCGTCTGATAGACCCCCAAGACCCGCTTGGTTGCGGCATCGAAATTGTAGCGCAGCCGCCCGGCAAAAAGTTGCAGCTTCTCAGCCTGCTTTCAGGGGGCGAACGGGCGCTGACGGCCATTGCCATTTTGTTTGCCATTTTGAAGCTCAAGCCTTCGCCTTTCTGCCTGCTTGACGAAATCGAAGCGGCGCTGGACGATGCGAATATTGGCTACTTTGCAGACTATCTGTGCGAGTATGCCCGTACAACGCAGTTTATTGTGGTCACCCACCGCAAGGGCACCATGGAGCGCTGTGACGCGCTGTACGGCGTTGCGATGCAGGAAAAGGGCGTATCCAGTATGGTATCGGTCAACCTTGAAAATTATCCCCAGTAAAACAGGAGGAACTATGGCGAAAGAAAGTTTTTTTCAACGATTAAAGCGAGGCTTAACCAAGTCCCGCAGCAACCTGACAGACAGGGTGAATGCGCTTGTAGCATCCTCGTCCAATGTGGATGACGACTTTTTTGAAGAGCTGACCGACATTCTCATCATGGCGGATAGCGGCGTTCAAACGGCCGAAAAGTTAGTTGACAGCCTCAAAGAAAGGCTCAAAGAGCAAAAGGTACGTGATACCCACACCGCTAGGGAAATGTTTAAACAGCTACTGATTGAGCATATGGATATTCCAAGGCCGCCGCTTGGCTGGCCCATGGTCATGTTGGTGGTAGGCGTCAACGGCGTTGGAAAAACCACCACTGTTGGAAAGCTTGCCTTGCGCTTTAAAGAGATTGGCCGTTCGGTTGTTTTGGCGGCGGCCGATACCTTTAGAGCTGCCGCCGATGAACAGCTTGCCGTCTGGGCCGAGCGCGCTGACGTACCGCTTATTCGCCACCAGCACGGCTCCGACCCCGCGGCAGTGGTGTTTGATGCCGTGCAGTCCGCCAAAGCAAGAAAAACCGATTTGGTCATCATCGACACGGCGGGCCGCCTCCATAATAAAAAGAACTTGATGGATGAGCTGAATAAAATCCGTCGAGTAGTTGACCGGGAGTATCCCGAAGCCACCATGCGCTGTATGCTGGTGTTGGATGCTACAACGGGGCAAAACGGCCTCAATCAAGCCAAAGAATTTAAGACGGCTGCCGATATCAGCGGCATTATTCTCACCAAGCTAGACGGTACCGCCAAGGGCGGCGTGGCCTTTGCCATTCGTGAAGAGTTGAACCTGCCTGTCTGGTATATTGGCGTTGGCGAAGGCATTGACGACCTGCAAGCCTTTGACGCCAAGGAATTTATCGAGGCTTTGTTCTAATGACGGAATCTATGCGTTCTACCTATATCAAGGTGGACTTAAACAAGCTGCGGCACAACTTCCATACTTTTAAGAAAACGATGGGGGAAGAAGTTAAGATCTGCGCCGTTGTCAAGGCTGACGCCTATGGACACGGGGCGGTCGAAGTATCAAAGGTTTTAATGCAATTGGGCGTTGACGCTTTGGCGGTAGCCATTGTAGACGAAGCCACTGAACTTCGGGAAAACGGCATTGACAGTCCCATCCTGGTGCTTTCGCCCATGGAAGAGAGGGCCTTTCAAAAAGCGGTAGAGTATGATCTAACAGTGTCTATTCATCACCTGATCGATCTTGACCGTGCCAAGGCCGTCGCTACTTTGGAAAAGCCCCTGCGCCTTCATTTATCGATAGATACCGGCATGAACAGGGACAGCTTCTATTCTATCGGCGACATTCAAACTGCCCTAAATATAATTGCTGGCGATAAGCGCCTTAAGCTCACAGGCGCCTACACCCACTTTGCCGACGCCGATGGGGAAAGCCCAGATTATTCCCTCAAACAATTGGAACGTTTTAAAAAGGTTCGGCGCATTTTGCCAAGTGGCATCCTTATTCACGCGGGGGCATCAGCGGGCGCCCTCAGATTTCCTGAAGCGCGGTTTAACATGGTACGCCCGGGAATTGCCCTGCATGGTTACCCGCAAGTAAAGACAGAAGGCGACTACCAGCCCATCCTGTCCTTTCATTCGATAGTCAGCGCTGTGCGTCGTATTGGAAAGGGCGAATCGGTCAGCTACGGCTGTACCTACCACGCCTCTAAAGAAACGGTGGTAGCGACCATTGCCGCCGGTTATGGGGACGGCGTGTTCCGCTCGCTGTCAGGAAAAGGCTTTGTTTTACTCAGTGGCCTTCGCTGCCCTATCATCGGCAGGGTATGTATGGACCAGCTTATGGTTGACGCGAGCCTTGCGCCTCAAGTTGCCGTGGGCGACGAGGCTATTTTAATCGGCAGCCAGGGGCAGGAAACGCTTGACGCTGAGGAGGTCGGAAGGCTTGCGGGTACGGTAGGCTATGAGGTGCTAACCCACAGGTCCAATCGAGTACCACGCATATACGTAGGAGGAACGCCATGAAAAAAGCAGGCATAAGCCCTATAACAAAACCCTTTTGTAAGGGAACTGTCATTGACGACCGGACGTTCAAGCGTTCCCTCAAGGTACTGCTAATGACGGTGGTCTTTGGCATTGTGTTTCTTTTAATCGGTCAGGTTTTTGTCGGGCTTGGTATTATAGGTAAGACGCTTAATGTACTAAGCCTTATTGCCGTCGCCATCTACTACTACAATGATGGCCTTGGCGCAGGCGTGGATGACGTTGCTTTTGGCGAAATCGTGTTTGCTCAGGAAGAGCGGGGCAGCTCCATCGACCGTCGGAACAGGGCCTATCACCCGGGTAAGGGCTGGATGGCCGTCTTTTTCGGCTTGATACCCTTGCTTCTTCTGACCGATATTTTTGCTCTGACCACTCAAAAACAAACCTATACTTTGGGTGTTTTGCCCGATTGGTTGGAAGGTTATGTGTATGATACCGATATTCGCTTGGCGCTTAGCTACTACCATCAGGTGCCCAAGGCGCATTTTTCCGATGCTTTACGGGTGCCTGTACGCATTCTCCTAATGCCGTACTTACCCTTTTTTAACATCAACGACCCCTCTCAAATGCTTATATTGGAGCGCTTAAGTCCGCTGGTTATCAGCGTCATTCCCACTGTGTATAGTTTTGGCTATATGCAAGGCCCCAAGGTACGGGCAAAAGTGCATGCGGGTATCAAGGAAGGCGTTCTCAAAAAGAAAAGGAAGGCCCGCAAGGAGTCTAAAAGGCGCTGATGTTGCGTATTGCCGGAGGAAAGTGGCGGGGGAGAAAGCTTTTTGTCCCCGACGGAATTGACACCCGACCCACTGCGGGAAGGATTAAGGAAGCGCTTTTTTCCATGCTCTATGGCCATATTGAAGGCGCAAGGGTACTGGACTTGTTTGGCGGCAGCGGCGCTTTGGCCTTTGAAGCGCTTTCAAGGGGGGCGGAATATGCCGTTATTGGCGACAATGCCAAGGCTGCCCTTCGTGCCATCAACCAAAACATTCAAAAATTGGGCGCGCAGAGTCAAGCCAGGGCGCTCCAAGGCTCTTGGGAGCTAAACATCAAACGGTTAGGTAGCGAAGGAAAAACCTTCACCCTTGTTTTCATTGATCCCCCGTATACCATGAAACCGGCGCCTATTTTGCAAGCAATTTGTGATTGCGGCCTGCTTGATAAAAATGGTATACTAATTTTAGAACACGCTACAAAAGAGGGAATACCGCAGATACAGGGTCTTCTTGTTAAGAAAACCCGCAGCTACCGGGATACTACCCTCACCATTTATGAAAGGGAAACCAATGGCCAACCGAGCAATTTATCCGGGCAGCTTTGACCCGGTCACCTTGGGTCATCTGGATATTATCAAAAGATCCAGCGAGCTGTTTGACGAGGTTTTTGTTGCCGTGCTTCATAATGTCGCGAAAAAGCCCATGTTTTCCATGGGGCATCGAATGCGGATGATAAAAGACCTGTGCGCTTCCTGTCTCAACGTGCATGTGATTGCCTTTGACGGCCTTTTGGTCGACGCGGCCGGTGAAGTCGGAGCCAATATCATTGTCAAAGGCGTGCGCAATTTGACCGACTACCAGCAAGAAGTGGAAATGGCCAATATTAACCGTCTTTTAAGCGGTATTGAAACCATTTTTCTTCCGGCAAGAGCCGAATATACGCACATTTCCTCTAGAATTGTCAAGGAACTGGCAAGGTATGGCGGTCCCCTTGGCGAATATGTCCCCAAACAAGTGGAAGCGGAGCTCCAAAAGGTCATGAGAAAGGAGAAGGAAACATGACAACAAATAACGACATTGAAACCTTCAAAAACACCCTTGACGCGATGCGGTCGGTTCTCACAACTGCCCTGAACAAGGGCTTTGGCGGGCGCTTGACCATCAACATTGGCGATTTGCGCAATATGGCAGAGGAACTCAACCGCCTGCAAGACCCTGCCATCACCCAGGCAAACAACCTCTTGGCCAATGAAAAAAGCATCATTGAAGAAGCGGCCGAGGATGCCGAAAACAGGCGCTCTCAGGCGGAAACCTACGCCAATGAAACCATGAATAAGGCCAATTCAGAGGCAAGCCGCGTCAAAAGCGAGGCCAGCGCCTTTGCCGTGCAAACGAGGGAGCAGGCAAACGATTATTACAACACCACCATTTCCCAGGCGCAGGAGCAGGCCAAGGCTGTATTGACCGATGCGCAGGTGCGCTCGCAGCAGATCTTGCAGGATGCCCAAGGCCGGGCTGCCCAACTTGTGAGCCAGTCGGAAATCACGAAAGAGGCCGAAAAGCAGTCGACCATGATGATGGAAAACGCCCGCCAGCGCGCGGCCGCCATGTGGACAAGGTCCCGTGAAGAGCTGCTGGCCGAGCTTGAATCAGTCTCCTATGCCATGACCCAGCACACCGAAGGGGTACGCAGCCTGTACCAGAGGATTCAGCAGGCATCCATGCCTAACGATTAACAATAAAACTTTTGTGCTATGAAGCAGCAAGCAAAAAAGCAAAGGTCTTGCATATTCCGTATTATAAAGCGGATATTCATTGCGACCTTAGCAGCTTTGCTTGCTTTTCTTTTGCTCATAGGACGGGCAGAGGGGCATACACACGCCTATGTTTTGGAAATTGTTAATAAACCTACTTGCACGCAAGATGGATTATCTCGTATCGTTTGCTCAACTTGCAGTTATGTGCTGACAACCGATACTATTCCGGCTACTGGACATACCTACGGTGACTATACGCCGCCTGCCGACAATGACTGTACCAAGGAACGCAAGGAAAAGCGGGTCTGTAAAACCTGCGGACACGAAAATTGGCGCAACATTGCTAAAGGGGAGCATGATTTTAGCCCTTGGCTGCCCAAGCGAGACCCGACCTGCGCCTTGGAGGGGGAAGAACAAAGGACCTGTGAAGTCTGCGGCAAAACCGAAAGCAGGCCCCTGCAAAAAGTCGCGCATCGCTATGGCTACCCGTATGTTATTGAGCATCCGACCTGTACAGACAAGGGCGTCAGCGGACAAAAGTGTTCGGTGTGCGATGACATTATTACCGAAGACATTGCTGCAACAGGGCATCGATACGAACTTAAACAAACCGTTCAGCCTGACTGCTTGACGGAAGGGAAGAAAATATATCAATGTTCTTTCTGCCCCGAGATAAAAGAAGAAATCATCCCGCCCAAAGCGCATACGCTTGGCGAGTGGACGGTTGTCACGCCTGCCACCTGCACAAAAGAGGGTGAAGAAAAAAGTCTTTGCGGCGCCTGTAACCAAGTTGTTTACCGCGAAATCGCTCAAAAACCCCACCCCTATGGTGGTTGGCAAGAAGTTCAAAAGCCCTTTTGCGAAACGGAAGGCAAAAAGGTCAAAATATGCACGGTGTGCGGGCATTCGGTAGAAGAAAGTTTGCCTAAACTTGGCCACCTGTTAACGGAATGGAAAGAGGTACAAAAAGTTTCCTGCGAGCAAAAGGGTATTTGGCGGCAGCAATGCACCCGGTGCCAAAAGCTGTGGCAGTATGAAACACCGGGGCCGGAACATAAGTTCACTTCGTGGATGGTACACAGCCAAGCTTTCTGCGGAGTGGAGGGTTTGAAGTCCCATACCTGTCAATGGTGTGGTTTAGTGGAAGAACAGATTCTTCCCGCCCGCAAGCACTGGTTTTACAGATGGGAAATAATCACCCCCGCAACCTGTCAGTTTCCTGGGGAAAAGCAGCGCACATGCAGGCGCTGTGGGGCAGTTGAACAGGCCGAAATTGAGCAAAAAAAGCACCGCCCCGGCAAATGGGAGATTATTAAAAAAGCCCGTCCCTACCACAAGGGCATCAGGCAAAAAAACTGCAAGGTCTGCGGAGAAGTGCTGGCGCATGAAAACTACCTTCCTTCTTTGCAATCCATGGCGGAGATGATTTTTCCGGCCGGAATCAAAATCAAGTCCCTTCTGCCTGAGTCAACGCACCAAAACTATACACTGATTCCCCTTGACCCCGCGAAAGACAGCGAGTTTACCCTGCCCATGTGCAACAAGGCGAGTATCGCTGTGGCCGATGTACGCATAGCCATCAAAAATGGCAGCGTTACCGTATCGGTTGCTCCCTATGACGATCGTACCGTCTTTTTTAAAAGCATGCTGCATTTTTATGCTTCTTTGGATGAACTTACCTACAAGCGTATCCATTACAGATACAGGGGCTATGCGCTGGATAAGCCAATTTCACTCAAAAAGTGGGCTGGGGAAAAACGCGTTTATTGTTACCTGCGCCTTGAGGGTGTCTTTGATGGCGATAGAAAAGTCAACACCCGCCCCTCATTTTTGCCTTTTGTTGAAAATGATGCAAAATTTGTACAAATTCGGGATAATTATACTCATTAATGTTTGACCTTCTGCCAAAGCAAGTGTACAATATCAGGAGGAATTGAAGGAGTGTACCATGAACGAAAACGACAATAGCATCCAAAAAGAAACAGGTGGAATCACTTATTTCGATAAGGGTATCCAAGAAGGCTCGGACGGCAAGCGTTACCAGCGTTATGCCGTCAAAACCCATTTTGTGCAGGTGGGGGAAAGCCATGTAGAGTTAGTCAAACGCTATGTGTCCCCCCTATATCGGCCGGGCGACGTGCTTTCTTTTGGCGCCAAGGTTATGGCCATGACCACCAAAAATGTCCACACCAGGGATGATATCAAGCCGGGCTTTTTCGCTAACCTCATGTGGCGGTTTGCCACCAGCAACTCAACGGGCATCGGCATGCATGAGCCCTATAAGCTGCAATTGGTTATCAATGTGTGCGGCTTGCCCAGGGTACTGTTCGCGGCCTTTGTTTCAGCTATTACTCGCCCCTTTGGTATTAAAGGCTTGTTTTACAAGATCTGTGGCAAGGGCATTGCCGGCATCGATGGTTTTTACGAACGAAGCGACTTTGATATTTACAAAAACATGGCGCTGGTCAACCCCCCAAACGCCAAGGAGCTTTGCGATGAAATTTTCCAAAAAACCGGCATTCCCACCGTTTTAATGGATGCCAACGATTTTGACCGCAACATCCTCGACGTGTCAACCGATTGTCCGTTGACGGAAACGCAAATTCAGGAAGCCATGCGAGACAATCCCTCCGGTCAGGGAGCCGAGCTGACACCCCTTATTCTAATCAGGCCGCTTTAAGCCTGTGGAAGGAGATATTATGCAAGTCAAAGAAAAATTATACGAGCAGGCTTTTCGGGGCGTGCGTACCTATATCCTGCAAAACGATTTAAAACCCGGCGATTTACTGCCCACCGAGCAGACGCTTTGCGATATGCTGGGCGTTAGCCGAAACGTTTTGCGGGAAGCCATTAAGGCCATGGAGCTCATGGGCATGGTGTCGGCGCAGGCCGGCCGTGGCACGGTGCTGTTGTCTTTCAACTTGGATTTTGTTTTCCAAAACGTCATCTTTGCCGATGCCCAGGAAAATGAAAACGTTATCAGCAACATGCTTGATATTCGCAAAAAGTTAGAGCTTGGATACATGTATGAGGCCTTCCGCACCTTACAGGAGGAAGATATTATTAAGCTTCGCCAAATTATGATCTCCATCGAGCAAAAATACGAGACTGAGGGTTTTTTCCACCAAGAAGACAGGGATTTTCATATGCTGTTGTTTTCCCGCATTGAAAACACCGCCCTTTTATCCTTGCTGTCCGCCATTTGGGCGGTAGATGAAAATTTCCGGGTCGAAGAAAAACACCAGCACATTGCCAGCACCATTCCCAAGCACGAGAATATCGTCAGGGCGCTGGAAGCCGGCAACGAGGAAGCCTTTGTCGCCGCCATGCTGCTGCACTTTTCCACGGGCAAGTATGCTCCCGGCATGACCTTTGAAGATGAGCTCTAATCGGGAGGAAAGCATGAACAGTTATTTACAGGCCACAAAGCAGTGGGTCAAAGAAGAATTAAAACGCTGTGTCGATTTTTGGGTCAACAACGGTTTTGATAGGAGGCACGGCGGCATGTACACCTGCCTTGACCGCAAAGGCCAGGTATTTTCCACCGACAAAAGCGTGTGGATGCAGGGCCGCGCCGCTTGGACTTTTTCCCGCCTGTGCAACCAGTATGGCGAAAGGGCTGAATGGCGGGAAGTAGCCGAAAGCTGCCTTGATTTCATGGAAAAACATTGTGTCAACCATGAAGCCGGCAACCGCATGTACTTTACCGTCACCGAGGATGGCAAGCCCCTGCGCCAGCGCCGCTACAACTTTTCCGAGGGCTTTTATGCCATGGCCAACGCTGAATATTACATCCTCACCCAAAATCCTGAAAACTTAAAGCGTGCCCGTTCCGCCTATGATTTAATTTGGGATTTGAACCGTGGCATCATCGACGACCCCACGGGCCTGGGCCCCAAAACCATCCCCGAAACTCGCCAATTGCGGGGGCTTGGCGGACCGATGATTTACCTGAACCTCACCGCCGTGATGCGCAAGGCCGACCCTGAGCGTGAGGAATTATATAACAAGCGCTCCAAGCAGTGTGTGCACGATATTTTTGCCTACCACCGCAAGAAGGATATGAAGTGCACCTTGGAAAACGTCGGCCTGAACGGCGAGTTTTTGAGCGATGTTACTGAAGGCCGCATCGTTAATCCCGGCCACGATATCGAGTGTGCCTGGTTCCTGATGGACGAGGCTAACCGCACGGGTGACAAAAAGCTTTATAAAGAATCCGAAGGCATTTTCTTGGATGCCATCAACGCCGGATGGGATAACGAATACGGTGGCCTGCTCTACTTTATCGATTGCCTGGGCAAGCCCCCGGAGGCCTATGAACACGACATGAAGCTTTGGTGGCCCCATAACGAAATTCTCATCGCAGCCATTATGGCCTATCGGGACACCAAAGACCAAGTGTACTTAGATTGGTTCAAAAAGACCTTGGATTACTGCCAGCAAGTTTTTTCCGACCCCGAATACGGCGAGTGGTACGGTTACCTGCGCCGTGACGGCAAGCCTACCCAGCCCCCTTGTAAAGGCTCCACTTTCAAGGGTCCCTTCCACCTGCCTCGTATGCTCATGGCAGTGGATGAAGTGATTGACCAAATCAAAGCTCAGGGGTAAGAAAGAGAGGCAAACAAAAACCGCTTTCTATTTCAAACAATAAAAGCAGAGATGAATTTGGCTCTGCTTCTTTATGACACAGACTATAATTGATACGGCGATTGTGTTCTTTAATCCAAACATTCTCAGGGTTCTTAGCAAGAGTCTAACAATATCGCCCTCATGCATTTGTTTCGTTAGCAGGGTTATTTGTGGTATAATTGCGTAGCGGAGGTAGATGTAATGAATCAACTATGGAATCAATTATGGAATCGCCTGAGGCGTCTGAATATTCAGCCTTTTTACCGCTATATCGTGTTTACGATGGCAGGGCTTTATTTGTTGCAGATGTTTTTATTTTCCATTCCCTTGGTCGCCTTTTTATCATTTGACAGGGCGCTTATTTTCAAGGGACAGATTTGGCGGCTGCTAACTTTTGTTGTTGTTCCGCCCATGTCGTCACCCTTTTCCGCGCTCCTGTTTTTATACCTTTACTACATGCTGGGAACTGGGATAGAACAACGGTTGGGCGCACGGCGCTTTTTTTGGTTCTATTTGGCGCAGGTTATACTGGCAATCGTAGGCGGCTTTTTGGTAAGCTCAACGGTTAACGACTATATCAACCTCTCGGTGATGCTGGTGTACGCGATTTTGTACCCTGATATGCAGTTGATGCTGTTTTTCATGCTGCCGGTTAAAATGAAGTGGTTGGCCGTATTTGAGCTGCTGCTCCTTTTAAGAAACCTCATTTTATTTCCCTTGCCGCACAAGGTGGCGATTATCATGAGCCTTATCGGCATCGCTCTTTTTTTCGGGGGAGACGCCATGAATCAACTGCGCCTTCATATAGGCCAGTGGAAGCGGCGCAGGGATTGGAAGAAAAATTTTCAGTTAGTTTTGGTTAATCTTGATTCTCTTCACAGCATCCGATAGGTTTTATATACCAAAAACAAAACCAGTACCCGGGTAAAAACCGGGGTGGTTTTGCGCGGCTGAGTATTATTCACTGTAGGCGGTGTGTTGTGAATGGCGAACTGTATCTCTTGAATGGATTGATGTATATATCAAAATTGGCGCATCCATACACCATCCCATAAGAAATGGCGAAACGCCCGCTAAACGATGACCGAAAAGAAAGGGTAAAATGACATGAATGGCTTAGCGCTGTATCTCATAGCCCCCGCAATCCTGCTGATAGTGACCCTTATTTTGGTTCGACACGCCTTTAAAAAGCTGGACAATTGCCTCCCGACTGAAGGAACAATTGTGAGATTCCAAAAGACATCCTCCATGATGCCGGTAGTTTCGTACAATGTAGACGGGGTGGACTATGTGTTCGTTGGCAACTATTCCTCGTCCAGGATGAGGATCGGCCAGTCAATCAAGATCCTTTACAGCATCGACGACCATTCAAAAGCAACCATTAAGGCCGGATTGTATCTTGCCCCGATTATTACAGGAGGCATAGCGCTCTTGTTCTTATTGCCTGTGATTGTCATGCTGGTATTGGCAAGAGGGGATTTTAGCTTGTGAAGAGAAATTTCACCTTTCGAGTAAAGTTCTAATATTTGATAGTGTTTGCAAATTCTAGTATACTAAAAACGGAACCAGAGCCAGTATAGAAGCTGGGGCGGTCATGCGCGGCTGGTTCCGTTTTTTATTGTCATTAAATGGTTTTTTAAAGATTGAAGAAAAAATCTTCGTCGATGATATAATCAGTAACTTCTTTCACGCCAATTTGGAATTCAGCAATTTTTGATATAAACTCTTCACCGTCAATTAAATCTATTTGTTGTTTGCCAGCCGTCGCAGCTTCATCCCGGGCAGTTTTGGAAAAAGTTCCTGTAGTTATAAACACTGCCTTTTCAATATCTGTAGTTAATGAACCCCTAAAATCTCGTATTTCAGAAGCGCCTACAGATCCTTGATATCTCTTGCATTGAAATGCAATGTTAAAAGTAATTATGCCGTTAATTTTTAGTTTCCCAGTACCATCTATACCGCCATCGCCGGTTTGTTTTGTAACTTCGACTTGAGAGAAACCACATTCTCGTAATAACCTTTGCGTCAATCGTTCAAATGCAAAAGGATCCATTTTCAGGAGCACTTCATGTAATCGTTGTTTCCAATTGCGTATTTCTGCGGGTGTATCATCTTCTATGTCCAAGGTGCCTGATGAAGAAGAGAGAGGTGAAACTTCAGAAATTTGTTTTATGCTTTTCCTTTTATAAACCTCCGTGCCATCTACTTTTGGAATGTGGGAAAATTTTGTATTGATAGACCATACACCCCGAGCACTATTATCAATTGCGCCAAAATTTTTTAGTCGAGTTCTCGCCCACGCTAATCGGTAATCAACCTCTGTCATGTTTGTATTCGTGTGCATTATTTCTAATACACTATCGGGCAAATTTAGAATTTCAACTGCCTTTTTGTTTATCTCATCGTTTTTTCCGGAACCACCTAATTGATGTAAAGCTAAAAATGTCGCTTCAATTAAAATGGGTTCATTTGGCACATCATTTTGCGTCATTATTCAACACCTCTTAATTAATCGGTTATCTGTTTTTCCCACTTTTTGTGGCTCATTGAAACGAAATACCTATTCATTGAATTTCGTTTGCCAATATATTATACAATTTTTAGTGGATGGCGAGCAACAGTTACACTATTGCCAACCAAAAACCGCCCCTCCCAATTAGGAAGTGGCGGAATGAAAAGAGCGCGATTGTAAGCCGAGTTCTGTCGAGAATGGTCATCTATCTGGGCAACAAGTCGCCAGGTTGCTCAAGCGATGGTCGAAGGCTGGCGGGCCACCTATGCCCTCAGTTATCTTGCGCCAAGTGGGGTTTACAGGACGACTAAGTTGCCATAGCCGCCGGTGCGCTCTTACCGCACCTTTCCACCCTTACCGAGCGATGCTCGGCGGTTTATTTCTGTTGCACTTGCCTTGGAGTCGCCTCCACCAGCCGTTAGCTGGCACCCTGCCCTGTGGCGCTCGGACTTTCCTCATGCCTTGCGGCACGCGACCATTTAATCGCCTCTAATCGTTAAAGAATAATCATCCTCCCGCAGGTTTCGCATTCAACCTCGTGACCTGCCTTGATTTCACGAAGCACACTGGAGGGAAAGGTCATGTTACAGCCTGAGCAGCGATCGTCCACCAATCTTGCCATTGGGGGAACGGCATGCTCCTTGACGTGGTTGTATTTGGCAAGCAGCTTGGGGTCAAGGTCTTTCTCCTTCGCGTCAACAATGGCCTGCAGCTCCTTAATTTTTTTGGACCGCTCTCTATATTCCACGTTATAGCTTTCACGCTGCTCATCAAACTCTGTTTTAAGTTTTACGGCATTTAATAATACCTCACGATGGCGGCGGTCTCTTTCTTCGGCGCTCTGGTGAATGCGGCGAATTTCTCGGTCGGATTCGTTGAGGCCATCGATTAGAGCCTGCATTTCTTCCACATAGTTTTGGGCATCCTCAACCGATTGGGCGGGGACGCTTGTTACTTTGTCGTGAAACTGTTGCAACTGATTTTCGCTCATCGTCACCACTTCTTTTAGGACCGTTAGGCGGTCAAGCATAGCTGCCCGCTCATCATCGATCATTTGCAGAAAGTTTTGTTGCTCTTTAATAAGATCCCGCAATTGCAGCAGCTTCTTGCGCTGTGGGGATTGTGCCATTTCTCTTCTTGCATTATCGGCCTCTACATCAGCCAATTGATAATCCCATAGTTGTTCAAGCTGATTCATCATGAACCTCCTTCTTATCCATTCGTATTCTATACCAAATGCGCTTTTTTGTAAAGAATGAGGTCGTAACGACACGAAGTTGCAATAAGCGGCAAAAAATATTTCAAAATGTTTACAAAATGGATAATTTATGTTATTATAACAGCAATAAACAAAGGAGAGATGGCATGGAAACGGTAACAACCCAATTAAAACAACGTGTTATTACAAATCGCCTGCCCCGTCTTGGCGGTGCGCAGCGAGCTTTTGCGCGTTGGGCGCTGGCCGATGATTGCCAATCTTTGCTTGAGGTAAATCTGCAGAACGATGGCCTGCTAACATACTATGGCCTAAAACACAAAATGCGCCTGTGTGGTTTGTGTGCCCGCTATGACGATTTAAGTGAGACGCACAGCCAGAACAACGGCACTGAAATAATGTTTTATACCAACGGGGATATCCCGTGGCCGGATAATACCTTCCACACAGTACTTTTACATCCCAGACACGATGTCGTACTTAAAAAAACGGCAAGGGAGCTTACCCGTGTTATTAAACCTGAGGGCGAGTTGTTGATTGCCCTGCCGTGGCTCCCCATCAAAACCTTAAAAGGCGAAACGATCAGTTTATTCCAGTTCAAAAACAACCGTGCGCTTGTGCATCTATTGCGTAATCTTGGCTTTCAGGATGTTTCCATCCGTATGGGTTCTATCGGCTGGGGAATTTTATTGGCACGTAAACTAATAAAACGGTAAAAGGTAAAAAATCATCAATTTAAAATTTAATTTAGATATTGACAATTAGGCGCTTCAAAAATTGTAGGCCCCATTTACAGCAATTCTTTTAGGATTACTGCGAATTTTATTTTACTACATTTCAAAGATTAATATACGAGCAATGGGCAAAGGTTCATAAATTTCCTTATAAAATGTCCGTGACAAACTGCCCACAGCCTTCCTTCAATACTATTTTTAGTTTTTATTGCGCAGGATGGCCGTGAGCTTTACTTATTTTACTTTATTTTACGGATCGTCCCCTCTATATAACTTGCGCCTGTTTTCCAGCACTATATGTAAGGGATTTGTAAAGCACTTGTAAAATTACGGTCTTTATGGTACATTAGGTACGATAAATGGGTTGTATGCCCAAAATAAAACTTTAGGAGGTTTTTCCCAACATGAAAAAGCTAATCACCCTGCTTCTTTGTGTACTGATGCTCCTTCCCGCCGCCAGCTTAGGCGCAAACGAAGAAATAACGGGCAAAGTTGTCATCTACACATCAATGTACCAGTTTGTCATCGACATGATGGACGAGGCCATGGCCAAAGAATTCCCCAATTTAGATGTGGAATTCTTCTACGGCGGCACCGGCTCCCTGCAGCAGAAATTAGCAGGCGAAATTGAGACCGGCAAGCTGGGCTGCGACATGATGCTGGTGGCTGAACCCGCCTATTCTTTGGAACTGAAAGAAGGTGGCTGGCTGCATCCCTATGTGATTGAAAACGCCGGCGAGTTGCTGCGTTTCCCCTACGACGAGGAAGGTTACTGGTATCCCGTGCGTGTTTGCAATATGGTACTGGCCTATAACCCTGAGCTCAACAGCCCCGAAGATCTGCCAAAAACCTTTGAAGAGTTCGCCTATGATCCCGAGCTCAAGGGCCTGATTTCCATGGGCAACCCCCTAACTTCCGGCACCACTATGGCCAGTGTGGCGGCTCTAAGCGACCTATACGGCTACGAGTATTTTGAAGCCTTAGGCAAAAACAACGTTATGGTCGAGTCGGGCTCCGTTGCCCTGACCAAACTGGAAACCGGCGAATGCAAGGTGATCATGGTTCTTGAAGAATCCGTGCTGAAAAAGCGTAAGGAAGAGGGCAGCAAACTGTCCGTTATCTACCCCAAAGACGGCGTCATCCTGATTCCCTCCACCGTTATGACTGTGGCGGAAGACCGCAGCGCCAACATGAACGCTGCCGCTTGCGAAGTCATTACCGATTGGCTCTTGTCCGAAGCGGGACAGAAGTTTGTCTTGGAAGGCTACATGCACTCCGTCTTCAAGGGCAATACTGAAGTGCCCTTTGACTCCGTTGATACCGATGGGCTCATCGCTTCCGATATCGGCGTTGACTGGGAGCGTACCTATAAGCAGCGCACCGAAATCCAGAACGCCTTCCAGCAGAGTGTAACCATTGCCAAATAAACCTAACAAACCATAAGCGGGCGGAGGCTGCCGGCATATCCGGTTCGCCTCCGCCCCTTTTAAGGGGATACTTAGATGAATACACCCACCTTAGACACAGTCCAGCGTGCCGGGGAGCGCCGCTCCAAAGTGGCTTTAAGCCTTTTATTGGTGTTAGCTATTGCGATTATTTCCTTGGGCGTTAGCGGCATACAGGCCTTAAACCGGGAGAGTCTGGACGAAGCCCGCGGCTTTGGGCTGATGCGAAAAGCAGGCCAGGTCGGCCAAAGTAAAGCCCAAGCGGATACTGCTGTCTTTTCCGCCCTCCCGGCAGAAATGAAAGCCTCCGCTCAAACAGCGCTGGACGAAGCCCTGCGTCTTGTATGGCAGCGGGTACGCTACTTGGGCGAAACAGCGCAGGACTTTTCCCGTATGGAAGATGCCCGGCGGCAAAGCGTGCTTGAGTCCCTGCTCAGAGAAACCCAAGACGAAGATCTGCGCCAATCTATCGGCCATGCCTTAGAAACGTTGAGGCTGGCATTTATCGGTATGACATCCGACGGAGTGCCCGCCCATGAGAAACTGCTAAATTCAGTCGCCACCCTTTTGCCAAAAGAGCAGGGCGATGCCCTGCGCAAAGAAATGGAAGCCCTTAAAATCCAAAATGCTCAAGACCTTCAAGCCGATATTTCCCATCGGGCTCAAGCCTTGTTTGAGGAATCCGTGGCTGAGCGCCGTCTCTCCCGTTTCGTGGACGGAGGGGCAGGGCTTGTTCCCCTAAGCAAGGCTCTTTTTGCGGAGATAAGCGCCGCCTGCCCCGAGGCCGACCTAAGTAGCGCCCTTGAACTACTTAAACAGGTACCAAGGCAGCCGGAAGCCTATGAGGAGCTTTTTAACAAGCCCGCTATGGAAGCCATCCCTCAAGTACTGGGCCTTTTGGATTTGAACGAACTCGCAGGGGCAAGGCTGGTGGCTTTCAATAAGGAACTATATGCGCTACTAAAGAAAAACCACCCCGATATTGACAGTCTAAATCATCAACCCCTCCTTTCTTTACAAGCTGAAGCCATGCAAACGGAATTTAGCGAAGAACTCAACCGGCAGGCGGAGTTGCTTGCCGCCACCGCATGGAATGAGCGCCTAAATCCGTTATTAAAACAAGCAGTTATTCAAGCGCAGCCAGCAGCGTCGGCAAGCGAGCAAACTATGCTGGCGGCTCTTTTGTCTGTATTGGAAGGCAAAGACATTGCCAAGCTGGAAAATGATTTGGCAAGCAAACTAATTGCCCAGCGAGACGCTGAAACCGCTTTGAATATCGACCGATATATCACCAATTTACCGCAGGAAAGCGCGGCGCAAACCAAGTTGTTACTGCTTCGGGCACTGTTTGCCTTTGATGCGCCCCGTTTACCTGCCACCGGCCTGAGGGCTTTAAGTGCGCTAAACACAGCCGAGCGGGACATTTTGCGCCAAGATTTATTAAAGGCCTTAAACGACATGGAAGCGTCTCTGCCCAAAGTGGTAACTGACGTTCTTATAGAAGACGGGCCCTCCCGCAGTGAGCAGTTACTGTATCTATTCCTGTTAAATAGTGACAATTCCGGCTACCTGTTCGATGAGAATATTGACACGGGGCTTCGCTTATCCATCAGGCAGAATGCCCCCCGTGTGCGTGCTGCCCAAACCATCGCCCAAGGCGGCGGAAACCCCTTTTGGCAGCTTGTGAACAGCCACGGAAAAATTTTAACATTATTGGGCGCTTTGCTGCTGATCAACGTACTGCTGTTGTTTGGCCTGATGTATTCCGGGCGGGATTGGCGTTTTGATGTGAAGTGGCTGCTTATATTACTCATTGTAGACTTTATGCTGGTCTTCCAGATTCTGCCCATTGGCTATCTTTTGTATAAAGCCATTACGCCTGAGGGCAGTTTATCTTTGGTTACCTTTAAGCGATTGTTCAGCTATAATATGAATCGCAGCGCCTTAATTACTACCATTGTGGGCGGTCTTGGCGCTATGATGCTGGGCACGCTGCTGGCCTTCCCCTTGGCGTGGCTGGTGGGGCGCACCAACATGTACGGCAAGAAATTCTTCCGCAGCCTGTTTGTACTTACCTACATGGTTCCGCCTTATGTAGGCGCCATGGCCTGGCTGCGGCTTTTAAACCCAAATGTGGGTACCATTAATGTACTGCTAAGAAAACTTCTGAATATAAGCGCTGCGACAGGCCCCATCAATGTATATTCCTTAGGAGGGCTGGTTTGGGTGCTAACCACTTTCTATTACCCCTATGCCTTTATTACCATATCCCGCGCCATGGAAAAGATGGACCCCTCTTTAGAGGAAGCCTCTCGAATTTCCGGCGCCTCACCTTTAATCACCCTGATGCGGGTTACCCTGCCCATCATGACGCCTTCGCTGATTGCAGGAGCCTTGTTGGTGTTTGTCAGCGCAGCCAGCTGCTATGGGATCCCCTCCATCATCGGCGCTCCGGGACGGGTGCATACCGTAACCACCCGCATCATTGAATATTACGGTCGTGGAACACAAGGCTTAAACGATGCCACCGGCTTAGCTGTCTTCCTGATGGCGCTGGCCATCCTTATTCTGTACTTATCAGACTTTGTGGTGGCTAAAAAACAGTATATCACCGTTTCGGGTAAGTCCACCCGCCCCAACATTGTGGATTTACGAGTCTGGCGCTTGCCAATAACCATTATGGTGGCCCTCTTTGCTGTGCTAATGGTGCTAATTCCCTTTACCACCATCTTTACAACCAGCCTGAAAATCGACGTGGGCAAGCCCTTGATGGCGGAAGGCAACTTTACCTTCTCCCAGTGGACCACCATTTTTTTCCGCTCGGAAACCATGGATTCTTTGAAAAACAGCCTGATTTTCGCCTCAGTGGCGGCCACAGTAGGCATCATGGTGGCCATCACCATGAGTTACCTGATGCAGCGCACCCGCATTAAAGGTCGCAAGCTGCCCGACTTCCTGATCACCTTGGGTTCAGGTTCCCCTTCTGTGGTTATCGCCCTTGGCCTGATTATGACCATGCAGGGCAGATTTGGCGTGAATATCTATAATACCGCCTATATCATCATCGTGGCGTATCTGATTAAATACATGATGATGGGTATGCGCACGGTAACCAGCGCTATCAGCCAGATTCATGTCTCTTTGGAAGAATCTTCCCAAATTTCGGGCGCTTCTTGGCTCATGACCATGCGCAGGGTTACAGGACCTCTTATCTTCCCCTCCATCGCAGCGGGTTGGTTCCTGATTTTTATCCCTTGCTTCTATGAATTATCCATGACCACCCTGCTTTACTCCAATACCACCAAGACCATCGGTTTTCAGCTCTACGAGTATTGGACCTACACAAGCCAGCCCCAGGCCAGCGCCATGGCCTTTGGCATTCTGCTGATTGTCATTTTTATCAACCAATTCTTCAACCGCCTGACCAAGGGCGAATTTACTATATGATCGAGGAAAAAATTATGTCAAGTGTAACAATCCGTAACGTCACTAAAGCCTTCGGTACTAACCTAATCCTTAGCCAGTTTGATGAGCAGTTCAAGGACGGCGAATTTGTCACCTTACTGGGGCCATCAGGCTGCGGTAAAACCACCATGCTGCGCATGATTGCGGGTTTTGAAAAGCCTACCTCGGGGGAAATTTATATCGATGAAACCTTGGTATCGTCGGACAAGGTGTTCATGCCGCCGGAAAAGCGTGGTGTGGGCATGGTGTTCCAAAGCTACGCCGTATGGCCGCACATGGACGTATTCGATAACGTGGCCTATCCCCTCAGCATTGCCAAGGTGGACAAGGCCACCATCGAAAAGAAGGTGGCTCATGTGCTGGATATCGTGCACCTGAGCCAATATGCCAAGCGCTACCCCAACCAATTGTCAGGCGGGCAGCAGCAGCGTGTCGCCCTGGCACGGGCTTTAGTGGCAGAGCCCAAGCTTCTGCTGCTGGACGAGCCGCTTAGCAACCTAGACGCAAAGCTGCGGGAGTCCATGCGCTTTGAAATTAAAGAAATTCAGCGAAATCTGGGCATTACCGTAGTCTACGTAACCCACGACCAGACCGAGGCCATGGCTATGAGCGACAGGGTCTTCCTTATCAACCGTGGCATTGTGCAGCAGAAAGGCAGCCCTGAAGAAATCTACCGTCAGCCTGTGAACCAGTTCGTAGCGGACTTCTTGGGTAAAGTGGACTTTCTAAAAGGCGTGGCGGAAGACAATGTTATCAGCCTGACGGGCACCGATGTCATGCTGCCCTATGCGGGCGATAAAAAAGGCGCAGTGGAAGTGGCAGTACGCCCTGAAAATATCACCATGTCAAAGGGCGAAGAAGGTATTCAAGGCACCGTAACCGCTGGTTATTACCTTGGCGACACCAGCGACTACCGGGTAGCGGTAGGCGGCATCTCGTTTCGTGTCATCGCCGCTGGCAACGCCTTTGGCGAATTTAAACCCGGCGACAAGGTGTCCCTGAAGCTGTCTAACTTCATCGTCTACGACGACGACGGCTCCCTCAAAGAGCAGCTAAAAATACAGACTTGATAAACTCTGTCATAAAAACACCAAAAAAAGGAGCTGCCGCAAAACTGAAAAATCGCGGTAGCCCCTTTCTGAATAAAACAGTATTAACCCATTCTGGAATAGTTGGGCGCTTCCTTGGTGATGTAAATATCGTGCGGATGGCTTTCCAAAAGTCCGGCCTGGGTAATGCGAACAAACTTGGCATTGGTGCGCAGTTCCTCAATTGTGCGGCAACCACAACAACCCATGGCGGACCTAAGACCACCCACCATCTGGTACACCGTATCAGACAAGCTTCCTTTGAAAGGCACACGCCCTTCCACGCCTTCAGGTACCAGCTTTTTGTTGCCCTCCTGGAAATAACGGTCGCTTGAGCCGTTGGCCTGCGCCATGGCGCCAAGCGAGCCCATACCACGGTACACCTTAAAGGAACGCCCCTGATAAATTTCCGTTTCTCCGGGACTTTCTTCAGTACCCGCAAGCAGGCTGCCCAGCATGACAGCCGCTGCCCCAGCGCCGATAGCCTTGGCAATATCGCCTGAATACTTGATGCCGCCATCCGCAATGATTTTGATGCCGTACTTGTCGGCTTCGTTAGCGCAGTCATAGACTGCTGTAATTTGCGGAATGCCGATACCCGCCACCACACGGGTAGTGCAAATGGAACCGGGCCCGATACCAACCTTGATACAATCCGCTCCGGCAGCAATTAAATCACGGGTGGCCTCAGCCGTCGCAACGTTACCGGCAATTAAATCAATCTGCGGGAAGGCGTGGCGGATTTTCTGCACCATTTTCAAAACACCCAGGCTGTGCCCGTGCGCCGTATCAATAGAGATAATATCCACCTTGGCATCAACAAGGGCCTGCACCCTCTCAAAGGTATCTTCGGTAATACCTACGGCGGCCGCGCTCAAAAGACGGCCGTTGGCATCTTTGGCAGAGTTTGGGTGTTTTTTGGCTTTTTCGATATCCTTGATGGTGATAAGGCCTCTTAAATGACCTGCTTCATCCACAAGGGGCAGTTTTTCAATGCGGTGGGCAGCTAAAATGCTCTTGGCATCCTCCAAGGTAATACCTTCCCTTGCAGTGACCAAATCTTCCTTGGTCATGACATCGCCAATGCGGCGGGTATCATCAGTTTCAAATCTTAGGTCACGGTTGGTAATAATGCCCACCAAAAACTCTCGTTCATTCACAATGGGTACGCCTGAAATGCGGTAACGCTGCATCAGCGCCTTGGCATCGCTCACCAAATGGTTAGGCCCTAAAAAGAAAGGGTCGGTAATCACGCCATGCTCGCTTCGCTTCACACGGTCGACCTGATAAGCCTGCTGTTGGATGGACATGTTTTTATGAATCACGCCAACCCCGCCTTCCCTGGCAACGGCGATTCCCATATCAGCTTCGGTTACAGTGTCCATAGCGGCAGACAAGATAGGAACATTGAGCTTAATTTTTTTGGTTAATTGAGTTGACAGGTCCACCTCTTTTGGTAATACTTCAGATTTTTGCGGCACCAGAAGTACATCGTCAAAAGTTAGTCCTTCTTGCATGTTTTGAATGTCCATTTCTTTTCCTCTCCTTTCTAAACGAAAAAGGCCTGTTACAGCCTTTTTTAATCAAGTTACAACCATATTAAAAACCTTTACAAGGCAGGCGATATCGGCAGCCAAAAAGCTTTCACTCAAAATGGCAATTCGCCCTTGAAATGAAAAAACCGCCAACGCCCCCACCTCCAAGTTTTGGGTATTATAGCATACCGACCGTCACTTGAGCAAGTTTGCTTCCAAGTCATATTCCGTCTTGCCAAAGGCAATAATGCCCGAGGTTTTTCGGATACTGGAATTCTGATGCTTTAAGTCTTTATTGACAAGTAGCCCCAAAAACATCATGCCCGACGTATTGCCGCCGTCAAGGTTAATGGCTTCGGTGCAGCCAAGTGCGTACATTTTTTCTGCAAGCCAGCGAAAGTAAGCGCCTTTTAATTCGTCAGTGCGGGCACGCACAAGCAGGGCCACATACTCCCCGGGCTTGCGCATTCCAAGGCAGACCCTGGGCTCCCTATACGAGTGGTAGTCCTTGGAATAAAAGTAAGCGGGGATTTGCCCGCCCTGAACCAGTACCGGTCCAAAAGCCCAAGTGTCTGTAATGCCCATGTCTACATATTCTTGGGAAGTAAACATGTCGCTTGAAAAAGTGCGCAAGGCCCCATCAGGCATCAAGGCAAGCACTTCCCTTGGCTGAAGATTGTGCCGGTTTTCAATAAGCGTTCGTTTGCCTAAGACCTGACCCTGCCTGACAACCATACCTACGGCTTCCTTGTTTTTGACTCGATAACCGAAAAAATCGTCGGTAATGGCAAAGACAGCGTCCGCCTCTTTGGCCATAAGTCTTGGCGTTTGGAAAGTGCGGCCGTTGTTTTTAGATAGCACCGAATAAGGGTAGTTGCCCGGAGCGCACCAGATGAGGGCCTCATACCATTCCATCTTGCCCTTGTCTTGCTGGTAACGGCGTATCTGCACATGGATGCTGTCGGATATATACACCCACTGGCCATCATCCCAGTCATGGTAGATATATTCACCCAAGCCTTGCGACAACAGGTTATATTGGTTAAGCTCCGGCAGCATCAGCGCCTTTTGTGGTCCTCTGGTGGCGGTTACGTCCTCTTCGCTTCGGACAATGGGCGCTGCAGGCAGGGCATCCTTGGAATAAAGCAAATTCTGCACATTTGAAGATGCGATGCCGTCAGCAGGCAAGCTATTGATTGTTTGGAAGCGCTTCAAAGCTTCCAAGGTCTTTTCATCAAACTTGGTATCGGTTTTTTTGAAGCCTTCAAGATAACCAAGATCGTAGAGGCGCTGTCTGAGAGCCGCAACCTTGGGGCTATTATCGCCCTTTTCCAGGGGCGGATAGGAAAAGGCCATGGCAGCGCCGCAAAACAGCAGCGCTGCCAAAAGCAGACAAATTATCTTATCACTGAGCTTTCGCATTCTTTACCTGCGCCCAAAGCGTATTGTATACCTCTAAGAAGTCGTGAATATCATGGAAAAATTCGCAGCGGTCAATGTCTTCCTGAGAGGGGTTTTGGGCCACATTGTTCTGATATTCTTCGCCCAACGTATCCACCACCTCTTGAATGGGGGTAGAGTAGCTGATGTACTCGACATTCATCTGGGCAATGTCGGGGCGGCACATGAAGTTGATAAAGGTCAGCGCATTGTCAACATTCTGGGCTGAGCGGGGGATGACCATCGCATCCACCCAAACGTTGCTGCCTTCTTCCGGGATAGAGTAGGCAAGGTTTTCGTTCAGGTTAATAGCATACTGCGCGTCGCCCGACCACATGACGGCAACAACCCCTTCGCCGGCGACCATCTTGTCTTTGGTTTCATCCACCTGGTAAGCTTTGACGATGCCCGCTTCCTTTTGGGCAATAAGCAAGTCGGTGGCTGCTTTTAATTCCATGGGGTCACGGGTATTCATTCCGTAACCTAGATACTTTAAGGCAACGCCCATGGAGTCCCGAACGGAATCAAGCATGAACACTTCGCCCTTGTTATCTTCTGAAAACACCACCGACCAGGAGTTGACATCACCCTGAACACGGGTGGTATCGTACAGCACGCCCACCGTTCCCCACATGTAGGGAATGGAGTGAGCGTTGTTGGCATCATAGGAAGGATTCTTTAGCCAATCCATGAGGCCTGAGACATAGGGCACTTTCTCTGGGGCAATGGGCAAAAGCAGATCTTCCGCAAGCAGGCGTTCCACGCAATAGTCAGAGGGGAACACGATGTCAAATGCGCCCTCGGAAGTACGTACCTGCACCATCATGTCTTCGTTGGTGGTAAAGTTCATATAGTTGACTTTGATGCCCGTTTCCTCGGTAAAAAGTTTCAGTGCCGCCGGGTCGATATAATCTTCCCAGTTGAATACATTGACCACTTCTTGGGCTTGCGGAATTTCGGTTGCTTGAACTGTTGCCGTTGCTGTCGCTTGCGGTGCTTCGGTTACTTCAGGCTTCTTGGAATCGACCAGTTTTGTTATCAAAAAAAACAACAGAGGAACCAGTAAAATAAGAATTATTATTGTAATTTTTGACTTTTTCATAAATTTTCTCCTTACATTTTTTTATTTGTGATCGGCGCTTGTGCGTCGATTGACAACCAATAAGAGGATGAGCAGCGCCACAAACATCAGAGCGCTGAGCGCGTTCATGGTGGGCTTGATGCCTTTGCGGGCCTCCGAATAAATCAGGGTGGAAAGGTTCTGAACCAAGGGGCTGGTAGTAAAGTAGCTGATGGTAAAATCGTCCAGCGACAGGGTAAAAGAAAGCAGCGCGCCCGTCGTGATCCCCGGGAAAATAGACGGTAAAATCACGTGCCTTAAGGCGTAGGAGGGCGTCGCGCCAAGGTCAAGCGCCGCTTCATAGCTGTACTTGTTCATCTCCCTGAGCTTGGGCATGACCGACAAAATCACATACGGCGTATTAAAAGTAACGTGCGCCAGCAACATGGTAAAGTAGCCACGGCTTACCTTGGTAAAAATAAACAGGAGCATGAGCGATATGCCGGTAACAATATCGGGCATGGTCATGGGAATGTTGGTAAGCGTAAGCATGGCCGAGGAGGCTTTCTTGCCCATGGAGTTAATGCCGATAGCCGCCAGTGTACCAAGGATGGTGGCGAAAATGGAAGCCAGTACAGCAATGGAAAGGGTCACATACAAAGCGCGCATGATTTGTGGACTCGCGAACAGTTCCTTATACCAGCGAAGGGAAAAACCCTCCCATCTGGCTCGGCTAACACCGGCATTAAAGGACTGGACAATCAGCACCACAATAGGTAGGTACAAAAACAGGAGAATAAGCGGTAGGTAGATTCCGCGAACCCATTTTTTCATACGAAGCTGCCTCCTTCCCCTTCAGGGTCAACCTTTCTTAATAGGCTGATGGACATCAGGATAAGCACCATCATCAACAAGGAAAGGGCACTGCCTACATTCCAGTTGTCGGCTGTAAGAAAAGTGCGCTCAATCAGGTCGCCAAACATTTCCGTGTTGCCGCCTCCCAGCACCCTCGGGATAAAGAAGGTGGTAACGGAAGGCATAAATACCATGGTGATGCCCGAAACAATGCCGGGCATGCTCAAGGGAAAGACCACCCGCCAAAAGGTTAAAAAGTTGTTGGCGCCAAGATCCTGCGCCGCTTCCGACAGCCGAACATCCTGCTTGCTCAAGGCATTGTAAATAGGGAACACCATGAAAGGCAGGTAGTTATACACCATGCCAAGCAGCACCGCCCTTGTATTGTACATGAGCTTTAGCTTGGGTAAACCAAGCCTTGTCATAAGGGAATTGATAAGCCCGTTGTCTTCAAGCAAGGACATCCAAGCAATGGTGCGCAAAAGGAAGTTCATCCACATGGGGATAATAAACAAAATAATGATAGTTGGTCCCAGCTTAAACTTACGATCGGCAATGAGCAGGGCGGCGGGATAGCCAAGCAGAAGGCAGATGACCGTGCAACCAAAGGCCATTTTGAGGGAGTAAACCAGCGTGTCTACGTTGACGCTGCCCCTTGCCGTCATACCCATTTCTTCCAGCGAAAAGCCCATGCCTATTAGTTGTCGCTTCATTTCACGGTTGGAGTCCCAAAAATTGGCAAAGTTTTCCAGGGTGAACTTCCCGTTTACATCGGTAAAGGCATAGTAGCCGATTAAAAACAGCGGGACGACGGTGAACAAAATCATCCACACAGTGTAGGGCGATGAAAAAATGCTGCGATGCATACCGTGGTGCACTTTGAAACCGTAAGCAATCAGAAAAACAAACAGCACGCCCGAAAAAACTATGAGGCCAATGCCAAAAGGAGACAGGTTCATTCTTCACCTCCCGGGTCGCTTTCTTCCTTTTCCACCCGCATGATGTGAATATCAAAAGGAATGACTGAGAGCCCCACTTGGGAACCTTCGGGCGCCATGACGGTAGAATGCACTTTCCATTCAAAACCGCCGGCTTCAATAATCATTTCGTAGTGCACGCCCTTAAATAACACGGACTTTACCAGGCCGGTCAGCTGGGCCACATCCGTTCCTACAATGTGCAAGTCTTCAGGGCGGATAAGCACATCCACCTCTTCGTTTTTATCAAAGCCAGAGTCCACGCAAACAAAGTCTTGACCGCAGAAATGTACCAGCTCGTCCTGAATCATCGTTCCCCTGATAATGTTGCTTTCGCCTATAAAGTTGGCAATATAGGCGCTCTTTGGCTCATCATAAATATGTTTGGGCGTATCGATCTGATGAATTTTTCCGTCCCGCATTACGGCGATGGTATCGGACATGGTCAGGGCTTCTTCCTGGTCGTGGGTCACAAAAACAAAGGTGATCCCCAGTGCCTGCTGCATGCGCTTAAGTTCAAGCTGCATGCCCTTTCGCAGTTTTAAGTCAAGGGCGGCAAGCGGTTCATCAAGCAGCAATACTTCCGGCTCATTCACCAATGCGCGGGCAATGGCGATACGCTGCTGCTGACCGCCGGAGAGTGAATCGACCGAACGCTTTTCATAACCTTGCAGGTTGACAAGCTCCAGCATCTTGCCGACTTTCAGGGCAATCTGCTTCTTGTCCATCTTGGCGATGCGAAGACCGAAGGCAATGTTATCATATACATTCAGGTGGGGAAAGAGGGCATATTTTTGAAACACCGTATTGACCCTGCGCTTGTAGGGCGGGTCGTTGGTAATGTCCTTTCCATCAAAGATAACCCGCCCCTTGGTCGGGTATTCAAAGCCGCCAATGATGCGCAGCGTCGTGGTTTTGCCGCAACCCGAAGGCCCAAGCAGAGTTAAAAACTCGTTTTTACGGATATAAAGGTTAATGTCGCTTAGTACCTCTGTTTCCCCGTAAATCTTGGTAATATTTTGTAAATCAATCAGACGATTGCTCACTTCCATGTCAATAAAATTCCTCCCTCAAAAAATGGGCGGGGTCGAAACCCACAATACCTGGGCAAGACGCTTGCCGGTATTTTCCAAATAATGCTCAGCTACCGGATGAACGGAAAAGCTGGAACCTTGTGAAAGCTTGTAATTTTTTTCCCCGATTTTGAGAATAACCGTGCCTTTGAGTACATAGCCGAACTCTTCCCCTTCATGGCCGGGCATCACTTGCGTTTTTCCACCCGGATTCATGCTGACCAAAATAGGTTCCATGCTGTTTTTTTGCGCATTGGGCACCAGCCAGAGAATGGAGCCTTTGAGAAGCTCTTCATCTACCTTTTCAAACATATCGTTGGGGGTGAAGACCACTGCTTGCTCTTTTTCATCTGCGAAAAAGTTTTTCAGATTGCTGCCCAGACACTCCAGCATGTCGCTGAGACTTTCAATGGAGGGCGAGGTCAGATCCCGCTCCACTTGTGAAATAAAGCCCTTGGACAACTCGCACCGATCCGCCAGCTCTTCTTGCGTCAGTCCTCGCTGCAAGCGCAAGCGTTTCAGCCGATCACCCAGTTTCATAAGCCCTCCTTCTTTGTTTAGTCTTTCTAAACTTTCAAACAGCATATATTAAACCATTCACAACATTTTCTGTCAAGAGACTTTCGTAAAATTCCCATCAAAAATGCCGCCCTCAGGCGGAAAAAAACACGAACATTTTTTGAGAAAAAACTATTCAAAAGCGGTTGCTTTTTCGGCGGAGTCCTTCTTGACCTCCGGCATTTTATCACAAACCATTAAGTAGGCATCTTCCCCATTGTCTTCATAATATCGTTTTCGGACGTGTACCTTAAAAAAACCCGCGGCAGCATACAGTTTGTGGACAGCCGTATTGCTTTCCCGCACTTCAAGGGTCATATAGTTAACACCTGAGTTGGCAGCGTATTGTATCAGACTTTGGAGAAGCAAGCTGCCTACCCCCCTGCGCCTTTCACTTTGTTTAACGGCAAAGGTAGTAATGTGTCCTTCATCCAAAATGATATGGGCGCCGATATAGCCAAGTATCCGCCCCTCTTCCTCCGCCGCAAAGTAGTGAGCCAAAGGGTTGTTGAACGCGTCTTCGTAAAGTGATTGATAGGACCAGGCTTCAGAAAAGCTCTCCTTTTCAATTGCATAGACCTCTTCGAAATCTTTATCTTTTAGGCGGCGAATGTTAAGCATCCTTACCCGCCTTTCGCAGCCGTTCTCTTTCCGCCTGCGGCAGCCTTAAGTAGAGGGGCAAAATTTTATTTCCACTGACTTTCTTATCTTGGTATTGGATGGCAAGCTGCCCGACAACCCCCGCCTTTAAAAGATTTAAGTGCATAGGTGCAAAGTTTGCTTTTTCTCCCAGCCTTTCTCGCAGGTACTTTTCAAACATGGATACCCCGTCACCGACAAATAAATAGCCTTCCTCGGTTTCGGGAAGCATAGCAAGGTAGTCATCAATCTTTTGGATGCAGTCCTTCATCAAACGCACACCTTTCTGAAAGCAGGCGCCGTATACCTGCCTTGCCCTAGCGTCCCTGATAGGGCAAATAAGCTTCTGCTCATTTGTAAGTCCTGTTTGATAGGCTTCAAGGGCATTAACGCCAACACAGGGTATATCCCAAGGTGCCGCCAAGCCTTGGAGGGTGGCAACACCGATACGAACGCCCGTAAAGGAGCCTGGCCCTATCACCGTTGCTAAAAGGTCGCAATCCTTCACCTGAAGATTGGTTGCTTTAAAGGCTTCGTCAATCATGGGCAGCAGGGTCACCGAGTGGTTCAGGCCGGTGTTTATAGTTTTTTCGAACCTTAGTTGGCCATCCTTGATCACCGCTACTGAACCGGTAGGGCCGGAAGCGTCAAAAGCCAAAACATTCATAATTCCTCCAAACAAACAGACCGAAAGTTGCCGCGGCTTATAAGTTCCACCACACGTACATCATTATCCTTTACGGTAATGACCACTTCCAAAGCATCTTCCGGGCATAACTCAGGCGCCCTTTGGTGCCACTCAATCAGGGTAATGCCATCGTAGCCGATGACTTCATCAAGGCCCGACGCATATAGTTCCTCAACGTCGTCAATACGATACCAATCAAAGTGATACAGCTTTTCCCTGCCGCCCTCGTACTGGTTAAGAATAGTAAAAGTGGGGCTTGGAATAGGTCCTGCATAGCCAAGCCCACGAGCAATACCCCGTGCAAGCTCGCTTTTTCCGGCGCCCATTTGGCCTGTTAAAAGTACAGTATCGCCTGAAGTGAGTTTTTTAGCAAGGCGCATGCCTAGGTCGTTCATAGCTTCTTTATTGACAACTTGCATCAGTTTTCTTTTCCGCCTCACGCAGGACAATGGACAAACGCTTATATAAAATAAAGGTTGGAAATGAGTTGACCGCTCCTTTCAGCAGGTTAAAAGGTAAAATGGCAAAGAGAATATAGCTTGTCATGGTCCTGCCTGCACTTTGAAGCATGGCTTCCCCGCCATACAGCGGGATGAGGATATACCTGTTGCACGCCATGGCCACCAAGCTCATCAAAATTGTTCCTGCAAGCATGCTCCACAGCGCCACCGATTTGGTCCGCTTTTTTTGATAGATGATGGCTCCCGGCAAAAGGAAGGCAAGGCCCATCAACAAGTTGGCAAGCTCACCCACCCAGCCCGTAGTTGAGCCAAGGCCATGAAACAGCATAGTGATACCTAAAGTAAAAACGCTGGCCACCGGCCCCATAGAAAAGCCCACCAACATCATAGGCACGAAGGAAAAATCCAATTTCAGCCATGGGGCGAAGAAAGCAAGAGGTATTTCGGGGAAATAGCTTAAAATGACACTTAGAGAGACCATCATTCCAACGTAGGTGATGCGAGCTGTATTCATTCGCTTAGACATTGCAACCTCCAAAAAAATCGTCCCCCACCTCAGGAGACGATGCAAAGAAACCCTTCTTCCGTCCAGACTATACTGTCGGCCATGGGATTAAACCATGTCAGCCTTTCGGCTCGCGGGCTATACCGCCGGTGGGGACTTGCACCCCGCCCTGAAGTAGTTGTAATACCAGTATAGACCCGTGCTTTTCTCTTGTCAACCATAGGGCATTTTTTCATTTTTAAAGCACAAAGCGGGAAGCAATGGTGAAAAAGATAAACAGGCTGCTGGCATCCACGACAGTTGTAATTAAGGGAGATGCCGCAAGGGCCGGATCAACCTTGATTTTCTGCGCCAAAAGCGGAAGTACGCAGCCAATGGCTTTTGCTATGACCACAGTAGCGTATAAGCTGACCGAAATGACCGCCGACATGACTACGGAGGCTTTATTCAGCCATAGGAGCCTGACAAAGGTTGTGGCGGACATGACCGAACCCACCAACAACCCTACTCTAATTTCTGTCCACAGCACCTTGGGCAGATCCTTAAATTCCACCTCTCCTAAGGCTATACCGCGAATCATAAGCGTGGATGCCTGCTGGCCGCAGTTGCCGCCGGAGTCCATCAGCATGGGAATGGAAGCTGACAAAAGGATATTCACCGCCAACACGTTTTCAAATTTTGAAATAATAGCGCCGGAAATAATGGAAGTGAACATCAAAATCATCAGCCAGGGCAAACGGTTGCTCGCCAATTTAAAAAGGCTGGTCTTGAAATAAGGCTCCTCGGCAGGCGCCAAACCCGACATTTTTTCAAAGTCCTCGGTGCCTTCTTCTACAATAACATCCATGATATCGTCGCTGGTAATGATGCCTACCATTCGTCCTTCCCTATCCACAACGGGGATAGACAACAAATGGTATTTGCGCACGGTCTGGGCAACCATCTCCTGATCGTCCAAAGTGGTAACCGAGATAATAGAAGGATCCGTCAGTTTGCCAAGGAGCGTATCTTCCTCCACGATCAAGGCTTTGTGCAATGGCACAGTTCCCACGAGCTTGCGCTGGTTGTCCACCAAATACAGAGTGTATACCGTTTCTTTGTCAACCCCGGTTTTTTTGATAGTCTTCAAAGCGTCCCGCACATTCATATCCGGACTGAATTCGCAGTATTCTATCGTCATCAAGGAACCGGCAGAATTCTCGGGATAATTCAGAAATTGATTGATAATAGCGCGTTTTTGAGGGTCTGTATACTGCAGTATCCGCTTGACCGCGTTGGCGGGCAGTTCTTCCAGAAAGTCCACCGCGTCATCCAAAAACATATCGTTGATAAGAGCAGTAAGCTCCCTGTCGCCGATTGATTCTACCAGCATTTCCCGCTGGTCGGAATCCATGTAGCTGAACACCTCCGCCGAAGCATCCTTAGGCAGAATGCGGAACATAAGCAGAAGGTTTTCCGCGTCCAGCTTTTTCATGTATTCAGCAATATCAACAGGGTTGACCATCATCAAAGCCCCGCGCAGTTGCCCGTGGCGTTTCTGTTCCATCAGCCGGTCTAAGGTTTCTTCCATTTTGTCCCAGTTCATCGTCAATTCACCTCCAACAATTTATTTTTTCCAAGGTAAAAAGCACTTTTCCAAAAGAAAAAAGTGCAGGCGACTTATGGACGTAGACAAAAAACTTAATCGGGCAGCGTCATGGGACTGCGCCGACTTCGCGGAATGTCATCTTTTGTCTTACATCGAACGCCGTCGCCCATGTTTCGCCACCTCCTTCATAAAAATTCTCTATCATTGTAATCTTTCCGTTAAGGACTGTCAATCGGCAATTGATAAAAATATTGGTTCGGACTGTTTACAGACAAATCCGAACCTTTCATAATCCCTGGATTAGCTCAATTGTAAGGTGTTATTTCTTCTTTTTTGCTTTCGCAACAGGCAATTCATCAAACATCACATTAAATAAGCCCGTCAAATACTCTTTGTTGTCTACATTATCGACCAGCAGCATTTCCTTTGCCCCTTCATACGGCAGTTCATATTTTGCATTTGGCATATAGTCAATGGCGGAGGGCACGGGTTTTACAAGCAACCTGTCGTCATATATTCCGCCGACAATTTTTCCTTTGTAATACAGAATATATTCACCCATCATCGCTTGATAGCTGATGTCGTCCAAATCAATTAACTGGTCTAAAATATACTCTAAATATCCTTTGCTTGATCCCATTTTATCTCCACCATTTAAAGTTCTTTCTCTAAAACCACAACAATACCTTGTCCGTTATCTGTTTCAATGCCTGTAGGAGTAAATTGGCACTTGCGCCAAAAATTCTCGCTCTGTAAATTCCCCTTCATGTAACCCAGCCGCACAAAAGAGAAACCTTGGCGTTCTATTTCATGCAAACATTGTTTGATGATATTGCTTCCAATCCCAAGGCCCGACCGCTCCTTGCTCACCATAAAAAAACCGATAAATATCGTCTCTTGGTTTGGATACGCCTCGATCAAATCCATAACAGCGATCAATTCCTCTTCTTCAAAGAAACCTATGAAATATTTATCCCTGAGCTCTTTTCCGGTCGGCAGCGCATTCATTTGATTAAGAACGTTCTTGATAGAAGGAGCAGGCGGGCAAAATTTGTAATACATAGGATTTCCTTGCTGCAGGCATTCAACTTGTTGCGCATCCTTTTGCGTCAATCGCCTCACAAAGTATTGC
Organism: Clostridiales bacterium; assembly: GCA_012837965.1. GTDB lineage: Bacteria > Bacillota > Clostridia > Christensenellales > Aristaeellaceae > DTU024. The sequence goes on along the minus strand of DUQF01000022.1, from coordinate 12,191 downwards.
TTCGACAACTTTTTAATATCAATCATGCACAATCTTCCTGTAACGGCAAATTTTCTTCACGAAAACTTCAACTTAGAACCTCAGGAGCGCAAGCGGGGGTCGTAATCCTCCACCATCTGGTTGTACTGCTCCCTTGAAATGAGCGTTCGCCTTGGTTTTGAGCCTTCACTCTCTGAGATAAGGCCACGCCGTTCCATCTCGTCAACAATACGCCCCGCGCGCCCATAGCCAATGCGAAGCACCCTTTGCAGCATGCTGATGGACGTCTGCCCCGCTTCCACCGCCATTTCGATGGCATCAGGTAAAAGTTCATCAAACATTTCGTTGCCTTCTTCTTCGCTCGGGTCATAGTCCTCGCCCTGTGACTCGGCTTTTTCGATAAATTCAATCAGTTCCTGATTATACTCCACCTTGTTTTGGTGTTTAATGGTACTCGTAACAGCTTCCACATCCTTGTCGTTGATAAAGCAGCCTTGAATGCGGGTGGGGGTGGACTGAGTTCCGGGCAGGTAAAGCATATCGCCGTTGCCAAGCAAGCCTTCGGCGCCGACAGTGTCGATGATGGTGCGGCTATCCACCTGGGAAGCCACTTGAAAGGCAATGCGGCTTGGAATATTGGCCTTGATTACGCCCGTAATAACGTTGACCGAAGGCCTTTGGGTAGCAAGGATCAACACGATACCCGCCGCACGGGCCTTGGCGGTAATGCGCTGCACGTACTCTTCAACGGCCTTGCTGCTTGTCGCGAGCAAGTCGGCCATTTCATCGATAATCATGACAATGATGGGCAGCTTTTCGTCCTCCGACTCTACCCTGTCGTTATAACCGGCAATGCTGCGTACATTATATTTTTGCATCTTTTGATAGCGCAAATCCATTTCCTCACACAGCCATTCAAGGGCGGCAACCACCTTTTTGCCTTCGGAAATAACCGGCAACAGAAGATGCGGGCAGTCGTTATACATTTGCAGTTCAACAAACTTTGGGTCAACCAAAATTAAGCGTACCTGCTGGGGTGTCGCTCGATACAAAATGCTGGTCACGATGCTGTTAATACACACCGACTTACCGCTGCCGGTAGCGCCGGCAATAAGCAAGTGCGGCATTTTGGTCAATTCACAAGCAATGGGTTGCCCGGTAATGTCCTTACCTAAGGCAACTAAGGTGGGCGAGGGGTTTCTTTTCATTAAATCCGATTCCAGCACTTCCCGTAAATACACCGTTGTCGCCTTGTCATTGGACACCTCGATACCAATGAGCGGCGTACCGGGAATGGGAATTTCCGCCCGCACAGGACCTTTGGCAAGCAGTTCAACCGACAGGTTATCAAGCACGCTCCGAAGCTTGCTGACGCTGATACCGGCTCCAAGACGAATGGCAAAACGGGTAATGGCAGGGCCGTGCACAATGTGATGCACCTTGGCTTCAATGGAAAAACTTTCCAAGGTGGAAATCAACTTTTCCGCCCGCTTCTGATCTTCCAAGCTATGGTCTTCTTGGCTGCCTTTGGGCGGAAGGGAAAGAATGCTCATATCAGGCCTTAAGTAGGGGGTCAGTACTTTTTCAACTTCTTTGTGTACAGGACCGCAGCTGGCGCTTCCGTCCAGCGTATGGTGGTTAAAGCCTTCACCCTGACCTTGAACGCTGATGCGCTTGCCCGTGGGAATATAAGCTGCGTCAACACCCACCCGATGAACAGTACCGGAAGAAGGGGTATCTGTTGTCTGCGTTTGCCGCCTCTGCTTGAGGGACACAGACCGCGTCTTTGTTTCTTCTTGAGAAGGAGTTTCTTCCACATCGTCAAAGGTCATCTGCACATAGGTGAGGGATTTCCCCGACACCGCCTGAACAGGCTCTTTGGGCGGCTGGTACACCTTTTCTTGCGGTACGGCAGGCGCTTCTAATTGGCCGGAGTCTTCATGTTCCACAGCCCCATAGCTAATGGGCGTAAAGCTGTCCGCTGTTTGAACGGCCTCTTTTTGCTGTTGAACAAAGCGGTCAAAGGAAGGCAAGTCCGCCTGCGGCTTGGTAATAGGTTCTTGCGATACGGGCGTTGATTGTTTAGCGTTTTCACCCGTCTGCTTAAAGAAACTGCCGATATCTTCCGCCTTTGGGGTAAAGCCTTTATCCTGCTCATCCTTTTTTAAATAAGCCTGAGGGTTAAACAGTCGGCCAATGCCCGCACGCACAGGGCTGGGTTCGCTTTCCTTGGGCTGATAGACAACATAGGGTTCAGGCGCAGGAGCTTCCTGCACGGGCTTTGCGGGTTGACCGTAAACGGGTTCCTGCTCAACCATGAATTCTGCGGCCTGTACAGGCACTTCCACGGTCACAGGCTGTACTTGATCGGGTTTTTCCGCCTGACTTGCTTTCCGCCTGAAAAAAGCCACGATATCCATCGGGCTGATATGCAGGAAAACAAACACAAGTGCGATAAGCGCAAAGGAAATCAGCAAAATAGCGCCTACCGTACCCAGCATTTTCCACAAGGGATAGGCAAGCAACATGCCAAGTAGACCCCCGCCGGGAAGCGGCGAAAGCCTTCCATAATATTGACTAAAAGCGCCCGATAAATAAGCGCCCATGCCTTCGGGCTGTACGTAGTTGCCAAAATAGGTGTTCAGGCTGCCCACATAGTCCATTAACGGTCCATAGCCGCCTATTCGGGTAGTGAGCGTCATGAGCGCCAGCACACATAAAAGGATACCCAGCGCGCTCATAATACGGTTAAAAGGCAGGGAATGTTTGGAAGCGATACACAGCATAAAACCGCAAATGATAAACCAGATGGCCACAATACCACCAAGCTGGCCGCCGATGCCCAGTACCAGGTTTTTAAGCGCAACAAGCGAGGGCGACACGGTAGGCGCATAGGCGCCAAGCAGCAGCAATAAACCAAAAACAAGTATAAGTAAACCGAGCAGCAGTACAAAACTGCCTGCCCGATCGGTCGTTTGCATCTGATTTTTAGTCGTTCTACTCATAATTCCCTTCAGTTTCTAGATAGATAGACGGTGCGCAGGATGCCCTCCGCATCAAGGTTGAGCATCAGCTGGCAGTCGCCAAAAGAATAGCTAAGGATAGAACCGGGCTGCATGGCATAAAGCTGAGCCATCTGTTCATCCAGGGGCAGTTTGCCGCTGTGTTCGCCAAAAACCTTAACAATCTCCTCTTCCCCGCTTTCACCAACCATGATGCCATTCAAGTTCATGCGACGGGCATAAATGCCTTGGATTAAGTCGTCCTCCTGCCCGACTACCACGTGAATATCCCGAAACTCAGGCTTGGCCAACACATAGCGCTCCCGATACAAGAACAGCTCCGAATCGGTAAGTTCGCCATATTGCTCAATCAAATCATCCACCTTCATACCCATCACTTCAGGCACGCCCGGTAGCCGCCCTTCAGATAAAAGAGCTGCTAAGCGGTCAGCATTATCCGACAGGCCAAGACCTGCCTGTACCTCATCCAAGGAAGAAAGAAGGCTGTTTTCCGTAAGGTTCAAAATGTCCTTCAGCTCGGGGAAATAGTATCTGTAGCCGCCCGCCTCCTGCGTGAATAAGTGATAGCTGTCAAATGGGTAATCAACAGCGATACCGTACTCCGTCAGGTAAAAGTTTTCAAGCGGCACCGGCAAGAGGCCGTCCACATGAAGATAGGTATATTCGTCCCGTTCAAGGTGGGTTTGGACCCATTCATCCACAAAATCTTGTGCCGCTGTTTTGTCAAGAAACAGCGCATCGGGCAAGATTTTTTCGCCAGTTAGCAAATCAAACATGAGGGTAAAACGCTCGATTTTTAAATTGGTTTTCACTTGAACCACCAGCGACAGCACCCGTGGCTCACCCGCCTGATGCAATCTGTGGTCGCCGAAAATCAGTTCATGTTGTGTACCCGGCATCAGCCGATAGCGGGCAAAAATAGCTTCGGGAGCGGTCGCCTCAGCGATTTGGCTGTTGATCCTGTCTTGCGCAAAGCTGTTTTGCAGATCGGTTAATTGATAGCCCGGTTCCTGCACTTGGAGCGCCTGCGTGCAAGCGCTTTGGAAACAAAGCAGAGTTAGTAGCAGAAGCAAAAATCGTTTCATGTAACTTTTACCTCCTTTTCAGGTTATGCCTGTTCACCCAGCGCATAGCCCGACTTCTTGCCTTTGCCCTCCTGACGCAAAATATTTTCCTTGTTCTTTTCTTCATACAGGGCAAAAAGTTCCTGCGCGTCCATGCCCAAGGCCAGGCAAAGGCTTACATAGAAATGCAGTACGTCCACCAGCTCTTCTTTGAGGGCGTCCTTGTCTACTTCCATGGGGTTTTTCCACCACTTATAGTTGGTTTCGTTGAGCATTTCCCCCATTTCCACATACATAGCCAAAGCGTACTTGGAAATCCATGACTCATCCTCCTGTGGGGGGAGATTACGCTTGTCAATAATTTCTTGGTTCAGGTTTTTTTGCAGGTTGAAAATAAAATCAAGCTTGTCGTTCATACTTCCTCCAGTAGCTATGGTTATCCGGCTCATCTGGCGACAAAAGGACAAGCGCGCAAGGCTTGTCAATACTTTCCCGTGCCGCCAAGAGAATGGATTGGGTCGTCACCTTGTTTAACCCTTCAAAAATTTCCTCATGCGGAACAATTCGTGAATAGGTCATTAAATCGCTGCCCATCTTACTCATATGATAATAAACGCTTTCGTCGGCAAGTGCAAGGGTGGTCTTTTCCCCGATGCGGCTGTGGCACAGCTCTTCCTCCGTTACGCCCTTATCCAATACCAGTTTACACTCCTCTTCAATTATATCACAAACAACGCGTGTGTTCTTGGGAGAGCAGGCTGCATAGATGGCTAAGTCCCCGCAAAAAGGATAAGCTGTTTTATGCGCATACACCGAATAGGCATAGGCTTTTTCCTCGCGGATACGCTGAAATAATCTGGATGAGGAACCGCCCCCTAATATAGACGATAATAAAAGCAAATCCTTGCCCAAAGGCGCGCCAAAAGCCATTCCCGGATAAGTGAAAAGTATCTGCGCCTGTTCGATGGGCTTTTTGGTGTGCGTTAAGAGCCTTTTGTTATTGGTCGGATTGGCGGGGTATTCCTGTCTGTTGCCTTTTTTCCAGCGCCCAAAATACTTTTCACACCATTCAAGCAAACGATTCTCATCAAAATTGCCGGCGACAGATAAAACAGCGTTGTTAGCCACATAATGTTTGGCTCTAAAGCTTTCAACTGTTTCTGCGGAAAAGCTTTCAACCCTCGCCCTTGAACCAAGGATGGGTTGCGACAGCGGGCCGCCCAGATAAAAGAGGGCGTTTGCCATATCATGGGCGCTGTCTTCGGGCGAATCCTCCACCATGCCGATTTCTTCGATAATCATCCGCTTTTCTTTTTCCAATTCGGCGGGTTCAATCACAGTATTGCACACAATATCACTTAAAAGTTCCAGCGCACTTTCCGCTTCTTCAGGAAGCACTTGGGCATAGTATTCGGTGGTCAGTTTACTGGTGGCGGCGTTTACCTGCCCGCCAATGGCGTCCATGTCAATGGCAAGCTGCCTGTTGCTGCGGTTTTTGGTGCCCTTAAAGGACATGTGCTCAAGAAGGTGGCTTAAGCCGTTTTCTTCCTCGCTTTCCAAAATAGAACCCACCCGCAGCCACACGCCAATGGCGCACGAATGTGTCCATTCCATAGATTTAACGGCAACCCGCAGCCCGTTTGACAGTTGGTGAATGCTTACCATAACTTCCTTTCAAAAAACGGAACCCGAGGCTATCAGGTTCCGCTGCTTTTAGCTTTTCATCGGCTATTAAGCCTGATAAGAACTATTAACTTGTCTTAAAATGACCGTCTTCTTAGTCCTGATTTCTTCTTCCGGAACGGCCGTCACGGCGGGGCGGACGGTTGCGGGAGCCAGCGGAACGGGACAAACGGTCGACAGAATATTCTATATCGTTGCGCAAGAGGTTGATGCGGCCTTGCCCGTCGATTTCAGCGACCTTGACTTCCACTTCGTCGCCGATATTCAGGACATCTTCCACCTTTTCCACCCGCTCGTTGGCAAGCTTGGAAATATGGAGGAGACCGTCTTTTCCGGGTAGCAGCTCAATGAAAGCGCCCAAATTGCTAAGAATCCTAACCACATGGCCCTGGTACACTTCACCCACTTCGATTTCTTTGACAATGCCTTCGATGATGGCTTTGGCTCGGTTGGCAGCGGCCTCATCAGGGGTGGCGATGGACACACGCCCATCGTCTTCAATATCGATTTTGACACCCGTTTCGGCGATGATTTTGTTAATCATCTTACCGCCCGAACCGATAACCTCACGGATCTTGTCGGGATTAATCATAAAGGTAATAATCTTGGGTGCGTACTGGGAGAGGCTGGCGCGGGGCTGCGGCATGGTTTGCAGCATCAGGCCAAGGATATGCAGCCTGGCATCAAGCGCCTGCGCAAGCGCCCGGGTTAAAATTTCACGGTCGATTCCCTTGATTTTGATATCCATTTGAATGGCGGTGATGCCGCTCATGGTGCCTGCCACCTTAAAGTCCATATCGCCTAGGAAGTCTTCAAGGCCTTGAATGTCGGTGAGCACAGACACCTTACCCGTCTTTTCATCCTTAATAAGGCCCATGGCAACGCCCGCAACGGGCGCCTTAATCGGAACACCCGCATCCATCAAGGACAGGGTGCTGCCGCAAACAGAAGCCATGGAGCTTGAGCCATTGGAGGAAAGAATTTCACTCACCAACCTCAGTGCGTAAGGAAACTCCTCTTCACTGGGGATAACGGGTTCAAGCGCGCGCTCGGCTAAAGCGCCGTGACCAATTTCACGCCTGCCGGGGGAGCGCATACGGCCGGCTTCACCGGTGGCGTAGGGCGGGAAGTTGTAGTGATGAATATAGCGCTTTGAATCTTCGTTGGAAAGACCATCCAGCATCTGCACTTCACGAAGGCTTCCCAAGGTAGTTGCCGTAAGCGCCTGGGTCTGGCCACGGGTAAACACTGCGCTGCCGTGCGCGCGGGGCAGGATGCCCGTTTCGCACCAAATCTGGCGCACTTCTGTGGTAGCCCTGCCATCGGGGCGAATGCCCTGGTCGGTAATTTTGCGGCGCATGACTTCTTTGTTGATGTTGTACAGCGCATCGGACACTTCGCCAAGGCGGTCTTTAAACTGCTCCGCAAAGTGTTTCAGCACCTCGTTTTTGACCTGCTCTTCGCGCTCTTGCCGCTCTTCACGAACATCGGTGTCAAAGCTCCACACGGCCTTGTCGTAAGCATAGGCACGAACGGCTTCTTCCACGTCCTCCCCTGTTACAAACAGCGGGAATTCACGCTTGGGCTTGCCGATTTGGGCAACAATTTCTTCCTGGAAAGCAACCAGTTTCTTAATTTCTTCATGCGCCAGCAAAATAGCTTCCAGCATGTCGTTTTCGGAAATTTCGTTGGCGCCGGCTTCCACCATCATGATGGCGTCTTTGGTGCCGGAAACCGTCAGGTGCAGGTCGCTCTCTAAGCGCTGCTGTTCATCGGGGTTTACAACAAACCGGCCGCCAACCCTGCCGATTAAAACCGAACCGGTGGGGCCTTCCCAGGGTATATCGCTGACACTTAGGGCGGCGGATGAACCAATCATGGCCGGAATTTCGGGCGGCAGATCGGGGTCAACCGACAGGGAAGTGGCAACAACCTGCACGTCGTTGCGCATGCCTTTATTAAACAGGGGGCGCAGCGGGCGATCAATCAGCCTGCAGGTAAGGATGGCCTTTTCAGTAGGGCGGCCCTCACGCTTGATAAATCCGCCGGGAATTTTGCCGACGGAGTACAGTTTCTCTTCAAAATCGACGCTTAGTGGGAAAAAGTCAACTCCGTCCCGTGGCTTGTCCGACGCGGTCACGTTCACCATAATGACCGTGTCGCCATAGTGTACCAGCACGGAACCGGCAGCCTGTTGGGCGTACTTGCCAAATTCCAGCGTCAGCGGGCGTCCCGCAAAGTCCATCGTAAATTTTTTAGATTCCATTCCTTCTTCTTACTCCTTCTTCACGCATGCTGCAGCATGCTTTCCTTCAATAAAAAAGTCGGGCGCAGCATTGCTACACGCCGACTTTGATGTTGTTTACCTACGCAGACCCAATTCCGCAATCAGGGAACGATAACGCTCAATGTCGGTTTTCATGAGATAGTCAAGCAAACCGCGGCGGCGGCCGACCATCAACAGTAATCCACGGCCAGAGTGGTGATCCTTGCGGTTGGCCTTCAAGTGTTCGTTCAGGTGGTTGATACGCTCGGTCAGGATAGCAACCTGCACCTCGGGTGAGCCGGTGTCGCCTTCCTGGCGGGCAAACTTGGCAATAATTTCCGCCTTGCGTTCCTTCGTCATTGTTTTCCTCCTATTGGCTTTTCGCCATTCATTTATTCCCAGTCACGCCGATATCGCCGGAGATACGAATACCCGCGCAACGGTTCAACCCAAGTAGATTAACATGATGGCCGATTTTTGTCAAGCAATTCTCCCTGCCTCTTTCGCTTGGTGTGTAAGGAAGTCAAACATTTGTGACACAAGCTCTTTAATTATAGATTGCTGGAGAGCTACCTCTACTGAGTCAATGATAGTTATTTTCTAAAGCTTTATCTATTGTATTGACCACATAAGATTGTACGCTATACATTTTCAAGCTGCCTATGACAAACTTCCTTGATATCTTCCCCTTTTACTATCAATTTGGTAGGAATTACGCTAAAATAGTCCATAGAGAGGTCTCCTTTTCTGCGGTTTTGTCCGCCAACAAAAATTTACATGAAAAGGTTCTCTTCACCGGGCGCCGTTGACATATCTGTCTGTTTTCCGGTAACGTAGCAATAATTAAGAAGCCTGACAACAGAATCTACCGTCCGGACACCATTACTCTAGCTTTGTCATAGAAGACCGGTATTTACAGAAAGAATTTCACGCTGCCGTAAAATGTAATCTATAGCTCAATGATTGGAGGAACAAGCATGCAGCAAACCGTCAAAGTAAACAGCAGAAACCCGAATATCGACTATTTCCGGCTGGTATGCGCCCTGTTGGTGGTGGCCATCCACGCGCACCCGTTCACAGACGTTCACCCGCTGTTGGGCAATCTCGCCACAAACGTAATCCCTCGGATCGCGGTGCCCTTTTTCTTCGCTGCGGCTGGGTACTACTTTATCAAGTCCTTGCGGACAGGCCGCGGCAAAGTCGCACAATATGTTTTACGCCTATTGCTCCTGTACATCATCTGGACTGTCTTTTACCTCTTAATCGACATCAACCATGCCGTCCAAACAGGCAGAAGCGTTATCAGGCTCTTTAGGCGGCTGTGGGAACGTTTTTTCTTTATCGGCAGCGTGTCACACCTGTGGTTTTTCCCGGCAATCATTATTTCCGCGCTCATCACCGCCGTTTCGCATAAACTAAAACTGCTGCGCTTTCTTCCCTGGGCGGCGCTTGCAGTTTATCTCTTCGGATGCCTTTGTACAAGCTATTCAGCCTTAGCCCGTCAAATTCCGGTATTGAAGGTGACCATTCAGCATCCGGATTTCAACATTTACCGCAGAATCTTCATGATGGGTCTGCCCTTCTTTACTATGGGGTATTATCTCGGCATCGAAGGCTTTTATAAAAAGTCCATCGCTCACATCCGCCTTCTTTTGCCGTTCAGCGTTTTTCTGTGGGCATTGGAAGTGTTTTTAATTCGATACTTCCAGCTGGGTTCCAACATCATCATCACGCCCTTTCTCTACCCTATGCTGATGATGGTCCTTGTCAGGCTTTTATACGGGCCGCACGGGCAATACGGCAAAGCCGCGGCGTTTTGCCGAATCGCCGCGAACTTCACCTATTACGCCCACCCGTACTTCATGACCTTGGTCAAAGCCGGGTCGACAACGCTCTACCTTTTCGCCTGCGCCTGTTCGCTGGTTGGCGGTTTTATCATTTACAAAGCGAACTCAAAAATCCTGAACCGCCTGGTTATGTAGCCTACTTATACACCCGCTCAACAGGGTCAGCCACGGCATATCCCGGGCTAACACCTTGCATGCCGCCGTTGCAGGCCATGATCAGCTTGCCATTTCTATCCAGCCCTACAATGCCGTAAATGATTGAGTGCGCGTTGTGATACAGCATATGCCAGCTTTCGCCGCCGTCCCCTGTGCCTAAGATATAGGCATTGCTTCCGCCTCTCTGCACCATGTTGGGCAGCACCACATACGCTTCAATGCCGTTTTGCGCATACGGCCCATAGCCATAATAGTCGTAACAAACCTTGTTGTTGAGTACGCAGTGGCTCGGTTCCGCGTAGAACTTATCAGCGCCCATGTCGTGGGCCTTGTTGTCGCGGTACATTTCCCACATCGCGACAGAACTTCGAATGCCCTGGCCTTCCTGCGCCGCCGTGTCAGGGAAATAGATCAGGTTTTTAGGGAAAGCGATCATCAGCGTGGGCTGCGGATCCACCGGATATTGGTCAATCGCCACTTGGTGCCAATTGGCGCCAAAGTCATCGGAATATTCAAACTTGGCGTTGTACACATCGCCCTTGCTGCTCCAAATCCGCCCGGTAAGCGGGTCGTAGATGGCGGCATGAAAATGCCTGTTGTACGCGTGATAGGGCGGGTCGCTGGATCCCATGTCTACCGTGATATTGTTAATGACCGACCAGTTCATGCCCCCGTCAAATGTCACCCTCAGCTTCTTGCCGTTCTTGTCGCTTTCTTCCGTGCAAAAGCCGTACTCGCCCACCAGCACTACGCTGCCGCCGGCATTGCTCATCACATGATGTTGATAAGAGATGCCAATCGTTACCGGGTAGCAGTTAGTCATTGTGGCTACTTTGGTATAGTTGCCGTTATACTATTCTCAATTCAATTCAGCCCTGATATCCAATCCCGACTTGTGATACTTCTAACGGTATCGCAGGTCAGATTGTTTATTGTTTCGCTCAGCCGATCCATCACGACTTCAAGCGTCTGAAATACTTCATTTCGAAAGCCGTGCGTTCGTAGTTCCTTCCATATTTGTTCAATTGGGTTCATTTCAGGGGTGTATGGAGGGATATGTTCCATAAAAATGTTTTCGGGAACTTTCAGGTTTTTTGATTTATGCCAGCCTGCCCCGTCACATATCAGCAGAATGTTTTCGTTTGCATAGAACTTGGATAGCTCCGATAGAAATAGATTCATACATTTAGTATTGCACCACGGCATAATCAAAAAGAAGTTTTCCCCAGTTTTAGGTTCAACCGTTCCGAAAGTATAGCGATATTCTCAAATATGATGGCAAGGAACTGTTGAATGCGCTCCGCCTGTCCAATAATATTTCGGCGTATTAATCCGACCAAAACCTGCTGCATCCTGAAACATGACATATAAAGGTTTCTTAGGGGAGGCTAATTGGATTTCCTCCACACGAGACTTAATTTTTTTGAGGCATCACAGGCCTCGGCATTTGCTGACTTGGGCTGTTTAGGGCGGGGCTTTATTCGCCGCCAGCCATGGCGTTTTAGTAACATATAGATGTATCCACTTCCGGCATCTCGGCCTAACTTTGCGTCAAAAGCGGCTTTAATCTCCTTCACGCTGGTTAATTCACCTCTTTGTGCTTTTTCCGCAAAGGAATCAAGGAGTTCCAGTTCTTCCTCATAACTCATGCTGCGATGATTGCCGCAGTATTTGCAGCGAATAAACTCATCAATTCCCTGCGCCTTAAATTCAGACACGATATGGCGCACACGATCTTTATGCAAATCGACCATCTGACCTATTGATAGATTGGTATAGCCTTCATAGCGCAACCGGATTACACGAAGTTTTTGGGCCAGGCGCTTATTTTGTGTTACTTTCTATGCTTTAATGACCGATTCATGCTCGTCTTGGGTGATTTCATGTTTCATACTTGCCACCTCCGTGGTAAGTATATCACTTTGAAAAGGTGGAGGCTATTCCGATTTGAAAATAGTATGACAGTACCCCTTTATGGTATGCAACACTTGTTTAGTTAATTTTTTGTACACTCAAAACAACCGCGCCTTTTTAACGGAGCGGTTGTTCAGACCGTAGACAAAGCGGTTTTGGCAATTATGCAAAAGCCGCTTTTTTGTAGCATAGAAACAGTCCAAAGAAGGATTTCACTAATGAATATAAAAAATATGTAAAAGAAGTCGTGCTTTCGGGT
>DUQF01000021.1 GCA_012837965.1 Clostridiales bacterium | reverse complement strand
CTCGAGTTTTTGTATCTATATTATACCATATAACCTCGATTTGATCTTGACTTTTAAGGGATTTTGCAGGTTTCATTGAACAAAGTCCCAACGCGAATGGTTGGGACTTTGTCTACAGTCTGAAACTCCAAGACGTACGTATCTTGGAGTCCTTTGTTTATGGAATTGATTATTGGTATTCGACCTTCGCTTGTTCGTTTACAACCACAATAAAGGTTTTTCCGGGGTTGAGAGCAATTTCTTCACCCGCCTCGTCTACATAGATGTAACGACTTTCAGTTGTCGGGCGAACCCAAGCGCCCGGAATGTACTTGCCGCCAATAAAGATTTCGGCGCGACCGGAGCCAAGGGGTTCAGGAAGAAAAATATAAGACTTTACATAGTCATATCTCATGCGCATCACAATTACATTGCTAAAAAGCAGGGGCTCTTCTCGATTACCTTCATCCACATTAATGCCCCAAGCGGAAGTGCGGGTATAGGCATTGTTGGCGGCATCGTAAACAAAATAACTGGAGTTTGGTTCGTTGATTCTTCTTTCCTTGGCATTGATATACAAAGTAACATTTATCTGATTGGCTAAGATTGAAGAAGCAGGCTCACTCTTTGCAAATTTAAAGGGCTGAGGCGTAAAGGTTCGCCCGCTTATTAAGGACATAGCCTGAATCTGCGCAATGTTAGCCACTTTATTATGGGGCGCCCTCTTGCCTTTCTCTATATGGTGGTAGGTACCATTACCCAGTACATCAAAATAGGTTTTATCAAAGCGATAACCATTATCGCGAAGTTTTTTGTAAACATTGATATTGTCTTTCACATCTTTGCCAGGCGTTCCGGCAAACACAAATGAAGCGCCCCAGGAAAAAGTAAAATCCACAAAGGGAGTGCGGGCAGAACGGAAGCCGCCGGCCATCTCAGGCATATTGTCGGAAAAAAAGGCGAGCAACTTAGTGGCGCCGCCGCCCATATTAGGCACTTGATAGACAATATCAGCTTGGCCAATACCCCAGTGCGGGTAAGCGTTGGGCGCGTTGTCAAACACACACAAGACAGGCGCATAAATGCCGCTGAAGGGAAGGCCTGTTGTCGGGCTGAATCCCGGCACCAAGGGATTGGCAGGATACTCCTCTCTGATTGGAACATTTGTTTTGAAAGACGGCTCAAGAACCGTTGCCATGGCCAGCAGCGGCAGCATGACAGCGATCGCTAAAACGAATGCCAAGATTTTTTTCATGATTAATTCTCCTTTTTTCCTTGTCGAACGCTGTCGATCAGGGACAAGACCGTTTGTGTCCCATCGGGCACCTCCGCTTGAATCTGTGCCGCTACGACAGCGTCTTTCTGATTATACAACAATTTAATCGCCCGAACAAGACTGTCCACCTGCATCTCCTCTTGCGGCAACACATGAGCAAAGCCTTGGCGAACAAAAGACTGGGCGTTGAGAATCTGGTCGCCCCTACTTGCAGATAGCGGTAACGGAACCAGCAGCATGGGTTTGCACAGCGCCAAAAACTCCATAATAGCGTTGGCGCCGGCACGGGAGAGAACCAAGTCGCAGGCCGCTAAAACATCGGGCAATTCATCCAAAACAAATTCTTTTTGAATATAGCCTTCCATATCTTCAAGGGCAGACTCCAAGTTACCTTTGCCGCAAAGATGCACAATGTCAAATTCAGGCAGCAATTGCGGTAAGGCTTCTCGTAAAACTTGGTTAACAGCCCTTGCCCCCTGACTGCCGCCCATCATCAACAAAATGGGTTTTTCACCAGTCAAGCCAAGAAATTTTAAACCATCTTCTCTACTTCCCTCAAAAAGAGAAGCCCTTAGCGGCGCGCCTGAATAGATGCCCTTGTCGCCAAGCCTTTGGGCACATTCAGGGAAAGAAGCACAAGCTTTAGTCACAGCCCCTAGCGACAGCTTGTTAGCAAGCCCAAGGGTGATATCGCTTTCGTGACAAATGACCGGTATCTTTCGCAATTTAGCCGCCCACACAACGGGAACGGCAACAAAACCACCCTTTGAAAACACTATGTCCGGTTTAATTTTTCCAATCAATTTCAAGCTTTGAAAAAAACCACGAAGCACACGGAAAGGGTCTAAAAAATTTTGCCAAGAAAAATAACGGCGCAGCTTGCCCGTTGAAATGGGGTGATAAGTAACATGAGGTAAATCCATCAGCCGGCGCTCAATGCCCTCATAAGAACCAACATAATGAACATTATAGTCCCTTTCAAGTAAAGAGGGCAAAATCGCAAGGTGGGGCGATACATGCCCCGCCGTTCCTCCACCGGTTAGGACGATTTTTTTCATTAAATTTTCTTCTCCTTTCCACGGGCGCTGCTTAAAAGCTGACCCATCGCGACCAAAAGGAAAGCCGCTCCCAGCATCACCGTACATAGGGCATTGACCTGCGGGGTCACACCCACCTTGACCGATGAATAAACTTTCAAAGGCAGGGTGGTCGTTTCCGCGCCGTTGACAAAAAAGCTGATGACAAAATCATCCATGCTCATGGCAAAAGCAAGCAGGCAGCCGGAAAGCACCGCGGGAGCAGCAAGAGGCAACGTTACGGTTAAAAACGCCCGAATAGGGCTTGCGCCAAGGTCCCTCGCAGCCTCCTCAATAGAGGGGTCAAGGGTTGAAAGCCGGCTTTTAACGGTAATTAAAATATACGGAATACAAAAGCTGGTGTGCGCGATTACCAAGGTAATCTTCCCCATCGGTAGCCTTAAAAAGGAAAAGAGGGCAAGTAAGGCAATGCCCATGATAAGTTCGGGAATCATAATTGGCAGCATGGCTGCCTGCTCACCAAAATTGATAAACCTTTCCAGCGACCGTCCCGACAGGCTTTTTTGTTTTTTCCTATGTAAAAGCCCAACAGCGCCGATGGTGCCCATAACACATGAAAACAGAACGCTCCAAAACGCTACTTCTAAACTGGTTACCAAGTGCACGCCAAAGCCGCTGATAGGGTCAAACAGGTTTTTATACCACTGAAGCGAAAAACCGGTAAAGGTCATGGTCGCCGTGCGGGTAGTATTGGCATTAAAAGAAAACACCACAACCACTAAAATGGGGAGGTATAAAAGCAGCATAAACAAGGCGATATATAAATTTGCCCAGATTGAATTCTTTCTTTTCATGGCTAAAACACCATGCTTTCCGCATCCCCGCCAAGCTTCCGATAAACAGCAAGCACAATGCAGGTTAAAGTCAATAGCACCACGCTTAAAGCCGATGCAAACGGAAGGTCACGGGATTTGAGCAGCTCGTTTTGAATGACATTGCCCCACAGCATGGTGTTGGAGCCACCCAGAAGATCACTGATAAAAAACAGCCCGATGGAAGGAATAAAGGTAAGCACCAACGCCGCCAGCACGGAGGGCATAGTCATTGGCAAAGTCACAGTAAAAAACGCCCGAACAGGCCCCGCCCCAAGGTCCCTTGACGCCTCAACAATGCTTCCGTCCAGCCTTTCAATACCCGAATACACCGGAAGCACAAAAAAAGGAATCATCGCGTAGACCATGCCCACAAGCACGGCCTTTTCCGTATACAAAAGGCGCAGCGGCTTTTCAATAATACCAAGCGATAAAAGCGCAGTATTTAAGGGGCCATTGGCAATAAACAGGGTTTTCCACCCGTAAATGCGGATGAGGGCATTGGTCCAGAAAGGGGCGATAATCAAAATTAACAGCCATGTTCGTACTCTGGGCGATGTTTTGGCAATAAAATATGCCAACGGATACCCAAGAAGAGCGCAGCACAGCGCAGTTAAAAAAGCGAGCCGCAAACTAAGCAGCAAGGACTTTAAATAAGTGGGCGCCGCCATACGAAGGTAGTTGTCAAAAGTAATGGGCAGCTGCGCGTCAAAGCCTTCGCCCCTTGAAAGAAAACTAAGGCCGATAATGTATAAAAGGGCAAGCGCCACAAACAAAACCGCCCAAATACTCATAGGCAGCGCCGCAAGCATGCGACCTCTTCCCTGCTCTCTTGTGGTTTTCATGCCTGTTCCTCCCCGTCATCCCTGACAAGGCAGGCCGTATCCGTATCCCACCAAATGCACACCGGTTCCCCGGAGGCAATGTCTTCATCACCCTCGGTGGTTCTTCTTGAAATAAGGGTTTGGCCATTTGTCAGCTCTAAAATGGCCGTACGAACACTGCCAGTATAGCGGCTGCCACGCATGACACCCGACAAGGTTTGACAAGCTTTTTGCTTACGGCTATAGTGCAGGCGCTCCGCGCGGATACATAGATTCACTTTTTGGCCGGGTATCACCCAATCTACCGTTTTGGCCGGTACGCTCGCGCCGTCAACATCCAGCATCAATTCATCCTCTTCAATAGAAGAAACCACACCTTTAAGCAGGTTTGTTTCACCAATGAAAGTAGCGGCAAAAACCGTGGACGGTCTTTCATATAAAGTATGTGGCGTATCAATCTGGACAAACTTCCCCTCCCGCATCAAAGCGATGCGGTCGGACATGTTCAGGGCCTCTTCCTGGTCGTGAGTAATGTAAATAAAAGTAATCCCCAGCCGTTTTTGCATATTCTTAAGCTCAATCTGCATTTGCCTGCGCAGCTGCAAATCAAGGGCGCCAAGCGGCTCATCCAGCAACAATATCTTGGGTTCAAGAACAGCGCTGCGGGCAATGGCCACACGCTGCCTTTGGCCGCCTGAAAGCTGGGACGGCATACGCTTGCCATAACCTTCAAGCTGCACAAGTGACAGCATGTGATTGACTTTTTCGTCAATGGTCTTTTTGTCAACCCCACGCATCCTTAAGCCGTAGGCGATATTCTTTTGAACGTTCATGTGCGGAAAAAGGGCATAGTTTTGGAACACCGTATTCACCTCCCGCTTTTCGGGTGGTAGGTTGGTGATATTTTTTCCTTCTAAGTACACTTCGCCGCCATCGGGCGTTTCAAGGCCCGCAATCAGCCGAAGGGTGGTTGTTTTGCCGCAACCCGACGGGCCTAAAAGGGTTAAAAATTCGCCCGCATACACATCCAAGTCTACCCCTCGCAGGGCTTCTTGCGTTTCATAAGATTTGGACAGTGAGCGCAGCGAAAGAAGTGGTTGCTTATCCGTCATAGGTTTCCTTTTTCGTTCATCATTTTTTCGAGCACTTTCAGGTGAGTTTTTTCTTCAGCGGCGATCTGAAGAAAGGCCTCTTTAGCATCCCCCTCACACAATTCCGCGTAGGAAGTATAGGTATCAATGGCCTTTTGTTCTTCTTGGGCGGCATAGTCAAGCAAGCTTTGGTTGCTTTCAAGCACGCCTTCACGAAGCATTCGGTTCAGTCCCCCTTCAAAGAGAACTTCGTCGGCAAGGGCGCTAAGCAGCATTGTATTCTCCAAAGATTGGGATTGCTCATCCAAGTGATGCTCAAATTGGATAAGGTGCCGTTTTTCATCTGCCAAGAGATGCTCAAGCAGGGCTTGGTTTTCACT
Organism: Clostridiales bacterium; assembly: GCA_012837965.1. GTDB lineage: Bacteria > Bacillota > Clostridia > Christensenellales > Aristaeellaceae > DTU024. The sequence goes on along the minus strand of DUQF01000021.1, from coordinate 4,386 downwards.
GCTCGCGAATAAAATCAGCATACGCTCATACAGGCTCACTGCCCGCTTTTCCATTTCAATGGCCATGAATAAGGCCTGACTTGCGGAAGTAATTTTTACTGCCATTATTTCTCCTCACTAGGGGTATCAAATCCACGAGTTTCCGCGACAAAATAAAGCGGACGTCCCTGAACCTCACGATAAATACGGTCAATGTATCGCCCTTCAATGCCAATCACCATAAAAAGCAGGGCAAAAAGCATGGTCACCCAAGCCGCCAACCACCAAAGGCCGCTTTGCAAACCTAAGATTAAGCGGACGAGTAGCGCCAATAGTCCGATGCCCGAAACCCCGCCCAAAAGAATGCCCAGCAAAATGGGAATAAACAAAGGTTTATCGGAAAAGCTGATGATGCCGTCAATGGCAAGTTTCAACATTTTTTTAAGCGGATAGTGGGTTTCCCCTGCGAAACGCTTGTCCCTGTCATATAAAACGGGCGCCTGCTTAAAGCCGATCCAGGAGAACATCCCCCTAAGGTAGCGGGCATGCTCCGGCATTTGCTTGATAGCATCAACCACCCTGCGGTCAACCAAACGAAAATCGCCGGTATCCCTGTGGAAGTTTTTTCCCACCAGCTTTTGCATGAGTTTGTAGTAAGCGGAAGCCGTCCACAGTTTAAACTTGCTCTCCCCCTGCCTTGACCTGCGCTGGCCGTAAACAACCTGATAGCCTTCCTGCCATTTTTGAACCATTTCGGGAATCACTTCCGGCGGGTCCTGAAGGTCGGCATCCAAAATCACGGCCGCCTCACCTTGCGCGTAATCAAGGCCGGCCGTTACCGCAACCTGGTGTCCCCGGTTGGCGGCAAAGTGGATGAGCCTGACAGCCTTATCTTCCGCCTGAATGGCGTTTAAAAGTTCCGCCGTCCCGTCCCGAGAACCGTCGTTTACATAAACAACTTCGTAGGGAAAAGCCAAATCCTCCATCACCTTGGTTACCCGGCGATGGGTTTCTTGGATGGACTCTTCTTCATTGTAGCATGGGATGATGAGGGATAGTGTGGGTTTCATCTTGCACCTCACAGCATGCGAATAAGCATGTTCTTTTGATTGTCCATATCAAGTTTAAGAACGTTTTTCTTTTCAAGCTCTTTGAGGATGTCGCTAAAGCGCTTGAAGCCAATCGCTTTTTCGGTAAAGTCTGGATACTGCCCTATAATATCCGCCTTCAAAATGCTGGGGTTGATGCGTTCAAACCCATCGTCCTTGTAGCGCTTTAGCTGCTCCTTAAAGGCAGCAACCCAATTGTCCTTGGTAAGAACAGCGGCTTTGCCGACTTCTCTTTTTAAGGATACGACCACATTGTTGTTGCGGCTTTCAACGTTAAAAACGCCATACTTGTTTGACAGCTTGCTAAGCAGCTTACTAAAAGATGAACTTCCATAACTTTTTTCGCTAAAATCGGGACGCAGGCGAAGCAAGACATTTTTCAATTCGCTCGCGAACATCTCATCCTCATTGGAATTCTCATCCAAGATGCTTTCAAGCAGCTTGACAAGAGCGGCTTCGTCTCCGTTTTCTTCTGCTTCGGCCCTTCTTGCCTTGGATGTCTGCGCGCGCCGCGCGGACACCGTTTCCAAAAACTGAAACTCATTGCACGCGTTGATAAAGATTTTAGAGGCCACCTCGCTTCGGCTGATGCCAAGGACATACTTGCCCATGGTCTTCAACTTTCCGACCAGCGGCACATAGTCCGAATCGCCCGACACGATACAAAAAGAGTCGATCAAGGGGTTGGTGTAGGCAACCTCCAAGGCATCCAGCACCAAAAGAATATCCGCGTTGTTTTTCTGGCTGATGCCAAAGCGCAACGAAGGGACCACCGTAAAGGTGTTGGACAGGATAATTTCCTTTAGCTGGCTATAGGCATCGGTATAACCATAAACCTTTCCTAAAAGAATGTCACCGCGGATTTTTACTTTTTCTAAAATATAATTGAGTGTTTCTACCTTGCCACCGGCATTTTCCAAGTCGATGAACACGGCAAATTTTGATGTAGCCAAAACATTTCTCCTTTTCCTGGCGTATCTCTACATACGCCGTTTCAGTATATCATAATCGGGAAAGGGCCGCAAAACTGTTAAACCATCATTTCATAACACAGGGGTGTGCGTAGGTATTGAAGCCTGTTTTCCCTGTCGCCCAGCGCCCACATGAGCTTTGCCACCGCCGCCTCGCTGGTCATGTCGTGCGCCCCGTATACATTAGGTAAGCCAAGGAAGGCGTGCCCCACTTCATAAATGGAAAAGTCCGCCTTTTCGTACATGCACTGGGTGGTTACCATTGTCACAATGCCCTTTTGCGAAAGTTCTTTCATGGAATCCACCAAATTGCGGCGTATATAGTGAAGGCCGCCCAAACCAAAGCATTCAAGCACCAGGCCTTGATAACCGGTCTCGATTAAATGCCTAAAAATCTCCGGATTGGTTCCGGGCACCAATTTTAGCAAAAACACCCGTGAATCAACGCTGTCGCCAAGGGCTTTTGGCTGCGCTACAGTCTGCTCTTCATTGGGCAGGGAAAGGTGCAAGCCCTCGGCGTCGAAGTAACCAACGGGCGAAGCGTTGATGGAGGCAAAAGCGTCAAATGAGAGCGTGCGCATCTTAACCGCTCTTGTTCCCAAGATAATTTGATGATGAAAGGCGATAAAAACCCCCGCCGGCAAGGTCGCCGCCGCGATAAAGGCTTCTTCAATATTGCCCGGCGCATCGGAAAAAGGAGCGGCTATAGATAGTTGGGAGCCGGTAAGCACCACGGGCTTTGAAATGCATAAAAGCAAAAAGCTTAAAGCGGCGGCAGTATAGGCCATGGTGTCCGTCCCGTGGGTGATGACCACGCCATCCACTTCGTCGGCAACCTCTTTGACATGTTTTGCTAAAATTTGCCACTCCTCGGGCTGAATATTGCTTGAATCAAGCGAAAACACATCCCGCACAAGTATCTGATAGTTTTTCTTGAGCCTTGGACAGTAGTGCAAAAGCTGCTCCGCGTTAATAGCGGGGGCAAGCCCGTTTTCCGATGACAAGCTCGCAATGGTGCCGCCCGTTGCCAAAAGCGCTATTTTCTTCATGCCGTCTCCTCTATTTGGGGTTATGGCTTTATTATACCAGATTAGCTATTTTTGTAAACTTGAATTGTCAAGTCAAGCGCAACGATTGTATTGAAGAATACTTCAAAGGGAAATTTCCAGACAAGGCATTTGCCTGGCCTAAGGTTTAGCTTCGCGACAAACGAAGCGGCGTTTTTCTCAGAACAGCAGCCCATATCGAATGATTTGGGCAGGTATTCTCTTAACAAACCGTTTGTATTTACATTCGTTTCCCGCTGCCGCGGGGAACGAGGAAGGAAAAAATAAAACCGTATGCCGCCAAACACTTTTGGCGTTGTGTTCGCTGTGTAACTCCGGGCATCAAAAAACAGCCCTGTCCCGCCGCGGGTATCACCGCGTGGTCAAGGGCCGCCTTTTATTTTTTCGCTTTGTTTGCGGGCCGCTGCTCGTTCGCGGCCGTTTCGGCATTTTTCTTTTCCCGTGTGCGCCCTACGGGGCAATCACAGAGGCCTGTTCATGCTTATTTCTGCGCTTTATGTACAGGCACGCAAGGAAAGCAAGCGAGCCAAGGCCCGCGAGGCCAAGGATGATTGACGGCGCGTTATCGCCCGTTGGGGGATTATAGTACCGGTTCACGTTGTCGGAATCGACCGCGTAGAAGGTGCTGAACTTATAGCCGAAGTGCTGGGGCAGCAGGATGCCCGCCTTGGCGACCTTCAGCTCGAAGAAACCCATGACCTTGTCATAAGCGGCCCTCAGCGCGTTGTAGAGGGGCCCGGAGGGTACAGGGGCGCCATCGGTGAAGCTTACCTGGGTGCCGGTGTCGTTTACAAGATAGGTGCGCGCCGGATCGCCGGGAGACATGAAACCGGTGGGGGTTTGGATCTCGATCTTGTCCAGGTTGTTCGTAGAACCCGGCGCGAGGGTGGCGCTGTAGTCGGTGGTAAAGTTTATAACGCAGTCTTTACCGGTTCCGCGCATGATCCTCACGCCGTAGGTGATCTTCTCACCCGCCGCGGCGGTACCGGCGCATCTGACTATATAAAGAAGTTTTTTGTCGCGGTTAATCAGGTGACCGCCGCCAATCTCGCCCAGGGCGTTTTCCACGGAATCGGCGATCTCTTTGGTGGTGGTGGGCAGGGGGAGGAACTTGGTGCTGTCGCGAGCGCCTTGGAATTCCGCGCGGATCACGCCGTTGGCGTTGCCCACGACCACACCGGAGCCGGTGAGGATGTGGGTCCGGGGGCCATCGATTACAGGGTCGGGCAGCCTCGCGTAGAGGCGGCTGGGGATGTCGAT
>DUQF01000020.1 GCA_012837965.1 Clostridiales bacterium | reverse complement strand
ACCCGAAAGCACGACTTCTTTTACATATTTTTTATATTCATTAGTGAAATCCTTCTTTGGACTGTTTCTATGCTACAAAAAAGCGGCTTTTGCATAATTGCCAAAACCGCTTTGTCTACGGTCTGAATTACTCTGTTCTTTGATTTGTGTCATGATGCTGCTCCTTGTGGCGGTACCTTCATTGGCGGCTATTTCTGGTGATGAAATCAAAGTGTACACTACTCCTATTCTAATCACCAATGCCGGGCAAGGCCCTGGCGGAAAAATGGCGCGCCTTTTGGTGAGCCAGGCAAAAACTATTGTATTGGATCAAGACTATTTCTATAACGCTGAGCCACAAGAGGCCGACTTGGACGAAAGGGAGTATTCCGCTTTGGTTTGCGTTATCGGCTCGACAGATAAGGGGTTGGGTGCCTCCGGTATTACCATCGAAGATGAGCTTGCTCGTCTTGAAAGGATGGTTAACCACGCCAAGGAAATTGAGCTGCCCATTATCGCAGTCTTGTTGGAAAAGGATAAGCGCTCTTCCATTCCGACCAACGCCAACGAACGTTGTATTGATGTGATTTGCTCCAGTGCCGACTGGATGATTGTTGTTAAAGACGGTAACAGCGATGGCCGCTTTGACAAGCTTAAAGAAGAGTTGAACATACCGCTTACCATCATCGACAACACGCTCGACTTTACCGAGCTTGCAAAACAGGCGTTTGTTCTTCCCTAAAACCTGAACGTAACCCATTAATTACGATATCACTAAGCAATCATGCTATTAAGGAGGTTGAGTTTTGGACTATACAGTGCTGGAAGTCGTAATCATTTTTGTTGCGATGGCTGCCACTTTTGTTTTAGGGAGTAAATACCTGAAGTCTACTGAAATTTCCATGGCGTTAGCCGGTGTGGTAGCGATTATTTTCAGTACACTTCATGGTTGGACAACAACGCCTGTAAAGCTACTTGTCGAGGGTCTCTTTACGAACATGGATTTGGCCATGACATTCATATGTGCGACGATATTCATCAATATCTATTCCTCAAGCGGCGCCATGACAACCATAACGCGAAACATTGTTGAGCGTATCAACAATAAGTGGCTCATCCTAATTTGTATGGGCATTCTCATGCTCATCCCCGGGGCAATTACCGGTGCCGGTAGCGTTTCCGTATTTGTCCTTGGTACATTGGTATATTCAATTGTTCGTTTCATGGGTGTTTCCGAGAAGAAGGCAACAGCGTTTGTCTTTATGTTTGCCATTTTCAGTGCCGCTTGTCCCCCCATCAACCTATGGACCATGCTTATGACAGCTCAAGCCAACATGCCTTATGTCGGATTTGAGTTGTTATTACTTTTACCCATTATCATTGCCGGTGCATTTACTATTCTCTATTGTGGTTGGGGAAGCAAGAGAGCGCCCAAGGAAGAGATCTTAGCTACCCTGCCCGAAGTGAATGCAAAAATGTACGGTTTTGGTGGTTTGGTACGTGTACTGCTTCCGCTGCTAACGCTTGTGGTCCTGTTTGTTCTGACCCTTGTTATTCCCTTTAGTATGCCTGTGCTGGGATTACCGCTTATGTTTATCATATGCACGGTAGTTGCAATCCTATGCAATCCCAACAAGACGTCCGTTAAAGAATATGCAAAGGTCATATCCGACACGATGGAGCAGGTATTCCCCTTGGTTGCAACCGTTCTGAGCGTTGGCATTATGCAAAATGCCATGGCTGCTTCCGGTGTTAAGGGGCTTATCGGTACTGCCTTTGTTCTGCTTCCGTTTGTGTGGATTTATGCGCTCATCCTCATTGTCGGGCCCTTTGCCCAAGGCAGCATGAGCTATGGAAGCGCAGTCGTTATCGGAACGCCGCTCATCTTTATGTTCAATACCGCTGGTATGAACGTAACGGTAGTATGTGCGGCGCTCAGCTTAATATTCCCTATTGGTGACTGCTTGCCCCCGAGCCGTATTGTCGGCCGACTTGTTCTTGAGGCGACGGACTACAAAGATACGTATACTTCGTTCTTGAAGCAGATTTTCGTTCCGTGCCTGGTCTTTGGTTTATTGGCCTTGATTATGCTCATTAAGCCAGCATGGTTCACGTTCCTTGCTTGAGAAAGGAGAGTAGAGAATGCTTATTGAATCAATTATACACTATATTTACATCGCCCTTGCAGGGATATTCGGTATCATGCTGTTGGTGAAGGTATTTAAGCGTGAAAAAAGACAAGGCATCGTCTATGACATTGTCTATGCTTATTGCTGTGTTCCGTTTCTAATGCGCCTTCTTGGCATTAAGTGAGGAGGTGACATGTTTTGAAAAAAGAGTTAGTTTTAAAGCTGTTAATCGTGTTTGTTACCTTTGCGCTTGCAACTGTGGCCGGAGTAGCTTTCCATGAGCACCGCCACTTTAAAGAGACGGTCGTGGTATCGGAAGACTTTACGGAGATGCGCTGGCTAAGCGATTATTGTCCGCAGCTGAAAGACACCTTTGCCGATACGCCCATTTTCGTCTTTGACTCAGGAGTTGAAGGTGGAAGTGTCCTGTATTGCGGCGGTACCCACCCCTATGAACCCGCGCCGGCTTTGTCCGCGTTCGTTTTGATGGAAAATATCAAAGTGGAAAAAGGCGTGGTCTATGTTATCCCGCAGTGCAACTACTCTGCTACCACCATGGGTGTTCAAGGGAACGCTTATCCTTCCTATTACACGGTCAAAACCGAGTGGGGTGAAAAGCAGTACAAGATTGGTGAAAGAAACACCAATCCCTTAGACCAGTGGCCGGATAACTTCACCTACATTCATTACCCCTCTAAACAGGCACAAGCATATAATGATTTGCGCAACCTGAACAGGTGTTACCCCGGTCGCTTGGATGGAACATTAACCGAGCGGGTGGCATGGGCAATTACCGAATTCATTGATAAAGAGGAAATCGACTTATCCATTGACTGCCATGAAGCTTCCATCATGTATCCTGTGGTGTCAACTTACATTGCGCATGATAGAGCGATGGATATTGCCATGATGGCCGCTATGGACTTGACGGCAACTTCCTTTGACATGAAAATCGAACAGTCGCCAAAAAGCCTGAGAGGTTTTACCCACAGGGAATGGGGCGATTACACTGACACCTTAGGGGTTCTGATGGAAACTGCAGAACCGTTTATCGACCGAATTGTTGGTCCTATGACGGTGGATCTGATGATGACCGGTCAAGATCGTTTCTTGTCCTATGCAGGCGACAAGGGGCTTACTTATGCAAAGTATGATAAGGAAAACAACTACTCCTGGCCGATGAACGTGCGTGTCGGGCGTCATTTATCGGGCGCGTCCAAGGTTATCTACTACATGAACCAGTTCTTCCCGGAAAAAGAAGTTATCGCTTCATGGCCTTCTTATGAAGAGCTGGTAGAACATGATTGCGGTGCATTTTTGCACAATCCGGAAACGAGCAATCCCGATCGTGTTTTCTCATTCTAAACCGTCCTTAAATGGACACATGAATTTAGTACCCAAGAGCGGTTAGCTCTAAAAAATAATGGAGGTATCGATTACTATGAAGAAACGGCTTGCTGTACTCACTGCACTACTCCTAGTGTTGATGATGGCCACCCAGGGCGTTCTTGCCTGTACGATTGTATCGGTCGGCAAAGAAGCAATGGCGGACGGCTCAACCGTATCAACACACAACGACGACTCAACCTCTGCTGACTTCCGGCTCTGGATTATCCCTTCCATGAAGGGGGGCGAGGGAGTTACCCGCGACATCGTCTTGGACAGTCACAATTATGGTGATTATAGCGATTTCCCTAACACCAAAGATTATGGTAATGGGTTTGTTGTCGGTGAACTGCCCCAGCCCAATGACACCTACGCTCACTTCCATTCCCGCTATTCCTTTATCAATGAAAAGGGCGTCGCCATGGGCGAAGCGACCTTTTCCTATGATAGGGGCTTTAGGGATAGCAAGGTCTACGAGCTGATTTACGGAAAAAATGATGGCCTTATCGATTGCTGGAACGCGCAGGACATTGCTCTTGAGCGTGCAGCGACCGCGAAGGAAGCTGTTGAAATCATGGGTAAGCTTTGTGAAGACTACCTGTGGAAAGATTACGGCGAAACGATCAACGTTTGCGACGGAACCGAAGTATGGGTCTTTGAAGCCTATGGCTTGGACCTGTGGGCAGCCGTTCGCCTTCCGGAGAATGCGTTCTTTGTAGCTGCCAACCGTGCGCGTATTTGCGAATTCGACTTTGAAGACAAAGAAAATTATCTCTGCTCTCCTAACCTCAAGAGCTTCGCGGTTGAAAATGAGCTGTGGTCGGAAGACTCCGGCGTACCGTTTAGCCCCGCAGAAATCTATGCGCCGTGTGATGGCGACTACAGTGTGTTGCGTGAATGGCGTGCGTTTGACCTGGTTGCGCCGAGCTTAGGGCTTAAGGTGTCCGATCGCCGCTTCCCCTTGTATGTTGTGCCTGATAAGAAACTGACCGTTCGTGACATTTTCGATATCAAGGGCGACTACTATCAGGGAACCGAGTACGATATTAGTCGTACTGCCTATGCGGGCGACTTTGGCAATCCCTTGAACTATAACGCCAAGTATCGTACCATCAATATGTACCGCACCTGCTATCTCATGCTGGCCAACGTCAAGGAATGGTTGCCGGACGAAGTCAAGTGCTTGGTCTGGTACGGCTATGGTGCTCCGCACAGCTCCTTCCTAACTCCTCTTTGGCCCAGCATGACCGAAGTGGCCGACGTGTTCTCTCATGGCAGCCGTTATGAGAAATTCGATCGTACGGCTGGCTGGTGGATTAGCACCTATGTACAGGATATGGCTGCCCGTAACTACAATGTAGCTATTGAGAGAATTGCCGAAGTTCGTGACGAACGTATGGCCAATCAAGTTGAAGAAGTTTCACAGTTACAGGAAAAGTGGGCAAAGATGATTGCTGACGGCCAGAGGGACGAAGCAGTTGCCGAACTGACCAAGTATGCCAACGAAAGCGCTGAAGCATGGTTTGCCGACTGGCTCGCGCTGGGTGACGAACTTGTATGGAAACTCGTTTGGAACCGTGTCAACCAAGACGGCAGGATTACCGGCGGCGGCTACTCTGACTGGTACAAGACTATCATGGAAGAAGCGCCCTTGAAGCCCATCGAATAATCACAACAACTTTCTAAAACCTAAGGGTTTTCGGGCTTTGTCCCGAAAACCCTGCCTTTTATTATCATGAAGAACACTTACTTATTTACCATTATTATATTTTTTGTCGCGCTGTCGGTCTATGGCATTGTTGAGCGTTTTTGCCATATGAGGCGATTGCGTAAAATACCTGTGCGCATCCTTGTCAACGGAACCCGGGGTAAAACAACGGTTACCCGTCTTATTGCTTCAATCTGCCGTGAACACGGATGGACAACCTATGCCAAAACTACCGGTTCGCAAGCGAAGATGATTCTTCCAAGCGGCGAAGAAATTGAGTATCGCTCACCCAAAAAACCGGTAAGTATTCTTGAGCAAATTTCCTTTGTAAGAAAGGCTGCCGCCGGGAAAGCCAATGTTATCGTTGTTGAATGTATGGCGGTTTCTGAAGAGAACCAGCGCCTGATGGCGCGGCATCTTATTGTCCCGACCGTTGTGGTTATGACCAATGCCTGGGTGGACCATGTCGACCAAATCGGCACAACCGAGCTGGAAACGGTTGAAACGCTATCCAAAAGCGTCCCGAAGGCGGCTACATTAATTAGCGACGATGAAAGGTTTGATGTATATACAAACCGTCGGGTTGCTCCTGTAACCAAGGAGTTGCCGGATGATTATTTAGAGCTTTTTCCGTATACTATGTTTGAAACCAATGTGCACCTTGCTTTGGAAACCGCCAATTTGTTAGGGATTGATAGAAAGCTTGCGCTGGACGCCATGCTAAAGACCAATCCCGACTTGGGCATGGATGGGCCTTATCTAATGAATGATATGCTGATTATCAATGGTTTTGCGGCCAATGACCTAAATTCCGCCGTTATGCTTATTGAGCGCGGTTTAGAGGCTTTTGGCAGGGCGGGGGAAGGTTTTATTACGCTATATAACCACCGGGAAGATCGTGAGTTTCGTCTACCGGTTTTTGCGACCCTTTGCAAATTTTTTGGCGGTCGCTGTCAAGGTATCTATATTATTGGTGATAATCGTGAAAAAGCAAGGCGATTTTTTGCGGATCACACGCAGATTGATGCCAAAGCATTAGAAGAAAGCGCTATTTCCTGGGTGGAAAAAAACAACAAGCAAAGGCAGACGATTGTTTGTTTGGGCAACATTAAAAACGAAGCCTTGGAACTAATTGCTTGGCTGGCTTCCCAAGAGCAAGAAAGGACAGGATAAATGCTTCAATATTCCATAGGCTTAAGCGTCATTCTCAGCTTGTTGTCAACGGAGCTGCTTGGTCTTTATTCCGGCGGGATGATATCGGCAGGATATCTGGCTTTTTATTTGGAGCAGCCGCTGCGCATTGCGACTACCTTGTTGGTTTCGCTTTGTATTTATGTGCTGACCAGTTTTTTGAGTCGGTTTGTCATATTAACCAGTAGAAGGCGATTTTCCTTGTCAATCATTTTAGGGCTGCTCTTGGGCACTTTTGTTAATCGCTTTGTGTTCATGCTTGGAGTACCGCAAGATTTGCGGCTGATTGGAAGCCTGATCCCTTCGCTTATTGCAAACGATATGCACAAACAGGGCTGGTTTAAAACTATTCTTGCCCTTTTATTAAACACTTTGCTTGTTAGGCTTGTGCTATATGCCGGTGTCTACCTATGAAGGCTGTACGTCAAAGAAAAACGCTCGCTTTGGCTCTGACTTTGCTGTTTGCGTTTGCAGGCTATGTTTGGATAAAAATTGGTAAAAAGATGGAAAAGCGTCCTTATGCCCATATCCAAGCGGGAGCGGCGCAGCGCATGGCAGAGGCTGAAAAGGCGATATTGGATGTTGTTTTGCGGGAAGACATCGAAATTGAAGCTGAAGACCATGCCATGACCGGCTTAATTGGCCCGGAATGGACCTCTTTAACCACTTCGCTGGGTTCGGAGGAAGCTAAGCGAACCTCGTTAGATCCCAATTTTGCCGCCTTGCTGGTGCATTATTTTCAATCCGCTGGCCTTAAAGCTGGGGATGTGGTGGCTGTCGGCTCCAGCGGTTCCTTTCCCGGACTCATGTTGGCAACCCTATGTGCAGCCGAGGAAATGGAGCTTAATGTTCGTATGATTGCTTCCTACGGTGCGTCCATGTACGGAGCGACCAGGCCTGAATTGAATATCGTCCGCATCGCGGAAATTATAAGAGAAGCAGAGCTTGTGGACTACCAGTTGCTGGCTGTTTCTCCCGGTGGTGATAACGACTATGCGGAAGGCATGCTTTTTGAAGATACCCGCGAGATTATCGTTCGCTTGGCTAAGGAGTCCGGGGTTGAATTTATTGATGAAAACAATATCAAAAAAAGCATTGACCGAAGACTGGAACTTTATGGGAACGATATCGATTGTTTTGTGAACATTGGTGGGGCAAGCGTTAATTTCGGTACAAGCTCTTACGCTCTGAACATGAATAACGGGCTCATCATGAACCCGCCACGCATCCCCATCATGCGGGACAGAGGTTTATTGTATGAATACGCCGCTCGGGGTATTCCTGTCATTCACTTGTTAAATGTAAAAAAGCTTGCGGAAGACAACGGAATCCCCTTCGATCGATTGCCGCTTGGAACGCCGGGTGAGGGAAGCGTTTACGCGGAAATTAAATATTCAGGCCACCGTGCGATCATAAGCGTCCTCATTTCGCTATCCGTTCTTATTCTTTTATGGCCTAAAAAGCATGTGTACGAAAAAGCCAACATAAGCTCTAACTTTCAAGTTTAATTGAATTATTTACGGGAAGGACAAAGTGGAATATGAAAAGGCATTTTTTTAAAACGATAGGCTTATTGGTTCTCCTTTCAATACTGATGGGAACTTGTGCGCAGCAATCGGAAATCGCTTTTACTTATGGTCCTGTACAAGTGACCGTGCAGGAACTTACGCAAAGAGCTGCCGCCTATGCGCAGCGTGGCCAGATAAAGTCGGAAAAGGACTACCAAGCGGCTATTGACCTCATGATAAGGCAGCAACTTGTTATTGAATTAAAAGCCCAAGAATGGGGTCTTGACCGGTTTTCTGAACAGGAAAAAGAACAAATGCGCGTGGAGGCCAAAACCATATATGAAGGCCTACTTAATTCCTATGTTCAGAATTATGCGTCAGGCGCTCCTAAGGAGGAGCAGGAAGCGCTGCGAAGCGAACTTGTCTTATATTGGGAGGAACTCGGAACAACCGAGCAAAGCGCTTTTGAAACCCTGCGATTTGAGCGAATATCCGACCGTGTGCTTGATAAGGTGCAAGCGACCGTTACTGAAGATGAGATTTATCAGGTTTATCTGGAACAAGTAGAGAAGGATAAAAATCTGTTTGAAAATAATGTAAAGCATTTTGAATTTTATTCACATTACCGAGGCAGCGATATTTGGTTTACTCCGAAAGGCTACAGGCGATTTATTCGTATTTTACTCCCCGTTGAGCAAGGTCTATTGGACAATTATTTCAATGCCCTTCATTTGGGTGAAGATGCGTCAAAGCAAAGGCAACTGGTTATTGATAGTGTCGCTGCCCAGCTTGATTTAATCAACATTCAAGCGCGCGACGGCCAAACTTTTGCGGACGCTATCAAACAGCATAGTATCGACCCATATGAGGGAAACAACACGCTTGATACTGGTTACCCCATCCACCGGGAGAGTACCATCTACAGCAGCGATATAATAAATGTTGCGTTTGCGCAGAATATGGAAGCCCCCGGCGCTATCAGCTTACCTGCGGTGACTAAAGAAGGGGTATCTGTTCTGTATTATGTTGCCGACAAAGACGGTGGTCCCGTTGAACTCAACGAGCAAATGAAGGCATCTATTTCAAGCTATCTTGCCTTACAAAAAAGGAATAGTTTGATTGAAGATTGGATGCGGGAATATCCGTTGAAAACAGAAAAAGTTGTATCGAACCTTCAATAAGATAAAGAGCGAAATAGTTTTGGAAGGGAAATAAGTTTTCATGCGCTTTCATGAATTTTCGCCATAAATTTACCATAAATTCCTGTTTTTTCCTTGACAAGTGTAAGGAAATAAGGTATTTTATTTATTACCGCACGGAAGAGGCGTTCAATGCGCATGCGCAGCCTCAGAGGGTTTCCTTGTTCCGGCGAGTTCATGAGGAGGTGCTGCAAATGTACGCAATCATTGCGACCGGCGGCAAACAGTATCGCGTTCAGGAAGGCGATGTTATCCATGTGGAGAAGCTCAATCTTGAGCCTGAAGAGGGTGTTGAATTCCCTGTTCTCTTACTTGGAGGAGAGTCCGTCACTGTAGGCAAGCCCTACGTCAAAGGCGCAAAAGTAACCGGTAAGGTCTTGGCGCAGGTAAAGGGCGAAAAAATTATTGTGTTCAAGTACAAGAGCAAGAAAAACTATCGCCGCAAGGCCGGTCATCGCCAGCCTTACACCCGGGTTGAAATTGTTTCTATTCAAGCTTAAATGACCAAGGTTTCCCTGCTACAAGCGTCAAACGGTCGTCTATGCGGCTACGAAATAAGCGGTCATAGCGGCTATGCTCCAAGGGGAGAAGATATTGTCTGTGCGGCTCTGTCTTTTCTTGGTACTACCTGTTGTAATGCTTTAGAAAGCATTGCCGGGGTCAAACCTCAAACTTCAGTTGATGAAGAAAAAGGTCACCTGAAAGTCGTGGTACAGGTTAGTCAGCTAAACAGTAACACCGATGTAATCTTCGCACTATTCAAGCAGGGAATCAGCGATTTAAGCGACAGTTATCCCAAGTACGTATCTATTTTGTAATTATCATTTGGAGGAAAAGTATGTTGAAGCTAAATCTTCAATTGTTCGCTTCGAAAAAGGGAGTAGGCTCCTCACGCAACGGTCGTGATAGCGAGTCAAAGCGCCTCGGCGCAAAGCGTGCGGACGGTCAATTTGTGTTAGCCGGCAATATCTTGGTTCGCCAGCGTGGCACTAAAATCCATCCCGGCCTGAATGTAGGCAGAGGCAAGGACGATACATTGTTTGCCAAGGCCGACGGCATTGTGCGTTTTGAGCATTATGGCAAACACCGCAAAAAGGTAAGCATTTACCCCTTAGAGGTCGCTCAAGAAGCCTAAGCGCGTCCCCCGATTCCCCTGCGCTTTGCAGGGGATTTTTGCGCCCGTAGCGCAGTTGGATAGCGTGCCAGACTCCGACTCTGGAGGTCATGGGTTCGAATCCCGTCGGGCGTACCATAAGCCCTTATTGGAGGGAAAAGCCCCTGTCGATTATTATCGGCACGGGCTTTTTTGTGTAGAATTATACATAAAATAGGACTCATGCCTGTTCAACCAACTTACAGGCAAATTCTTATTTCCAGCAACTTATCAGTTCTATTAAGGAATATATGGAAATAAAGGTGATTTTCCATGTGATTTAATACCACAATAGGGGATAAATACAATAGGGCATTTTACCAACGGCAACAAAATACTATTATCTATGCTGGTTTTTAAAGGAAAACACTTTCATTACGTTTATCATTTGATGTGAGTTTTAGGTGCTATACATGTTGCAACACAAGGGATTTTAAGTGGAAACCGGTTTCCAGTTTTTTTGTTGACTTTCCATCTTTCTACGATATAATTTAAGTACAGAGTTACCGTTTGAACTTAAAAAAGGAGGAAATATTCATGAAGAAACTGGTTGCTTTGCTGCTCTGCCTCATGATGCTGCCTATTCTGCCCGCAGTGGCGGAAACGGCTGAAATGCTGGTCGTTTATGCTTCTGTTCCTGCTGATTGGAGCTGGCCCTGCGTATGGGCATGGAGTTCTGACGGCACCAATGCTTTCGCTTCTTGGCCCGGCGATTTGATGGAACCCGATCCCGCCAATGAAGGCTGGTACTATATCTATTTGCCTTCTGGCATGGAGAGCGTGATTATCAACGCTAATGATGGCAGTGTACAGACGGATGAAATCAAAATTGACAAACAGTCCGCTTGGATTAAAGTGGCTGAAGACAAGACATTTTCCGTGTTCTTTGAGGCGTTAACCACTGGTGAGGCTCCTGCTTACACCGAACGCTTCACTGTGTACGCACAGGTGGATGCTACTTGGGAAAATCCCGGCATTTGGGCTTGGGAAGATCCCTCCGGAAAAAACGCTTTCGCTGCCTGGCCGGGACGCGCTATGAAGCCCAATGAGAATGGCTGGTTCTCCGCCAAGGTTCCCGCTTGGTGCAACTGCATCATCATCAATGCGAATGCCGGTTCTGTCCAGACTATCGATATCAAGGATTTGGATCCTGCTGATTTGTGGATTACCGTAAATGCGGACGCGAGCTTTGAGATAACCTACGATGACCCTACCGCTCTTAAAGCCGCGGACATTACTGTTTTCGCCAAGGTTCCGGAAGATTGGGAAAATCCATGCCTGTGGGCCTGGGAGCATCCCTCCGGCACCAACGTTTTTGTTAGCTGGCCAGGTGAAGCTTTGACCGCCGGTGAAGATGGCTGGTATGCGATTACTGTTCCCGGTTGGATTAACAGCGTTATCATCAATGCCAAAGAAGGCAGCATTCAGACAGCCGATCTTAGGGTTGATGCCGGTAAAGATTTGTATGTAACGGTCGTTAGCGCGGAAGACGCGGCTGTAACCTACGAAAAACCTGTCGAGTAAAGAGTTGTTTCCTGCAGGAGAGGAGAAATGCGCTCCTCTCCTGCTTTTCACTATCATACTTTTTTGGAGGAATCAATCATGCGAAAAGCCTTATGTTTGCTGATGGTGTTTATCCTTTTTTTGTTGACCGGGTGTACCGGCAACCCCGACAATCAAGGTGGAAAAAGCGGGCCCGTTACGATTACCATCTGGCATGATAAAGAGGCTGCCGTCATCGCTGTGTTGGAAGAGGCCGTTAAAGCGTTGGAGCCTGAAATTGTGGTGATGTTTGAAAAGAAGGCCGGCATGACTGAATCTCTCAAACTGGTGGGCAATGATAAGAATGCCGCTCCGGATATGTATTTCTTTGCCCACGATAAAATTGGCGTGTATGCCGAAATGGGTATTCTCACGCCCGTAACCGATCTTTTAGGGGATGACGCACTGGCTGGCTATCTTCCGCTAACCGTTAAAGGCGGAACGTATAAGGGGAAAATCTATCAGGTTCCGCTGTATTTTGAAACGTTGCTTTTTATGTACAACAAAAAATACATGGCGGAAAAAGATATTCCTGCGACCACGGAACAGCTTTATGCCTATATGCAGCGGAAAACCAAGTATGGTCACTACGGTTTTGTGGAGCAGCACTCCACACCGTATTACGCCGCGGGCTGGATTCACGGTTTTGGCGGCAGTTTGATTACCGATGATGGCGTACCTTGCCTTGATTGTGCGGAGGTAAAGTCGGCGCTTACCTATCATAAAAAGTTTGTTGAATATATGCCCGGTGAAACGGAATATGCCACTGTTAATACGCTTTTTACCGAGGGGATGGCTCACGCGACTATTGCGGGTCCCTGGTTTGTGCCAACCGTACGCGCTGTCGGCATTGATGTGGGGATTGCGCCTATGCCCATTGTGGATGAAACCGGCCTGCCGCTGGCCCCTTATTCCGGCATTCAGGGTTTGCATGTGTTAAAGGTGCAGGCGCAGCAGAAGAAAAACGTCATTTTGCAGGTGCTGCGGACACTTATGCGGCCGGAAGTGAGCGTCAAGCTGGCAAAGGTCAGCGGCTGCGCTCCTGCGGTGGAAAGTTGCTATACACTGGATGAAGTGACTAATGATTCACTGATTATGGCCATGAGGCATACTGCGGAAACCGCTATCCCTATGCCCAATATCCCTGAGATGGATGTCATGTGGACAGTGACCGGCAATCTTCTGACCAACGTTAACATGAGTGGACAGGACGTTGATTCTGCCGCAAAAGCTGCGCAGAAGAAAGTCCTTGAATTAATAGAAGCAATGAAGTGATGAAAAAGTCTAATCGAACAATAGCCGGAAAAAGAACGGCGGTTGCGTATCTGGTTTCAGCGCCGTCACTGGTTCTCATTTTTCTAATTGTGGTGTTCCCGATTCTTTACACCGGCTATATTTCACTTACCAATATGAATACTTACCACTGGTTCGATTTTCGAATCATTGGCCTGCGCAATTATGAACGGGCACTGCTGGTCTTTGACTCCGGTTTCCTGTCTGCTTTGCTGATGACTGTTATCTGGACAGCGGTAAACATGGCGCTTCAGTTGATAATAGCGTTTCTGATCGCTAATCTGCTGAATGTGCGTCACCTTCCGCTACGGAACGTGTACAAGACTATCCTGATGTTTCCATGGGCTATGCCGGGATATGTCAGCATTCTTCTGTGGAAGACTGGTATGTTCAACAGCGAGTTTGGCCTCCTGACACAGTGGATGAAGGAGCTCTCCGGGCTGACGGTACGCTGGCTACAAAACGATTTGAGCGCTTTTATTTGCTGCACGGTTGTTAACCTCTGGCTGGCGCTGCCGTTTATGATTATGATTATGGATGGCGGCCTCAAGTCCATTGACCGTAGCTTCTACGAATCCGCCACGATAGATGGCGCGGGTTCCATCCGTCAGGCGGTTTTCATCACGCTGCCGTGCTTGAAGCCTATCATCGGCCCGTCCGTTATGATTACACTGTTTACCACCTTCAAACAGTTTGACATTATCTATCTGATGACACAGCAGGTGGGCTCCCAGACGGGCGCGCATATACACACCATTATTACCTACGCCTATGAAAACGCTTTCATAACCAACAACTATGGTTATTCATCTGCGATTTCCATCATGATTTTTGTGTTGCTGATTGTTTTCGCGCAGACGACCAAACGGCGCGGTAAGGAGGCGGACGCATGAAAATGAAAACTTTTAGGCGAGTTGTCTCCGGTGTGATAATCAATCTGTTCTTTATTGCATGCTGCTTCTTGGCATTGCTCCCTATTTTATATGCGCTGTCTGTCTCGCTGGACGCCAAAGGCAGTTTACTTTCTTCCGATTTCTCCTTTATTCCAAAGGAATTTACTCTGGCACATTATATCAAGGTGTTCACCGAGGAACCGGTATTGCTATGGTTTCGGAACACGATGCTGTTGACAGCTGCCACTGTAGCTCTTGCCATGGCGACGGCGGTGCCGGCAGCGTATGTATTCTCACGCAAGCGTTTTGCGGGACGCAGCGTGGTACTGCGTATCCTGCTGCTTTTGTATTCTTTTCCGTCGATTTTGTCTATGTTCGCTATCTATAAGCTGATGAGTGCCTTTGGGCTGGTCAACACTCACATTGGCCTCATTATTATTTACGCGGGCACCATGTCCGTTTTTGCGCTGCTGAACATGAAGGGCTACTTTGACGCGATTCCTGTGGAAATCGAGGAGGCGGGACGTATTGACGGTTGCAGCGATTTGAACATTGTAACGAAGATCGTACTGCCACTTGCTCGGCCTACCTTGAATGTAACCGGCGTGATGATTGTAAACTTTGTCTGGAATGAATACATTTTTTCAATCAACTTTCTTACCGGTTCTGATAGGATGACATTAGCTTCCGGGCTTTACTCCCTGCAGGCGACTGAAACAAGCGGCTCCTGGCCCATGTTTGCTGCCGCTTCGCTGGTGGTTAGTTTTCCGATTTTGGTGATCTTTTTCCTGTCGCAAAAACACATGATATCCGGCCTTACTTCGGGCGGGGTGAAAGGGTAACCATGCAATACGAAGCTATCCTTCATATTCCCATGTCGCAATACGCCTTCGGGCTGGATGAAAACCATGTGGTGTTCCGGCTTCGGGCAGCACGAGATGATTTGAAAAACTGTACGTTAATCTATGGCGACCGTTCCTGCCGCCGTACGCCGGTTGACTATTTCTATGCCGAGATGGAAAGAGTTTGCCAGGATAACCTGTTTGACTGGTGGGAGATTACGCTCAAAACGCATATTAAACGCTTGTGCTATGGCTTCCGGCTGGTGGATCAGATGGGGGAAAGCGCGCTGTACTATGGCAATCAGTTTAATGATGAGTTGACCATTGAACGGTCAGAATATTTCCAGCTTCCCTATAACCATCGAGCGGATTGGGTCAATGTTCCTTCGTGGATGCAGGACGCTGTGGTGTACAATATTTTTCCGGACAGCTTCGCGTCAGGCGAAGGCGTGATTACTTGTCAGCCTATTGAAGCAACGTGGAACGGGGAAATTGTTCGGAGCAAGCTGGGCGGCACCATTCGCGGTATTACGGAGAACCTGCCTTATATCAAAGAGATGGGTTTTAACTGCATCTATATGAATCCGATCTTTGTGGCGGGTGAATACCACAAGTATGATTTGATCGACTACTTCCACATTGATCCGACCTTTGGCTCAGATGATGATTTCAGAGAGCTTGTGCGGACTGCGCATGCCATGGGTATCCGTGTTGTGATTGACGGGGTATTTAATCACTGTGGCTGGAAGTTCAATGCTTTTAAAGATGTAATTAAAAAGGGGAAAGCGTCAAAATACTGGGATTGGTTCTACCGCCTTGAAGAACCTGTTACTGTGCCGGATAAAATGGAAGATTATCCCCCCTACGAATGTTTTGGTTATGAGCGCATGATGCCCAAACTGGCGACGGACAATCCCGTGGTGCGGGACTACTTCTGTCATGTAGGCGTTTATTGGGTGCGGGAATATGATATTGATGGCTGGCGGCTGGATGTTGCCAGCGAAGTAAACGACGGTTTTTGGCGTGCCTTTCGCGGTGCTGTCAAATCTGTCAAGCCGGATTGCGCGTTGGTGGGCGAAGTATGGGAAACTGCCTCCCATTGGCTGGAGGGTAGCATGTTTGACAGCACCATGAACTATGACTTCCGCCGCCACTGCAGGCATTTCTTTGCATCACAGGATATTGACGCGCAGGCTTTCAACAGCCGTGTGACGGATATGCTCATGCGCTACCACAGACAGATGGCGTACAGTCAGCTGAACCTGCTTGACAGTCACGATGTCAGTCGTTTTTTCTCCCTGTGTGAAGGCAATCTTGACAGGATGAAATTAGCGGTTTTGTTTCAAATGACCTTTGTTGGTATTCCTTGCGTTTTTTATGGTGACGAAAAGGGGATGTTCGGCGTTTTAGAAGAAGAATACCGTCAGGCTATGCTTTGGGGGAATGAACGCAGCGAGTTGCAAACTTTCTACCAAAAGGCCATTGCCCTCAGGCGGCAATATGTTGCTTTGCGGCGGGGAAATTTCCGACTTATTTTTGCGCAGTGTAATGGTGGATTGTATCACTATACCCGAGAAGCAAATAATGAAGTCATTGGCGTACTAATGAATCGCTCCGATAATCCCGCCAACGTTTCTGTTCCCGGTACAATCTTGTGGCAGGAGCGTTTAGCCTATGATATACTAGGCTCATATGGCTTTGTTATCTATTACATAGAAAGGGGGAATCTCTGTGCCTGCCACGATTCGTGACGTTGCCAAAAAAGCCGGTGTAGCGCCTTCGACTGTGTCCAAAGCCTTGAACAGTACGGGCGCGGTATCGCAAGAAACATTGCTAAAGGTCAAGCAAGCTGCTCATGTGTTAGGTTATAGGCCCAATGCCCGTGCCCGCAACTTTGCGACCCGTGCGACTTATCAGATGGCTTTTCTTGCGGACTTTCCCTTTGATGCCGCTTTTGTTAATCCCCACTTGTTTGAAATTATGCGTGGCGTTCAACACACTTTGAACAAAAAGGGATACGCTATGGTCATGAAGCACATAAGCAGCAGGGACGCTCTTTCTTATGTGGAGCAGGCATGGACACAGCGTATGGTTGATGGGTTTGTGCTGCACATGTCGGTTTTGACAAAAAGGCTCAGTGCATATATTGGTAGAGAGAGTATTCCTCATATCGTTATCGGAAAGCCCGACTTTGATAATCGTTTGTGCTGGATTGATACGGATCACTGTCTTTCCGGCAGGCTTGCTGTGCGCTATCTTGCGGAACTGGGTTATAGGGAGTATTGTTTTGTTGGCGGCCGTGCCGATGACATGACCTCTTGGCGCAGATTGCATGGCGTTCGTCAGGAGTTAAAGGAGATGGGACTCAACCTACCGCGCGAACGTGTTTTGCAGAGCCAATCCACGTTGGCGGACGGTGCGCGTGCCATGAAGAAGCTCCTTCGCATGAACCCAAGACCTCAGGCCGTTATTTGCGCAAACAATCCGATCGCGTTTGGGCTTATGCATGCGCTTCAAGCAAGAGGATTTCATATACCGGAAGATATTGCGCTGATTACGTTTGATTCGTATCCTTTTTCTATGCTTACAGACCCTCCCATGACCGTTGTGGATATCAACATGTACGAGATTGGGCAGGAAGCCGGACGGCTGGTGTTGCAAAAATTGCGCCATCCCGCCACACAAATCCAGACCTACATCACAACACCAACGCTTGTTTGTAGAGGGACGACTCCTGTTGTTGCTGAATAGGTAACACGATGGTTAAGGATCGCGTCATTCTTGAGTTAATTCCTATTTATCTTTTACAAAAGCTCGTGTCTATTTGTACATGGGCTATTATATTGTCGGTTTGTGTATAAAAATAGAGCTTATGCTTGTTTAACTTACAATCTGAAAATTCTCTTTACTGTAAGCGGCTCATCAGTTCCTATTGAGGATAGTCAGTTTAAGGGAGAAGGATATCTAAAAACAAGAATCTTGTTGGCCACAATAATGGCTTTTGTGGGGCTATTTTGGCCTTATCCCCATCTTGACCTTCTAACGCTCTTTTTGTTACCATTTACCTGTTGCTTCAATCAATATTTATTGAAAAGGATTGGTTGTAAATGATGAAAAAAGTAATGAAGAAATCCCTGATAGTCTATTTAAGCCTGTTGGTTGCTGTGGCATTACTGATGCCAAGTATCACCCTGGCCGGCTCCATTAAGGAAACACCGTATGCCTACATCAAGCCCAGTACCCATTATTTTTTGATAGGGCAGGAAGTTATTTTTGATGTGGTCATGCCGGTAACAGAAGGCTACACCTACGAATTTAATATGTATCACTCTCCCGACCGTACTCAAAATGAAAATTTCAAGGGGGTAGATCAGGTAAAAAAATCCACTGTGCCTACCTATAGCTTTACCCCAAAGGAACTGGGGCAATATTTTTTGGAGGTATGGGTGTACGATAAAGACTACGGTTCCTTGAAGCTGCAGTCTGAAACTTTTTATAGCTATCAACCAGAGGATGAGCAGGATCCAAACACTTTGCCTGGTAAGGTGAAGGCCATCGGTGCCGAACTTGCTGCGTTAAACTTGCCCACGCAGTATGAAAAGGCTTTATGGTTGCACGATTGGCTTACCCACAATGCCGATTACGACGAGCCCATGACTATTCATACTCCAGAGGGGGTGCTTTTGCGAGGGAAGGGCGTATGTGAAAGCTATGCCTTGGCCTATCAAATGCTGCTGGCCGAAGCGGACATGGAGGGCATCTATGTAACGGGTTATAGCCGGGGGGAGTCGCACGCCTGGAACCTTGTAAATATTGATGGGGAGTGGACTTATGTAGATGTCACTTGGGGTGATCCCAAAGGTGGCGGCGCTGAGTGTCACGATTACTTTGGCTTAAACGATACCCTTCTTTCTCGTGACCATGATTGGAGCTACAGCAACTGCAGGCCCCCAAAGGCAGAAACCCTAAAATATAATTATCTTTTGTTAAACGGGGCCGTTCCCTTTCAGGATGAAGAAGAGATGGTGCAGGTAATCTCTCTGGCTTTAGAGAATAAAGAGCCAGTGATTCTTTATACCTACCATGGGTCAGATCGCTACTTTGATGTAAGCTATACCTTGCAAAGATGGATGAAAAAGAATTATAGTCGATTTTTTGTTGATTCCTATCAATTTGGCGGGAGCAAATTTAGTGGTACATTAAACGTGGTATATGGTGATTTTGATGATTATATCAAGTTTGTTAGCGAAGAAGATTTTACCAATCAAATGCAAGAGATACTAACCGCAAAGCCTGCGCAATTGAAGGCTTATTATATAGGAGAAGACGATTATTTTGATTTTGGAATTTTTATTAATCGTTGGCTCAGAAATAATTCTGCTGCTTTTGGCGTCACAAGCTATTCTTACACCTACTATCCGGTGCATGGAATAGTAGAAATTCAGTACTAATGGTAAGTAGACAGCAAGGCCCCGAGCAATTTGCTCGGGGTGTTTTAGTATGTAGAATTACTACCGGATCACAAATTTAGAAAAAAATTACCATTCGGCTGTCAGATAAAAATTAAGAAAAGCCCATACAAAAAAACCTTGAAATTCAAGAGGGTTTTATGTGGCACGCCCGGTGCGATTCGAACGCACGACCTTTCGCTTAGGAGGCGAACGCTCTATCCTGCTGAGCTACGGGCGCACACGACAATGTATCTTAGCATAAGATATAGGAATTGGCAAGGTTACGCCTTAAAAAACCCTGTGTTGATTTATGTTGTTGAGTAATATTCACTTGTAAAATTTGTAAAATCAGGGTATCATATAAACATTAAATACAATACATAGGTTTTAGAGGAGAACAACATGGTGAAATTTAGCGAAATGACCTACAGGCGCCCTGATTTTGATGAGCTGTTTCTTCAAATGAAAGCTCAACTCAAGGACATGGAAGAGGCCGCCAACGCAGATGGTTTCTTTGTGTCCGCCAATAAGCTGGACAACTTAGCTTCCAACCTTGCGACACAGGCGGTACTGGCTTCCGTGCGACATGCTATCGACACCCGTGATGAGTTTTACGACCGTGAAAATGATGCTTTTGATGAACAATTGCCGCGTTTTAACGAAATCGGTAGCGAATGTGCCCGCATTTGTCTTGAATCTCCTTACAGAAATGCTATTGAAAAAAAATACGGCAAGTATTTTCTTGAAAAATATGCCTTGCGCTTGAAAACGTTCAAGCCCGAAATTGTTGAGGACTTGGTGGAAGAAAATAAGCTGTCAACTGCTTATGGAAAGCTTATTGCTTCCGCCCAGATAGAGTTTGATGGAAAAACCTATAACCTTTCCGGCATGAGTCCTTTCCGCCAATCAATTGACCGTGATGTTCGCCGCCGTGCTAACAATGCTGTCTTTGGCTGGATGGCGCAGAGAGAAAAGGAGTTGGATGATTATTACGACAAGCTTGTTAAAGTGCGTGACCGTATCGCTAAAAAGTTGGGCTTTGAAAACTTTATCCCCGTTGCCTACGCGCGTATGGGTAGAATCGATTGGGACTGGAAGGACGCCAGGGTTTATCGTGAGCAAATTGCCTCTTCCGTTGTGCCCTTTGCTCAAAAGCTTTATAAGGAACAGGCGCAGCGTTTAGGCATTGAAAACCCAAAAAACTATGACTATAGTCTATCCTTCCTTTCGGGTAATCCGAAGCCCATGGGTGAAGAAGAATATTTAGTTGAAAAAGCAACGGAAATGTATCATGCTCTGTCCAAGGAAACAGGCGAATTTTTCGACGTAATGACATCCTGCGAGCTAATGGACTTAAGTACAAAGCCCGGCAAGCGTAGCGGCGGATTTATGACCTTCATTTCCAACTACAAAGTGCCTTTCATCTTTTCTAACTTTAATGGCACTTCAGGCGACGTGGATGTACTAACCCATGAAGCTGGCCATGCCTTCCAAGGCTATCTCCAGCGTGATGTACGCCCCAGAAATTTAACTGAAATGACCATGGAAGTGGCGGAAATCCACTCCATGTCCATGGAATATTTCACCCATCCTTGGATGAAAAACTTCTTTGGTGAAGATACGGAAAAATACTACTATTCCCATGTGGTTGATTCTATCCAGTTCCTGCCATATGGCGCCTCTATTGACGAATTCCAAGAGTGGGTGTATTTGAACCCTGATGCCAGCCCTAAGCAAAGGCGTGCTAAGTATAGAGAGATCGAGAAGAAATATATGCCCCATCTTGACTATGACGGCCTAAGCTATCTTGAAAACGGCGGCAGATGGCAGATGCAAATGCATGTATATGGTATGCCTTTTTATTACCTTGACTATACAATTGCGCAGGTTTGCGCTTTCCAATACTTTGTTTGGGATCAAAAAGACCATCAGGCGGCTTGGGAAAGCTACCTGAATGCTTGTAGGCGAGCAGGTATTGTTCCCTTTAAAGAGCTTGTTAAAGAGTGCGGTTTACGAAGTCCTTTCGAGCCGGGGTGCATTGATTCGGTACTTCCCACTCTTGAACAGTATGTGGATAGCTTAGATAGGAGCAAAATAGAATAGTTTTTAACCACCGCATACTAAACAATCGTATGCGGTGGAGTTTTTAGAGGAAGCAGGAGTATTTTTGACATCTTAACATAGTTTCATGGTATAATAGTATAAAATCAATTACAAAGGAGGACAACATGGAAATTGTACAAAATGCCGTGGCGGGAACGCTTGAAAGCAACGACGTTTTTGTTAGTGTTGAGCCGGGGCAAGGAAAGCTGGATATTGTTGTTCAATCCATCGTGTTTGAACAGTTTGGCAAGGATATTTTCAACGCCGCGCAGGAAGTCTGCGTCCAGTTACGGGTAGAAAATGCCAGCCTGCGCCTTGAAGATAGAGGAGCGCTTGATTGTACCATTAAAGCCAGGGTGGAAACTGCGCTTAAAAGAGCGGGGGAGGTAAACAATGCGTAGAACCATGCTGTTTATTCCGGGTAATAGCCCGGCCATGTTGCTCAATGCGGATATTCACCAGTCGGATGCTGTCATTCTTGACCTGGAAGACGCGGTTGCCCCCGGTGAAAAAGACGCTGCGAGAATGCTTGTTCGCAACGCCATCCAGTCACTGGACTATGGAAAGACCGAAATAATTGTCAGAGTTAATCCCTTGGATACCGACTATATCCGTGGTGACCTTGAAGCCATTGTGCCGCTAAAGCCCGACCTTATCATGCCGACCAAAGTATCGGATGCTGAATACATTCATCAAGTCGATCAGATGATGAACGAAATCGAGGAAAAACACGGTATTCCTGTCGGTACGGTAGGTTTAATTCCTCTACTTGAAACGGCCGAGGGCATTGAAAATGCTTATAGCATTGCCAAAAGCTCTAAGCGCGTTAAGGCATTATTCCTCGGCGCCGAAGACCTTTCAACTGACCTGCAGGCCATTCGTTCCAAAAAGAGTGATGAAATCCTTTACGCTCGTGGACGCATCGTGCTCGCTGCTCGTGCTGCGGGGGTGGAGGTTTACGACACGCCCTTTACTGACGTGAATGACGACGAGGGTCTCCTGCAAGACGCTACTTTTGCGCGTTCGATCGGCTTTACTGGTAAGGCGAGCATTTCACCTCGTCATGTATCGGCCATCAACGAAGTATTCAGCCCCTCACTTGAAGATATTACCTACGCGCAAGAGGTAATGGAAGCCATTGAGGAAGGCAAGCGGCAGGGTAAAGGCGCTGTGTCTTTGAGAGGCAAGATGATTGATAAGCCCATTGTTGATAGGGCGCGTAAGGTGCTCGAAGCGGCGCGTGAACTGGGCTTGGGAGGTACACATGAGTAAAATGATTCAAAACCTTGGCGACGCCATTAAGGCGTCGGGTTTAAAAGACGGAATGACAATATCATTCCATCACCACCTGCGCAATGGCGATTTTGTTCTCAACATGGTCTTGGAAGAGATTGCAAAGCTTGGTTTGAAAGACCTGACTGTTCAAGCAAGTTCACTGTTCGATTGTCATGCCCCCTTGATTGACCATATCAAGTCGGGGGTTGTCACTGGTATTGAAACTAATTACATGACCGGACGATTAGCAAAAGCTGTTTCAGAAGGTCTCCTTAAAAAACCCGTCCGCTTCCGTAGCCACGGAGGCAGACCGGCGGCTATTGATACGGGCAGGGTTCACATTGATGTGGCCTTTGTTGCCGCTCCGGCTGCCGACCGGATGGGTAATGCCAATGGCGTTAGCGGGCCTTCTGCTTGCGGTTCGCTTGGTTATGCCATTCCTGACAGTCGCCGCGCGGACAAGGTGGTCATCGTGACTGACTACTTGTGCGATTATCCATTGTTTCCCTGCAGTATCGAAGAAACTGACGTGGACTTTGTCGTCAAGGTGGATAGAATCGGCGATCCCAAGGGCATTGTTTCGGGCACCACGCAAATGACCCGTGACCCCGTTGCCCTTACCATTGCCCGCTATGCGGCTGATGTTATCAGCGCAAGTGGTCTGTTAAAGGAAGGTTTCTCTTTCCAGACGGGTGCCGGCGGCGCGTCCCTTGCCGTTACCAAGTACCTTGAACCTATGATTCAAAAGCTTGGTGTTCAAGGGAGCTTTGGCCTTGGCGGCATTACCGGTTATCTTGTGGATATGCTTGAAAAGGGCTACTTTAGAGAATTGATGGATGTTCAGTGCTTTGACTTAAAGGCGGTTGAATCCATTCGCACCAACCCAAACCATCATGAGGTATCGGCAACCCGTTACGCCAGCCCTGCCGCTAAAACCTCTTGTGTGGATTCATTGGACGTGGTTGTCCTTGGCGCCACCCAGATTGATACTGACTTTAACGTCAACGTGCATACCGATTCCAACGGCTATATCACCGGTGGTTCAGGCGGTCACAGCGACACGGCGGCAGGCGCTAAGCTCACCATGATCGTTGCGCCTTTGTTCCGTGCGCGTTTGCCTATCGTGGTCAATAAGGTTCTGTGCAAATCTACCCCCGGTCATACGGTGGATGTGTTGGTTACCCAGCGCGGCGTTGCGGTTAACCCGCAAAACAAAGACCTCTACGCAGCCATTAAGAGTAGCGGCCTGCCCATGACAGACATTCACGATCTAAAAAACATGGCCGAAGCTTATACCGGCGCGCCCGGGGGTACGGTTCCGCAAGGCCGCATTGTTGCCGATGTTGAGTATCGTGACGGAAGTATTATCGACCATATCCGTTGCGTGAAATAACAAATATCGCTGTTAATGGTTTTATGTTAACAATATTCTTTAGTCAACAATAAGATACCAGACAGTTTTCTGTCATGTGCCTTGTTGTTATGTTAGGAATTACTGTATATAAACCGAATGACAAAGACACCCACATTTCGCGGGTGTCTTTTCAGTTAATTAAATTTCCGATTAATAGTTTTCCGCGCGTACTTCAAAGAAGCTTTGGGCATACTTGCAAACGGGGCAGTAATCGGGAGCTTTCTTGCCAACTACCAGGTGTCCGCAAACACGGCATTCCCACATGGTCTGCTCACTCTTTTCAAAGACTTTTTGCATTTGCACGTTATCAAGCAGTTTCAGGTAGCGCTCTTCGTGTGCCTTTTCAATGGCAGCGACCTTACGGAAAGCTTCTGCGAGTTCGGCGAAACCTTCTTCGTCAGCTTCCTTGGCGAAACGATCGTACATGTCGGTCCACTCGTAGTTTTCGCCGGCAGCGGCGTCGATTAGGTTCTGGGCGGTATCATTAATGCCACCTAATGCATCAAACCAGAGACGGGCGTGTTCCTGCTCGTTGCGAGCGGTCATCAGGAAAATTTCTGCCAACTGCTCATAGCCTTCACGCTGTGCAACCTCCGCAAAGTAGGTATACTTGTTCCTAGCCTGGCTCTCACCCGCAAAAGCTTCCTGCAAGTTCTTTTCAGTCTTGGTGCCGGCATACTTGTTACCGCTCTGTTTTTCTTCTTCAACCTTGACAAACACGCTTGCAGGCTGTTTACAGACAGGACATACAAAGTCCTCGGGCAGTTCGCCCTCGTGAATGTAACCACAAACTGTGCAACGATACTTAACCATTCTATTAACCTCCAAATAGTTTTGTTTATTTTGATAAAGCTGGATCAGCTTATTCACTGTTTCCATGGGGAAATCTTCAGGCCAATCTTTCTTGGTGAGGGATTGCAGGAAGGCTTGAGCGTTGTCGCTCTGGGAGAGCATATAACCAGCCTCTCTGAGAAGATCTTCCGCCATAATCCGATTGGATTTTTCAATCGCCTGCATAAGCTTACCGCTTAGGGAAGCGGCGATGTTTTCTTGTTTAGATTTACTATGGACAAGGTGATTTAGAGCTACAATAACTTCTTTTTCCTTGACCTGCTGTTTGGGATACTCATAAGGCACCATGGAGATAGCGCCGGACGGGCAAGCGGCAGCGCAGTCGCTGCAGCCAATGCATTTATTTACATCGATGATGCTATCTTCGGTGTCTGTCGCTCCTGTTGGGCAAACATAGAGGCATAAACAATCCTTTGTACAAAGACGGATGTTTCTAACGGCATATTTTTTTGTCATGCTGATTGCCTCCCTTTTACCTTTTCAAACTTCCAGTTAGCTACTTTGCACACGGGACAAACTTCGGGCAATTCTTCGCCAATGTAGATGAAGCCGCAAATGGTGCAAACGTAGACATCTTCTTTTTCGGCAAAGTCCGGCCCTTCTTTTTTTGCTCGGGCGAGTAAAGATTGAACCATGCGGCTTACCCTTTCACTCCATGTAAGGGCACGCCTAGCGCCTCGGTCGCCTTTTTCTTTAGCAGTGGCGTGCGCTTGGGGGAAGAGTTCGTCTAATTCTTTGTCAACAAGGGCTAAGAGTTGCTTCAAATCCGCAGGCATTGCTGGAGCGGTTGCTTGTTTGAAATAGTCGGAGAGTTTTGTAAACAGTTTTGCCTCCTCGGGCATGTACTGTTTCTCAGCGCCACGAGCAAAGTTGGATAGCAGGGCGCTTACTTCAAGGGGGGAAAGTTCTCCCGTATCTTCAAGCGTTGATGGCTTTGTCGCAGGTTTTTGGACGCCATCCCGTGACGATTTTTGTTCTACAAAGGCATCTTTCCCTGCAGCGCATAGGGGACAGCGCCAAGTATCGGGAAGGTCTTCAAACTTAGTTCCAGGCTTGATGCCGTCGCCGGGAATGCCAGTCTTTTCATCATAGATGTAACCACAGACGGTACAAATGTATTTTGTCATTCAATGTCCTCCTTATTTGTATTGTTCATGCTTGCTTGACAGCTTTTGCATATACCTTTGAAATAGACTTTCTTTTCAGTAACGAGGTGATCACTTGAAAGATGAAAATCGAGGATGCCAATTGGCAAGGGAAAGTCTTCAATCAATTGGCAGTGTACACACATGAAATGTCCATGGACGCTGGTAACCAAATCATACCTTGCTTCATTTTCATCTATATTAACAACCCTAACAAGCCCGGCATCTTTTAAAAGTTGCAGGGTGTTGTACACGGTTGTTTTGGATAGGCTGGGTAATTCTTTCAGCAAAGCCAAATAAATTTCGTCCACCGTCGGATGGCCGACAACCTCAGACAAATACGCCAAAACCTTCAGCCGGTGAATAGAAAGATGAATCTTGCGCTGTTTGAGAGCTTGTTTTAATTGTTCAAAGTTTGGTTTCACTTTAACTCCATAATCAATTCAACTTTGTAATAAACACAAACTTATTATACAATAAAAAACAACCGATTACAAGCTTTTGGTATAAATAAATTGTAAAAGTTTCAAAAATACAAGAGAAAAAATTTTCTATAAGAATGTTTTGTTATCAAAAAATTCTATCATTTCATAAAATTCAAGCACAAACCTGACAAATGCCAATTGATCCTTAACCCTATTTGACAAGGGATATCCACGGAAAGTTTCGACAGTAAAAACGGGTATGCCTTCTATGGTAGACAGCTCTTGGTTAAGACTGCCTTTAACGCCGGGGCCAGTTAATTGAAAAGGCAATTTATCTGTTTCTGTTGCTTCAAGCAGGGAGAAAAATAAGGGCTCAATTCCATGAACTTCGGTATAGATAATGGTTTTTCCTAAAAAATCTTGGCCTTCTTTGGAATACGCCGCCTCGTGCAAATCAATCACTAATAGAGGTTTCGTTTGTACGATGGCGTCCCATAAGCCTTGGGCAAGCAGAGAAGAGTCTTTGGGTGAATCAAGGTGTGAATAGGCGCGATTGATATCGTTTCCTTTCTTGGTTCTGCGCTGCATATTTTCAAAACCCCAAGTATTAAGGCAGGGAACGATATATATTGTACCTTTGGAGATTTCAAGGTTAAGCAAAGCGGTTGCCGCAAAAATTCCTGCCCGTTCATCACCATGTGTACCGCCGACAATCCATATGATTGGTCCTTTTTCGGCTTCATCAATTATATATATATCGGTCGGTTGTTCTGTGTTCTCTCCTATTGTTGAATAACGAGCAGCCTTTTGAGCGCTTGTTGGAAGCTTTGCCCATGAAAGCTGAACATCTTCGATGGCAATATCTTCCGCGCCATCTAAAACACGATTATTTTCAAATGTAAAAGTATCGCCAAACAGCACTCGCTGCTCATTGGCACAAGCGTTCGGTAGTATTATACAAATAAAGATAAGTAAACAAATAATTCTTTTCATTTTAAAAAACCCGATTCAGCAATGTTGCCGAATCGGGTATCCTTTTCGTTAATTCAGATAGTCGCCAACTTTTGCGGCAATCATCTCTTCATACATCGGTACATTTTCGATAACGATAGGCGTTCCGGAAAAGTCGTTATAGGCTGCTGTGTAAGACAGAACGCCTTGCAAATGGCGCCCGACACGCTCTTCAATGGGGTGTCCGTTCTCATCGTAAGGCACATAGAGCATACCTAACTCACCGGCAGACACATAGAACTTATCCTTTCCGTCTAAGGCCAGCTTCTCGTTGGTAGCGCCACGCAGGCGGCCCTGAGAGGCATTGGCCGTTTCCATCAGCAGGGGATAGGTATCGGTGTAGTCGCCAAGCTCCCTGTGGGTTAAACCATGCAGGTTGACCGGTGAAGGCTCAAGCGCCATGTCAATACCGTACATATCCAACTCAAACAAGCCGAAGGCTGCAAAGTCCATGGACTTTTCGTGCGCAACAGTTGCATTGATAACCGGATATTCCGGGGATGCCTCATGCAGGTCAAAGGTTAGGCCGATGTTCTCCTTTTTTATCATTTCGGTGATAGCAAAAGCGACCTGCTCGGTTAAGTTACCATCTTCACGGCCAGGGTAGGCACGGTTTAAGTTACGGGTTTCAGAGCCCGAAAGGAGCTGACCGCTGGAGGCGTGCTCATAAACATCGGGATCCGGCCACTGGTCAATGGGGTTAACGGCACGTGAACCGTAGCGGAACTTGCGTACCTCGCCTTTGGAATTCTCAAAATGAACATACAGCGGGGAGGCTTCCTGTGAGTCGTTGTGAGTAAAAGCCGAACGGGCAGCTTGAGGTATCACGTACAAGGTACCGACTGTTACCTTAGCATTCTCCACCAAAATAACGGCAGAAGTATAGCTTGAAGGCTCGTTGGGGTGCGTTCCACCAAGAACCAAGGCTTTTCCGCCTTCTTCCTCGCCCTTGAATATATATATGGCCGTGTCCCCACGTGTGCCCTTGAGCTTGGGAAGATAGTCGCTGAGCATCCGAACTTCTGTAAGGTCTTTGCTGGGTATAATGACGTCATCTGCCCGCAAAGACAGGAATAGGTTACCGCTATAAACACAGACGGCAGCGACTACGACCGTTAAGAGAAGAGCTGTTATTGTGTGCTTTTTCATACTTCCATCTCCTTACTTAATCAGTAGTAACCGCAAAATTAGCGGTATTGTAACCATAGCTGCTGTAATCTGGTTGGTAAATTTTTTCTCCGTAAACAGGTTCCATACAACCAAAGCCAGCACGCAAGCTAAAATTACTAAATAAACAATTGTAATAGGTGTTAACATGCTGTTTCTCCTTAAATGCCCAGGAATTTTCCGATGGGCGTCGAAAAGATGATAAAGGTAAGCGCATACAGGATCTGGACGGCGATCGGTATAATACTTCTTTTTAGAATACGAGTATACTTGGGTTCATCAACCACTTGAGCGGCAAAAATGCCTGCAAGAGCTGTTGGCGGCACCATGTCGCCTACACCGGCGAGGAGTGATAGGGCTGCCACAATCAATACTTGATTGCCTGAAATCATCGCCAAGGTAAAAGGCACGCCTAGTACGCTGGCAGAACCAAAGGCGGAAATTGCGCCAAAGGCTGGGATAGCAAGACCCATAGCTGCGTACAGCAAGGGACCAGGCATAGAAATACTAGCGTTAACAATCAGGCCGCGAACGCCCGTCAAGGTCATGATTTGAATGAACATGCCAACTCCCATCAAAATGCCCATGACCGGGAGCACATCTTGAACGGCGTCCTTGGCCGTTTCAAGAACTTTGAACTTTTTGCCGGTAAACAGACCGACAAAAGCGGCGATGAGGAACAGCACAGGAGTACCGACATCAGGGAAAGCGGGAATTAAGCTATCAGCCAGCATGAGCGCTGCAAGCGTAAGAATGGGTAAATAGATTTTCACACCATATGTCTTGCGAATTTCTTTGTCCAACTGACCTTCAATAAGAGAATAATCTAATTTACGTACGTACTTGTAACCAAGCAACAAAACAAACAAGATTGCAAGCGGGAATGTTAACAGCGCTAAGGGCAAGGTAAAGCCAACATAGGGCATATCAATGCCACCGCAAATAATCATAGCAGGCACATTCGTAGGCGGGGCAATCATGCCAAGGATACCACCCATTGCAATGATGGCGCCAACGTTAACCTTGGGAATGCCAAGCAACAGAAGAATGGGAGCCATGATGCTTCCGGCAGAAAGAACGGATGCGGTGGATGAACCGGTGATCATACCGGGGAACATAATCACCAACATAACAAGGATAAGCAACAAAGAAGGTACTTTGTGGAATTTTTCGATAATCAGGGAGCTGAGCGCATCCAGCGCGCCCGATTTTTCAACTACTTTCATAAACACCATGGCAGTAGCGATTGTTAATATGGTGTCGATGTAGGCGAAAGTACCTTCAACCAAGTGGCGTACGGGAATCCCGTGCCCACCTACCAAGGCACCAGCTACGGAAGCCAGCAACATCGAAACACTCACCGGAAGTTTCGCGGCAAAGCAGCCAGCCATAAAGGTGCCTACCATAACAAGAAAAATAATTAATTCAATACTCATACAAACTCCTTATTAGAAAAAAGGGGCGAATGCGACGAAACGCCCCTTACTTCCCAGAGATTACTTCAGGATCTCGGCCAAAACTTTTGCGCCGTCACTCTTTTTGGCAAAATAAGTCATCGGCACTTCGTATTTTTCACTTAAGGTATCAAAGAGTTGATCGCTTGTGTTGGCATCTTCTACCACCAAGCAAGCTTTTGAAACGGCAACGACAGGTTCGATAAACTTATCGGACAAGTCGCCGCGACGAGCCATACCGCCAATGTGCATGGCCAAGATAACAATCTCTTTCTCTTGAGCATAGGCAATAAGCTTTTCAATGCGTGCAAGCTCCTGTTCGGCGTCAATGCCGGCTGCGCCAAGTCCCTTGGAGCTACCACCGATAACAATAATAATGGTTTTCACGTCAGCGGGAATATTGTCCGGCGAAAGCAGAGCTTCCTCGGTGTAATTCTCCACCTTGTTCATTTTGAGCATGGTTGAAACCATCTTGTAGTCGGCGCTTTGTCCGGCGCTGGTTACAACATAGGGACCTTCAAAGGTGATGGGCTCATCTGCCGGTTCCTGTGCAAAAGCCGCAAAAGAAAACACAAGGCACAGAGCCAAGATTAAGCTTAGAAATTTACGCATACATCATATTCCTTTCAAATTATTGATGGACACCAAAGGGGAAAACCTCTACGGCAGTTAATATGGTTTGATTTACTTATTCGACACCAACGGCCTTGCCGTCCTGGCGCGGGTCAGCGGTGCCATAGACGGTGCCGTCGTCCAAGTACTCAATGGCTTGAACGGCGCCGCTTGCAGCGGTACGGATTTTGTCATGCCCCATCTCGGTAAGTTTTGCAACGGTTTCTTCCGTAATGGCATAGATTTCATAACCTTTCAACGGGGTTTCGTACTGGAAGTTGTTGGTGGCACCGGTATTCCAAATTTTTGGCACACAGATGGCATCATGCAGGGACATTTCGTGGTCAATCACGCGTGAGATGATCTGCAACACAGAGACAAAGATACGTGCGCCACCGGGGGTACCCAGTACTAAGAAAGGAGAACCGTCGTCTTTGAGGACAATGGTTGGGCTCATGGAGCTTAAAGGCTTCTTACCGGGTTCAACCTTGTTGACGCTTTCGGGATTGGAGGTAGAGAAGTCAGCCATTTCGTTGTTCATCATGAAGCCGTAACCATCTACCAGAACGCCTGAACCAAAGTAGCCGTTAATGGTCTTGGTAACAGCAACACAGTTACCCTGAACGTCCGCTACGGAGTAATGAGAAGTATTGCTGCCTTCAAACAATGTAGGATCGCCATATTCATATTCGTTGGCTTTCTCAAGGTCAATGAGTTTTGCGCGCTCTTTGGCGTAGTCCTTACTAGTCAATCCAACAAGCGGCACATCGGTAAAGGCTTCGTCTGCCATATATTGCGCACGGTCCGCATAGGCAAGCTTGAAGGCTTCAACGAACAGATGGATGTACTCGGGAGAGTTAACGGTGAGCTTAGATACATCATAATTTTCCAAGATGTTCAGGATTTCGATTAAAATCGTTCCGCCGGAAGAGGGAGGTGAAGATGAAAGCAGCGTATAGCCACGATAAGTGCCGGAAACTGGCTCCGTAACGGTTACTTCGTAGCCCGCAAGGTCTTCAAGCGTCATAACGCCTTCATATTTGGCAAGGGAATCAACAATTGCCTGAGCAACTTCACCCTTGTAGAAGCCGTCTCTTCCCTTCTCGGCAATAATCCTTAAGGTTTTGGCAAAGTCAGGGTTCTTCAGAATGTGGCCCTCTTCGTAAGGCAGGCCATTTTCATCCCAGTAAATTTTTTGCATCTCGGGGAAGTTTTGAGCCTTTTCGTATGCGTTGGAAATAGCATTAGCTGCGTAGGTACTGATATAGAAGCCTTCCTCGGCAATACGAATGGCGGGCTCTAAGATTTCCTCACGGGTTAGGTTGCCGGACCCATGGTTTTCCAGCATATACAAAAGACCTGCCACATCGCCGGGAATACCGGAAGCTAAACCGCCGGTTCCGGCTTTGCCGTTGTACTTGCCTTCGGCATCCAGATAGAGGTCAAACGTTGCGGCTGCGGGACCAATCTCACGGAAGTCGACAAAAAGGTTTTCTCCATCGGCTGTATGGATAACAGCAAAACCGCCGCCACCGGGCCCATTGGTGAAAGGCTCGGCTACAGCAAGAGCAAAACCCATGGCGACAGCCGCGTCAACAGCGTTACCACCCTTGGCAAGGATTTCTGCGCCAACTTGAGACACCTCATACTTGGAAGCGGAAGCAATAGCTACACTGCTGGTCGCATCGCGGCCAGTGGTAATACGGTTGCCTTCAGAGTCGACGGTTTCAAAGCCTTCAACAGAGTAGGCGGGTTTGTCTTCAGTAGCAAACACGCTAAACGAAAGACAGAGCACGAGTGTGAGAATCAAGCTGATAATACGAGTCTGTTTTTTCATGTCATCTCTCTCCTTTTTTTTAATTATACCCGCAAACTACCTTTAGGAATCACCATTGTTTTTGAAATTCAACAAGAAAAGCTTTAAGTAGTATGCGAAAGCAAATTTTGAAGAAAAACACTTTCCTCAATATATATATATATTCTAAGTTCTATTTCACTTTTTGTCAATGCTTACTACGGATTATTAACATATTATACATAATTTATGCAAAGAATTCATTTTGTGGGCATTTGTGTCATTCACAAAACATTTCTTATTTACATAAACCGGGATTTTCCGTTATAATGAACTTGTTTGGAGGAAATATATGCGACATTATTTTATTGTAAATCCTGCCGCGGGCAGAAAAGATTCAACGCAGATGATTTGTGATATACTAAACAATAGTTCTATTCAGACGGATGCCGAGGTTTTGATCACACAAAAGCCAAGAGATGCTGTACGTATCGTTAAAGATATTTGCCTGAAAAATCCTAATCCAAAACGTTTCTGGGCTTGTGGTGGTGACGGTACCTTGGGCGAAGTACTAACCGGTATGATAGGTCAAAGCAACTGTACTTTAAGCTGCGTTCCTTGCGGCTCCGGGAATGACTACGTGAAATACTATGGCGGTGTTTCCTCTTTTTTTTCGCTTGAAAACCAGCTAAATGCCGTCTCGACTCCGGTTGACGTGATGCGGGTGGGGGAACGGTATTCCATTAATATGATAAACTTTGGCTTAGATAGTGTTGCCGCCGCCTCCATGCAGCGTATTAAACGGTATCCCATCATTGGCGGGAAAAACGCCTACTATACAGGAACGGCCATCGCTTTTTTTACAGCGATGACCAACCATTGTAAAGTCTATGCGGATGGCAAGCTTATGAACCCCAAGGGCACCCTGCTTTTATGCACTGTTGCCTGCGGACAGTATATTGGCGGTCAGTTTCTTGCCGCCCCTAAATCGATTAACGACGACGGATTGCTTGATGTTTGTCTGGTTAAACCGGTTGGCAGATTAAAAGCCGCCCCGCTTATTTCTGTGTATAAAGCAGGTGAACACTTAGACAGCGATCGCTTAAAAGACTTGGTTGTTTACCAAAGAGCCAAAGAGGTTAGGCTGGAAACCGGCAAAAAATGGCAGATTACTTTGGATGGTGATCAACTTGAAATTGACGGCTCCGCAACAATCGAGGTGGTGCCGAAAGCCGTAAACTTTATGGTGCCCTTTGGCGCAAAAAAACCACAATAAGCTTTACTTAATCGCTCCGGCGGTTATTTGTCTTTTATTATTTTTTGGTAGTTTTCCGGATCGGTATCGCCTTCGGTAGAGAAAAACAGCAGTTGGGAATGGGAATCAAAGGATAATGCTTTTTTAATGGATGCAAATTCAGGCTTTTCTAAAATAACCCTAACCGCGCCCAATGCCCCGGCGCCCGACTCTCCCGAAACAATGACGGGATCGCTTTCCTTTGCTTTTGCCAAGGTGCGCATACCAAGAACTGCTGCCTCGTCATCTACTGCAAGGAAATCAGTGGCTGTATTGAGCAAAAGATCAAGAGCAATGTGGTTGGGATCACCACAGGATAAGCCTGCCATGAGGGTATAATAATCACCTTCTACAATGATCTTGTGCCCGGCTTTGGCGGAGAGATAAATGCAGTTAACGGTGGCGGGTTCCACTACAACAAACCTTGGTAGATTATCTTGATACTTTTGGGCAAAGTATCCGATAACGGCCGCTGCAAATGAGCCGACACCCGCTTGCGCGAAAATATGTGTGGGCTTAACACCCTTTTCTTCCAACTGATGGAAAGCTTCGTCCGCCATGGTTAGATACCCCTGCATAATGTTTTTGGGTATTTCTTCATAACCTTCAAAGGCGGTATCCTGAACGAGAATCCCTCCGTGCTTCTTTGCATATTGGTTTGCAGCGCGTACGGCGTCCTCGTAGTTGCCATCTATAACAAAGACTTGCGCCCCTTCTTTTTCAATGGCTTGAATGCGAAATACGGAAGAACCTTTGGGCATAAATACCGCTGCCTTTTGACCGAAAATCCGAGCCGCCCAAGCGAGCCCTCGTCCGTGGTTGCCATCGGTCGCTGTTGCAAATAAAATCTTTTCTCTCTTTGTGGCTGCAAGCGCATCAACAATGGTCTGATAAGCGATTGCATTTGTGTCTATCCCGGCTATCTTAGCTAATTCTACAGCCACAGCATAGCCTGCGCCCAAACCCTTAAAGGCATTCAGGCCAAAACGAAAAGATTCATCTTTTATGTGGATGCCATCAACGCCCAATTCTTTTGCCAAGGCATTTAGACTATGCAAAGGTGTCTTCTGATAGGTGGGCAAACTTTGATGAAAATGGGCTGCCTGAC
Organism: Clostridiales bacterium; assembly: GCA_012837965.1. Lineage (GTDB taxonomy): Bacteria > Bacillota > Clostridia > Christensenellales > Aristaeellaceae > DTU024. The sequence continues at coordinate 14,463 of DUQF01000020.1, read as the reverse complement.
GACTGCTTGCTTGACCAAACAAAGACGATAACTGGTATTTTTCATTAGGTTTCCGGCAAAAATAATCAATTTTCATAAACACCTCTCCATTTAAAATTAAGACGCAGAATGATTACTGCGTCTTATATTTCTTTTTAATTAAATTAAACTTTTTACTGCCTGTACAACACGCTCTACAGTAAAGCCATACTCTGAAAACAGTTGTTTGGCATCTGCGGAAGAACCGTAATGGTCGATGCCGATACTAATTCCGTCAAGACCGACCAAGCGATACCAAGGCATGGTCGCACCCGCTTCAATAGAGACACGGTTGCGAAGATTGTCGGGCAATACGTTTTGAATGTAATCCTTGTCTTGTTTCAAAAAGGTTTCCAAGCAAGGAACAGAAACCACATTCACATGGATACCTTGATCACCCAAGACCTTTTCCGCCTCCATAGCAAGTTCTAATTCGCTGCCCGAGGCAAGAATGACTGCTTGCGACTGGGCATTTTCTTTCACGAGATAAGCGCCTTTGAAAGTACCGTTTTTGTTTGTTGGATATTCATTATTTAAATTTTGACGGCTAAGGATAAGTGCCGTTGCCTGTTTGCCTGTCAGGGCGTCTATCCAAGCGCAGGCCGTTTCCAAGCGGTCAGCCGGACGGTAGACTTTCAATCCGGGCGTTGAGCGGAGAGCTGTTAATTGTTCAACCGGTTGATGTGTTTCGCCATCCTGGCCCACACCGATGGAGTCGTGTGTAAATACATAAGTGACGGGCAGCTTCATCATCGCGGACATGCGAACGGCGTTTTTCATGTAGTCGCTAAATACTAAGAAAGTGCTGCAGTAGACCTGTAGACCACCGTGCGCTGCCATGCCGTTGCAGATGGCAGCCATGGCATGCTCCCTAACGCCAAAGTGTAGATTGCGTCCAAGACGATTCTCACTTGAATAAGACCCCATCCCGTCAAGAGAGGTTTTGTTGGAAGGCCCAAGGTCTGCGGAACCGCCCACTAAGTTGGGTAATTTTTTAGCGAGCAGATTCAGTACCTTGCCAGAAGAATTTCGGGATGCTTCGAAAGCGGAATTTGCCTTAAAGAGTTCTTCATCAAGCAGTAAATCTTCAAGCTTGGGTTGCTTGTGGAAGCTGTCCCACTCTTTTACAAGTTCCGGAAAAGCTTTTCTGTATTCTTCAAACATTTGCTCCCAAGTTTGTCTTTTTGCCTGCCTTTGAAGGTTAAGGGGCCTTACTTCGTCATAAACGCTCTTGTCGATATCAAAAGGTATGTTACTTAAGTTGAGATTTTGTTTTAAGTCAAGCGTTATCTCCTTACCAAAAGGTTCACCGTGTGATTTAGCCATACCCGCACGTTTGGAGCCATAGCCAATGGTTGTCGGGCAAACAATAAGAGTGGGCAAATCGCTGGTTTCCGCTTCTTTAAGCGCAGCCAATACCTGTTGCTCGTCGTTTCCATCCTCAACCGGAATAACACGCCAGCCGGCAGCTTTAAAGCGCAGGGGTACGTTTTCTTTAAAAGCAATGTCCGTACTACCTTCAATGGTAATTTCATTGTCATCATATATAACCACAAGCTTATTCAGTTTCAAGGTGCCCGCAAGCGAAACAGCCTCATAGCTGATGCCCTCCATCAGGCAACCATCGCCACAAAGAGCATAGGTGCGATGATCGACCACGGGATAGCCGGGGCGGTTAAATCTGGCGGCCAGCATGGTTTCGGCAATGGCCATGCCGACAGCATTGGCGATGCCTTGCCCTAAGGGGCCGGTAGTTATCTCAACACCCAGGTGCGGATTATAGGCGGGATGTCCCGGAGTCTTCGAACCCCATGTACGGAAAGCCTTTAAATCGTCAACGGTGTAGTCGTAACCTGCGAAATGAAGGACGCTGTACAAAATGGCGGAAGCATGTCCGGCCGACAGTACCAACCTATCACGGTTCTTCCAGGTTGGGCAGGTAGCATCATGGTTGGCATGGCGCAGCCACAGCGCCGATACAATGGGTGCCATACCAAGCGGCGCGCCGGGATGGCCGCTGTTTGCTTCCTCAACCATATCCACAGATAAGCCACGAAGAGTGTTTACTAATTTTTTGTTCATTTTTTTACCTCATATCTATTTATTTTCTATAGTGTAGAAAAATCAATTCCTGTCATATCGATGATCAAATTACGCAAATGATTTTCCATATAGGCGATTCCTCCTTCAACATCACTTTCCATATTGAGAACAACCACAGGATCATGGACGGACAGGCGCAAAAGCATCCATGCATTGCTCAGCTCTTCTTCCAAATTAAAGTTGATTCGTACGCCTTCTCTGTTATCCGGCGCAAGGAAACGATCGGTTTCTTCCGTGGCGTCGTCCATGACCCGGTCGATAAGCTCCAGCCCTTTGGCACGGAAATCGTCCGCCGTAATCGGGAAACGTTTTTCGTTGCACTCGACAGGCTCATCCAAACTTTCAAGCGGCTCCGTCAACTTCTTTCGATTTCTTTTTCCATGTAGCGTCTGGCAGACAAGCAAGGTGGCAAGGTACATGCCGTCATTCGTAAAATCATTCTCGCGGAAGGCAGCATGGCCGCTGGTTTCAATGGCAAGCGGACAATCGACGCCTGATTTATTTAGGCGAATAGCCTCATCAATCACATTACGATAACCTCGCTTATAACGGTAATGAACTCCACCCCATTCTCCAATAAATTTAGTTAAACCCGATGATGTGACCGAGTCGGTTACAATGGTAATGCCCGGCGTCTTGTCCAATAGTATGGCGGCAGTTAAGGCGATTAAGCGGTTGCGATTAACGGCTTTGCCGTCGCTGTCTACAACGGCAACCCTGTCACAGTCGGCATCAAAAATGATTCCGATATCCGCTTCGTTTTCAATGACTGCCTTGCTTACCATTTGCAAGGCTTCTGTATCTTCGGGATTGGGGATGTGGTTGGGGAAATGACCGTCAGGTTCAAGGAACAGGCTGCCTGTCGTGTCGGCTCCGAGATCTTCAAGCAGCTTTGCGTAAAAGCCGCCTGTCCCGTTGCTAGCATCAATCACGACATTCAGACCGAGGAGGGGACACAAATCATCTGTTTTTATCAGCTTCCTTGTCAGTTCAGCTAAAGATTGGCAGTAGTTCTCCAGATAGTTATAGTTTACAACGCTTCCCTCTTTATCACTTGGCGTAAGGGGCTGATTTAGTAGTAGAAAAATTTCCTTCAATACTGCGCCGGAAATTTCGCCATAATGCTTTGTGAACAACTTAAAACCGTTTTTATCGGGCGGATGATGACTGGCCGTGACCATAACGGCGCCTGAAAGAGGAAGCTTGCCTCTTTGCACACTCTGGCACACTGCCGGTGTTGTACAAAGCCCAAAATCTAACACCTGAGCTCCTTGCTTGACCGCACCACGACAAAAGGCCTTGGATAGCGCTTCGCTTGTCAATCTGGAATCATGTCCGCAAGCGAGTACAGGGTCTTTATTTTCAAGAGTTTTAAGCCAATAGGCAAATACGGACCCTAACTTTTCAGCGAATTCTACGGTGATAACCGCATTGGTACCCATGGCAGTACCCCGAATATCGTTACCGCTTTTAAGTTTTCGATAATCCATGATGAAATTCTCCCATTTGTGCAAGATCGTAACTGTTTGCCATGATGTGATAGATGGGCGCAAGGGCAGTAAAGTCTTCTTGAAGCTTTTTCTCAAAAGCGTTTGAAAAAATTAGGCTGGCGTCTTCAGGTGTTTTAATAAACAACAGTTCTTTTTTGAGATAAAGCTCTGTCAGTTCAGCAGCGAGTTTAGGCGGCACGGCCAAACGTTTATAGGTATTTCCTTCTAAAACAAAGCTTTGTTCTTTAACGTCTCCCAAAAGCTTAATAAATTGCTTGGGATTTTCAAGCATTTGACCGCGCAATACATTCATCAAGGCGTCCTTGTTTTCACCCCAGAAGCCAAGCCCCCAAGATACCCGTTCGATACGTATTTCCGCCCAAAACATAGGTGCCGCAATGCGGGGAAGGCCCTGCCTGCGAAAAGCAATCCAATGATGGTCCCGATAGGGAGACTTGTCTTTAGAAAATCGAGTATCCCTAAAAATTCGAGACAAGACCCTGACAGGACGTACTTCCATCTTGGGATCAATAGCCAACATTGTATCCGTTAATCCCTCAATAAGTCGATAATAAGGATCACGCAGTTTTTTGATATACTCTGCCCGATGCCTTTGCATAAAATCCTTATTATTATTAAAGCGGATATCTAGCATAAAGGCGATTGATTCATCTGTAAAGCCGTTAAATTGCATAGAACCCCCTTGCTTTCATTCCTATCCATCATAGGCTTTCTTTTAAAAATAATCAAGTGGGCCATTTTTTTAATTTTTGCTTGTCGCAGTTCGTGTGGAAGCAGACGTATACTGAGTAAGCATTCAAATAAGATTAAAATTACTTTGTAGTTTCACGAGAACTAAGCTTGTTTAATACTGCGTTATTAAACGAGCATTTTTTCAGCATACCGTATACGGTCACCTGCTTAGATCAAATATAAGGTGAGTCTGCTAAATCCATGTCTATTCTGCTATTCGTTGTTTGATTTTTATATAGATTAAAATTTAATCCAAAGGTCGGTAATGTTTATGGACCTATTCATACTGTTAAGCATTTTTTAATGTCTTTTGGATAAATGATCGTGCGTATTCAGGCGTTAATAGTCCATCCCCTCATAGCTGCGGCATAGGGTGTATTTGGAAATAGCACTACGGACAGACCAACCGGCAGCCAATGACAGGATGCGGGAAAGATAAGGGGGAAGAACCCTATCAAACTTGACTTCCAAAATGATTCTTTCCCTTCTGAAAACAGGAATGGTAGGTATATGAGGGTTAAACAAATCAAAAGAGCTTAAGCCTGTGCGCAGTTGTTTATCAAAGGTAATGCGCACATTTTCCGCAGGATGTTTGTACGCTTCACGTACATAATCAACAATGACCACAGGCTTTAGCAGATTTAAACGCATCTCCCGGAACATTTCTTGAAGAAGAGGGGTGTTTTCTCTATCTAAGTATGCTGGGTCACCTGCCATCAGTTGCTCAGCAAGATCTCTTGATATGGTTGCTGAACGTTTGGAGATATAATTATTGTATTTAGATTTACGCTCAAGGCGAATAAACCTGTCCGAAAGGTTATAGATACGGATACGGTATTTGTTACGGTTGGCGACGCCGGCGATTTTTTCTGTTAGAGCGGAGTTGGTAAAGGTATCAAAATAGAGTGAACGAATATGGTATTCGTTGTTTTCGTCGGCGTTTTCGTCAACAGTTAAGACAGTCTGAAGAGCTCGTCTAAGGGTATCCAACTGTACGGGGTTAATATAAAATTTCAGTTCATGTCGAATTGGAATGGCCATGTTTTAGATGCCTGCTTCGTTTTGGAGACTGACCATTGTTGCATCGTACACGCCACGGACGTTCAGCATATGGCTGACCAAGTCGGTGTTGTACCGCAATCGCACTTCATAGGTGGCTTCAGCACCCGAGCGTGTCACGGTTTTCGAACGTAGACGGTAACGGGGGATGGAACGCTGCAATTCGCTTTCGATTTCAGGTTGAGCTCCCGGCTCAAAATGAAGTACCAGCAGATAGCAGTTGGCTCCCTTAAGCCTGAGAAAAGAAATGGCCAACATGACCACTGCGATGCCCACCAGCATAACCATAGCGGGCAGATAGAATCGTGTACCAATGAGGATACCCATCGTGATACACCAGAACATGTAGGCGGTATCAATGGAATCCTTAACAGCAGTACGGAAACGCACAATGGAAAGAGCGCCTACCATGCCCATAGACAGGGCGACGTTGGAACCGATAGCCATAACGACGGAGGAGGTAACCATGCAAAGTAAAATAAGGGTAATGCTAAAAGAAGGGTCGTATAAAACACCCCGATAGGTTTTTTTGTAGACTAAAGCGATCAATATACTTGCGATTAAGGAAAACAGCAACACTAAGGCAATGTCCTTAGGCGTAAAGGCTGAAAACTGGGACCGCAACCAAGAGGCGGATACAATATCCTGTTTGGAAATGGTGGAAGCAAGGGCAATCAATTCTATAACCTCCAATAATAAATTGATAGTTTTCATTATACAACATTTTTATTTAACTTCCAACCAATTGTTGTGTTGGGGTAGAATAAACTTGAAAGATTTGATTTAATATGGTATTCTTATCGGGTAAAAGTTTGCACAATTGGGATGCAAAAAAACGGCTTTGTCGTTCGTTAATATAGTAGAACGATAGAAAAGAGGTTTTTGAAATGAAGGACAAGCGATTTTTGAAACAAGGGTTATTGACTGTTGTGGTGTTGCTTTCGCTTGTTTTAACGGGCTGCGTATCCACAACCGATAACCCTAACGGCGGAAAGCAAAATAATCTGCCGACAGACGAAGCGCCTTTCAAGGTGCTCGGTTCAACACAGACGCCCACAGCTGAACCGCCTACCAATATTCTTCAGATTATAACGCCCTTACCTAACCCTACCGATTCTACACAGATACTCCCTTGGGCACAGAATAGCGGACAGACCGGTGTTCAGCCTGGGACTACCGATTCAGCGGGTATGGTTGTGCCCACTTCAACCGGCATGGCTGTTATAACCAACGTGCCCACCTCGACTCCAGTGCCCACGTCGACGGTTTACGTTATTAAAAAAGGATCGACAGGCGATGACGTTCGAAAATTACAGAGCCAGCTTATTAAGCTCGGTTACCTATCCGGTTCGGCTGACGGTGACTTTGGCACCGCCACCGAAAGTGCCCTGAAAGCTTTCCAGCGCCGAAATGGTCTTACGGTCGATGGTATCGCCGGTCGGGCAACCCTTAATGTTATCTATTCCAGTAAAGCGAAAGCAGCTGCGCCGACCTCTACTCCAACTCCCAGAGCAACGGCTACACCCAAAATCAGTCAGAATCTATACTTGCGTCTTGGTGATAGCGGAAGGGATGTAACTAAAATGCAGGATAGGCTGATTGAGTTGGGCTATCTTTCCGGCAAGGCAACGGGGCAATTTGATGCAACCACCGAAAAAGGTGTATATGCTTTCCAGCGCCGCAATGTATCCTATGCGGACGGCGTGGCTGGTCCTCTAACTTTACAGGCGCTCTATTCATCCAGAGCAAAAGGCACCTCCACCTCGCAAGGAGTTATTGGTGCGTCCCTACGCCTTGGTGTTTATTCTTCCGACTTAGTGCGCAATATGCAGGCTCGTCTAAAGGTGCTTGGTTACTACAAGGGTTCGACTGACGGCGACTTTGGGCCGTCAACCGAAGCGGCAGTCAAGGCCTTTCAACAAAACAACAACCTGACTGCCGATGGTGTTGCGGGGCAAGCTACCCTCAGCGTCCTCTACAGCGATGGTGCGCGGTCTGCATCTTATAGCCCACAACATACTGGTTCCAAAGTAACTCCTATTCCTAAGCCCACTGAAGTGACACAATATCGTAATGTAACCCCTGCGCCCGATGGCACTTATATCACCTTGCGCCAGGGTGATAGCGGCTCAGAAGTGCGTAAATTGCAGCAGGCGTTAAAAGACCAAGGCTATTTAACCGGCAGCGTTGATGGTAAGTACGGCGCCGCCACGGTCGACGCGGTTATTCGCTTCCAGCAGAACAAAGGTCTTTCGCAAGATGGTATCGCCGGCTTCGCCACCCAGCGTGTGCTATTTGAGGGCGACTATCCTATTGGTTCCTAAACTTAAATACTTTTACACCCTTCTGAGATAACAGGGGGGTGTTTTTTGTGAGATTAAAATCCTGTTGATTGCGTATAGAATCAAACAGTGTTATAATGCCTTGTTTTCTTAGAGTAAAGGAGTCTTTGTTTTTATGTCTGTTGCGCAAATTTTTACCATTTGCCTAGCCCTTTCCATGGATGCCTTTGCTGTTGCTGTGTTAAAGGGGGCTTGTATGCCCAAGTTCAATCGAAAACAGGCTCTGTTAATTGCCCTCTTTTTCGGCAGTTTTCAGGCAGGTATGCCTATGATTGGGTATTTGATAGGTAGTACTTTTCAGCGAGTGATTGAGTACTACGACCACTGGGTAGCTTTTGTTTTGTTGATGTTTATCGGCATCAAAATGTTTCGAGAGGGTAGGAAAGAGAAAGACAAGGACTGCTGTGTTCCATTTTCCGTCAACGAGCTTTTTGTTCTTGCCATTGCAACCAGTATTGATGCTTTAGCTGTAGGCGTGGTTTTAGCGGTAGAAAAAACCCCCATATTATCAGCGGGGGCGATGATTGGATGTACAACCCTTGTTATTTCATATTTTGGCGTGGTGCTGGGTAGGCGTATCGGCGCCAAGTTTGAAGACAAGGCACAAATGATAGGCGGAATAGCCTTAATACTTATCGGAACTAAGATTTTAATAGAACATCTGTTTTTTTACTAAACAGTGCGCCTCGCATGTAACTCGCCAAGATTTCAACAATCTTGGCATTTTTCCCCCTCGGGTAACAATTACATCTGCCGATTGTATATAGTTACGGATGTATTTATCATACATAGGCTTCACGGTAGATAGGTACTGTTTAGAAATGCTTTCGATACTTCGTTGGCGCTCAAGAATATCTCGATTGATTCGGCGCAGCAAACAAATATCTGGTTCTACGTTAATATATAGCTTTAAAAACATCAAATCACAAAGTCGCTCATCGTAAAAGGCATGGATGCCTTCCAAAATAAGCAAATCAACAGGCTCAATGAATGTTCGACTGTCGTTTCTTGTATGGGTGGCAAAATCATAGTCTTTCTTATAAATGGGTTTGCCTGAAAGCAGCTCAACCACATCGTTATACAGTTCCTGATGCTCAAAAATGCTTGGCTCATCATAATTGAGTTTACACCTTTGTTCATAGCTCAGCTCGCGATTGTCTTGGTAGTAAGAATCTTGGTTGATGATGTAAGTTTTTTCAATACCAACCGCCTTGCACAATTCTTCTGCCAAGGTGGTTTTGCCAGAACCACTGGCTCCGCAAATTCCGATGAATAGCACACACGCCTCCCAGTGTTTATAACAACTTAGCAAACAAATTCGCGCTCATCAAAATATCAAGCAAAAAGCCAAGGGCTTTCTTGTTTTCAGTAATATTCCAAGAATTCTTAAGTTTTTAGTTTTGTTTAACTATCTCTCAATTGAATCCTTATTGCTTATTGTTTATTCTATCGGATAAAGGCTCATATAAGTGTAATCTCCGTTTACTCCTTCATCTCCCAATACGATTTCCCATTTTTTATTGGCATAAACACCGGCATCGCCGTAAATCTCCTCATATTTATCGGTGTCTATTTTAATAAATTCTGCGTCCTGTAGCCTTTCCGCGTAAGCGTCAATTTCAGTTTGCGTATATCGAATGTCCACCGTATAAAAACTATGATCTGGCGCCCAGTCGCCCCAAAGAAATTCTCCAGTTATGGGAGTAGGTACATCTTCCGGCCAACCTTCAGGCCCTTGAATTCCCGGTACGAGATTTTTTGTCGTAGTGTCTTCCGGTTCTTCGTATTTCATCGGATAAAGGCTCATATAAGTGTAATCTCCGTTTACTCCTTCATCTCCCAATACGATTTCCCATTTTTCATTGGCATAAATACCGGCATCACCGTAAATCTCCTCATATTTATCGGTGTCTATTTTAATAAATTTTGCTTCCTGCAATCTTTCCGCATAAGCGTCAATTTCAGCTTGCGTATATCGAATGTCCACCGTATAAAAACTATGATCTGGCGCCCAGTCGCCCCAAAGAAATTCTCCAGTTAAGGGAGTAGGTACATCTTCCGGCCAACCTTCAGGCCCTTGAATTCCCGGTACGAGATTTTTTGTCGTGACCTCTTCGGCGGATGCCGGGCTAAGGGATAAAACCATCATCAGCACCAGCAAGAGGGATAAATACTTTCTCATAAGCATCCTCCTTGTTTGTTTTATGTGGTAACAACAGACGATCCAGGCTTTTGAGGGCTGGGAATGCTGATACCTTCATGATTTAACTAGTATTATACCATAAAATGAGAAGATAGTTCATTATTCTTGAACTATTTGGTTGAATTTTTACTTTTTTTTGTGAAAGCGTCTGAGAGGCAAAACACGACTTACACACGAATGTTTTGATACAAGAAACGTGCAACAGATACGACAGGTGTTTGTTCATGCTGTGGTATGGAAAGCGTGTAGTAGTCTTTGGAGATAATTTTGAATGAAGACAAACGTATTTTACACAAAGACAACGGAGCTCAAAACCTGACTATACTGCAACGGATGGAGTTCATCCTTATGCGTACAAACGATATAAATAAGAAAGTAAGCTGACCTCGTAAACGCTTCTGAACCTGCCTTAATAACTATCAATTTAGAAACTATCCTTAACAATACGTAGAGAATGAAGCTTGGTAATAACAAGGGGTGCGTTTAGAATAGAGATTCATGCGCAAGCCGTGGGTAAGTGTTTCTGACTTGTCATGATGCTGTTTAAAAGGTATAATAACTTGGAGAATTGGAGGGAATGTGCTTAGAAGGTTGTTGTGCGGCTGGATTATTGCCTTGTTTATTACTTCTTCTGCTTTGGTGGAAGAGGTGGTTGTTATTGCGCCTGCCTATCCCGTACCAGATTATGTTTCCAAGCTTTTAGAAGTTGCCAAAAGTGAGCTGGGCTATCAAGAGAACCCGGACGGCTCAACCAAATACGGCGTTTGGTACAATGACCCTTACGCAGAGTGGTGCGCTGAGTATCTTTGTTGGTCGGTCAATGAAACCGATCAACAGTATGGGACGGGGTTGTTAAAGACGGTTTATCCGCTTTACGGCGCCACTAATATAGGACTCCAGTGGTTTTTGCGGGAGGGTCGATATATAGCCAGATCCGGCATGGTTAACGGTTGGGGGACACAATGGCTGAAGGAAACCGGGGAGCGTATCCAACCCAATAGCTACATTCCTCAACCAGGAGATTGGGTGTTTTTTAGTTATACGCCTTCGGGAGATACCACCCACGTAGCGATGGTGGAATACACAAGCCGCAAGGGCGACCAAGTCATGGTGCATGTACTGGAGGGGAACAACCCCGACAAGGTACAACAAAGTGTTTATGCTCTTAACGACTGGCGAATTCTTGGCTATGGTACAGTGCATGACTTGGCGGACATAACTTTACGCAGCGGGAATGAGGGCAAAAAGGTAACCGAGCTTCAACAAACGCTGGCTGAAGTAGGTCTTTTTTATAAAGAAAACATCAGCGGGCGTTACGATACCCGCACTATTGAGGCTGTACGCCTTTTTCAGAACATGAAACAACTAACTGAAACGGGCATTTATAACCAAGTAACTTCACAGGAACTTCTTCTTTATCTTGAAGAATACCGCCGTACCCATAACGATGCGTGGATTGTCGATGGAGCTTTTTAGGAGAACAATATGCAGGATCAATTATTGATTATTAATTATAATGCGCGATACTCTGCCGATGTAGCCAAGATGCTCAGGGCAAACGGCGTATATTGCCAAATCGTAGCACCAAACTACCAATTGCCGGAGGATCGAGACAACTGGCCTTTGGGACTTGTTTTTTCGGGCGGGGTAGATAAGCAAATGCCATCCATAGCACCCGAACTTTTAGCGCCCGGTTTACCGGTGTTAGCCTTAGGGAATGCCGCAGCTTCGTTGTGCGAAACACTTGGTGGTAATGTGGAAGAAAGCGTTGTCCAAAATAGAGTAGAAACGGTTGATTTTCAACCTGGGGTTATTACTAAGGGTTTAGATAGCGATGAGCGTATGTTGCATACGGTGTTTCCTCTGACCCTTCCAGAAGATGCTTTTCCCATTGCTCGGGTGAACGATAAGATCATTGCCTTTCGTTCCGGGGTTTTCTTTGGTGTTGGTTTCCAACTGGAAACCAATGATGTTGACGGAGGCGCCCTGCTTAACCATTTTGCCAAAGACGTATGCGGGTGTTCCGGTTCATGGTCAGAAAGCGTATTCATTGCCGATGCCGAAGAAATGCTCAAAAATAGTCTTCAAGGTGAGGAGGCCGTTTGTTTCTTGACCGGTGGACTTAACAGCGGTGTGGTAACTCTGATTGGTAATCACGCCTTGGGTTCAAGCCTGCATGTGTTTTTCGTTGACACGGGTCTTTACCGTCAGGACGAAGTAAAGTCCTTGCTGAAATATTATCAGGATAGGGAAGGCATTGAAATAACAGTCATAGACGCTAAGCATCAAATTCTTGAAGGTTTGCGTGGTCTTAAGCAAGAACATCTGAAACGAGAAAAAGTCATCGCTATTATAAAAAAGGTGCTTAATGAAGCGGTTAAAGATATTCAGTTTTCAGCTGTTTTGCGAGGCAACCTCGCGGATGATTTTATCTTCAATGCAGTTTCGGAAGGGCTTATAGAAAATAATGGCGTAAGAGTAATTTTTCCCTTGAAAGACCTTTTCAAATCCGAGGTACGCTACCTTGCCAAAGCCTTAGGTATGCCGGTCGAGCCTGCTGAAGCGCAGTCTTTCCCTATCACGGGCTTAAGCCTTCGCATTCATGGAGAAGTAACAGAGGAACGTCTTGCTACTTTGCGGCGTGCCGACGCCCTGTTTGCTCAGGTGATTACCAATGCCGGGCAACATAAACGCTTATGGAAATATTTTGCGGCCATGTACCCCTGTGAAGAGGCGGAAGCTAATGAAATCATTGCACTCCGGGCAGTTAGCCTTTCAGAAAACAGAACCGGCGGGTTTTCCTTGCAAGCCGCGAGGTTAAACTATGATTTGCTGGAAATCTACAGCGATGCCCTTATGGCTGCTTGTCCCAATGTTAAGAGTGTTTTTTATGATTTTTCAAGCACGGCCAATTCATCAGAAGTACAGTGGCTGTAATGCGACTTGAGAGAGCAAAGGAGAACTATGCCGATTACTAATCTCAACACCCCTTTTCAGGGCATTCCTGCGCAAGACTATTTTGTAAGCCGATCACGAGACTTTGTTCCAATGGGTTCCGGATACATCATTCCCAGTGTTCAGGAAGACTTGTTTCCCGAACGTCCCCTTCAGTTCTATATACACATTGATGCCCAGCCATCCGCACGTTGTGAACTTTTAGGTGCGCTGCTTGCAAGGGTCACCCAAATGAGGGAACATCTTCCACCCCTTAAGGCAAGAGTTTATGCCAATGTACCTGCTAATGCGCAGGAACTGCTGTTTTTTTATAAGCATAACGGTTTTGATCCAACTGATTCAATGGATGAGTATTCCTATCCGTTGCTTTCAACGCAGGTGCCACAGGCGCCGGTTGGTTGCGAGTTTGCCAGCGTTCCGCTTGCGAGCGTTCAGGAACAGCAGCGTTTTTTACAGCGGCTCAACCAATATCGCCTAACGCCCATCACACATGACTATTTGGCCATACAAATGCAGCAACCGTATTTTATGGCGCTTGGGTATTATCGTGGCGGCCAACCTGTGGCGGAGCTGCTTGTTTCTGGCGCCCGCCCTGAAGCGGCAGCTTTGGTGATGGTCTATGTCAGGCCAGAAGCGCGAAACAGAGGCATAGGCAAGGCTTTGACGCAGTCTGCCGGAGCGCTTCTTAGCCAGAATGGTGTGCGCAAGATGGTGGCGCAAGTATATGCTTCCGTGACGCCACAGGTGCGCTTGATTCGCTCGCTTGGCGGGGAAAGAAACAAAATTGTCGCCTTTTTCCCCAGCATTGAGATAGGTTAATAAGTTGGTAAATAAAATTGACAACAAAACGCCCCGCTCAGGCGGGGCGTTCATTTGCATCTAACAGGGGATTATTGATTCGCTCTTTTTTGAGCAAAGCACTCGCTGCAATAGATGGGACGGTCATTTTTGGGAAGGAAAGGAACTTGAGTTTCTTTGCCACAGCTTGCACAGACGGCATCATGCATCTCACGGGGAGCGTTGGCACGATTGGCCTTGTGGGCTTGACGGCAGTTTTTGCAGCGAGAGGGCTCGTTCTGGAAACCCTTCTCGGCATAGAATTCTTGCTCACCAGCGGTGAAAGTAAATTCTGAGCCGCAGTCTCTGCAAACGAGCGTTTTGTCTTGGAACATGGATGGTAAACCCCCTGAAATAAATTATACTTGGCTTGTTATCTACGACCTGTCTTTGACCCCACATCCATGTTCACAAGCTTTACTTGCATACAAAGATTGTTTCGCCTGCAACATGCATCGGCATTCAACTACAGATCCGGACTATAGCCTCGGTCATTATATCTTTATTTGAACTTTTCTGCAAGACTTATTTCAAAAAAATAAAAAATAAAAATTTTTTATCTCAGACCGTAGACAAAGCGGTTTTGGCAATTATGCAAAAGCCGCTTTTTTGTAGCATAGAAACAGTCCAAAGAAGGATTTCACTAATGAATATAAAAAATATGTAAAAGAAGTCGTGTTTTCGGGTGTTGTTCCGTCCGGTT
>DUQF01000019.1 GCA_012837965.1 Clostridiales bacterium | reverse complement strand
CGCTTCCCATTTCGAAGATCCTGTTGTCGGGAACGGGCCGGATGGCAAGCGCGTCCGGGCTCTCCACGACCTGCAGGTTGATATTGGTATAGGGAGGGACGGCGGTGTTGTAAATGACGAGCTTGCTTGATCCGGTGATGGCGAAGGCGGAGGGCGCCAGCGCGAATACCATGACCAACGCCAGAACCAGAGAGACGGCTTTCCTCATGGCGGTAAAATCCCCCTTTCGAAATAAACTGTTGCGTTTATTTGGCGATGCTTTGCTTGCGTTTGGAAACAAAACTCTTTCAGCTATTTTATCACATAAAAAGGAAGAGAGGCAATACTTTTTTATAAAAAATTAAGGAAAAGTTAGTAAAACCATAATATTAAGGTAAACCATAAATGGGGATCGTCAAGGGCCGCGGCCCTTGACGGCCATCGCGCCTTATGCGCGCAATGAAAAAGGCCGGTATTGCACCGACCTTTGTGTTTTATAGATTAGTACTCGGCAGCCTTTTCCTCAGCAGCCTGAATCAGGGCAACGCACTTTTCAACCTGGGCTTCGTCTTCGGGAACCAAGGGATACAGCGGAGGACGCACGCTGCCGCAATCAATACCATGCATGCGCTTGATTACTTCCTTAATCACCGCGTACATGTTGCCCTTGCAGGCGCACAGGGCGTAGATGATATTGCAAATATCGTTTTGAACATCGGCAGCCTTTTTGTTTTCGCCTTTTTTAATCAGGTCATCAGCCTTTAGGAACAGCTTGGGCATAACCGCGTAGGTGCCGCCGATGCCGCCATCGGCGCCAATCAGGCGGCCGGAAATGAACTGCTCATCCGGCCCGTTAAAGACAACCAGGCGTCCCTTGCCCGCTTCCTTAAACATCTGAATGTCTTGAACAGGCATGGAGGAGTTTTTGACACCGACCACCTTGGGATTCCGCATCATTTCTTTTAGCAGCGGAACAGTCAGGGACACGCCGGCCAGCTGGGGAATGTTGTAGATAACAAAATCCGTATCGGGAGCGGCGGCCGACATATCGTTCCAGTACTTGGCGATGGCATAGGGGGGAAGCTTGAAGTAAATGGGCGGAATGGCCGCAATGGCATCAACGCCCAAGGACTCCGCGTGGCGGGCAAGCTCCACAGAATCCCTGGTGCTGTTGCACGCCACGTGGGCGATGATGGTTAGGTCCTTGCCCACCTCATCCATTACCGCTTCCAGCACCTTTTTACGCTCATCCACACTCAGGTAGATGCACTCGCCGGACGAGCCGTTGACATACAGCCCCCGCACACCCGCATCCCGCAGGTAACGCGCAAAGGCACGCGCCCGCTTTTCGCAGATATTTCCTTCACCGTCGTAACAGGCGTAGAAGGCGGGGATGACTCCCTGATATTTGTCGAGTTTGTTGTTTGTCATTTCGCTTATTTATCCCTTCACCGCACCCATGGTAATGCCACGGGTAAAATATTTTTGGAAAATCAGGAAAACCGTTAAAATAGGCACTGCGCTCAGTACCGCGCCGGCAATCAGCGGACCCATGTTGATGTTGAATTCCGCCATGGTTTTTGCGATGCCAAGAGAAAGCGTTTGTACCCGGCTTTCGTTAAGCATGATGAGCTGCAAAAAGTAGTCGTTCCAAGTGCTGATAAAGGTAAAGATGGCCAAGGCGCCGATTCCGGGCTTAACCAGGGGCAGTACAATTTGCGTGAAGGTGCGGGTTTCGTTGGCGCCGTCAATCTTGGCAGCCTCAAGCATTTCATCGGGAACGGTTTCGGAAAATTGCTTCATCAGGAAAACCCCGAACGGCCAGCCCACTGTGGGTAATATCACGCCCCAAAGGGTGTTGGACAGTTTCATAAACGCCATCTGTTTGAGTAACGGAATAAGAATAACCTGTTTGGGCAGCGCCATGGCGGCTACAAACAAACTGAACAACAGCTTTCTTCCCGTAAACTTTTTCTTGGCAAGCGCGTAACCGCCCATGGTTGAAGCAATACAGGTAAACAGCATTGATGTGCCGCAAATAAACACTGTATTAAACAGCCACCGCCAGATGGGGCGCTGCATAATCGTATGATAGTTATCAAGCGTCCGGTGCTCTGCCCCTGGAAACCAAATGGGCGGATTGGCGTTAATGGCCGGCCCGTTCTTGAAGGAAGAAGTAATCATCCAATAAAGGGGGAACATGAACAACAACACCAATATAATCAGGAGGATAATGCAAACCACCCGATATACGGTGACTTTTTGTACGCTGCGATCCATACTTCCCTCCCCCTTAACCGTTATCCGTCTGGGCATACTTGAATTGGATGGCGCTGAAAATGGCAATAATAATGGCCAATAACACACCCATCGCGCTGCCGTAACCGTAGCGGTAAGGCGCGTCCAAGCTTACCTTGTAGATATAGTACATAATGGTGTCTGTCGAATGGTTGGGACCGCCTGAGGTAAGCAACTCAATCAAGGCAAAACACTGGAAAGAGTTGATGGTGGTAATGACCAAAATATACAGCGTCGTCGGCATAATTTGCGGCCATTTAATGCGCCAGAATGTTTGCATTTTGGTAGCGCCGTCCACATTGGCCGCTTCCACCAAGGAGTGATCCATATTGGCCAAAGCGGAAATATACAAAACAATAGGCTGACCAATGGAGGTTGTAAACAATATGGTAATGATAAACCATAACGCCGTTGACGGGCTGCCCAGCCAGCCAAACCTCGGCTGCAGGTTCAGTCCCAACATTTGAAGAACGGTGGTTAAGATGCCATCGTCCTTGCGCAAAATCAGCTTCCATACAACCGCAATGGCCACTGAGCCCATGACAACCGGCAGATAGAAGGTGATGCGGAAAAATGACGTGTAGCGGTCATTCATATCGTAGGTAACGGAAGCCACCCAAAGGGAGAACAGGCAAACCGTCGGCACGCTGACCACCACGATGCGCAAGGTGTTCATGAAAGCTCTACGGAAAATGGGACTGTTAAAGGCTTCCACATAGTTTTGGATGCCGATGAAGGTAAAATCGGTCATCGTGTAGTTAAAAAAGCTGGTTACAAGGCACATACCCATCGGGAAAATAACAAAGCCCACAAAAAAGAGCAGCGCAGGCGTCATGAATACATAGCCCGCTATATTTTCCCTCCGGCGTGATGCGCGCAGTTGACCGGAAATATCTATGCTTTTTTGCAATGGTAACGCCCCCTTAAATTAGTTAAAGAATTGCGCTCCCCGCGCCTGCGGGCGTGGGGAGCGCAGCGGCTATATCAGATTATTGAATGCCAGCGTTGGAGTTGGTTACATAAACGCCAACTTCGGTTGCAACATCGCCGCCGAGGAACACACGCTGGAGCATGTTCCACCATTCGGTGCGCTGCTGTGCCCAGCCGCCGGTTACCTGATAGTAGTCGCCAAGATAGGGCATGAACACCGCGAATTCAGCGTTGCCTTCCTTTTCGGTACCGGCATACACATCTCCAACGGATGCCTTGACCGGGAAGAAACCGGAAGCGTAGACGCTTTCCTTCACCTGCTCGGGATCGTCGCAGACAAAGCGGACAAATTCCTTGGCAGCGGCAACCTTGGCTTCGTTGCCGGTATCAAACAGGCCAAAGCCCCAGATACCGCCCTGCAGCTCCGGAACACCGTCGTCAGAGGGGAAAGCCATGGGCAGCGGCACAACGTCTTCTGCAAAGTTGGCCTTATTGCTGAGGGCAGCAGATGCGTTCCAGCAAATGCTCATAGAAGTGGTGCTGTTGCAGAACAAGGCGATTTCGTCAGAAGCAACAATGTCAAGACCCGCATCAATGATCTCTTCGTTGAACAGGTCAACCAGGGTCTGAATGCCCTTGATGCCGGCTTCGGAGTCAATGGTATAAGCGGAGTGGTCCGCAGCGGTGAACTGAGCGGAATACAGGTTGGTCACGAGGGCACGGGTGCCTTGATCACCGCCCTGGCCGCCGCAGTAAACAGTCATGGTGGGGGCGAAACCGGCTTCCTTGAGAGCTTTGAGGGCATTGATGAAGCCTTCGGTGGTCCAGGTACGGGTTTCTTCGTTCAGGTACTGAAGAGCATTGGCCGCTTCAAAGTCGGTCTTGTTGATGACCATGCAATGGGTGGTCATGCACAAGGGATACTCGTAGTAGACGCCTTTGGCGTTGCGGCAGGCAGCTTCAACCGCGGGAGCGGCAGCGATAATGTCGGCTTTGGCTTCTTCAGTCCACAGATCGGACAGATCCAGCATTTTGCCATTGGCGCCCCAGTTGGCAACCAGGCGCTCAGGGCCTTCCATGATAATGTCAGGCATGGTGCCCGCTTCGATGGCGGCGGCGACCTGCTTGTCACCGTTGGTGTAATCAAGGTACTCAACCTTGACGGTAATTTCGGGGTGTACTTTGTTAAAGTTGGCGACGATGCCGTCAACAACTTCCGCGTTGCCCCAAGAGCCGATCGGGTAGGTCCATAAAGTAATTTCAGTTTGTCCCTCGGCAAAAGCGGCTACGGACAGTAGCATCACAGCGGCCAGAAGGATTGCGAGTAGCTTCTTCATAGTTGGAAAGGCCTCCTTTTTTATTTAACAATCGTTTGGATTGCTGATTCGAAAATATTATAATTCAATTGTTCAACAATTGTCAAGCTTTTTTTTAGTTTTTTTCAAAAAATGTGCTAAGAGGTTGAGTTTTTCGCTTTTTTACACGAGAAAATGTACTACCTTTGTCGCTGGCCGTATGTTTGCTCATTCCCCCGTTTTGTACTATAATATTGAGCATGCAAGATGAAATTCGCCTTGATGATGTGGTGCGCATGAAAAAGCAGCATCCCTGCGGCTCCTTTGAATGGACGGTTACCCGTATCGGAGCCGACATTAAAATGCGTTGCAACGGCTGCGGTCGTGTCGTAATGCTTGACCGTGGAGAATTTTTGCGACGCCGCAAGAAAGTGCTAAAGCAAGGCTCTGTACCTCCGGAAGTGAGCCTCGGTCTTGAACAAAAACGAACTGTACCTAACGAAGGAGAATAAAGCCATGGAACAGACCCCTAACCAGGAAACACCTGTTGAAGAAACAACTGCCCAAGAAGCTTCGCCTGATGAAAGTTTGCAGCAAGCATCCGAAGAAAACACCGATAATAAAGCAGGCGAAAACAACAACAATAAAACAGACGAAAAAACAGACGAAAAAACCGACAATAAAACCAACAAAAAGAAAAAGGATAAAACAAAACGCACCGTGTTTGACGAAATCAATTCCTGGGTCGCCTCTATCACCATTGTGATACTTTTGGCGCTGGTTATCCGTTCCCTAATTTTTGAACCCGTCCGAGTAGACGGCGCCAGCATGAATAACACTTTGAATAATGGTGACTTAGTGTTGGTCACCAAGCCTAAGGTGCTAAGCGGCAATTTGGAAAGGGGCGACATTGTTATTTGTCACTATCCCGGCAGGATAAGGTCAACCCGGCGTGTGGGCGCAACCTTTACCCTGAATTATCACACTACATTTATTAAACGCCTGGTAGCCCTGCCGGGCGATTCGGTCGCCATTTCGGGCGGCGTACTCTATGTAAACGATACGCCCGTAGATGAACCGGACACCGTTATCCCCGCCCGCAGCGATATGCCCCGCATCACCCTCAAAAAAGGTGAATATTTCGTAATCGGCGACAATCGCAACAACAGCCACGACAGCCGCTCTTTTGACGTGGGGCCCATTACTGAAAAAATGATTGTCGGGCATGTTGCTTTTAGGTTTTGGCCGCTTTCCGATTTTGGCCCCGTCAAATAAATGGACAAATCCGCAGTCCTTCACCGCTACTTTGGACACAGCGCCTTCCGCATCGGGCAGGAGGCGCTCATTGATACCCTTTTAAGGGGGAAGGATGCCCTTGGCATCATGCCTACGGGCGCCGGAAAATCGCCATGTTACCAGGTGCCTGCCGCCATGGTGGATGGCATCACCTTGGTTATCAGCCCTTTGATTTCTTTAATGAAAGATCAGGTTTTTTCCTTAAATCAATCGGGGCTGAAAGCGGCCTACATTAACTCCACCCTCTCTCCCGGCCAGCAGAGGGAAGCGCTCAGGCGGGCTTCCCTTGGAGCTTATCGCTTAATCTACATTACCCCCGAAAGACTGCGCCTTGACAGCTTTATCCGCTTTGCTAAGAATGCGAAAATTGCCCTCATCGCAGTTGACGAAGCGCATTGCGTGTCCCAATGGGGACAGGATTTTCGCCCGGCTTACCTTGACATTGCCGACTTTATCGACACCCTCCCTAAAAGGCCGCCTGTCGGCGCCTTTACCGCCACCGCCACAAAGCAAGTACAAAAAGATATTGTACGGCTCCTTAGACTTAACAAGCCTTTTTTGTCCACTCAAAGCTTTGACCGTCCCAACCTCTACTTTGAGGTACGAAGGCCAAAAAGTAAGGCCGACGAATTGCTTAGATTAATGCGAGGCAAGGAAGAACAATGCGGCATTATCTACTGCTCCACCCGAAAAAATGTAGATAAGGTGTGCGATACCTTAAGGCGCACAGGCATCAGCACCGTACGATACCATGCCGGCCTGTCAGAAGATGAGCGAAAGTTAGCGCAGGAAGACTTTCAGTTTGACAAGGCAAAGGTCATGGTGGCAACCAACGCCTTCGGCATGGGCATCGATAAGTCAAACGTTAGCTACGTATACCACTACAATATGCCCAAAGACATTGAAAGCTACTACCAGGAGGCCGGGCGGGCGGGCAGGGACGGCAGTCCTGCTGAGTGTGTGTTATTGTTTGGTAAGCAGGATATTCTCTTAAATAAGTATTTGATCGACCGCTCCAGCGATATGCCCGATATTGACGAAAAAGAAAAAGAAGCGCTTAAACAAAAGCAACACCTTCGCTTACAAAAAATGATAGATTACTGCCAAATCAGCGGCTGCTTGCGCCGATACATCCTTGGCTATTTTGGCGAAATATCAAAAAAACGATGCGACAGTTGCTCCGGCTGTAACGGGCTTAAACCCTTATTGAAAGTAAGGAGCCCAGAACAAGAAACCCTACCCAATGATATTGAGAGCGCCTTTACGGCTTTGCGGCTTTTGCGTAACCGCCTTGCGCTTGAACACAAGGTACCGGCTTATCTGATTTTTACGGATAGCAGCCTACGAGAAATGGCAACCAACCTGCCCCTGACCATGGAATCTTTTTTTAATATTTCCGGTGTTGGCGAAAAAAAAGCGCAAAGCTACGGCGAGGTTTTTTTGAACCTGATAGCTTCCCTCAAAAGTGTCCTTCGCTATGGGCCTATTTCCAAGCAGGACGCAAGCCTGCTTGCAAACCAAATTTATGAAAACACAAAACCATGGAGCGATACGGAGCTTTTGCGCCTGCGACTGCTTGCTTCTCAACGAATGAGTGCACACACAATCGCTGCTGAGCTTAAGCGCAGCCTTTGGCAGGTCGAACGGGCATTGGAACGGATAAGGGAGAAAAAGCAATGACCGCCTTGATACAAAAATTAAAAGCCTTTATACGCAAACTGTATCGGGTTGACGGCGTGGAAAGCGCCGAAGAACAAAAGCGAATGTACCGCCAGTCGATGTCCATCGCAGCGCCCGCCTTAGTTGAAGGCGCCCTAATGAGCGTCATTAGTTCGGTGGATACGATGATGGTGGGCAGCCTGGGTTCGGTAGCCATTGCCGCCGTTGGCCTCACGGGCCAGCCCCGCATGGTGCTTTTATTGCTTGCCCAAGCGCTTTGCGTAGGAACAATGGCGCTGGTCGCCCGCAGAAAAGGGGCGGGCGATGACCAGGGCGCACGGAATGTATTAAGCCAGTCAATGGTAATTATCACGTTGATCGGCCTTGTCATCTCGTTTGTTGGCATCCGTTATGCCCGGCCGCTACTGATGCTTGTAGGCGCTAATGAAGAAACCATTCATCTTTCCAGTGCGTATTTTACCATCATTTCCTACGGCTTCCTCCCTAACTGCTGGCAGCTATGCATTAACAGCGCCTTTCGTGCCCTCGGCCGTACGAAAATCACTTTGTTAACTAATCTCATCAGCAATATCGTCAACGTTTTCTTTAACTACCTTTTGATCGGCGGAAACTTGGGATTTCCCCCTTTAGGTGTAGAAGGCGCAGCCATCGCCACCACTATCGGAACCACCTTGGCCGGCTTTATTGCCCTTGCCTTTGTTATGCGTAAGGATGATTATTTTGCCTATAACCCCTTTAAATTTCCCAAATTCTCAAAAGACACCCTCAAAGGACTGGCAAATATCGGCTTGGGAACAGCATCGGAATCAGTTTTTTTACGCCTTGGCTTTATCTTTCTTCAAAAAATCATTGCCGGCATCGGTACGGCAGCCTTCGCTGCTTACCAAATCGTGTCGCAGGTAACAAGCCTGTCCTTTACCGTTGGCGATGCTATCGGTACTGCCGTTGTTTCCCTTGTCGGACAGAGTTTGGGCGCTAAAAAACCTAAGAAGGCCCAGCAATATGTCGCCCTTAACCGCAAAATAGGTATCACGGCGTCCATCCTGCTAATTATTGTCGTGGCATCCGCAAGCAATCTCTTGCCCAGACTTTTTACAAACGAAACGAACGTTATCAAATCGGCTCAGCTTTCTTTCTTGGTAGTCGTTTTCGGCATGATTCCGCAAAACGGCAGGGTCATTTATGCAGGCTGTCTGCGTGGGGCGGGCGACGTAAAATACGTGGCCATGTGCTCGCTGCTCGGCGTTGGAATTCTTCGGCCTGCGTTAACCTATCTATTCTGCTATCCGCTGCACTCCCTCCTGCCATTCTTATATTTTGCCGATATCGGCCCGTGGATATCCTATGTAATTGATGCCTTTGTGCGCAATTTCTTGTTGGCAAGGCGAGTCAACAAGGGCGATTGGGTCAACATTAGACTATAACCAAAAACGCACCCCTGCACTGTGTTTTGGGCGCGTTTTTTCTTAAATATATGTATCAATCTTCGGTTGTGAGGGGCGCTTTGCAATGAACCGCGATCAGCGGGATGCGCATCTCTTCATCGGTCATCCCGGCGTGCGCGCCTTTCATTTGCTCGCACTGACGGTGAGTATTAAACAGACTCAGCCGCCCGGTTGATACGGCAATTAAATCTCCCAAAGCTTCATATATCCAAGGAAAATAGGGTTCGGGGCCAAATAGATGTTTATCAAGAGCCTCTTCCTTTGAAATGAGCAAAAACTCATTGCCAAAATGCTGCCTAAAAAGCGCCTTGATTTCTTCCAGCCTTCCCTCTTTGACAAACAAATTCAGCGCCCTTGGCTCAATGGACGGGGGGCGCACAAGGCAATCCTGGATATCCGGATAGTCTTCCAAAACTACTCCATCAATATCGATATGCCCGTGGTCGGCAGTTATCAAAAGCAATAGGTTGTCAAAGCGATTTTTCCAAGAGGAAAGTTCTTGCTCAATCTCCCTTATTAACTGTAAAGCCTTTTCGCTCGTCGCTCCTTTAATATGCATGGTATGGTCAGGTTCACGATAGTAAGCATAATAAAAAGTTTTGCCCTCACGATAGGTTTTTTCAATGTGCCGCGCTATCTCTTCAAGCGAATGACAGGGTTTTTCACCAAATGGGCTTACTTTCTCCGCGCGACCACCAATGTCTTTAATTTGCTCTATCACGGAGCGGTAGGGAGCGTGAGTTTCCGCCACAGAATAGTCGGCAGCTGGGAAGGCGGTTTCATCATCAACAGTGTTTAAAAAGACGGTTACGTTGGCATCCACCTGCGGGTAGTACATGGTCCAACCCAGCCAGCCCGATTGCGAAGGAAACAGACCGCTTAACACGCTGGTGGTGGCCGCTACGGTAGTTGGCGGGAAAACGGAACTGTATTCACCGGCAAGGTGACTGTAAAAAAAACCGTCTTTTTTTAAAGCATTTTCCATATTATACATGCCAAGCCCGTCCAAGACCAAAAGAGCTACCGGGCCATCAAAACCCTCCAGCAGCTTGTCGGCAAGCGGCAGGGTGGGATTGGGCAAGGAATTTACACCAAAGTGCTTGAGGATGGAACACGCGAGATTAGCAAGGGTACGGGATTGTTTAAACATAGTTTACCTCCAAGATTGCAACTATACCTTAAAAACCACTTACCTGCAAGTATTTTTAATAATAATTTTAATAACAACTTTGATAACAAGATAGATAAATATTTGCAATTTATTTGAAACAACTTTATACTATAGGCGTCTGCATATCAGGCGGAAAGGAACCATGAGGAACGAAGAAACACGCAGCCTCATTTATCGGCTGATTCACAACGTACGACAAGTCATTGTCGGTAAGGATGAGGCTATCGAGCTTGCCCTCATTGCCATTATGTGCCAAGGCCACGTTTTAATTGAAGACGTGCCCGGCGTTGGTAAAACCACATTAGCGGCAGCGCTTGCCAAATCCCTTGACTGCTCCTTTGGCCGCATCCAGTTTACGCCCGACATTATGCCATCGGACGTAACGGGCTACACCATGCCCAACATAAAAACTGGAGAAATGGAATATAAGCCCGGCGCCGTGATGGTACAAATTCTTTTGGCGGACGAAATCAACCGCACCAGCCCAAAAACCCAATCAAGCCTGCTTGAAGTTATGGAAGAAGGGCAGGTTACCGTTGATGGCGTCACCTATCGCCTGCCACGGCCCTTTATGGTACTGGCCACCCAAAACCCGGTGGACTTTGTCGGCACCTATCCCTTGCCTGAAGCGCAAATGGACCGTTTCTTTTTGCGCATCCATATCGGCTATCCTACCATTGAGGAAGAAATGGACGTACTTGCCCGTCACTCGGGTACCATTTCGCCTATCAAAAACCTGCACCCTGTTTGTACCGCTCAAGAGGTAGTTAATATGCAGGAACAGGTTGGCGTTGTCTATTCCAGCCCTGAAGCCCGTAATTATATTGCAACCTTGGCAGCGCAAACCCGCCAGCATCCCATGCTTCAATTGGGCGTCAGCCCCCGTGGCACCCTTGCCCTGCACAAAGCGGCGCAAGCCACGGCGCTGCTTGCCGGGCGTGACTATATCCTGCCCGATGACATTCGCCGCATGGCTCTGCCTGTCTGGAGCCATCGCCTGCTTCTAACTCCCGAAGCACGCATCAAAGGGCGCTTGGCCCAAGAAATCCTCACCGATATTTTAAATAAGCAGCCCGTTCCCGGAAAGGTATCATGACCGCACGCTTTCTGGGCATCCTAAGCAGTACGGTTGCATCCCTCTGGTGCGCACTGGCGCTTGGCGATCCCTTGTTTTACTTATTAAGTTTCACGCTGATTTTATGCACGGTCTTTGCCCTTGTCAGCGTTATTTTGGCGCAAAAAAGCCTTCGAGTGACGCAGGCGGTTGTTCCTGACGCCGTTGATCGAGGCGGAAAAGGTGAACTTCAAGTATCTTTTTCATATAAAAGCCCCCTTCCCACCGCCCCTTTTGAAGCGCATATTTCCATCCTTGGAGAAACTGCGGTGTTTTTCATCCGCGCCAAAAGCCGGGTCATGCTGCCCTTTAACCTACGGCACGTCGGTCAGTTCCATGTCGGCATCGATCGCATTTATTGTAAAGATATTTTTGGCTTGTTTCGCTTGTCTATTAAGACTTTGCCGGAAAAATGTGCCATTCTTTCTTTGCCGCAATTGTTTACCATTGATCAGCTTACCTTTTCCCCAAGGGATGATGGAGAGGCCATGCTCAACCGCTCGGGGGAGGATGTGACAAGCCCCGAAGATACCAGAGCCTACCGCCAAGGCGATGCCCTGAAGCGTGTGCATTGGAAATTGTCCGCCCGAACAGGCGACCTGATTGTTCGGCGTTTTGAAGTGCCCATGCCGCCCGAAACCCTGATTTTAATCAATGATGAGCCCCTTAAAATAGGCGGCGAAAGTGAACTTTCTTTACGGGATGCCATTTGCGAAACAGCCCTTTCCTCCGCCAAAGAACAGCTTGCCTTAGAAGCTCCCGTACGTATTCCCTTTTATACAAACCCTGTGCGTGACTTTTTTGCCAGCCATGAAAGCGAGTTAAGTAACCTAAAGAGGGAATTGGCCATGATCGCTTTTGATTCCGAACATCCCTTTGAGGCGGCGGTTTCCCTTGAAATGCGGCGGGCAAGAACAACGGGCGCCGCTATTATCATCACGCCCGTGCTATCTGGCGCCTTGGTGGAAGCCGCCAAAAACCTGCGCCTTTCGGGACCGGATGTGCGGCTGTATTTCGTATCGCACGACCCGGAAAATGAAGAATACCTGCCCTATGTGCGCAGGCTGCAAAACGCCATGATTGAGGTGTGCTATGTTTCACCTGTCTAAAAACAGATTGCTTGCGTCCCTGCGCTTTGCTTTCGTTTCCTCGGTGGTCACGATAGCGCTGGTTTTGCCGGGGCTATCGTTTCTGGGCCTTAAAGTCTTTTATACGCAAAGCCTTGTGCCGGCACTCCTCCTTGTTTTGCTTTACAGTTTCACAAGGGGGTTAAAGCCTGTCGTCCGCTTAAGTCTCAGGTTTCTTGCCTTTGTTTCTCTTTTGTTTACACACGGCATTGTTCAAACTTTACCCGAAATATTCAAGGTCGTTTTTTCTGGCAGCGCACTGCAAGGTACCGTCATGCTCTTTAGCGACATTCTCCTCCCCTTCTGGGGTGTGATCTGCGCCATCCTTGGGCTATTGCTTACAAACGGCGAGCCGAGCTTTTCTATCGCCATTCTTATGACCGCCTCCATGACCATGTACCTTGCCAATCCACACGCGCAGATTATGGATTACTGGCCAGCAGCCTTATCTTTCCCCCTCCTCCTTTCACACGCAAATGACGAGCAGGAACTGCCGGAAGCAAATCAAAGAGAGACTGAAAATAAGCCATGGATACTTTTGATAGCCTTTTTGATGACATTTTTAGCTATTATTTTTTCCCCTTCCCGCCCTGTGACCAACCCTACCCTGAAAAAGCAGGCCGCCGATATTAGGCAGTGGATGAACGACACCTTTTTCTTTACCGATCAAAGGGAGGCGTTCAGCCTTAAAACCCTTGGCTGGCAACCCATGGAGGACGGGCTTGGAGGCAAACCAAAGCCCATTAACGTGCCCCTGTTGGAAATTAAGGGAGAAGGTTCCGTTTATCTGCGGGGTACTATTAAAGACCACTATACTGGGCGTAAATGGTATGATTCCATCTCTGACCAGCGCTATTCTTACCGCTCGCTGCGCTTTTCGTCCATGCGGGATGAAACCTTTGACGCGGCATGGCCTGTAGATAGCCTGCGTACCCAAAGCCAAAGTGTAAACGTGCATGTATTAAGACAAGGGGCTTCCACCTTGCTTTTGCCGCAAAGAGTACGGGAGTTGACTTTGTCAGAGCGCATGGTTCCCTATTTTAACTTGGCAAGCGAACTTTTTATTACCCGCAACATTGAGCCAGGCGATGCTTATACTGTTAAATACGAAAACTACCTTGCGTCAAGCGAAGTGCTTGAACTGGCTAAAAAAACAGAAGGCACACCGCCATTAAGCGAAGATGCTTACCTGCAACTGCCCACTCACCTAATGGGAGAAAACATTGTTCTTGATCTCGCAAATGAAATTGTTGCCGGTGCCCAAACGCCTTATGAAAAGGCGGCCGCCATTCAACGGTATTTACAGGCCCATTACCGTTTCACGGAAAATGTAGTGGACGCGCCAACGGATACCGATTTTGTCGCTCATTTTCTGTTTGAAACCAAACAAGGCTACTGTACCTATTTCGCTTCCAGCATGACAATCCTTTCCCGCATGGCAGGCCTTCCAGCACGCTATGTTGAGGGCTTCCATGGTATCATGGAGTTAGACCAACCCACTATTTTAACAGGACTTGACGCTCACGCTTGGACGGAAGTAAATATCCCCGGTCTTGGTTGGATAACTTTCGATGCCACCGCGCCTGAAGAAGATCAGGGCGACAGTCCGCAAGGTTCGGGCGAAAACGAACAAGACACTCCCTCCCCATCCCCCGAGCAATCACCGCCGCCTGATAACCAAAACCAGCCTTCATCTCCGCCCCAAACACCAACACCGCCGCCCAATGACCCCATCGCAAGCCCCACACCGCCACCCGCTCCCAAGGTCGATAGCGGTACCGAGCCCGACTCCTTAGATTCCTCCCTTTGGTGGCTACGGCTATTGTTGCTTGCGCTTATTCTCAGATGGCTGTGGGTGTCGCCCACAGTTCGCTCACTCATGACGCGGGAAACAAACGCCATTCTCCGTCTTTGGTATACCGGCTGCCTTGATGCTATAATGGCTGCGGGGCAAAAACCCAATCCTTCAGAAACCATGATTGAGTTTGCCTACCGCACGCAAAGTTATGATAGCCGGTGGCTTGAGTTCTCCCGTGTTGTCAGCGCCATGCAGTACGGTAAAACACAGACCACTTACACCGATATCGCCCTTGGCCGCAGCCTCTATCAAGGGTTGTACCGGAAACTAAGCCTTATTCGAAAAATTCTTCTCCACCTTAAGCGCCTTTTTCCAAAGCGCGTCAAAGGTTTTAAGAGCCTAAAGAATTTGCGGAAAAAGTGAAAATATAGTATGATAGTCGAAGAATTTCCCAAGAAGGAGTTTGTCGCCTATTATTATTGAATCCATGGATCAAACGATGGCGCTTTTCGGCCTGAATGACCTGAATGTACGCCTGATTGAAGAAAAGCTGAATGTACGGGTTTCACTCCGTGGCAATCAACTGCACGTTCAAGGAGATGAAGCCAACAGGCAAGTAGCCATCAATGTATTTGAAAGAATGCTCAACTATTATCAAAATGGGCATCCGCTGGACATCACCTTTGTACATGCCCTGATTGATTCAAGCCTGTCTGGAAAGCAAGACAATTTTCTCATCAACTTTGGCGACACCGTTGCCTACACTTACAGGGGACGGCGCATTTTCGCCAAAACCCCCGGACAGCAAAGCTATATTCAAGCCATGCGCTCATCGCCCTTAACGGTGGCCTACGGCCCTGCCGGTACGGGCAAAACTTTTTTGGCCGTCGCCCTTGCCGTTTTGGCGCTTAAAAACCGGGAGGTGGAACGCCTCATTCTCACCCGACCCGCGGTTGAAGCCGGCGAAAAACTGGGCTTTTTGCCCGGCGATATGTCCCAGAAGGTTGATCCCTACCTGCGTCCCCTTTATGACAGCCTTTTTGAAATGCTTGGCTCTGAAGGTTACCAAAAGTACCAAGACAGGGGCATGATTGAAGTCGCCCCCCTCGCTTTCATGCGTGGACGTACCTTGCAGGATGCCTTTATCATTTTGGACGAGGCGCAAAACACCTCCCCCGAACAAATGAAAATGTTCTTAACCCGTATGGGCCAACGCTCTAAATGCGTGGTCGTGGGAGACTTGACTCAGATTGACCTTCCAAATTCCAAATTATCAGGTCTGGTAGACGCGCTTGATGTGTTGCAAGATATTGAAGGCGTATCCATTGTGGCCTTAGACAAAAGAGACGTCGTGCGCAACGACCTTGTCGCACGCATCGTGACCGCCTACGAAAATAGGAGGTAAACCATGAGTGAAAATAAACATGTGGTGAATAAATCCAACCATTTTGACCGAGTAAAAACCTATATTTCATCCAAAAAATTTAAACTCATTTTACTGCAAGTCCTGTCCTCCTTGATTTTGCTGGCAATGTTTCTTGCATCCATTACGCCGGTACGCTATCAGCTAACGGTTGGCATGGTACCGACCATGACCATCATTGCCACCAAGGATGTGGTCGACGAAGTCACCACGGAGCGTAACCGCCGCGAGGCAGCCGACAATGTACAACCTATCTATGTTTATAAGGAAGGCGTTACCGACCAGGTTTTGAATAAGCTGGAAACTATTCATAACCAAATGGTAAGCGTACTGATGTACGCGCAAACGCTTGAAGACTACTCCATAGACAAAAAATATACGCCCGATGAACTATCCTACGCTTCAGGTATCCTAACAGCCATTGAATTAAGGGAATTCCAGCTAAATTCCCTTCTGCATATTTCAAAAGAAAATTTGGACACCCTGTTTACAACCCTCAGGGATACCATTAAAAACACCATGCAGTCCAACGTCACGCAGGGGCAGGAAGTCACCGCTATCAATTCCATCATGCAGATTATCGGTTATAAAACCGATGTGAACACCCTGCAAAACATTGCCCACCCCATTTTGCGGGCGGTGATGATGCCCAACATGATCATCAACGAAGAAGCCACCGAAAAAGCCAGGGCGCAAGCCATGGAGGCGGTGGACGATGTTGTCTACAAGCAAGGGCAAAACATTGTTGTCAAGGGCGAAGGGCGTATTAAAGAAAACCAAATTCGTATGCTGGCTTCTTTAGGTCTTTTGTCCAGCGATAAAACCGACTACGCAACCTATCTGGGCGGCATCCTTTTGTTTGCTGCCGTAATACTTTTAATGCATATGCTGCTGTATCGTATCACAAAAAATATGCAGCATCCCGGCCGCTATTTGCTGGTCATCCACCTTGTGATGATTGTTAGCTATGCCCTGTGCACGATAGCCAAAGCCATTCATCTCAACTACTTGGCGCCCCTTCTGTTAACGGGTATGTTATTATCGGTTACAATAGGAATCAACGCTTCTTTGGTCGCTAACCTATCGCTTGGGATATTGGTAGCTTTCGGTTTGTCTGTCGGTGGTCAGAGCACAACAAGCGATATTGTATACGTTCTTTGTTCATCGTTGCTTGCGGGCAGCGTATGTTCCATCCTCTTAAAGGACAATATACAGCGCGCAAGAATTCTGCTCATCGGCGCATTGGGCGCGCTGATGAGCTTTTTGGTCATTTTAGGAATTGGTATTATGGTATCCAGTACAATTGCTGTAGTAATGCCTATCGCCCTATACTCCCTTGGAGGCAGTGTCCTGTCCGTGCTGCTTTGCTTGGGGCTTCAGCCCATGCTTGAGTGGGCTTTTAACCTGCCTACCCAGTCAAGGCTGCTTGACCTTTGCAACCCCACCCAGCCCCTCCTGCATCAACTGGTTACGGAGGCACCGGGCACCTACCACCACAGCCTTATTATCGCCAACTTAGCCGAAGCCTGTGCCGAGCGCATCGGCGCCAACCCTTTGCTCGCCCGTGCCGGCGGATACTACCACGATATCGGCAAGCTTAAGCGCCCCTTGTATTTTAAGGAAAACCAAATCGGCATCGGCAATGTCCACGATGAATCAAGTCCCGCCATGTCAGCCGCCATCATCACCGCCCATATTAGGGACGGTCTTGCGATGGCCAAGCAGCACCGCCTGCCGCCGGAATTGCAGGATATTATCTCCCAGCACCACGGCAACTCCCTGGTTCAATATTTTTATGCCAAGGCACAAGAAAGCGGCGAAGAAGTCAACCCCGAAGATTATCGATATGCCGGCAAACCGCCCGAGAGTAAGGAGGCCGCCATTGTCATGCTGTGCGATACCGTTGAAGCGGCCATCCGTACCCTGAAATCCCCTACCAAGGATGATATTAAAGATTTTGTCCTCAAACTGATTCAAGACAAAATGAAAGACCGCCAATTAATCAATTCTTCCCTGTCTGTTAGGGACTTACACCTGATAGCCGATACCTGCGCTAATGTGCTTTACGGTGTTTTCCACGAGCGCATTGAATACCCCGACCAGCAACGCAGGAAAAAGACGGCCCGTGAGCTGCTTGGCCTTTCAAAATCCGGCCAATCTACAAAAGAGGCAAAGTAAGCAATGCCCCTTTTGATTGATTATTTGGCCTGCTTTCCTCTTTCAAAAGAGGATGAGCGGCTGATGATGAGGGCCTTTGATGCCGCTTTAGCGGCCGAAGGCGTCAGCCATGTGTGTTATGTGAGCCTAACTGTTTGCGATGATGCAAACATTCAAGCCATCAACAAACAAACCCGTCACATAGATCAGCCAACAGACGTGCTAAGTTTCCCCACAATTAGCTACCCTGACAAGCAAACCGCCAAGGATGTCCCTTGGTTTCTGCAATCAGCCTTCAACCCCGATGAAAAGGCGGTAGACCTTGGGGAAATTTTTATTTCCAAGGAACATGCCTCAAAACAAGCGCAAACCTACGGCCATTCCTTGCAAAGGGAACTGTGCTATTTACTGGTTCACGGCGTTTTGCACCTGTTGGGACATGACCATATAACCTCTAAGGAGAAAGCAACCATGCGTACAAAAGAAGAACAAGCCATGAAAAAAATGGGCCTCCCCGAGCCCGACAAAAACGGGATGCTGAAACTTGCTATTGAAGCAATGGAAAACAGCTATTCCCCCTATTCCCACTTTCCGGTGGGCGCCTGCCTTTTAACGCAAGACGGTAGCCTCTACACCGGCTGTAACATCGAAAACGCCAGCTATGGGCTTAGCAACTGCGCCGAACGCACCGCCTGCTTTAAGGCTGTTAGCGAGGGGCATCGCCGCTTTCAGGCAATCGCCATAGCAGCCAAAAATACGGCTCCCTGGCCATGCGGCGCCTGCAGGCAGGTTCTATCGGAGTTTGCGCCCGCAAGCATGCCCATCTACGTCACTTGGGACGGCAACACTTTAGAAAGCACCCTTGGCCAGCTGCTCCCCCATGCCTTTTCACCTGAATACGGCATTGACGCCTTCCTTGGAAAGGAGAAATAGTATGGCTGAACAGCCATTTCATTCCGGTTTTGTCGCCCTGATCGGGCGGCCGAACGTTGGCAAATCTACCTTAGTCAACCGCTTGGTCGGCGAAAAGGTAGCCATCGTTACCCCTAAACCCCAAACCACCCGCACCCGCATGATGGGCATTATGAATGCCGAAAATGCGCAGGTGGTTTTGTTGGATACGCCCGGAGTGCACAAGGCCAAAACCAGACTTGGCGAATTTATGATGTCCTCTGTCCGGGAGGCGCTCAAAGGCATTGATGTCCTGTGCATGTTGCTTGATGTGTGCGATCTAAAGCCGGCGGACGAAAAAATCGCCCAAAACTATGCCAAAGAGGGCCTGCCTTGCTTCCTTGTACTCAACAAGATTGACAGGGTTCCCCCAGCACAGTTGCTTTCCATCATCGACAGGTTCAAGGAATATCCTTTCAAAGCCATTATCCCCGTGAGCGCAAAAACGGGCGATGGGGTAGACGAATTAAAGACCGCCATCATGGACTGCCTGCCCGAAGGCCCTAAGTATTTCCCCGATGATATGATCACCGACCAGCCCGAGCGTCATTTGGTCAGCGAAATTATCAGGGAAAAGGCCCTGCTTTACCTGCAAGAAGAGGTGCCTCACGGCATTGGCATCGAAATTCTTGCCTTTGATAAAAAAAGCGACGATTTCACCGAGATTCATGCCGCCATTTACTGCGAGCGAAACACCCATAAGCGCATCATCATCGGCAAGCAGGGGCAGATGATTCGCAAGATCGGCACCGTCGCCCGAAAAGACATTGAAAACCTTTTAGGCACACATATTCACCTTGATTTGTGGGTGAAGGTACGTCCGGGCTGGCGTGATTCACCGAACGATTTGAGGACGCTTGGTTATGTTGAAGAATAAAAAAGCGTTTCTTGTTCTTTTAGTATGCGTTTCTCTTCTTTTTACCAGCTGTTCGCCTGCCGAGCAAGCGGGTCAAACGCCTACGGTTACGCCACAAGAGCAGGTTACTTACCATAAATACAGCCACAGCTTTTTTGGCACCTTTGATACCATCATCACCGTTATGGGCTATGCCAAGGAAGAAGCCGTCTTTGACAAAACGGCTCAGGAAGCTGAGGAGCTTTTTGAGCGTTATCATCAGCTGTACGACGGCTACAACGCCTATGCCGGTATTAACAACCTGTATTGCCTGAACCTTGAAGCAAAAAACGCTCCCGTAAAGGTAGAGAAAGAGTTATTCCAGCTGCTATCTTTTTGCAAGGAGCAGCAGCCCAAGATGCAAGGAAGGGTCAACATTGCCCTTGGCAGCGTGCTGAAAATCTGGCACGATGCCCGCACCCTCTCGTTAAATGATGAGTCCAAGGCCTTTTTGCCAAGCAAGGATATCTTGCAAAAAGCGGCATTGCACACTGATTTTGATAAGCTAATGCTGGATGAAAAAGAGCAAACCGTGTATTACCTTGACCCTCAATTGCAGCTGGACCTTGGGGCAGTCGCCAAGGGCTACGCCGTGCAGCAGGTTGCGGACGCCCTCTTGGAAAAAGGCGAACTTGAACACTTTCTGATTAACGCAGGCGGCAATGTATATGCCGCCAAACCGCCGCTTGATGGGCGCAGCAACTGGGGCGTCGCTATCCAAGACCCCTCCTATCCTGAAGAAGGCAAGGCAAGTGGCCTGCCTCAGTTAATTTTGCAGCTGCACGATTTGTCCGTTGTTACAAGCGGAAACTACCAGCGCTACTATACCGTTAACGGAAAACGATACCACCACTTGATTGACCCTAACACCCTGTTTCCCTCCGATTACATGCGCTCAGTCACCGTTGTTGCCAAAGATTCAGGGCTTGCAGACCTCTTATCAACGGCGCTATTTTTAATGCCGCCGGATGAAGGGCTTACCTTCCTTGAGCAGTTTCCCGGGGTGGATGCTCTGTGGATTTTAAATGACTTATCCATCCAAGTATCGCCCGGCATCCAAAACTATCTTGTGAACGCGCAAACCATTCTGAACGGACAAACAAAATGAAACTATCTGCACCCCTCACCAAAGAAACTTTACGCAATCACTTCCGCTACAATTGGTGGAAGCATGTTTTGATTGTCATCCTTTCCTTTTTTCTTTGGGACATGTTCTATATCCAAACTGCCTATCACCCGCCCGAAAATAAACGCATTGATATTTATGTGCAAAGCGCCATCACTGACCCCGAAGCCTTGGATGCCTACCTCTATCCCCTGTGGCAGGAGAGCGTGCCCGATATGGAGCTTGTTTCCTCTACTGTGCTGATTCCCGGTGGCGCGCAGGATTATTATTCAAACATTCAACTGACCACCTATATCGTGACCGGTCAGGGCGATATTTATATGCTGCCAGCAAGCGAGTTTAAGCGTTTTGCTGCCCAGGGCTCCTTTGTCGCGCTGGAAGACTATAAAGATAGCGGGCAGATTGCCGCGCAGAATCTAGATTGGGATAGGGGTTATGTTACCTATATCGAAACCGATTATGATGAAAAAATCGTTTCCAGTGAGCTTCATCTCTACGGCATCCCTTGCGACAGCCTGACCGGTTTTCAGAAGGCAGGAGTACCTACCGACAACATGGTGCTCTCGGTCGCCGTTAATAGCGGTAACGAAGAAAATTGCATCCGTTTCCTGAATGCCCTGATTCAATACACAGAAAGACAGGTTCCATGAAGTATTCAACCGTTGTTTTTGATTTGGACGGCACCATTGCCGATACTATGCCCGGTATACTCAGCGCCGTCAAATACGCCCTGAATAAGATGAACAGCCCCATCCTCCCGGATGAGGTGTTAAGGGGCTTTTCCGGCCCACCGATTGTTGATTCCTTTCAAAGCCTTTGTCAAATGTCAAAGGAAGAATCGCAGAAGGCCACCCTTTTTTATAGAGAATATTATGACGAAATCGGTTGGAAAAATAGCAGCCTATACCCGGGCATCCGCTCAGTTATAACCGCCTTAAAGCAAGCCGGCGCAAGGCTGTTTGTTGCGACCGGCAAAAAGGAAGACGTTGCCCACAGAACGCTTGAACACTTTTTTCTTGACCATTTTTTTGAAGATTTAGTCGCTCCCGAACCCGGTATAAAATTCAGGGACAAGGAATATGCTCTGGACAAGTTATTAGGCAATCATGTACAAGGCGCCGTCATGATCGGCGACACCCCGGGCGATATTGTCGGCGCCAAAAAAAATAACGTCGCTTCCATTGCCGTGACCTTTGGCGCTGGCAGCAGGCAGGAGCTGATTGATTCACAGCCCGACGAAATTGCCGACAGTCCCGAGGACCTTTACGGCCTTTTGGGAATAGAACCTATCAAGGGGTATTTCATCTCCCTTGAAGGAAATGACGGTTCAGGAAAATCCACCCAAGCCGAAATGCTGCACCGCTCCTTAGATAATCTTGGATACAAGGTGCTTTTTACCCGTGAGCCGGGCGGCACCTTGGTGAGCGAAAAAATCAGGCAACTGTTGCTCGATGTTGATAACCGCTCCATGACCTGCCGCACCGAAGCTTTGCTGTTTGCCGCAGGGCGAGCTCAGCACGTGGAAGAAGTGATTAAACCAGCATTAGAACAAGGCTATTTAGTTGTCTGCGACCGCTATGTGGATTCCAGCATCGCCTATCAGGGCGGCGGGCGGAAGCTCGGCATCGACTTGGTGAGAGACATTAACGCTCCGGCTATTAACGGCCTCCTGCCAAACACCACCGCCTTTTTATCTATTGACCCCTGTGTTGCCCTCACAAGGCGGGTGGAAGCAACAGCCGCCGACAGGATTGAACAAAGCCAAATGGATTTCCATAATCGGGTGGCCGATGCCTATCAAAAAATCATTCAAAACGACCCTGATCGCTTTATCATCATCAACGCCGACCAGGATAAGGACAGCGTACAAAGCGAGCTTTTAAGTTGCCTCCTCCCCCGCCTGCGTGCTTTTGAGGTAAAACAGTGCAAGTAGTGGTGGGTATGTCCGGCGGGGTAGATTCCGCCGTTGCCGCCTTGTTGTTAAAGAGGCAGGGCTATCAGGTGACAGGCGTTTTTATGAAAAACTGGGAAGAAACTAACGAAAATGGAATCTGCACGGCCGAGCAGGACTGGAGGGATGTGCAGAGCGTCTGCGACTGCATCGGCATCCCCTACTACTCCGTCAATTTTACCAAGGAATACGAGCAGCGGGTTTTCAGCCTGTTTCTTGACGAATATAAAAAAGGCCGTACCCCCAACCCTGATGTACTATGCAATCGGGAAATTAAGTTCAAAGCCTTTTTTGACTACGCTTTTCTGCTGGGCGCCGACAAGATAGCCACCGGCCACTTTGTAAACACCGATGAAGAAGGGCATCTTTTGCGGGGCGTTGACAAAAACAAAGACCAGAGCTATTTTTTGTATATGGTCAAGGCTGAAAAGCTAAAGCAGACCCTTTTCCCTGTCGGCGATCTTACCAAACGGGAAGTGCGCAAAATCGCCGAAGAAAACAAGCTGCCCGTCAGCCACAAGAAGGACTCGACCGGCATTTGCTTCATTGGCGAAAGGAACTTCAAAAACTTTTTGCAAGGTTTTCTTCCGGCGCAAAAGGGAGAAATGGTATCCACAGATGGCGAAACCTTGGGCACGCACGACGGGCTCATGTACTACACCTTAGGCCAGCGAAAAGGCCTTGGCATCGGCGGGCACGGCGACGGACGTCCATGGTTTGTGGTAGAAAAAGACCTAAAAAACAACCGCCTGATTGTCGCTCAAGGCGATGACCATGAACAACTGTATTCCGCTTCCGCTCTTTTGGAAGATATGACTTGGGTAAAGAATGCGCCGGCAAAAGATGGGGAACCCATAAAGCTGACCGCAAAATTTCGCTACCGCCAGTCCGATCAAGGGGTTACCTTAATTACACAGGGAACAAAAGCAAAAGTCCTGTTCGATGCCCCACAAAGGGCCATCACCCCCGGGCAAAGCGCCGTGTTCTATCATGGCGATATCTGTTTGGGCGGCGGGATTATTCAGAGCAAGGAATAAACCATGTTTCAAACGAATAGAGGTGTAACATGAATACAATCTAATCAAGGTTTATTCAAGGCATCCATACCCTGTACTTTTTCAAACACCGTATCGGAACATATTGAGCCCTCAAAATTCTATGGTGAACAATATAGGGTGCTGAAAGAAAACGGAGTTTGCCTTGTTCTGTCCGCATGAAAAGGAATCAGCATCGACGCTTCCTGCATTGCCGAAGAAACAGAATTTGAGCAAAGGTTTTGGCAAAAAACAGGAGAAGACATGGAGAATCTGCTTAGAAGGTATGAGATTGGGGCTTACCATCAAAATGAATCGGAACTCACGCGAAGCATGGAAAAATACGGTTTCAGAAACGTTACGACTGAATATATCACCATCAATTTAACACCCGATAACCCTTGTTGTTCAAAAGACATGGCGCATGCTATGATCAATGCTAACAGACTTTGCAGCCTCGATAGTGTTGAAAGATTGCTACATGTCGCGGATAATCTGGTGACTTTTTCTGAAGTTGAAAAATTAAAACAAGTGATCAATACCAAGTATGACAAAAGAATCAAGCTCTATGACCAAGGTATCAAGCAACGGGGCACCAATGTGTCCGTTACGATGGTTGTACGGGGCATGAAGTGGTTTTGTCGACAGACTGAGAAACGCTCCGAAAAGAGCGTTTGTTGATTGCCGTTTGGAAATTTATCCGGTTATTTTTTCGCCACGTTTATACACCGCCAGCGCTAAATTGCTGCCAAAGCGATAAACGAGCCTGTTCAGGTTGGGAGCATCCCAAATGACAAGGTCAGTATTTTTGCCTTTTTCCAAGGCGCCCAGCCTCTTTTCCATCCCAACGGCGCAGGCGCTATTTAACGTTGCGGCTGTCAGGGCTTCTTTGGGGGTTAATCGGTTATACAGGCAAGCTGCAGTCATAGCGAAGGTCATCGACAGGCTGGGCGATGAACCGGGGTTAAAGTCGCTTGCGATGGCTACAGGAATGCCCTTATCAATCATTTTGCGGAAGCGGCCGTAAGGCTTTTGCAGGTAAAAGGAGGTGGCAGGCAACATGACGGCCACCATACCCGATGATAGGAAAGCCTCCATTCCCTCTTCATCCGTTTCGCTCACATGGTCGCAACTGATAGCGCCAACGTGCGCAGCCACCCGCACCCCGCCAATGTCTTTAATTTCATCGGCATGCATTTTGGGAATAAGGCCGTGTTTTTTTCCGGCAGATAAAATGCGCTCGCTTTCCTCCGCCGTAAAGACGCCA
Organism: Clostridiales bacterium; assembly: GCA_012837965.1. Taxonomy (GTDB): domain Bacteria; phylum Bacillota; class Clostridia; order Christensenellales; family Aristaeellaceae; genus DTU024. Next base: position 6,904 of record DUQF01000019.1, on the reverse strand, counting down.
TCATCGCAGAACACATCGCAAAAATCCGCAAGGCCTTGTTTGGCTACCGATGGGATGCCTTCGTTACACAGAAAGTCGATATACTCGTCCCGTGTCATTTCCTTTGGAAAGGCATGGGCGCCCATGTAGGTTAAGGCAATGTCGGGGTTAATTTCTCTTAACTTTTTGCCAACCCGCAGCTGCTTTTCTTCCGTTTCCCTGTTTAGGCCATAGCCGCTTTTAATTTCAATGGCGGTAGTGCCATGCAGCATGGCTTCCCTAAGGAGCTTTCGGCTTTTTGTATATAGGTCTTCTTCCGGCATTTCCCGAGTCGCTTTTACGGTCGAAAGAATGCCGCCGCCAGCCTCTAAAATATCAAGGTAGCTTTTGCCGGACAGCTTCATTTCCAGCTCGTTTTCCCGCCAGCCGCCAAAAACCAAGTGGGTATGGCAATCAACAAGTCCGGGCGTGACAAGCAGATTTTGACAATCCACCTTTCTATCTGCCGATAGTGGTGTTCCTTCCCCAAGATCGCTGATAAGGCCATCTTCCGACAAAATCCAAGCGTCTTTTAATATTCTTACCTCGCTCTGCTCTTTTCCGCAAAGCGGACGGCTTCCTTGCGGCGTCGCAAGCATGCCGATGTTATAAAATAGGGTTTTCATTGTGCCTTAGTCCAATTTTTCTTTGAGTGTGCGTTTAATTAAATCATTATCCGCCAAATAGGGAATGGTGATACAGTCGGTTCCGCTATTGTCCTTGTTATACTGCTTAGCGGTTTCAAGGGCGTTTTCGTTGCGTGCCCAGGCACGGCGGGCAACACCGCCCATCACGTCCCAAGGCATGGCGGAATTGAGGATAGTATCCACCCGCTCACTTCCATCAAGCACCATGCCAAAGCCGCCGTTGATGGCCTTGCCGATGCCCGTTCCCCCGCCATTATGCAGAGCAACCAAGCTCATCCCCCGCGCGGCATTACCGGCAAAACACTGAATGGCCATTTCCGCCATGATGTTGGAGCCGTCTTTAATGTTGCTGGTTTCTCTAAAGGGCGCATCGGTTCCGCCGGTGTCGTGATGGTCGCGACCCAACATCACGGGCCCAATTTCGCCCTTTCGCACCATGTCGTTAAACTTTAAGGCGATTTTTAAGCGTCCCATGGCATCTTGATACAGAATACGCGCCTGCGTACCCACCACTAACTTATTTTTCTTGGCGTCCCGCACCCAAGCCCAGTTGTCCCTATCCTGATAGCGGCGACCCGGATCGATGGAATCCATGGCAGCTTGGTCGGTCTTGTCAAGGTCGCTTGGCTTGCCCGACAAGCACACCCAGCGGAAAGGACCGTAGCCAAAGTCAAACAGCTGTGGGCCTAAAATATCTTCCACATAGGAGGGATAAATGAACCCGTCCTTTTCGTTTTCGCCGTTTTTGCAGATTTCCTTAACGCCCGCGTCATACACGGCCTTTAAGAAACTATTGCCATAGTCAAAAAAGTAGGTGCCGCGGTGGCTGAGTTCTCCGATGGCCGCGATATGCTCTTTGAGCGTTTTGTCTACTGCCTTTTTGAAACCTTCATGGTCTTGTGCCAACATACGGGTTCTTTCCGCAAAGCTCATGCCCTTGGGGCAATAGCCGCCGTCATAAGCAACGTGGCAGGAAGTTTGGTCGCTGAGTAAATCTACATGCACGTTTTCTTTGATTAAGTACTCCAGCAAATCCACAATGTTGCCATGATAGGCAACGGCAAGGGGCTGCTTGCTTTCCTTGGCTTGCAGCGCCCACTTCGCACAGGTGGCAAGGTCATCGCTAACCCTGCTGACCCAGCCTTGATTGAGGCGAGTTTCAATGCGGCTTATATCCACTTCAGCGATGATGGCCGCGGCGCCCGCTATTTCCGCCGCCTTGCCTTGGGCACCGCTCATGCCGCCAAGACCGCTGGACACAAATAGCCTTCCTGTTAAATCCTCATCCTGCGGGACGCCAAGCTTTAAGCGTCCAGCGCCAAGCAAGGTATTAAAGGTGCCGTGCACAATACCTTGCGGGCCAATGTACATCCACCCGCCGGCGGTCATTTGTCCGTAGTTGGCAACGCCGATGGCGGCGGCTCGGTTAAATTCCTCTTGATTGTCAAACATGCCGATCATCAGGCCATTGGTCAGCATCACCCTTGGCGCATGCTTGTGAGAGCGGAACACGCCAAGGGGGTGTCCCGATTCCAGCACCAAGGTTTGCTCGTCGGTCAGATTCAGTAAATATTGCTTAATCAGCAGGTACTGCATCCAGTTTTGGCACACCTGCCCTGTTTCGCCGTAGGTAACAAGTTCATAAGGATAAAGCGCCACTTCAAAATCCAAGTTATTGTCGATCATCACCTGAAAGGCCCTGCCCTCAATGCACTTGCCCTGGTATTCATCAATAGGCCTTCCCCAAATGCGTCCCTCGGGGCGGAAGCGGTAGCCATAAATGCGCCCTGTGGTTAACAGTTCATCCAAAAACTCGGGCGCCAATTGCTCATGGAATGTTTCTGGAATATAGCGCAGGGCGTTACGCAGCGCAAGTTCTATATCCCGCCTTGAAAGCTTGGCGTCCCGCTTGGGCGCCCGCCGGATACCTTCCAAAAAAGGTTTTTGTTCGGGCAATTTTGTGAGGTTTAATATGCAGTTCATAAGCCCCTCCTTTAGGCAAACTCATGTAGGGTAGATAGGACAGTCTGTTCAATCCTGCCGGATCGGATAAGTGTGTTCATACAAGCGATGTGCGGGGCAATTTCTTTATCTTTGGATATAAAGGGTATCTTTTCCCTGACCAAATGAAAAACTTGCTTTTGCACATCGCTCAATTCTTCCAAGTTCCCTCGCATATCAGTAGCCTGCGCCGCCGCCATCAGTTCAAAAGCAAGCACGGAAAACACGTTGTTTACAATGCGCCTTAGGTTGTGGGCGGCCGTTGTGCCCATAGATACATGGTCTTCCTGGTTGGCAGATGAGGGGATGGAATCCACACTCGCAGGATGAGCAAACACCTTATTTTCCGACACCAGGGAGGCGGCGGAATATTGGCAAATCATAAACCCTGAATTAATACCGCCATTGGACGCAAGAAAAGGCGGCAATCCGTTTGACAGGCTGGGATTCACCATCCTTTCAAGCCGCCTTTCGCTAATGGAAGCAAGCTCCGCCGCAGCTGTGGATAGGTAATCCATCACCAAAGCGACGGGCTCCCCGTGGAAGTTGCCGCCGGAAATGACGCTCTCATCCTCCAAAAAAAGCACGGGATTGTCGGTCACGGCGTTCATCTCTATTTCTAATACGCCCTTGGCATGCAATAACGCATCCCTGACCGCCCCGTGCACCTGCGGAATACACCGCAAGGTATAGGCATCCTGCACTCGCAGGGCTAAGTTTTCTTTAGCAGCCACCGAACCTTCCAGCATCAATCGCATGTTTTTAGCAACCAACTTTTGCCCGGGATGCGGGCGCAAAGCATGCAAACGCTCATCAAAAGCGCTAATAAGGCCTGTGAGAGCCTGCAAGGTCAAGCCTGCAATAATATCGGCAAGCTGAGCCGCTCGGTTCAAATCGTACCAGGCAAGGGCGCCAATAGCCGTCATGCACTGGGTGCCGTTAATCAGCGCCAAGCCTTCTTTGGCAAGCAACTGGTGGATAGGAATGCCAGCCTTGTCCATGGCTTCTTTGCCGGGCATCCGAACACCTTGGTAAGTTGCTTCTCCCCGCCCGATCAGCACCAACGCCATGTGCGATAAGGGCGCCAAATCCCCGCTTGCGCCAAGGGAGCCTTGACGGGGTACCACGGGATAAACGCCACAGTTAAGCATGGCAATCAAGGCCTCCACCAACTCCCTGCGGATACCCGAATGCCCCTTAGCCAAGGCGTTTGCCCGAAGCAGCATCATCGCCCGCACGGTTTCTATATTTAGAGGCTCACCCACGGCGCAGCAATGGCTTAAAATTAAATTTTCCTGAAGCTTCGCGCTCTGTTCTTTTCCGATGTGTATTTTAGAAAAATCGCCAAAACCCGTAGTGATGCCGTAGACCACCCGCCCCTCATCAACAATCTTTTCAACCAGCCTGCGTGATGCTTCAATGGCTTTTGCAGCTTTGGGAGACAGGGAAACAACGGCTTGGTGTCTGGCTACTGCCACCACCTTGTCAATGCTGAGCGATTGTCCGTCCAGCACAACTTCATGAATGTCTTGGGCAAAATGACGCATGTACCTACCTTCTTTTCTATATCATTTTAATCAGCACACCCATTCTATCATCCCACAATTTGGCTGTCAATCGCTCAAACAAAAACGCACCGTAAGAAAAACACGGTGCGAAATATTCATTGACGAAGGCTATGCCGTTCACCTTATATTGCTCTTTTCCCTCAACCTTACCTTGTTTCGGCGTAGACCATTTTAGCTATCCTGTCCAGTTCGTTTAAAAACATATCAGTTGTCAGTTGCCCGCCCATCAGCCGCTTTGTAGACTGGCGAATTTGCTCCATGGCGTTTTCGGTGAGCAGGGCGGAGTTTTCAAAAAACTTAATCTGCGGCTGAATGGGGCGATATGCCTGCACTTCTTGCTCGGTCATCAGCCACAGTCCTGCGCCCCCTTCAATCGCTTCTTTGATAACGGTCAATTCCCTGTTTAGCTGCTGGGCATCCTGCGTGTTGCCTTGCTGGTTGGCTTTTTCGATTGCCTTTTCAAGCAACTGCACTTCTTCCTGTAAGGCTTGCAGCCACTCTTTGGCGTTGGGGTTGGCAACGGCTTGGTCGGCGTTTTGGTGCAGCAAGGTATATTGTACGGGGTTGGTTTCTTTTCGGCTCAATATTTCAAGGAAAGATAAGGCTTCCGCCATTCTTTTACTGTTGGGGTTAATGACAGCGACCTCTAAATACCCATCTAAAATCGCTTGCTCGTCTTTTTCAAAGGTAAAGGGAAACAGCCTTGAAGCGCCATCAGGGTTTTCGCCAAAATGCCCAATCAGTCCGCCCGCATTTAAGAAAAACATTTCCGGCTTGATGTCTTCATCGGCGATGTTGGTATCTAAAATCTGCTGCGGCGTAAAGCCGGAAGCCCCGTGTTTTTGGGCGATGGTCAGCAGTTGATTGATTGCCGCTTTAAGCGCCGGGCTTTGGAAAGAGAGCGGCTTATCCGCCGTTTCGTTTTGGTAAATATATTGAAATATCATGTGGTTGAGCAAGCCTTCGGCATCCTCGTCAGCCACGAAGTATACATCCGGCTCGGCTTCGTCGTTTGCGTCAAGGTACTGTAAAAAGGCGGAGAAAAATTCTTCATAGGTAGTGGGAAGCGGCGTATCGCCAAGGTAGGTGCGCCACAAGGGCGTATCCACGCCTATATGCCCGGCGGAAATATGCACGGGATAGGCTCGCAACTGCCCATCGCCATCCACAAGAGCCGCTTTAATATTGGGGTACAGGTCATTTTCTGCTTCTTTTGGCGGGGCGCTTTCGTCTAAGTTTAGAGCGTAGCCTTTTTGAAACATGCTTGTAAGTTCGGGACTTTGCCTTAGCAAAAAGATATCCACGGTGTCGCTTCCGCTTTGAATCATCTGCACCGCTTCCTTGGGAGTAAGGGGCGCTATATCCACATTCAGCAGGGTGTTGGGCAATTGTTCCCTAAAAGCGTTCACCGCCCGCTCAATAAAGGCATGACCGCGGATGTTGAGGGATTTGAAATTTTGTTTTGCGCCACCGCCGACATAGCTTTGCATCACGCAGTAGTTACCGTTAGGGCCTGGTCCTTTTGCGGTCAAATATCCATCCATTAACACCCCGCCGACACAACCGGGCAAAAGAGTGGCGGGCCAAACGGTTACAGGTACAAAATCTCCACCCTTGTTGCTTGCAAGCGCCGTACCCGGAACAATTACATACATAGTGTCGGTGGCATCATCGTACGCTAAGCCATCAAAAACCGTCGTGATGGAATAATCTTGCGGGAATTTGACGGAATCTATCAACTCAATCTGCCTATTTTCATCCAGTATCGCAACTGTTGGATATACTTCGTCGTAATCTCGAATCAGCAACAGTTGCTTGTTATCCTTATAGGGGCAAACGGCAATGATGGGGTAATCTTCAATTCGCTCCCCTTCGCCCGTTTGTAGGTTGATAATTGCTAAATCGTTTCGGTATTGTACCCGATTTTCAAGCTGGTCATCTGGTATTTCTTTTCCAACCAAGGCATACATAAAACCGTTTTGAACAAACATATGCCCCAAACTGTAATCGGTTTCTAAAACGCTCATATCCAGCAAATTATCTTGCCAAACCAAGCCTTCTTCTTTGGAAAGCTTTGCCCATTTGCGGGTGAGTCTGTTGATAGTATAAAGGTTTTCCCCGTCCGAAAAAATCTCCATGATATATTGATCAAGCAATTCCAATTCCTTGGCGTTCATTGTTTCTATTTCCAGCGGAAAACATTCTTCCGGCATGAATACCAAGGGAAGAACCAACTCAAATTTCTCTTCTTCGGGATTCCAGCGATATAAGCCATCGGTTCTTCGGATATAGATCGCTTGTTGCGTAATAGCTGTTCCCCATAACCCCTCAATATCCACTTCAATAGTCTTTATGCGCTGTACGGGGGCTTCACCCACTACACCTTGCATAGCAACCAGCAGGCACAGTAAAAGCATTACAAATCGTTTCATGTTATTAACTCACTTTCGTTTTTGGCAAGAACAGGCAAGAAAAACCTTGGCTTTGATAGCCCTCACGGCCTTGGCAAGAATGTTGTCTACTTCATACGCCTTATCTTATCCGAAGTCAAGTCCCAATTAGTGTGTAAATTTCCTCGGTAACACTTTAATCAGTTTGTTGTTAAGGCTGCTCACTTTTTCAGTATCACAAACCGTGAGCTTTTATGCCGCGAAAGCCTGGTTGAACAGT
>DUQF01000002.1 GCA_012837965.1 Clostridiales bacterium | reverse complement strand
TACCTCGAGTTTTTGTATCTATATTATACCATATAACCTCGATTTGATCTTGACTTTTAAGGGATTTTGCAGGTTTCATTGAACAAAGTCCCAACGCGAATGGTTGGGACTTTGTCTACAGTCTGAGCTGTGGAATTACCACGGCTCCTTTGTTGTGTTCGTTTTTTGAATTTATAAACCTCTCAACTGCTCAATTAAAACTTCAAAGCCTTTTGCTTCTTCATCGCTGAAAAGAAGCAGCGCCACGGTGTTGGTATTTTCGCCAAAAACAAAGGCGGCCCGCATGGAGAGATTTTTTTCACTGCCGCCGCTTACATAGACCACCAGCGGCTGATTGAGTCTATCAAAATGAATGGTTGTATCCGCCGGATTAATTCCCTCTGCCCCTAACAGCACCAATCCTCTGATTTGTTCAAGAATAGCATCGGTATTTTTTTCTTTAAATAAATTTAGCTCCATTCTATCAAGCGCCGATGACTCCAGCACATAGCACACAAAAGTGCTGTTTTTGCCTGCTAAGCCAAGGAGAGCTTCGGTGGCCTTGGCATTATCATCCTGGAGGTGGCGCGCCAAGGCCTGGCTCATCTTTGCAACGAGGGCGCCGTTATTGCCGGGGAGAGCATACCAACCTTCAGGTAAAACAATATTTTTCAGTAGGCAATTATCCACCGGTTCGGGCGCAGGAGTGGTTGTGGCGTTTATCAGCTTCCGGTAAAGCGACCTGATGATATCGGCCCGTCCACTAAGCTGCCTTGGCGGTATTAATTCCGCGAACGACAAAACAATGACGCAAATAAGCGCCAACGAAAGGACAAGGGCGGTAACTCGTTTTTTCATGATTCGCTCCTATCGGCAGGGTTTATACTCATCTCAAATAAGAAAAGCTTTCCCTGCGCGGGTCTTACCTGAGATGAGTATCAGGGCACGGGAGAGGCGGTCGGGGCCGCTGGGTCGGGCGAAGTTTTGGTCAGGCCCAAAAGCTCGCTCACAGTGACCATTTCATAGCCTTTTTCCTGGAGCCTGGGTAAAATTTCCCGAAAGGCTCGCAAATCCTTCTTGTTGCCATGCAAAAGAATAATAGAACCGTTGCCCACCTGGCGCATGATGGTGTCAGGGTCGGTAGAATCGATGTTCCACAGCACCACGTGCATGTAGCCCGCGTCCCGTATGGCTCTTGCAAAGGCGCCCCTTGTGCCTGATTTTCTACCCGCCCCGTAGGGGTAGCGCAGGGTGTTGACCACGTATTCCTGCCCCAAAGCCTTGTTTAGGTTTTTTTCGAAGTTGGTCAGTTGTCTGATGATGGAATCCCTGGAGGCCTTGGACAGGTTTTTATGGGTATTGGAATGATTGCCAATTTCGTGCCCTTCGGCAAGCACGCGCAGCCACAAGTCCCGATCCTTTTCCTTTAAAATTTCGCCTACAGGGTATAGGGTGAGCTTGCAATTATACTCCTTGGCGGCATCCAAAAACTCCGCCAGGCGTTCGGGCTCGTACCAATCATCAATGGTAACGGCAATGCGGTTTTCGTTTTCGTCGCCATGAAGGTAGAGGGTCAGCAGCTTTTCTCGAGCCTGACCAGAAAAAGTAAGGCACAACAAAGCCATTAAAATAACAAAAAATCGTTTCATGGTTTCTCGTTATTGCTCCGTTTCTTTCTGAAATCGCACAACGCCATCCTCCCCCACCGTATACGGGCCTTCGTCCATCAGCTCCGACAGCGTTACCAGCTCCAGCCCCAGACTTTGATAATAAGGAATGACCTGGTCAATAACTTCCGGCGTTAACTTTCCGTCCTGATGAAACAGGATGATATCCCCCGCCTTAATGTCCTTGGTGATCCGGTTCATGATGCGGGAAAGGGTATACTTATTGTCCCAATCACGGGAATCGTATGTCCATATAAAGGTTTCAAGCCCCTGAGAGCGAGCAAGACAACGAACATTATGGTTCATTTCACCGTAGGGCGGCCTAAAAGCAGACGGAGTCTGGCCGGTCAGCTCCTTAATGATATTGTTGGTTCTTTGTATCTGCCGGAAGACCTTATCGTGCGGCTGGCTATTCAGACGAGGATGGTCCCAAGTATGGTTGGCAAGCTCATGCCCACGGCGGGCAATTTCCTTCAACCAGTCTTGGTATGTATTCGCCCAGCCCCCCGTCACAAAAAAGGTGGCTTTGACACCGTATTTATCCAACACATCCAAAACCCGCGCCATGTTTTTTTCGCCGTAGGCAGCATCAAAGGTAATGGATATTTTGTTATAGGAGGTGTTGACAGTTTTAACCGCCTTGTTGCGAATATCATCTACTGCCAGCGAGAGTTCCTGCTCAGTAGCTGTTTCCCCGTTCACCAGTACGGACAGGCGCTTTTCGCCAATCCAGGTATCCGGAACGGTAAAGACAAGCCTCCGCTTGGACCTTGAAGACGAAAGCGTGGTTTCCGCCACCACGGTGCCTTCTTCGTCCACAAGCTGAGCATTCATCGCTTCTTTGTAGCGTTTGGGGTTTTGCAGATAAAAGGATACGGCTACCTCCCTGCCCTGAAAGCTGACGATAACTTTTTTATCAAATTTTACAACGGGCCCTTCTGCGCCAACAGTTGAAAATACCCCCAGCAATATTAGTAACGCAAGCAGCGCGGATACCAATCTTTTCATGAAAATGGCCTCCCTTCTTTCTGTTCGGCGGCAAAAACCCGCCACTGTTAGCTATTAGTTTAGGGTAAGACCGCTTGTATGTCAATCCTTCACATGTACCAATACCATTAGGAGAGGATTTGGGCAAATTGTGAAAACCTTAGCGTTTTGAATAAAGTCACCATGAGCTCAAAACCCTATTCTTTAAGGGTTCTTGCTTTTTAGTCGCCCTTTTTACGGGAAGCCTCCCGCAGGCGTTGTTGGTGGTTGAGCTCCTTCTTGCGCATCCGAAGGGACTTGGGCGTTACTTCAAGCAGCTCATCATCCTCAATAAATTCAAGGCATTCTTCAAGGCTCAGGCTGTACACCGACATAAGCCGCAGACTGTCCTCAGCGCTTGCCGTGTTGCGAATATTTGTCACATGCTTTTGGCGGCATATATTGATAACCAAGTCGCCCGCACGGTTGGACTGCCCAAAAATCATGCCCCCATACACCGGCGTTTGGGGGGTGATAAACAGCGTGCCCCTCTCCTGCGCCCCATGCAGGGCATATTGGGTAGCCTCGCCCGCTTCGTGGCATACAAGCGCCCCTGCCGTTCGGTGGGGAATGTCGCCCTTGACAGGCTCGTAACTTTCAAAGCCGAAAGACATGACGCCTTCGCCCCTGGTGTCGGTTAAAAATTCCGATCGGTAACCAAACAGCCCACGGCTGGGCGCCAAAAATTCAAGCCTCACCCTATCCTGCCCATGCATGGACACCAAGACGCCCCGACGGCGGCCTAATTTTTCAATCACGGCGCCTGCATAGGCCTGCGGCACATCGCACTGTACCCTGTCAACGGGCTCACAAAGCTTTCCGTCCACTTGTTTATAGATGACTTCGGGTCTGCTTACCTGAAACTCATAGCCTTGGCGGCGCATGGTTTCAATCAACACCGATAAGTGAAGCTCGCCCCGCCCCTTTACATAGAACTGGTCGGGCGTTTCGCCATCCTCCACCCGCAGGCTGACATCCGTTTCCACCTCCCGATACAGCCTTGCCCGCAGGTGGCGGCTGGTGACATAAGTTCCCTCCTGTCCGGCAAAGGGGCTGTCATTGACGGAAAAAGTCATCGTTACGGTAGGCTCGCCAATGGCCACAAAGGGCAGCGGCTGCACATGGGCAGGGTCGCACACCGTATCGCCAATGGACAAATCGGCAAGGCCGGAAATGGCTACAATGTCGCCCATTCTCACTTCCTCTACCGGCAGGTGCTTGAGGCCGTCAAAGGTATTCAGGTTTACCAGCCGTTGCGGCGGCGACACCTCCTTGGTAAGGTGGTTGCACTTGACCACATCCATACCCGCCCTTAGGGTGCCCCGGGCAACACGCCCGATGCCGATGCGCCCCACATAGTCGTTGTAGTCGATGGTGGAAATAAGCAACTGCACAGGCCCGTCCATGTCCCCTTTGGGGGCGGGAACGTATTTCAGGATGGCGTCAAACAGAGCCTCCAGGTTCTTTTGCGGCTTGTCCATATCGGTGGTGGCCGTCCCAAGGCGGGCCGAGACATACAGGATGGGGCGGGACAGGGTTTCCGGGTCGGCGTTCAGGTCAGACAGAAGATCCAAAAGCTCGTCCACAACTTCGTCGTTGCGGGCGTCCGCCCTGTCCACCTTGTTCATCACAAGCAGGGCGGGAAGTCCCCTGTCAAGGGCCTTGGACAATACAAAGCGGGTCTGCGGCATAGGGCCCTCAAAGGAATCGATTAAAAGCAGGACACCGTCCACCATTTTAAGCACCCGCTCCACTTCGCCCGAAAAGTCAGCGTGGCCGGGTGTATCTACGATGTTAATTTTTACGCCCTTGTAGTGAACGGCGGTGTTTTTTGCAAGGATGGTGATGCCCCGCTCCCGCTCAATATCGCCCGAGTCCATGACACGGTCGGCTATCTGCTGGTTGCTGTGCAAAACCCCGCCCTGCTTTAGCATCTGGTCTACCAAAGTAGTCTTGCCATGGTCTACATGGGCGATGATGGCAATGTTGCGAATGTCGTTTTTAATCATGATTTTCCGTTTCGTAGTTTTTAAAATTGAATAAGTTAATGCTGAACAAAAGCATTATAAATGCACACAAAGCGTGTTGTAAAGGGTAATTGCTCAGACAACGCACCCATCAAAAACTTCTTTGTGTGCCAAAGTAAAAATCTGGATGTAGTGTTTATTCCGTGGAAAAGTGAGAAACCTGCGCAAAAATTATCTACGGCGACAGTACATGACCAAATCGACCACACAAAGCACAGCCGCAGCTATACTTAGTACAGCGCCTCTGGCGTCGCCATCCTTCACGGCAAAATAGACATTCAGGAGAAGAATGATTAAAAGGCCAACAGTAAGTACTAATTCCCAATTCACTTTTTGCATTGGTCGCTCGCTCCTTTCATGTTATCTTGACAGTTTTATTATACCAGCGCCCCAAAAAGCCGTCAATTTGGTCACAAAAAATTTACCATTTTTTACTTGTTTCTTACATAGTATTCCACTCTTCACTCATGGGCGCAAGCTCCAAAAGGACAAGGCCGGGGTTCTTTTCTTGAGCTAAACGGATACTCCACTCGTTTTCAAACAACAGCACATCATTTCCTTGGGCGTCCCTCCCCCTTGCGGTGGTGGAAGTTAATTGCAAGTCATTTACATCCTTAGGGCTTTCTTCTATCCAGCGGATAAAGCGCCAGGGCATGTTGTCAAGCAGCAGGTCCACGCCGTACTCGCTTTTTAAGCGGTAGGATAGCACGTCAAACTGCAGGGTGCCCACCACGCCGCACAGCGTTTCTTCAAGGCCGGTTTCGTCCCTGTAGTAAAGCTGAATGGCGCCTTCCTGGCTTAGCTGGGCGATGCCTTTTAAAAACTGCTTGCGCTTCATGGAGTCCAGAGGACGGATGCGGGCAAAGTTTTCCGGCGCAAAGATGGGGATTTTGGCAAACCGAAACCGCCGCTTGCCTTCGCACAGGGTATCGCCCAGGGCGTAAATGCCGGGGTCATACAGGCCGATGATATCGCCGGGGTAGGCAACCTGAATCATCTCCCGCTCGTCGGCCATGAATTGCTGGGGCGCCTTTACCTGAATTTCCTTGTCCTCATGGGAGTGCCAGACAGTCATGTCTTTTTGGAATTTTCCCGACACCACCCGCAAAAAGGCCAGTCTATCCCTGTGGGCGGGGTTCATGTTGGCTTGAATCTTGAACACAAAGCCTGAAAACTGCTCGTCGTCCGGCTCAATCATGCCGATAGACGATTCCCTCGGTCCTGGCGGAGGAGCGTATGTTAAGAAACGTTCCAAGAACGGCTCCACGCCGAAATTGGTAATGGCCGAGCCGAAAAACAGCGGAGTCAACTTGCCTTGGCGCACCAATTTCAGGTCAAAGGGGTCGCCCGCCACGTCCAAAAGCTCAATCTCTTCTTTCAGGCGGTTCACATAATGCTTTTCAAGCAAACCCAAAGTAAGGGCGTCGTCAGGGGCGACTTCGGTGCGCTGTACCTTCCTTTTGCCGTGGTCGCCGGAAAAATACAGCTCTATCATCTCTGTGTCCCGATGGTACACGCCTTGAAAGTCGCCATCCACGCCGATGGGCCAGTTCATGGGGCAGGAGCGTATGCCCAAAACGGCTTCCAGTTCGTCCATTAAATCAAAGGGGTCTTTGGAAGCCCTGTCCATTTTATTCACAAAGGTAAAAATCGGGATAGCCCGCATGGCGCACACCTTAAACAGCTTGATTGTCTGCGCTTCAACGCCTCGGGAGGCGTCAATCAACATCACGGCGGCGTCGGCGGCCACCAACACCCGATAGGTATCTTCCGAAAAGTCCTGGTGCCCCGGCGTATCCAGAATGTTGATGCTAAAGCCCTCATATTCAAACTGCATGGCGCTTGAAGTGACCGAGATGCCGCGCTGTTTTTCAATTTCCATCCAGTCGCTGGCGGCGTGTCTATCGGCCTTTCTGGCCTTGACGCTGCCCGCCTGGCGAATGGCGCCCCCATAAAGCAACAGCTTTTCCGTTAGGGTAGTCTTGCCTGCGTCCGGGTGGCTGATAATGGCGAAGGTGCGCCTTCTGGCCGCCTCCCGCTGTAGTTGGTTCATAGCCCTCTCCAATCCAAGAAAAATGCAATCTATTATAGGTTTGTCCAGCCTTGGCTGTCAATAATGGTGGCCGGAAAATAAAAGCGGAAACAAAACCTGCACATAAGAAAAAAAGAAAGCGATTAACCACCTTCATGGCTAATCGCTTTTTCGTTCAACTTTTAGTTTAATACATATTCAGAAAGGGAATTCGCAATCTTCTTTGGTATTAAATTAGGAGCGGTTTCATAGATTTCTCCATCAGAGTTTTGCCATATTACGATTCCATCAATGTTTGCTTCTTCAACAACATAGAATGACTGCACCTCTTGACCAAACCTCTCTCGCTGTTCCTTTGTAACCAAAACTACATCCAAGCGAGCCGTTTTCGTTAAGCCCGTAAGCTCACGACCGTCAAAGCTGGCAAGGCCAATTTCTTTTAGATACTTGCGATAGTCTTTTGCAAAAGAAACACTTAGCGCCTTTTCAGCCTGTTCTATTTCTTCTTCGGTTCTGCCGTTAGAACCTATATAGTCCGGAAAGCCTTTTAGCACATCAACAATCTTATCCATAATCAATTCCCTCTTTTAGCAAATTCAGATTTTCCTAAATATTCCCAAAATTCTTTTCGTATTTTTGCAAATTCAGAGCGATTCATTTCTGGATCTTTTCCAAAGATGTGTAAAACAGCAGAATTGCCTTGATGCTGGCTTTCTGTCAAGACAGCAAGCGTTCCGTCCGCTTTTTGCCCAACATGGTGAAGCTGGTAAGCTTTCCCTGTCAGAGGATCAAGAGGGGCAAGCCCTTTCTGCATTCTCACAAGATTTGTCACTTCTGTTCCATCGGCCAATTGACTCACGTAATTTGAATCTATGTTTTGAATCAAGGCGGTTTTTCCATTTACCATCATCGGCTTAAGGCCAGCTTCTTTATAAATCAAATATTCGTCCCAACTGTGAATTTGCTCAATTACATCCATTGGTAGTGTGCTTTCTTGTTGAATAAGTGCCACTTCATTCATTGTTAGTCCACTCCGCGTTCCGGCCTCCAACAAGAACGGTTCATCAAAACCACCGCTTTTCGCTTCATTAATCGCTCCACAAATTGCCCCACTAATCGCTCCCCATTTAAAACCTTCGGAAGCGCCCAATGCAGCCGCTTCTACAGCTTCATCAAAGTCACCGGTTTGAACCCCTTTGACCACGCCAGCAGTAATTCCTCCAAACCGCGCGAAAGAAACCGCATAAGTTGTCGCCGTCTTTGCAGATGCGGCAAAGAACGCGCTCACAGCCGAAAGGCCTACAGCCGATGATACAACTGAAACGGTAACGCAAACGAGGATTACTCCTGTTCCAATCGCAACATTCCTGATCATCGTCTTGGTCGGATCACTCTCAATTTCCAGCAACTCTTCTACGGTAGTTGTCCCATCACTACCCAAAGTGAAAATATATTTCGTTCCTTGGAAAAGGTCATCCAGTTCCGCCAATGTATAACCAAAATAGATGTTGGCCTGTGAATTGAATGCCACTTCATCAAGATATTCCTTGGAGATATATACGGCAGATACATTTTCTACAACATATTCATCGCTATTAAGGGCAACAATGGCATCTCTGTAAACCAAATCTTCAATATAGCCAAGAAGTTGAGGGTCATCCAATGACTTATACTGCGGCTCAACACTCACCCACCCGCTTTCATTTGTAAGGGGTGGTTGCGATTGCGCTTTTCCATGGCCGGGAACCAACATCACAAGGCTAAGAAGCAGGGCAATTATTCGTTTCATTGTTCCGTACCTCCGAAAATCTCGTAGTAATTCAATCATAGATCTTTTCCTTCTTACTTTAAGCGGTCAGTCGAGAACCCGTTTGAAATATATTCCTGCAACAACTCATCTGAACCGACGAAAATTGTCTTCACAGTCGATTCACCTGTATAGCGATTGCTAACGGAAATGGTATATATTCCCTCAGCCGTGTATTGATCTCCGTCTTTTGCAGGCCGATTAAAACGTTCATCCTCTATCATGCCCGCAGGACCTTGAACAATAACGGAACGCTTCACATCAATATCCAAATATCTTGAACGGGCAAGGTCAAGGTAGAAGCCGTTTTCGGTCACAGATGTATTTTGAAGCTCGGTTCCGGTCAGCACATCAAACGGAAAAACAATACAGTTGCCGTTGCGCACTGAAAACTTGATGAAAATCCTGTAATTACCGTACTTGTTTGTAATGTTTTTGAGGTCATTGTCCTTGAGCTCGTAGTTTAAGGCAATTTCATAATCCCCTTCCTCATTGAGCACAATTTTCGTATCCGCACCGGAAGTACCTTTGGCCAGCAGATAGTCCGTATAAATCTGGGGTTCTCCATTATTGTTTTGATAATCTGTATGACGCACTACTAAAGTGCCCCTGCCGAAATTGGTTTTCTTAACCCCAAAATATTGGTCGTATCCATTTTCGTCTTCATTGATGACGAGTTTTTCATTTCCACCGAGAGCGTCAATGTTTTGCTCCAAATCAAACCAGAGCGTAATGGAATCACCAAGGGTTTTAATAAAAATGGGTTGCTCGGATGCCCCGTCAGAAACCCTGGTAAATCCGCTCATGAAAAAGCGCCCCATTCGCCAGCCAAAATGTTTGTCTTTCCCTTCAATCGTGTTGGCACGGGAATAGCCGGTATCTACCCCCGTTTCTACAGCGCCGTTTGAAAAGTAATAGATGGAGATACCCAGCTTTTCATAGCAGGCTTTTAGCTGTTCCATGCTATCCTGGTACTGACCGACTTTTTCAAAAAGTTTGATAGCTTCTTTATAGTCACCGCTTTCCTGGGTATCAACCGCGATTGCATAACGACAAGCCCGGCCGTTTGTATAACTGTCTTGATAGTCGCATAAGCTTTCAAACAACCTTAGCGCAGTATGAAAATCGCCCACTTCCATCGCTCCTACAGCTTGTAGGTAACGGCAATTCATAGCCCGCTCATGGCTGCCGTTGTAGGTACCAAGCGATTCATATATTTCGGCTGCTTCTCCATGATTGCCATCTTTTTCTAAATTTGAAGCTACAATATACTGTTCGTAAGGGAAATAAGAGCGGTCAACGTCCAACTTCACCCAAAGAGCCGGTCGAATACCAGGCTTGTCTGTTACTCTCTTTGACCCCAAATTACCTTTTACGTCAATATAGACGGCTTCATTAGCTTTTTCTCCCGCAGAACGCAACCACCAATCCGTTTCGCCGATAACAAGCGTTGTAAAACCAAGAAATTTCGCTCCGTTTGCGCGGGCATATTCTGTTCCGGTAAGTTTACGCCCTTCGGCCTCCGAGAAAATCTCGGTTGCCTCTTCTTGGCTTAGCAGGAACACTCTACCATTTGTTTCTTCGACAGGAACTATCAATTCCTGCTCCACATCAGTAAAAGCTTGTGTCAAAAAAACATCTTCCAGCCACAAACGAATCGCGCTTGCCTCCCATGAAGCTTCGACATTTTCATCGTTAAAAGGCTGACAATCAAGCGCATGTTTACTGACAATCAACGCATGATCTCCTTGAATATCTGCAACCAACCACTCAATTGCTTCTTGTCCGTTTTCTTCATTGTTATCTTGCTCGTAACTTCCAAGAAAAACAATATCACCCACTTGTGCATTAAATGCACTGTTTACTTGCGCAAAGGCAGTCAATGTACTAATTGCAAACAAAAGAGCGATGAAAATCAATGCTGTTCTTTTCATATGTTATCCTCCAAGTATCAACGATGTTTGGGTCGTTTCTTATTTGGCACAAATTTAGAAGATGAGAGTATTACGAGAGAATCGCATGTTTAGCTACTACACACTTCGTAAAATCAAGTCGTTGCTTTATTAACAAAAAGTGTACCACTCTAAAGTTGATTCGTCAATTTTAGTAGCCCTCTACAAATTAATTTTTACTGCCCCCGATACTCCAAATGTTTGGGGAGCTGCACGTTTTCTTTTGCCCACGCAAAAGATTGAGGGGTGATTTTACCGTCTTTTTCCATCAGGACAAGCTTGAACCACAGGTCGGACAGGGTGACTTGGCCTTCCCGCATGTCGGTTAATACAAAACGGCGGTCGGACAGGCAACGTCTGGCCTTTTTCAGTTCGCCCGTGTAAATGAGGGCTTCGATATAGTAGGTCTTGTGTTTGGGGATACGGCGCAAGGCGGCGGGTAGCTCCCTGTACAAGTTAAGCAGTTGCTCATATTCGCCCATCTCAAGCAGCAGCGCCAGCGTTTCTTTAACGATATAGCGGTTGCGCAGGAGTTTAAGAGCGCTTTGGTAGTGTGAAAACGCCGCTTGCGCATTCCCTTTGCGCTTTTCAAGCAAGGCAAGCCCCCGATACGCCCAAGGATTGGGCGCTTTTTGAATGGATTGTAAGTAGTATTTTTCGGCCTCATCAACATCTTGGTGAGCGTGATGGATGGTCGCCAGCATGTAGCGGCTCAGCCAGTGGTCACCTTTTTTGTTTTGGACGGACGCAAGCAAAGGCTCCAGCCACCGCTTGCTTAATTGATAAGCCGGCGGTTCTTTAAGAGGCGGAGTTTCGGGCAGGGCGCCGTGTTTTAGCAGGGCGAGCCAAGGCTTTTCTTCCGTGGTTAAACGCATGGCAGCAAGAGATAAACCCGCTGTGGAAAATTCTTTGCCGTACAGCAAAGCGTCCAGTTTCGCCATGCCTCCGGCATGATGGACGACTTTTCCGGTTTTTTGGTCAAGTTTTTTAACTTTTTCGTGCAAAGCGTCCATATATTCGGCAGTTGAGCGCAGGTTCAGCTTCCGCTGCACAGCCGAAATAGCTTCTTTATAGCCGCCTGCCGCTTCTTTGGGGCTTAATTTTACCGCCCCGTAGCTTTCAAGCCAACTGACCGACTCGCCCCCCTCAAAGGGCAGGTGTTCTAATTGAGTTTTAGCAAGCCCTGCTTGCAATTCAATATAGCTTTCGCCCTTTTGCGAAAGGAAAGTTTGCCAGTTTCGCCCGCCGGGCGCCATACCCCAGACAAATAGCTTGCGCCCCATAAGCTCCCTAGTGCTGGTTTGCGCCATGCCGTAGCCGTCCTTGTTCACGGCGGCGATAAAGGGGCGGGTACCTTGTTGTACATCAAAGAAAAAGTCCACCGATTGGGTAAGAGAAGTTGGGCGGGAAGTGTCCCACAGGAGTTTGCCGCCGTTGTCTTTGGCAAGCCGCCTGCCGTAGCGGCCCAAATCCTCCGCCCGCTTTTCAATTAAGGGGATATCCGCTTTCATCACCTTGCCGCCATAGCCGTGGCAATAGGCTTTCTTGGCAGGCACGATGACCCGTGTGTCTTCCCGCTCATCAACGGCCATGTTGCTCCACCAGTAAACGGCGGTGGGTGTTTGAAAGGCGTTGTCGATGCGCACCCGGACATACATTTCCCTCGCGCCCTTGGGCAAGAAAGCCTCCACCCGATAAAAAAGGCCGCGGACGCGCTCGTACTGGAACATGCGAAGCACGGGCGTGCCGTCGTCAAGGCGCAAAATTTCACAGGCCATATCGTCACAGGTAAAAGGCGTGTGGCCGATAATGCCTGCATTCCACTCAACGCCGCCCGAAAACCAGGCGTTTCGCAGGGCAAGGTTACAGGGCTGAAACACGGGGTTGCGGTGCAAAAGCTCGGTATCGGTGTCTTTATCAACCAGCGACCAGAGGCGGCCGCCCAAGCCCACCAAAAACACGGCCTTTAAGCGCTCGTTTTCCAAAACCACCGCCTTATAATCCCGCGGCTTTCTTTGGCGGGTATAGCCTTCCTGCATCTTGTAGGGATGGACGCCCTTCACAGGCGCATAACCCATGTACTTGGCTTCTTCCTTGGTGATGGTTTGCTCATCTACCTTGATATGCTGATGCGCATCGCCCGCCCCCTGAAGGTCGGGGAGCGGGCATAGTTTTCCTATGGGAGCGCCGGGCATCCGGTAGTTTTCAACAGACAGCCTAGGCATAACGTTTTACTCCTTGATAATATAGGTGTTGTGTTCAAAGTCCACCTCTACGGTGATTCCATTAGAGAAAGTGGTCCTTTGGCGGGTGCAGCTTTCATTCAGGAACTCGTGCTTCACCATTTTTTCATAAGCCACCTTGTGGTGAAGGTCGCTTATCACTTTCCATTGGCGGATATTTTCTTGCAGCTCCTCGCCTTCTTTAGATTCTGACATATAGCCCATGCCGCCGTTTAAGAGCGCCTGCAAAAAGCCGTTGGTGCCCTTGGGCATACCCCAGGAGTCGGCCTCCATCATCCAGGGAATCATGACGCAGTCGTGCCAAACCAAGTTAAACAGCGGCACGGGGATGGCCGTTTCCCCATAGTAAGGCGCCCAGTGGCAGAAAACCTGATAGGGAATGGCCCAGTCGTTGACTTCTTCGGAGGAGGGAACAATGTTATGGGCGGTTAAATAATGGAGGCACTCGCCCCTGTACCTGAGGCAGTCTTCCCGGGTCATGGGATGGCGGGGGTTGACGCACTCATCGGGCTCGTTGCAGGTGAACACGTCAAGGTAGGTGCCTTCCAAGTGAATGCCTTGGCGGAACAGTTCTTCAAAGTTTCGCCGGACATAGGAAGGGGCGAGGCTCGCGCAGAGAAAGTTTTGCCAGCCGCCCGCCCATCGGGCCTGCTTAAAGACCGAGCCGTCGGCGGACATGGCAGCGTTGTCGATATCGTAGGTAGGGGCGTCCAAATAATAATCACGATACTGATCATGGATGCCGAACATATAACCCAAATCCCGCATGGTGTCGGACAGGCGCTTCATTCCCGCCCAACCGCCCATCGCTTCACATGCGGGGAGGTAGTCGGGGTGCTTGTTGTCATAGCCCGGCTCGCCCCAGCCGTCAAGGTGCAGGTATAATTGGCTCACGCCCATGTCTTTCAGGCGCTTAACCCGCTGTGTCCAGTGGTCAAAGGTGTGGAGGCTATCGTTCTTTTCGGGTTCTTCCCTGTTGTAATAGAAGCTGTCTTCCACAACGTGGGTTTTGCCGGGACAGTGCATCACGCAGCAGCCAACGAGCTTCGCCACATTGGGGTTGAGCGCCGCCTTTTGTTTTAGGGTAAGGGTTCTGCCCTCCTCATCAGCGATGGCGCGGTAGGCTTGGCAAAGGCTTACGTAATCGCTGCCCCGCGGTACAAGCACGTAGGTTACAGTACGGGCATAGCGCATGGCGCCAAGGCTGGGCAGCAGGCGGTAATAAACGCGGTTGGGGCCGCCCGCCGGATGCTCAATAGTGTAAGCGGAGTCCCAGGGCTGGCGGTTGTAACAAAGGTAGCCGCCATCTTTGGCAATTTCGCCAAACCACGGCAAATAGGCGCCGCAAGAACACATTTGCCCGTTAAACGGCAGGCCTTTCTTTTCAAACATGGCCTCCGGCCAGTCGTTTGGGATCAGCTGCCCCTGCAGGGTATTGACTACCGCGTAGCTGTTTTCCCCTTGGCAGATTAAGGGCTGGGGAAAGAACACTTCTTTGATGGGCAGGCTGTCGGTTGCAAGCGGCACAAAGGTGAGGTGCGCATGGCCTGTGGTACTGTCCACCATGGCCTGCGTTTCAAAGGAAAGGTCGGGGTACTTGTCAAAGCCCTTGTACAGGGTGCGAACGCCTGAACCAAGGCCGCTGGTAAAGGATGATTGAGTAATAGATTTGGCCTCCTTGAACAAAAGGACGCTTTCGTCTTCTAATAGAAATCGCGGCGGATAGTTCTGGTCAAACAGCCAAGATTTTCCGTCAAACGCAAAGCCGCCATCAATCATTTCAGCTTTCTTTTGATTATACATTCAGCTCCTCCGTTAGTTACTTTCAAATTTGTCCCAAGCGATGGTGTCTAAAGAAAACTTGTCCGCCGGACGCTTTTCCCGCTTCATCCACTTGCCATCGGTAAAATCGGGGATGGCAACGGGCATGGAGCCCATGGCGATGGACTGCTCGGAAAGGGCGGTAATCACCATCCAGCTGGCGGCGTCGTATACGTCAATGGGGAAAGGCACACCCTGCTGGATGGACTCGATAAAGGCCCGCAGCACTAAATAGTCCATACCGCCGTGGCCGCCCCTCAGGCCAAATTCCCGGTACTCTTTCCACAGGGGATGCTCGTATTTTTCAAGCAACTCCTTGTCGCTTTCAAAATGATGGGGCTTTGATATGTGCTCAATATGAATTTGCCTGCCCTCCTCCGTCCAAAGGCCTTTGGTGCCTTGCAGATAGCCGCTGCGGGAATAGGGACGGGGCAGGTTGCAATCGTGGGTCAACACCATGGTTTCGCCATTCTGGCACTTAATCATGGTGGTAACAATATCGCCTTGGTTAAAAACAATATTTTGAAGTTCGGGGTTATCGCCGCGGTGTTCTTTCATCCACAGGCTTTGCCCTACGGCCTTGGACGCCATAGACACCAGCGACAGCATGCGGTTTCCACGATTCAAATTAAGATAGGAAGCCATAGGCCCAAGCTCGTGTGTGGGATACAAATCCCCGTTTCGGTGGATGAAATGGTCCAGCCTGTAATGGCGGATAATATCGCCGTTGCCGATTTCATCCCGCAAATCGTGCTGGTAGCCGCCCCGCGCATGGACAATCTCGCCAAAAACACCCTCCCTGACCATACGCAGCAGGGCCATTTCCACATCGTTATAGCAACAGTTTTCAAGGAACATGAGGTCTACGCCCGTACGCTCGCAGGCGCGCACCAGTTGCCAGCATTCGTCAACAGAAGAAGCGCCGCCCACATCCATGCCTACCAACTTGCCCTTTTCCATGGCTGCAACGGCAATCTCAACATGTGTTTGCCAGGAGGTCATGATAATCACGGCCTCAACTTCCGGCATGTCCAATACTTCTTTCCAATCGGTGGAACCAAAGGGCTTGGGCCATCCGCTATCTATGGTTTGTTTTTGGGCCGCCTTCACCCGATCTTGGTACACATCGCACACGGCGACAATTTCCACATCCTCCATGGGCAAAAGCACTTTCATCTGCTCAACACCCCTTAAACCCATGCCAATAATGCCTAAGCGCACCGTGCGCCCCCTGTCCCCCAACTTCATTTGCTCCTCCTTGGTGTTAATTTATTTTTCATATAGGATAGTGTACCTAATTTTACATAAAAATGATAGGTGATTTTAAGGATTTTAAGCGATTTTTGATGGATTTTTCATCAAATTCTTTTTTCCATTTACCACCCCTATAGTTAAGTGCACAGCTTTTCTACAACCAAGCTTTTTGTCACCCAATTTTATAAAAAACTACCATAAAACCCCCCGCCTTTTGGGCGGAGGGTTTGTAAGTTAAGAGGTAAAATTACCAGCCGTGTTCATCAGCGAAAGCCTGCACAACTTCAGCGGCCTGTTCAAAGCCGCCGGCAAGGATACGCTCCTTCATGGCGGCGAACATATCTGCCACGGGCTCGGTGCCGGTAACAATGGCCCAGTACTCGCTGGGAACAGTAAAGGTGCCCACCGCGTCGGTGACAACGGTGTCGTCAATCAGCAGGGTGCCGGGGTTTACCGTTACGGGGTGCTCGTTGCGCAGCGCGCAGGCCCTTGCGTTCACTTCCTTGATTTCATCGTTGTATTTGTCGAAGAATTCAACGTGCGGATAGGCATGCATCTCAAAGCCCCAGCTGGTCCAGTGCGTAACGCCAATGCTGGGATACTTGGTGGCAAGAGCGGGGGCGGCGCCTGCTTCGTCACGGATGATGGTTACTTCGCCATTTTCGTCGATCTTGTAGTCCACATCCTTCAGACCCATGCGCAGATACCGGCCTTCATCGCTCAAGAGGTACTCATAGTAGGCCAGGAAGCGGTCCATCTGCTCTTCGGTGATGTTGGTGCCGAACATGGTGGCAACCATGCAGCTGACATATTTTTCCATGCGCACATCATCGCCCTTGTTAATGCCAAGACCGGGAATAACATCCAGCACGTCAAAGGGGTTGACATCAGGGTTGGCTGCGCCGTAGTGGTTTACAAACACTTGGTTAATCCAGTCGGCGTCGGCGTTGCGTACGCACAGACCAAACTGGTTGGACGAGAACTTCTGCAGGCCCTGCCTCCAGGTAGAAGCGCCGAAATCAGGGTCAATAGAGCCGTCTTCATACATTTTGCGCATCCACTCAAGGACGGGAATGTTGCGCTCGTCCAGGGCGCCAAAAGACCAGGTGCCGTCTTCGTTCTTGTTCCAGTGGCGGTTGGAAACGCCAGAGGCTGAGAAGAAGAAGCGCAATTGGCCCATGCCGTCGCCTGTTAAGCCATAGGTATCGTTGATGCCGTTACCGTCGGGATCGTTATGGGTAAAGGCGTGGGCAACTTCGTACAACTCTTCCCAAGAGGTGGGTAGGTCAAGACCCAATTTTTCCAGCCAGTCTTTACGAATAAAGATACCCTTACGCTCGGTCACGTAAATGGTGGGGTCGGCAGAGTCGGGCTTGGGCAGGAAGAAGTAGCCGCCGTACATCTTCTTGGTGATTTGGGCAACCTCATCATTTTCAAGGCGAGCCTTGGTGAGGGGGTACTTTTCAATCAGCTCCTCAGGAATTTCGGTAATCATCTCTTCGGGGATAAACTGGGTAATCAGTTGCGGATAGTAAAGAATGTCGGCCGCAAAGACATCCGGCAGTTTTTCATCCTGAGCCGCGAGCTGAGTCATCGCAAAGTCATTGTTGTAGAAGTTGGTTTCACTTTGCTGGAAAGTGATGCCGAATTCATCTTCGATGAACTTGGCGATCGCGTCATTGGCAGGGTCCCAGGTAAAGGGGTCGGCGTCGCTGTCGGCAACGATGGTGATTAGTTCCCCATCGTAAGCAAGCGACATGAGGGGCGTGATGATCATCATCAACGACAGAGCTACGAGTAACAGTTTCTTCATAAAGAATCCTCCTTTATATTTGTTCGGCATCGTGCCGAAGGATATAAAATTAAACCGGGAACAAAAAGTATGCCTCAGCCCTTGATGGCACCGATGGTTACGCCTTTTTCAAAGTACTTTTGAATAAAGGGGTAGATGCCAAGCATGGGCAAGGTGGACGCAACGGCAGAAGCCATCTTCAGGCCGGTTTCGTTCAGGTGTATGGGGTTGCCGGCCGCGTCCCGCAAACCTTCCAGAGCCTGCATATCGGCAGGCCGGGCTTCCCGGACAACATAATTTCGAATAATCAGTTGCAGGGTATAGAGCTTTTCGTCCCGCATGTAAAGCATGCTGGCAAACCAACTGTTCCACAGCCCTACGGCCACAAACATGGCAATGGTCGCGAGCGTCGGGATGGATAGGGGGTAGATAATGCGAAACAGGATTACCAGGTCGTTTGCCCCGTCTATCTTAGCGCTTTCTTCAAGGGAGGTGGGTAACTGCAAGAAGAAAGAACGGATAATGATAAAGTTAAATACATTGACCGCCGACGGAAGAATGAGCGCCAAAAGGTTGTTTGACAGGCCGAGTACCCTGGTCATGTTAATGTAGTTTGGAATCAGGCCGCCGGAAAAGAACATGG
The DNA here is from genome assembly GCA_012837965.1 of Clostridiales bacterium. Lineage (GTDB taxonomy): Bacteria > Bacillota > Clostridia > Christensenellales > Aristaeellaceae > DTU024. Next base: position 36,100 of record DUQF01000002.1, on the reverse strand, counting down.
TGATAAGCAAATAAATCATGAAAAATTTATGCCCCCGCATATTCTTTTTGCTAAGGCCGTAAGCCAGCATGGAGGTAACCAGCACCGCAAGGCCGGTGCCGCCCGCAGCCACAATCAGTGTAACAAGGTAAGCACGGGGTATCAGCGGTGTTGAAAACAGGTAGTTATAGGCTTCAAAAGTAGGGGCTTTGGGCCAGATGATAAAGGGCTCCCGCATGAATTCAGCGTTGCTGGTGAGGCTAATGGCGATAATGTTAAAGAAAGGGAAAATAATCAGCGCCGCAAACAGTATAAAGAAAGACACGTTGAACACGTCAAAAATCTTGGAACCAAGGGACTGGCGGATCTTGTTTTTCTTGTGCAAAGAGTGTTTTTTGGAAATACTTGTCATAATCCCCCTCCCCTTAGAAGAACCCTTCGCCCGACAGGCGCTTGACCACCATGTTGGACGCGAACAGCAAGATGCAGTTGACCACCTGCTGGAATAAACCAATGGCCGTGGACAAATCATGCTGGCCTTTATCTACGCCCATGTCATAAACATAGGTATCAATAACCTGCGCCACAGTGTTTTGCGTAGCAACCGAACGCAGGTTCATGATCTGATCAAAGTTCGCGCCCATAATGGAGCCGACAGACAGTATAAGCATGGTGGTTATGGAAAAGGAAATGGCCGGCAGGGTAATGTACCTACACCGCTGGAAACGATTGGCGCCATCAATGTAGGCCGCCTCGTACATTTCCTGATCCACGCCGGCGATGGCCGCCATGTAAATGATGGTGCCCCAGCCAGCCTCCTTCCAGATGCTGCTGCCATAGATTAAGCCGTAAAAGTTATTGGGGTCAGACAGAAGGTTAATCGCCTTTCCGCCCATGGACATGATTATTTTGTTTATCAAGCCCGAAGTTACAGAAAACAGCGAAAACAGCAGGGTATGCATAATAACCCATGATACAAAGTGCGGCAGATAAATAACCGATTGAATGCTTCGCCTGAAGCGGTTGGACTTCAGTTCATTCAGCAACAACGCCAAAATAATAGGCACGGGAAAGGTAATCAGCAACTGCGTTACGCCAATAAACAAGGTATTTCCTATGACATTTTTAGCGGCCGGCTGCCTGAAAAACCTGGCGAAATTTTCCATCCCAACCCATTGGCTAAAGAGGATGCCCGCTTTGGTTCTATATTTCTTAAACCCAATAACAATACCATACATGGGCATATAGCGAAATACAAACACCGCAATAATGCCCGGAAGTATTAACAGGTACAGCCACCTGTCCCGCTTAATATCGTGCCAAACAGGTTTGGACTTGGCCTTTAAGCCGGGGTGGGTGAAAAAATATATCAGCGTCAGCACCAGCAAAAAACCACCCGAAACAGCCGTGAGAACAGGGTTTAAGCCATACGTATTAAAATCCCAATCTTTATGGCCCACAATACCCGTAATAGCCACAAACCATACGCCGCCTCCAAGCATTAAAAGCAGGGACAGCGCCATTAGACCGCGGTACACCCACAAGGCTGTCTTGTTGACGGTCGATGAGGTTCTCTGTCTTAAGGTTGCCTGCAAATTGTTCACCTCCGAAATAATATCGGGATTTTTTAAAAAGAGTCCTTGCCGCTTAGCTGCCCTTTCTCAGTTGAGGTATGTTTAACCTTGGACTGAAAAAATTACAACAAATGAAAAGCCTGCTGGCAAGAAAAAATATAAAATACCGGCCAAAAAGGCGGCTAAATAAAGGTTTTTCCTCTTAAAAAACCAATTTTAAACATTTTTTGACGACTTTATGTTTTTCCGTAAACGATTAAGAAAAAGCCCGGCAGAAGGTATTTTCCACCGGGCTTTTGGGGTTGGTTTTCAGTTTATCTGACGATTTCGCCGTACACTTCGCCAAAGGCTGCTGCAGCGTTGCACTCATCGGTGTCGATGTGCATGGCAAAAGCGTAGCTGGGGCTGACCCGCACGACAGTGTCGCCCAAGACAACAGCGCGGCCTTTGCCGGTATCCACTTTCACGGACACCACATCGCCGTTTTGGACGCCTAATTTCTCGGCATCTTCAGGGGTGGCGTGGATATGACGCTTGGCAACGATGACGCCTTCTTCAAGCTCCACTTCGCCTTTGGGCCCGACCAGCTTGCAGCCGACGGAACCCTTGGTGTCGCCGCTTTCACGAACGGGGGGAGTGACGCCTAAGGCGCGGGCATCGGTGAAAGACACTTCCACCTGGGTTTCCTTGCGGCAGGGGCCAAGGATGGACATGTTCAGTTGGCCTCTGGGACCTACGACCTGCACCTTTTCGCCGGAAGCGAATTGGCCAGGCTGGGACAAATCCTTGCGGACGGACAGCTCAAAACCCTCACCAAAAAGCGTTTCCAAGTGTTCTTTGGATACATGCAGGTGACGGGCAGATGTTTCGACTAAAAATTTCATAAGGGTACCTCCTTTTTCATTCCACTATATTATACCCACCCAGTACTTTCTTTTCAAGGCGAAACAGGGAAAAGTTCGCCCAGTTTGTTCATGGAAGGGTTTTCGGGCGATGTTCAGTCGTCTTCTTCCAACTTTTGGATGATGGCTTCCTGCTTTTTTCTCGCCATTTTGGCAAGCAACGCTTGCGCCAGGAAGAAAAACGCAACAAAAAACACGAAAAACAACACAAGCTGGGCGATATCGCTGTTTTTGGATATTAGGGCATGAACCGTAACCCCAACGCCGCCGGTTATCACAGCGTTTAAAAGGATGCCGCCAGGCTTTCGCTCTTTGGCGTTCCAGAGGTCGATGCCTAAACGATAGTTGGCGACAATATTATAAATGCCGCCGGCAAGTAGCAAAAACAGCTCCACCGCGTACTGCATAAAAGGAGCCTTGAGGATTTGCTGTACAATGGCGCTAATCCACAGCGCAAGCATTAAGTAGGCAAAGCCTCTGGACTGGATTTTTCTGCGCTGATACATGATGCGCTCATCGGTTGCGGCATGGTTTTTCATGGTGTATCCTCCCAAAACAAGTCGTTTAATGTTCGATTCAGGGCCTTGCAGATGGCAACGCATAGGTTTAGGCTGGGGTTGTAGTTACCCGATTCAATCAGGCTAATGGTCTGGCGGGTTACGCCCACGGCCTTGGCCAAGTCTTCCTGATTCATGTCTCGTTCAACTCTGGCCATTTTCATTTTAATGTTTTTCATAAGCCCTCCCCTCAAACAAATAATACAATATAAGTTGCTTTATGTCAACTATATATTGCATTTTGTTTTATATAACTTCCTCTTCCCTCTGAATACACACTCGAAACCCTTCGGCAAATTCGGGTCTATTATCTACAATCAACTGCGTACGGCGGACAACGCCTTTTAAGAAAAACCTTTCCTTTTGCTTGGCAAGCAGTTTCAGGCAATAGCGCTTGTACTTTTCGGCGGCCTCGGAGTTGGCGTTCCACTGGCGCGTAAAATCAGGCGCCATGGCGAATTTGTGAATATCTTCCGACAGGGCGCTTCGCAAAATATCCACATCGCTTTCGTTGGGCGTTTTCACCAGCCACTGCGCCTTGGCGTCCGAATCGGGCAGAGACAGGGTGCGCTCCCGCTTGAGCAAAGTGGACAGGGACTCATTCTCCGCCCCTTCAACGCCCATCACGCCCGTTAAAACAAGCAGGGCATCGGCAAACTGCTGCCTGTCATTCATGCGGTCTGACTGTAAAAGGTCGTAAGCGTCTATCAGCGGCAGGACATGCTCAAAATCCCCCTGGCAAAAGGGGTTGTTTTTGTATTCCACCATGGGCAAATCACAAAGCCCATGCCTTGAAACGCTCAAAAACTCCAAACCGTTTTGACTTTTCACTTGGTAAAGGAGGATTTCGTCCTTGGTGTAAACGCTTAATTTGTCTCCCGACACGAGCAAGCCCATCAGCGGGGCGGCGTCCGCCGTGGGGCTGTAAAAGACTGCCGCCTGCCTTGGATCAAGGGCGGCCAAGCGCACGCCGTTTTTCTTCCAGGCGATGGAAACCGCCCTGCCAAAAACGCTTTGGGAGAGAGCAAGGCCGCTGTCCAAATCCTCGCCCGTGGCGGCTGAAACGAGGCGAGTTAGCGCCTTTTGGTTGCCTTCTTCCCTGGCGGTGTAGCGCAGCCCCTCCCCAAGCATATAGCCAGATGACAGGGTGGCAATGTACCGCGCGAATGGGTGGGACAGGGTAAAATTGGGCTGGCCTTCCCGCTTTTGGCGGAAGCGCACATCGTTTTGCCCAAGGTAATAGCGGCGCAGGCGGTCAAGTCGGGCTTGGCCGTCCATTAGTTCCTGGTAGGCCTCCTTCACTTGCTTTAAGGTGGGGCGGCGTTCAAAAAATGGGGTCATCATCGTTGCTCCTTTCAAAGGTTGATGGGACAACTCTCCCACACAAAGAAAGGACATACAAGGACATTTTTTAAGTTTGCGCTTTTATCCAAAAAGCACTACACTATATTCATATCTTTTAGGAGGTATTATTTGTGAAACTTTGCGTTTTAGGCGCCGGCACCTGGGGAACGGCGCTTGCCATCACCTTGTGCCAAAACCATGAGGTGTTTTTGTGGACCCGTGACCCCTTGGAGGCGCGGACGCTATCTATCAACAGGCAGCATCCCCACCTTGATAAGGCAAAGCTGCCCGATGAACTTTTGATTACTTCGGACATGAAAGAAGCGGTAGGCGGCGCCAAGGCGGTATTTTTAGCCGTGCCCTCGGTAGCGGTGCGGGAGGTAAGCGCCCTTGCCGCCCCCTACCTGAAGGAGGGAGCAGTCCTTGTCTGCGCCGCCAAGGGTCTGGAGCCGGGTTCTTTGTTCCCCATGAGCAGCGTGATTAAAGAAACCACCTCCGACAAATATCCGGTGGTTGCCTTTTCCGGCCCCACCCACGCCGAGGAAGTGGCCAAGCAACAGCCTTCGCTCATCGTCGCCGCCTCCAAAAACACAGAGGCCGCGGAGCTTGTGCAGCAACTGTTTTTGAGCACCGCTGTCCGCCCCTACACCAGCGAGGACGTGATAGGAGTTGAGCTGTGCGGGGCGCTGAAAAACATCATCGCCCTTTCCTGCGGCATCGCTACCGGCCTTGGCTATGGCGACAATACCCGAGCCGCCCTTATCACCAGGGGCATGGCGGAAATTACCCGCCTCGGGCGCGAAATGGGGGCGGACGAGCGCACCTTCTTTGGCTTGGCGGGCATCGGCGACCTGATTGTAACAGCCACCTCCAGCCTGTCACGCAACAATCAGGCGGGCAAGCTCATCGGCCAGGGGCTTTCCCCCAAGGAGGCCATCGACAAAGTCGGCATGGTGGTGGAGGGCATTAACGCCCTGGCGCCCGCCGTAAAGCTCGCCCAAGAACACGGAGTGGATACCCCCATCATGAACGCCGCCTACGCCATTATTTATAATAGCGAAAAGCCCCTTGAAGCCGTCGAAGCCCTGCTGTCACGGGAAATGAAGGCGGAAGATTTGTAGTTTTTGGTTGAAAGCACGCAGCCGCTCCGATATAATGTATGATGACAGGCGGTTTACACGCCACAAAAATATTTGATTTATAGAATAACAGGAGGAAGCTATGAAAAAAATCATTTCCACCCCCAATGCCCCTGCCGCCATTGGTCCTTATTCCCAAGGCATCGGGTTTGAAAAATTGGTCTTTGTCAGCGGGCAAACGCCCCTTGACCCTCAAAGCGGTTTGGTTATGGAGGGCGGCATTGAAGAGCAGACTCGCCGCTGCCTTGACAACGTGAAAGGCGTGCTTGAAGCCGCAGGCAGTTCCATGGAAAAGGTACTTAAGACCACCGTTTTCCTGCAGGACATGAACGATTTTGCCGCCATGAACGCCGTGTACGCCGGCTACTTTAAGTCGGGCGCGCCCACCCGCAGCACCGTGGAAGTCGCCCGCCTGCCCAAGGACGCCATGGTCGAAATCGAGGCCATCGCCCACTTATGAACACCAAAGAAGCGGTCGGCTACGTCGCCGGAGCGCTAATCGGCGCCGTTGTTACGGGCGTCTTAGTCGCTCTGGGCTGTGGCAGCTGGAGCGCGGCGGTTTCCTTTGTGTTTGCCGTCATCGGCGGCAGCATTGGAAAGTACTTCGACAGGAAGGATGAAAAGTCCGAGTAAACAAACCCACGCCCACTAAAAAGCGCCCCTCTGTCGGGTGCTTTTTTTACGCTTTCTGTTATTCAAATTATAATGATGGTTTTTCCACTGTTTCGTGATTTTTTTGAAATTCCCGAAAAATTTTACACTGATTTTGCAAAGTACGCTTGCTATTTTGCGCAAAGCGTGCTATGCTTATTTTGCAAAGCTTACTTTGCAGAACGGAGGGGCTTTTTTGAAAACAAAGATCAGAGAATTGCGAAGGGAACAAAAGCTATCCCAAGAAGAATTGGCAATGGCCGTAGGAACCACCAGACAAACGATCACTTCCATTGAAACGGGCAAATACATTGCGTCTCTGCCCTTGGCGTATAAAATCGCAAGGTATTTTGGCCTGAAGATTGAAGAAGTGTTTGGTCTGGCCGACTATGTACAAGGAGAAGACAAAAAATGAAAGCATACAGAAAAACCATCCAAAACAGAATCAACTTGTTCAGTCTGTTGATACTAATCGCCGCCGCCTTGGGCGTATACGACACCTTCTTCGCAAGCGAGCAGATAAAAGCAAGCCCTATGTTTAATTTTCAATTGGGTTTAACGGCGGCGTTGGCGCTTATGTCCCTTGTGGGCATTTTCTACAACAAGCTGGTTTTGGATGACGAACAGAAGCTAAAAAAGCAATACTACAAAGAAAATGACGAGCGCATGAAAGCCGTCAAAGCAAAAGCAGGCCTGCCGGCGGTTTGGGTGTATTCGGCGCTGATGATTGTAGCGGGCATGATTGTCGGTTACTTTAATGAGCTCATCTTTATAACCCTTATTGCGGCGGCGGTTGTACAACTTCTATTGGCCAGCGTTATTCAACTCATCTACCAAAAGATTTTGTAAATCGTAGCATCGGGGCTGTGAACAGGCAGGGACAACCTTGCCTGTTCATCGTCTTTTTTGCAAAGCGCCGCTTTGTTTTTCCCTTGTATTAACCTTGAAGTCGGTCGATTGTATACAGTATAATCAAGCCCACTAACAAGGAGGTTTGTATGCCCAATTTTTCTGTTCCCGACAGTGTCTTTGAACAGGCCGCCAGCGCCTACCCCACCCCCTTTTACCTGTACGATGAAACAGGCATCAGGCAGCGCGCCAGGAAAGTGCAAAAAGCCTTTGCCTGGAACGAAGGCTTTAAGGAATATTTCGCTGTAAAAGCCCTGCCTAACCCAAGCATATTAAAAATCTTGATAGAAGAAGGCTGCGGGCTTGATTGCTCGTCCGAAACAGAGCTGTTAATAGCCGAAAAAATAGGCTGCAGAGGCAGCGATATCATGTTCAGCGCCAACGCCATGCCGCCGGAAGAGTTTACCCTGGCCCTCCAAATGGGCGCCATTATCAATTTGGACGATATCAGCGATATCGACACCTTAAAAAATAACGGCGGCATACCGGAAAAAATCAGCATCCGCCTGAATCCCGGCGGCTCCATTGATGAAGACGCCACCATCATGGGCGAACCCAAGGAAGCCAAGTTTGGCTGGATGCCAAGCCAGCTAAAGGTGGGGCTATCCAAGCTCAAGTCCTTGGGTGTCAAGCGCTTTGGCCTGCATGCCATGCTGGCCTCCAACACCCGCCTTGGCGACTACTACCCCAAGCTTTGCCGCTTTCTGTTAAAAGAAGGTTTGAAGTGGGAAGAAGAAACGGGGCTAAGCTTTGAATTTATCAACCTCTCCGGCGGCATCGGCATTCCCTACCGTCCGAACGAAAGGGCTCTAAATATTCTTGACGTGGGCGCCATGGTGCGAAATGAGTACAAAAAGGTGTTGGGCAAGCGAAACAACATCCGTATCTATAGCGAAATGGGGCGCTACATGACCGGGCCTTTCGGCTTTTTGGTGACATGCGCCATGCACTTAAAAGAAACCTATAAAACCTTTTTAGGCGTGGATGCCTGCGCCGCCAACCTCATGCGCCCGGCGATATACGGCTCCTACCACCACATCACCGTGTGCGGCAAGCGAAACGCCCCCGCCGACACCCTCTATGACGTAACGGGCGCCTTGTGCGAAAACAACGACAAGTTCGCCATCAACCGTATGCTGCCCAAGGTGGACATGGGGGACATTTTGGTTATCCACGACGCGGGCGCGCATGGCCACGCCATGGGCTACCAGTACAACGGCCGTCTGCGCAGCGCGGAAGTTCTCTATACCAAAGAAGGCGACTACCGCCTGATTAGACGGGCGGAAATGCCGGAAGATTATTTCGCGACGTTGGTATTTTAAATGGTTAATTCAGTAATGAAAAGCTTCGCTTTATGCGGGGCTTTTTTCTGTACATCCAACCCGTAAGATAAAAAATCAACCTTTATCTACACCAATATCTTTTATATCATTCTATGCTACTTACTCCACTTATATTTTATAAACATAGCCTAAAGAAACTTAGAAGTCTTACAAACAGTCTAATTGGCGTTGATAATATATATGCTATGAACAGCGAAACCACCAACTCTCTTTCGGTCAGGGAGTGTTCCCATAAAACTCCCTTCAACTTCTTTCTTAAATTAACAAAAAGTTTTGGTCAAGTAAATTAAGTATTAATATATAGATAATATACTTTATAATTATGTTCTTGTTGTGTTATAATCAATACAGTACATAACAATGTCAATGATTGAGGGGGAAAATATGGCTTATCAAAACCACTTCTTAACAAATGTAATTTTAAGGGCAGATTTTGTTTTTCCTGTTAAACAATGGAAGACGCAGATGCCTAAAGCACTACGTGATGCAGCCCTTAAGAATTTCCCAAATTTAGAGCCTAGGCAAATAACTAATCAAACGGTACAAGTTGATAGTAATGCGATCAGCGTTGGAACAGTTGTTAATAAAGAGTTGAGTATTGAATGGAATTTCTTTGGAAAAAATAGGAAGAAACGATTGGTAATTACTGCGGACTCTATATTCATCGACCAACAAGACTATACTTCATTTGATGAATTGAAAGGCGAATTTTTATCGGTACTTAATAAAGCGTACGAAGAGTTTCCAGGCTTAATTGTTAGTAGGCTGGGATTGCGTTATATTAATCAAATTGGTGATAAAAATCTAGAAATAGATTTGAACTCCTTAAATGAGTCTTGGAATAAATACATTAACAATTCTCTGGTTGCAGCACTCGGTTTCACAGAAGTAGATGCAAATTCGGTAACTAGAGTAATGAATACTATCGAGATGAATTACGGCGAATTTATGCTGCGATACCAATATGGTATTTTTAACGAAGATTACCCAGCTATTATTATTAAGCCGACTTTTATTCTTGATAGTGACATATATTCCTCTGGCGCATATTCCAGCCAAGATATTGCTGAAACAATAGAAAAATTTCATGTTATTGCAAAGAAGTGGTTTGAGTCCTCGATAAAAGAACCTTTAAGAGCTTTAATGAGCGCTAACCATTCAGAGTAGGTAAGTATATGAAAAGTAGTTTAAGAGAGTTTTATCCTCAAAAACATGATTGTAAAACACAAACAACTGAAACATCAGACACGAACGGTATAAAAATGCAAAAATCGATTGAGGAAACAAGTGTAACTTCCTATGATTCGAGCGACCCCTACTTTGCTATTGACTCTCCTCTTAAAGTTGATACCTACACTTCACGATCATATACTAATAATTTAAGCATAAAATCACCAGTACAAGAAAAAACTGATCAACAAAAAAATGAAGGTACTTATAAGGCTGATAGTATTGATGAGTCATATCACCAAGATAAGTTATATGGAAGTAACAAACCTTATAGGGTTGTTATTCTAGGGCTTATTGATGATTGAGATTATTCATCACACAGATAATAGACTTCATCAGGGTGATATCATTCGTGATGTGACCTTTATTGAAAATGTGACAAATGTTGCAAATAAGCTGAAAATTTCAAAAGTAATTTTCCCTCTAGTTATTGTTCTTTCACAAGAGTGCGATTTGCTTCAGAATTTCAATGAAAGATGTATTAACAAAGGAGAAGACAAGCATTTATTTTCGGTACTAGTAGCTCCGCTATACAACTTTGAGCACTTTATCGACGGGCTCCATCTATCTGATTTAGACAAAAAAATGCAACAATTCTCTCGCAACAAAACAAAATCAGACAACAGAAATTTACGTTATAATAACAACCCTCGTTATCATTATATGGAATTCAAAGAGCCGAGAATAGTTCCATCTGTAATTGACTTCAAACACTATTTTGGGGTGGAGCTTACGAGTCTGGAGTCCCACAGAGCTTCAAATATTGTTTGTTCGGTAGCAAGTATTTATAGGGAAGCTATATCTCAAAGGTTTTGTAGTTACCTTTCGAGGATCGGATTACCAAACGCTAATGTTAAAGACAATCTTAACGACTGAAAGATCGATAATTTGTAATATTGAGTATATATTTTTTAGCTGGTTGCGAAAGTGTCAGGCTTGATTGATACGCTTAGCCTTATGAAAGTCTATCGATGTATCCAAACTCCAAGTAATATTTGAGAGCCTCTGATATCTCCTCTGTTAATTCTATATTATATTCTCGAACTAAGATCTGGTATCTAGTTTCTCAAACCCTCCACACCACCGTTAATAATGTTTGGCCTATAGCTTAGTGTTTCAATAATAATATACTTTAACAACAAAAACCCTGAAAACTCAACATTTTCAGGGCTTTCTTTCTGGTGGGATTAACTGGGCTCGAACACCCCCACGATGTTCAACTCTCATTTATTTAATACTTCAATTTCCATTTATTTAATTTGTAAGGCTTCTCTCTCCTTTTTCAGTTTGCGCAAATTGCTGACGTGATTGTAGGCCATAACCAATATCAACACCACGCCCCAAATCAGGTCTCGATAGAAATTGCTGAGGAAGGGAAACATGTTGAACCCGGAAGACAGGACCTGCAAAATTAATATGGCTACGGTAACGCCTCGAACGGTGCCAAAGCCCCCGTTCGGGTCGGTGCCGCCCAACACGCTAATTAAGATGGCCTGCATCGTATAGGAAACACCTACACCGGCACGGGCCGAATTGAAGCGGGCGCACATCAGAACGCCTGCGACAGCGGATAGTATACCGCTGGTTACATATGTCTGGATAATAATCTTATCGTTATCCACCCCGGCGTACCGGCTGGCTTTCGCGTTGCTGCCTACCATAAACAGCTTGTAGCCATAGGTGGTTTTTTCAAGCCGCCAGGCGACAATGAGAGCGCAGATGACAAAGACCACAAGCGTAACCGGCAAAACGCCAAAGATATGGTGTGTGCCTACATTGGAAAGGATAGGAGGCAGGCCGGAAATGGATGAGCCCTTGGTAAAAGCCAAGGCAATGCCCATAATCAGGTCGCTTCCCCCCAAGGTGGCCAAAATCGGCGGAATGCCTAATTTGGAGATGAGAACACCGTTCAATAACCCGCCGCATACGCCCACAAGCACCGCCGCAAGGATAGATACCAGCAGCATAGCAACGGCAAGGCCCGGTGCGGCGTTTTCCGGTACCATGCGCACAAGAATGGAACAGCATACGATACCGGAAAGATTGGCAGTGGAAACAACCGATAAGTCTATGCCGCCGCTAATCATGCACAGCATCATGCCCAGCGCAAGGATGCCAAACTCCGGGAACAGATAAAGCATGGAAACGATATAATCTTTTGTTAAAAACACTTCCGGCTGAAGAATGGAAAACAAAACGATTACAGCGGCCAATATAATAAGCAAACGGCGGACACCCGTATCCTGTGAAGATATTGAGCCTGCGCCCCGTTTTTGCAGGCTTCCGACATTCAAGCGCTTTTTCATACCTGCTTTTCCTCCTCCACAGGATATTTTCCGGCCAGCTTCTTTCTTTGCTGCAACGCCTGGTAGGCTGACATTCCCGTGCCGATAATAATGAGCAGGCCGGTCACAAACTTGCTCCAATAGGTGGGCACGCCCAGCAGTATCAAGCTGTTGCTGATCATGGTTAGCAGCAAAGCGCCCATCAGCGTGCCGTATACTGTACCGTGACCGCCTGAAATTCGGGTGCCTCCAAGCACGACAGCGGCAATACAGGTCATTTCATAACCAATCAGGCTTGTCGGCTGGCAACTGCCCATCAAAACCGCTCGGGTTAAGCCGGTAAAGCCCGCCAAGGCGCCCATTGTGCCGTAAATAAACATTTGAATCGCGTTCACATTATATCCCGCGCGCTGACAGGCATCCCTGTCCCCGCCAAGGGCGTATATCCCCCGTCCCAGCATGGTATAACGCAGCAAAAAAGACGTTAACGCGACCGCGACAATTAAAAATATAAACACGAATGGCAGCGAGCTTGATATGCCAAGTGTTTCGTTATGCGCCGTTAATAAATAGGTCTTGGAAAGCACGCGCATGGGTTTGGGCAGGATGCCAATGTTTCTGCTTTTTAATACCGCCTGCATAAACCCTAAAAATATGCTGCCCGTTCCCAGCGTAATAATAAATGCCGGCAACTTCAGCCAGCACACCAAAGCGCCGTTCATTAACCCCATCACCAATCCCAGCATGGTCGAAAACAAAAACATGAAAACCATGGAGCCTTGGAAATCAATGGAAAGCGCCACCTTTACCGTGGTGTACATGCTTAGCATCGCGATGGCGGGGAAGGAAACATCAATGCCGCCCGAAATAATCTGCATCATGACGCCCATGGTTAGCATACCGGGAATGATCATGGCCCTTGCAAGGTCTACAAAATTGTTGCCCGTGAAAAACTGCCCGCTTCTTATTTGTATGAGGATACTTAGGGCAACAATGGTGATACCCACGTAAAATTCATTTCGTTTGAAAAGTTTTTTAAATCGCATTCGTTTTTACTCCTGCCTTGTCATCTCCGCGAGCAGTTCCTGCTCGGTAACCTCGGTGTTTTTAAATTCAGCCGTAAAACGCCCATGATTCATCACAAAAATACGATTGCAGTTTTCCAGCACCTCCAGCACATCATCGGAGATAATAATAATGGCAATTTCATTGGTCGCCGCCAGTTGGTGCAAATAATTATGCAAGTCGTGCTTGGCGCCGACGTCCACGCCCACGGTTGGGCCGTTGAGCACCAGCACCTTGGGCGCGATTTCCAGCCACTTGGCCAAAACAACCTTCTGCTGATTACCGCCGGATAAGGTGTGCGCCGGTTGCTGGGCATTCTGCATGACCAAAGAAAGCTCTTGCGCCCAGTGCAGCACATTTTCATCGACTTTGTCAAAGTCTACCTGATTCCCTTTTTTGCATAGCGAATCTATGTTGGCAATGGACATATTGCGCGCGATGGATTGACCCAAGGCCAAGCCCTCGCTGAGCCTGTCTTCGGGTACATAGCCGATTTTATGCTTGATTGCCGTGATAGGGCTGTCGATTGTTACCTGCTTGTCCCCAATCCATATTTCGCCGGTTTCCGCCGCGTACAGGCCAAACAGGGCCATCGCCAGCTCCGTGCGCCCGGAACCCAGCAGGCCGATAATCCCTATTACTTCACCGGGATATACCGAAAAAGAAATATCTGAAAAACCATTCTCAAGACCAAGGCCTTTTACCTGAAACAACGGCTTTTGCTCTTGCGAAACCTCCGGTTGAAAAAGCTCGGCGTCAAAGCTTCGCCCTGTCATATAATAGATGAACTTTTTATGGTCAACATTTTTTGTGCTGTCCGTAATAACGTTCTGCCCGTTCCTAAGAATGGTGAAATTGTCCGCGATCTCGAACACCTCATCAAGTTTGTGGCTGACAAACAGTACCGCCACGCCCTGTTTTTGCAAATGCCTGATAGCTGTAAAAAGCTTATGGATCTCCTTTCGGGTCAGAGCCGTTGTCGGCTCATCCATGATCAGGAGATTGGCCTTATGCAGCATCGCCCTCGCGATGGCAATAAGCTGTTTGTCGGAAACAGATAATTCTTCAACCTTTTCATGCAAAGGCAAAACAATATTGATTTTTTTCAGCGCTTCTTCCGCTTTTTGATATACTTTTTTCCAATTAACCAGTTTTTTCTTGGACGCCACGGCATCGTTTAAGGCAATATTTTCCGCTACCGTTAAATTGGGAAACACGGAAAAATCTTGGTATATTACCTGGACGCCCTGCTCAATGGATTCCATGGTGGAAAGCTTTTGATAGTCTTTCCCATTGATTTGAATGGTGCCTGAATCCGCCTTATAAAAACCGGAAATAATTTTGATTAAAGTTGATTTGCCGGAACCATTGCCTCCTGCCAGGCAATGAATTTCACCTTTTTTGATGGTAAGATTCACCTTGCTCAGCGCCTGAACGCCGCCAAAGGCTTTGCTTACCTCTGTTACTTTCAATACAATATCCGAAATGTAAATCCCTCCCCTCTTGTTTCAGGCGTTCAATACATTTTAGTATACAACATATATCGGCAGACAACCAGAAGCTGGCCTTTTGCCAGCTTCCGGTTGTAGGTTTGAAACGTATTAGAAGTCGTATTCACTCATATTCTCTTTGGTAATGACAATCCAGCCCTGGCCGTTGATGTATTTGTCGTCAACAACGGTGATGTTCTCAAATCCTGGAGCGCCAAGGTCCAGCCCATCCTTTATTTCATCTCTCCTGCCCTCTAAAATCATCAGCGCGAGGGCGTTCATCGCATAGCCCGCCTCGGCCGGATCCCAGCATGTTGCCGCGGAAACGGCGCCCGACTCAAGGTAGGGTCCGGCAACGGACGTAACGGAGGTACCTACAGCAAAAGCCTGCCCCAGCTTGCCCAGCTCTTCAATGGCTTTTCCCGCTCCGGGCGGGTCGTTGCTGGCAGTACCCAAGAATCCCTTGATGTTGGGATAGGCTTTCATGATTTCTTTGGTACGCTCATAAGCGACTTCCATATTGTCTTCCGTTTCGATCTTCTCTTCCGGAATTAATACCATGTTGGGATACTTTTCTCTCTGCCTGGCAATGGCAGCGTCCGTCCATTCATTGTGGGCAGCGTTTGTGAGGAAAGAAACCATGCAGACATATTCGCCTTCCTCGTTCATTACTTTTGCCAATTCATCCAGCATGTAGGCGCCGTATCCGACGTTGTCAAAGGCTTCAATGTTGTAGTCCGCGTTTTGTATGGTTGTCGCTTCATGCGTAATAACAACGATGCCTTTGTCCATCGCTTTTTTCAGCGCTGTTTCACAGGCGCCGGGGTCAATGGGCACAACACAAATCGCGTCAATTCCCTGGGCAATCAATTCTTCAATGACCTGCACTTGCTGGGCTGCGTCCGTCTTGCTTGGCCCCTTCTGGAAAGCGTTGACACCCTTGTCTTGCGCAAAGCGCTTAACGCCTTCTTCCATGCGGATAAACCATGGGTCTGATGATTCTTTTACAACCGTCGCGATCTTGAAGGTTTTCTTTTCGGCATGGCCAACAAAAGGCAGTGCCATACAGAGTATAAGTAACAGCGCAATCATTCTTTTCATCGTATCTTCTCCTTATATTGATAATATTTATTTTATCCTGTGATTACTTACACAGAATAATTTCGGATCATTTGTTTTGGAAAACAGTGTCGCCAACTTGAGAATTGTTCTTTTGCCCGTTATGGCTAACAAAAACATAAATAAAAAATTGAGTTAATATGCAAAAAAGGAAGTGTTGTTTCTTCGCCGCAGCATCGCTCGTTGTTCTTCAATACTTGCTTTGTTATTTGCGCTTATTATATCATATTATGACTTCACCCGCAATATTTAATCATCATATCTTGAAAAAATATTCACCGGTTAATCAGCAAGCAGGTGCGCATGCTGATGTTCCGATGCGCGCTAAACCTGAGTGTACGCTGTTTGGCTGGAGACCACGGCTGTGATTGCTGTGTCTTTTTGCTATAAATCGCGCCAATTAACACAAAAAACTATTGACAAGTGCTTCTCTGCGTGATATTAATAATCATAGAATATTTGGAACGTTTTTACATAAGAGAGGGGATGTATCCGATGGGCATCTGATAACGCAAAAACCGATAAGTACCGGTACATATATTCATTCGTATTGATGAGAAAGAGGTGTTTATCATGACGGAAAAACCAAAGCAAACAAGCGGCCTGGTTGTTCACGAGTTGACATTCTGGGAAGCTACCATGATTATCGTCGGCGCAAACATTGGCTCGGGTATTCTGGGATTGCCTTATTCAGCGCGTCTGGGCGGTTTCCCAATCCTGTTGTTATGGCTTGCGCTGGCCGGCACACTCGTTACTGTTTCCATGCTGTATGTGGCGGAAACATCCCTGCGTACACATGAACCGCTGCAATTACCCGGCCTAGCTGAGAAGTACGTAGGCAAGTTGGGATCCTGGTTGATTTTCTTATCTGTCGTTGCCAACTCGGTTGGTTGTATGATTGCTTATATGTCGGGCAGCGGCCGTATACTGGCCGAGTTGCTTGGTATATCTCACTCTATAGGGAGTCTACTATTTGCTATCCCCTGCGTTGTTGTGGTCTATCTGGGGCTGAAAGCAACCGGCGTTGCGGAAAAAATTATCAGTTGGGGCATGATTATTCTGCTGATAACAATCATCGTAGCCTCTTTATTGTCTCCCAGTTTTGACCCCGCCAACGTGAGTTACGTATCATGGAAACATGCCGTGCCGATATTCAACGTGGCGTTGTTCTGCTATATCGCACAGTACGCGGTGCCTGAACTGGCGCGCGGACTTCGGCATCAGCCCAAAAAATTGGCGCCCTCTGTTATCCTGGGCATGGGGATGACATTCACTCTGCTGGCATTGGTTCCGCTGGCTGTGCTTGGCATCACCGGCAAGGATGGTGTAACGGAAGTGGCCACTATTGCCTGGGGCAATACCTTGGGTCCGTGGGCGCGCATTGTTGGAAACTTGTTCGCGTTAATGGCGATGATGACTTCTTACTGGGCAGTAGGAGGCAGCATGCTGACTAACATTGTGGATAAATTCCACATAAAATCCGAAACCGACCCCAAAGTTCGTCCGTGGGTTGTGGCGGCGGTGACCATCCCGCCATTCGCGTTGGCCTACAGCGGTTTGGTAAGTTTCGTTGACGCTATCTACTTGGCAGGTACCTTTGGCGGCGTTATCATGAGCATCATTCCCGTCTTGATGCTGAATTCAGCCCGCAAAAATGGCGACCATGAACCCGAATGGACCGTGAGCAGCAGAATGAGCAGCAAGCCTGTTCAGTACGCAATCATCATTATTTTCTGCGCCGCGGCAGTGTACGCGATTTTGAGTATGTTTGGCGTATTGCCGGCAGGTTGGTAAAAAATCAGGAGGTAGTAGGATGCGAGTTTTTCCAAAAGACAAAATGATATACTACTTCCGCAGAGAAAATCCTGCCGTATATGAAGTAGACGACGGGGAAGTATTCCAGGTAGAAATGGACGACTGTTACTGCGGCCAGATCAAAAATGAAAGCGTTTTGCGGCCGCATATTGACGTGAGCATCATGGACGCCGCGGTAGGCCCTATCCGTATCAAGGGCGCCGAGCCGGGAGATGTTCTGGAAGTTGAAGTTGTGGACATTGAACTCGCCTCGCAGGGAGTCATGGTAACAAGCAAGGGATTGGGTGTGCTCGGCGACAGGATTAAAGAGCCGCACACCCGGATTATTCCCATCCGAAATGGCTATGCCGAGTTTACAGACAAACTGCGACTGCCGCTGACACCCATGGTTGGGGTGCTTGGAGTAGCGCCCGCGTCGGGAGAAGTACACTGCGCAACCCCCGGCGATTTTGGCGGAAACATGGACACAAAGGAAGTCAAAAAAGGCGCTAAGGTATACCTGCCCGTTTCGGTGCCCGGAGCCAATCTGGCCGTTGCCGACCTGCACGCCTGCATGGGAGACGGCGAGTTAAGCGGTACTGGCATTGAAATCGCCGGCAAAGTCACATTGAAAACCACCGTTATCCGAAACCGTTCCTCCATCGAAAGCCCTGTGATTGAAACGAACGACGCCCTCTATATGCTCGCAACCGATGTGGATTTTGATACCGCTATGAAGCGTAGCTGCGCTTATTGCGTAGAATTGCTTGAAAAGAAGCTTTCGCTTGATTTTCCGGATGCCTATCGTGTTATGAGCGCAGCATGCGACATACGGGTCAGTCAGGTAGTGGATGGCGTTATCACAACAAAAGTACGTATTCCACGCTGGCTGATTAACTGGGAGACCTATCTGTAACCTGTAATCAGGTACCGATGGTCCGGCTTAAAGCAGGTAGTTGCGGGTTCACCCCGCGGCTACCTGCTATTGATTTGTTTGTTACGTTTTTCTGTTTTTAGAATTGCTGCGAACAACCCTTATCGGCAACCTTCCCTCGGATTAAACGGGCGGTTTCATTGACGTTTTATTCATTTTATGACATAATAGGCGGCATAATACAGTTATATTTCGCATCTCTATTTCACATAAAAATACACCGATAGGAGGAAACAACATGGCCTATTTTTTGGGGATTGATATTGGCACGTACGAAAGCAAGGGTACTTTGATTGACGAAAAGGGGAATGTTATCGCAACATTATCCCAGCCACATGGCTTGGAAATGCCGCAACCCGGCTGGTATGAGCATGACGCCGAAAACGTATGGTGGAAGGACTTTTGCGTCCTCTCATCAGGGTTAATCAAAAAAACAGGCATTGACGCGTCCTCCATTGCCGGCGTCGGCGTGAGCGCCTTGAATGCCTGCTGCGTGCCTGTGGACAAGTCTTGCCGCCCGCTCAGAAAAGCTATTCTATATGGTATTGATTCAAGGGCGCAAAAAGAGCTGGCCTTTTTGAATGATTATTACGGCCGTGAAAAAATCCTCGCCATGAAGGGCACCGAGATGAATTCGGAAGATGTCATCGCCAGGATGCTGTGGCTCAAAAACAATGAGCCTGAAATATATGAAAAAGCCTATAAGCTGTGCACCAGCTCAACCTATGTCACGGCTAAATTGACCGGTGAGTTTGTTGTTGATCAATACCTTGGGAAAACCTGCTTTTTCCCTATTTATGACGATGACGGCAATATCCGTGTCGATATGGTGGAGCCCTTGTTGGCGGTGGACAAAATGGCGCGGTGCGCCGACAGCACCGATGTTGTCGGGTACGTTACCAAACAAGCCGCCATTGAAACGGGACTGGCCGAGGGTACACCCGTTATCACCGGTACGGATGACGCCGCCGCCGAGGCGTTAAGCGTTGGTGTTTTATCTCCCGGCGATATGATGATAATGCTCGGCTCCTCCATGTACATGATTTGTGTTGTTGATAAGCCCTTCAAAGACAGCCGGCTCTGGCAATCCGGGTATCTGCGCAGGCGCACAAACACCGTACAGGGGGCTACCAACAACGCGGGTACCCTGACAAGATGGCTGCGAGATAATCTATACCCTGAATTTGTGGCGGAGGAGCCTGCCACCGGCATCAACGCCTATACCCGGATGATGGAAAAAGGCTCCGCCATTGCCCCCGGCGCGGAGGGCTTGCTTGTGCTCCCCTACTTCGCCGGTGAACGTACGCCCATCAACGACCCCAACGCATGCGGTGTGTTTTTTGGGTTAAACCTTCGCCACACACGCGATCATTTATACAGGGCTTGCCTTGAGGGCATCGGATACAGCATTGCCCAGCATTTTGATATTCTGAGAGAAAACAATGTTGAACTGAAAAATGTTTTAGCTGTGGGAGGCGGTACCAAAAACAGCCTTTGGATGCAAATTCTTGCTGACGTTACCGGTCATCCTTTCCAAACATCGGCTATCACCATCGGCGCTTCTTACGGGGACGCGCTGCTAGCCGCCATAGGCACGGGCGCAATCGAAAGCTTCGATAGCCTGCGCGACATTATCAAGGAGGACAGGATATATACCCCTAACCCCGACCAGCATATTGTCTATAAAGAATACCAGAAATTGTTTAACAACCTCTATCCCGCGACCCGCGAAACCATGCACGCTTTGAAAACCATTAACTAAGCGGTAGATACAAAGCCTGCTAAAAAACGAACCGAAAACAAAAAACATTTAGAAAACAGAGGATAGTTACATGTTTGACCAAAATCGCTTAAAGGATGTATTAGTTCAGTATAAGCAGGACTTTGTTGCTGCTCAGTGGAACAACGAAAAATATAAATGGGAGGCCGTCAAATGGTTTCAGGATAATTGGGATGTGAACGCTCCTGATTTTGCTGAAATGTTAAGTCGTTCACTGGATAAGACGCTTAATTTGTTGGTTTCCTATAATAACTTTCCGAAGGCAATGATTGTAAGCTTTGCGAAATCCGCTCCTGAAGAAGTCAGGGCTATGTTTATTGCTTTGTTCGATGAGAGTAAGGATGTGTTTGGAAGAATGGATGCTTTCAAGCAACAATCTTCCAAACTTTTAGAGGCCAGGTACGGAGGCGATGAAAAGAATCACTATCAGTATGAGAACGCCATCAGCACATATCTCTGGCTCCGTTATCCAGACAAGTATTATATCTACAAGTTCGGTGAAGCAAAAAAGGTCGCCAGTGCGCTTAAATCCGAGCATCAGTTCAAGAAGGGGGCCTATGCTGACAACATCCGTAATTTCCTGCGGTTATATGATGAAATCAATGTTTTCCTAAAAAGGGACACAGAGCTTGTGAATCTCTTCCAGTCACAATTGACAGAAACATGCTATCCTGATCCTGAGCTGAAAACGTTAACCGTTGACGTCGGCTTCTATATCAGTAGAGTTTACTCTAAAAAGAGTGCGGATACAGATACCGGCGCCGGCTTGTATGGGGCTGGTTATAACCCCGGCCTCTCTGTTGATGATTGGAGCAAACTGCTGAAGGATGAGACTGTTTTCACCTCAAGCGCCCTTGAAATCATGAAACGTATGAAAGATTATGGCGGTATGGCCACCTGTACTCAGCTGGCCGTTAGGTATGGCGAAACAAAAAACTTTTATAATGTCGGCTCGGTAGCTCTGGCCAAACGAGTTTGTGAGTCTACCGGAATATCTCCTGACATAAGAGAGGATGGGTCTACCCGATGGTGGACAGTCCTTTACACGGGCCGTGATGCCAAAAAAGATGAAGAAGGCAGTATTGTTTGGAAACTGAGAGATGAGCTTGCTGAAGCCCTTGATCAAGCCGATTTGAGCGCAATTGAATTATACGCAGCAGCGGCTTCCAGCGAGGAAAATCCCGTAACTGCTGATATGGAAATTGAGCCTTACAATCAAACTGATTTTCTTGATGAAGTCTACATGACCCGGCAGCGCTATGAAAGCCTGGTGGCTGTTCTTCGCAACAAGAAAAACATTATTTTACAAGGGCCTCCGGGGGTTGGCAAAACTTTTGCCGCAAGGCGCTTGGCATGGTCCATCATGGAGGAAAAAGACGATAGCCGGATTGAATTTGTACAGTTTCATCAAAACTATTCCTATGAAGATTTCATGATGGGCTATAAGCCTGTTGAAGATGGCTTTGAATTAAGGTATGGGGTTTTCTACCGCTTTTGCCAGAAGGCGGCTAATCAGCCGGACAAGGACTTTTTCTTTATTATTGACGAAATCAATCGAGGCAATATGAGCAAAATTTTTGGCGAGTTGCTCATGCTGATAGAAAAAGACTATAGAGGCATAAAAGCAACCCTGGCCTACAACGGGCTCCCATTTTCGGTTCCTGAAAATCTTTATATTATCGGTATGATGAATACCGCTGACCGTAGCCTTGCGATGATTGACTATGCGCTCCGCCGCCGCTTCAGTTTTTTTGAAATGGAACCGGGCTTTGACTCCGAAGGCTTCCTCCGCCATCAGAAAATCTTAAATAGTGAAACGATGGATGAGCTTATTATAAAGGTTAAAGACTTGAACCACGAGATTGCTCTTGACAGAGCGCTTGGTAAAGGTTTTTGTATCGGGCACAGCTATTTCTGTGGTGAAACTGTTTGCAGTGATGAATGGTTACGCTCTATCGTCGAATACGATATTTTGCCAACACTCGGTGAATACTGGTTTGATGATGCCAATAAGCTTCAGCGTTGGGCAAACATTCTCCAGGGCGTATTTCAATGATTAAACACAAGAACACCTTTATCAAAAACATTTACTACATGCTTTCATACGCTTTTTTGTCATTAAATCGAAGAGACGATGAAGACATTGCTGCCGAAGAGTTTGAGAATATTCATAGTTTATTCGCTGCCATTTTATCAAAAGGCATCGGCAGGCAGCTAAAGCAGGGCTTGCACCGGGAATATCTAAGCCGCAAAGAGGACATTCCCGTTCTTCGCGGCAAGGTTGATATGCCGGATACCATTAAGAATCGATTGAGCAGAAAACGTATACTGACTAGCGAGTACGATGAGTTTACAGAAAACAACCTTTTGAACCAGATACTCAAAACAACTGTACTGCTCCTCCTCCAGCATGCGCAGGTTGAGGAAAAATACAAACACACCTTAAAAAGAGAAATGTTGTTTTTCGCAAATGTCCAGACAATCAACCCCGCAAAGATTCACTGGTCAACCATTCGTTTTCGCAGGAACAACAGCGACTATCGAATGCTTATCAGTTTGTGCCAGCTTGTACTGGAAGGAATGCTTCTAACCACAGATTCAGGCGAATACAAGTTGGCTTCCTTTATCGATGAGCAGCGCATGAGCCGCCTATACGAGAAATTTATTCTTGAATACTACATCAAGGAATGTCCACAGGTGAAAGCCACCGCTTCACAGATTCCGTGGGCTTTGGATGACGGTATCGGTACGATGTTGCCGGTCATGCAGAGCGATATTATGCTCAGTAGAGGTAATGAGGTTCTCATCATTGACGCCAAGTTTTATTCGCGCACGACACAGATGCGTTTTGACACCCATACGCTTCATTCCGGCAACCTGTACCAAATCTTTACCTATGTAAAGAATAAAGATATGGAGTTTGGAAACCAGCCCCATACAGTTTCTGGTATGCTCCTATATGCGGCAACGGATGAAAAAATTCAACCGAATAATACCTACCAAATGAGCGGCAACAAAATCAGTGTCAGAACGCTTGATTTAAACAAAGAATTTTCGGAGATTGATGCGCAGTTGAAAGCTATTGTGGAGGAGCATCTTGGGGGAAGTTGTAAAAATGCCGGCTAAGGATATGAGGGGCATAAGCTCAAAGTCTTTGGACTTGTAACGATCCATTCAAATATTGAATCTATCATATCTCTATCTTGATAGGGGTCAAAATTAGGCTCAAAACCTAAAAGCCACAGTAATCCAAGCAAACAAAAACGCTTTTAATGTGGCAGGGCATGAATTCGCCGCAAAGTCGCACGATTAGCAAACATGGCAAAATAAGCGAAGCCATAAAAAGGGCAAAGCTGTACAAAATTAACCACCATAAAAAAGAACAGCCGTCCAAATTGCCCACCTTAAAAAAGGCGCACGGCAACAAAGGCAACACCTAAAAAGAGGGCGACAGGGTTCGGGCATGTTCCGATATTACCCGCCTTAAAAAAAGGCGAGGAACAAAAAGGCAAAATTGGGTAGGTGAAAGTGTGCAAAGAATATCTTTTTGTTCTGACAAATTGGTCATTCTTTTACCAATTGAACCTTTGCGCGTTTTCGGGTATAATAAAATGACGAAGAAGGAGGTGTCGATGTACAAGCTATTATTGATAACCGATCGTGAGGATGTCCGAACGGCTTTTGAAAGCATTACCGATTGGCAACAATTAATGTTTCACCCGATCACCATCTGTTCTACGGTGGAGGAGGGGCTGGAGCACCTGGACAGCTACGCGGTGGATGCCATGGGCTATTGTATGACGGGCGGCGATGTGAGCCAACTGCACCGCTATCTGAACGAACATCCCAGCCTGCCGGTGTTCCAAACGCACAAACACTTAGAAAACGTCAGGGACGAACTCACCGCTATTCGCCGTTTCCTCGACCGTATGCACATGGATGATACCGACGCCTCGTTTAGTGAAATGGAAATTATCACCATGCTGCGGGATGAATTGATGCGGGACCTGCTGTCGGGCAACATTCAATCCGAGCAAAAGTTTATGGGCAGGGTCAAGCTGGCCAGAGCCAATATTTCCCTGAAACACCATTGTTACCTGTACGAGTTTGACTTGCCGCAGGGCGAAATTTATATGGAAGACACATGGCGCTACGGCGCGGAACGCTTGGAAAGCGCCCTTCGCAACAACTTTTTCAAGCGCTTTGTGGACGATATCTATTACGACGTGCGTGTGCTCAACCCCCGGCACATTAGGGTGATTGCCTGTCCCCGCATGGACAGTCTTCTGACCAACGAAGAAACCCTCGCCTTGGTCAACAAGCATATACCGATGGCCATCCAGGACATTAAAGACTACTTGGATCTGGACCTTGCGCTCAAAGAAAAGGTAGAGTTTGACAGCCTGCTTCGGCTGATAAGCTATCGCCGGCAATAAACCGGCATTAAATTCAGACATAAAGGAGTAACTATGAGCATTTTTAATTTTATTAAAGGTCAATTGATCGATGTAATCGAGTGGACAGATTCCGACCACAAGGAAATGGCGCACCGCTTTGATACCGGCGGCAAAGAGATTATGATGGGCGCCCAGCTCACCGTTCGTGAAAGCCAGGTAGCCATCTTTGTTACCGAAGGCCGTATTGCCGACGTATTCCAGCCCGGACGCTACGAGCTGTCCACACAGAACCTGCCTGTGCTCACGGCCCTTAAGTCGTGGAAGTACGGCTTTAACAGCCCTTTCAAGAGCGAGGTGTACTTTATCAACACCCGCCAGTTCCTTGACCTGAAGTGGGGCACTTCCAACCCCGTCATGATGCGTGACAAGGACTTTGGCATGATTCGCCTGCGCGCCTTCGGCATCTATTCGTTCAGGGTACAGGATCCCGTTACTTTCCTGAAGGAAGTGTTCGGCACCGCCGCCTACTTCACCACCGAGGGTGTTGAAGGTCAGGTCAAGCGCATGATCGTTTCCAGCCTCACCGATACCTTGGCAGAAAGTAACATTCCCGCCCTTGATTTGGCGGCTAACTATTTAGAACTGTCCGAGCAGGCCAAGGAAATCATCAGCCCCCGCATTGCTCCCCTTGGCTTAAAGCTTGAATCCTTTGTGATTGAAAATATCTCTCTGCCCCAGGAGGTGGAGAAGGCCATGGACAGGCGCACTTCCATGGGTGTTGCCGGCGACCTTGACCAGTACGCCAAATACCAGGCCGCCGAAGCCCTGCGTGAAAGCGCCTCTAACCCCGGCATGGGCGGCATGGGCGCGGGCCTTGCAGGCGCCATGATGATGGGCAAGATGATGAACGAACAGTTGGGCCAGTCCGTTTCAAGCGAGGCAAAGCCCGCCGCTGCCACCGCTGCTTGCGTTGCCTGCCGCGCCGCCATCCCCCAAGGCTCCAAATTCTGCCCCGTTTGCGGGGAAAAGCAGGAAGCCAAGGCCGCGGGCTTTTGCGCCAGCTGCGGCAATCCCGTAGAAGCCGGAGCCAAATTCTGCCCCAACTGTGGCGCCAAACAATAAGATTCCATTCGTTTTTTCGTTTTTTCAAGCGGCAGGCTTAGTCCTGCCGCCTTTGTAAGTAATCAATTACCAAAAAGGGGTTCGTGTTTGAGTTCAAGGGTCTTGCCCCTATTGTCGAGTTTGATGAAGGGTATTATGTACATGGTATACCTTGGCTTTTACGCAAGCTGCGGCAACCCGCGCCGGCACGCCCTTCGGCGTGGCCTTGAAATTGGTATGGAGGTTGTAAATCCGCTATGATCCAGAGACGTTTTATTAACGACATTACAGACTTTATTTTTATCAGGGATGAGCTGTCGCCCGCCGACGCTATTTTCATTCCCGGCAACTGGTCGGTGGAGCTGCCCGAAAAGGCGGCCGAATTTTACCATGAAGGTTTGGCGCCGCTGATTGTCCCTTCAGGCAAGTATTCTATTAAGCTGGGCTATTTCCCCGGTCCCCGCATTAAGGGCGATATATATCCGCCGCCCTACACCACCGAAGCGGCTTTTTTTAAGCAGGTTATGGTACAAAACGCTGTACCCGAACACTGTATTTGCCCTGAAGAGCGGGCAACCTATACCTACCAAAACGCCCTATATACCAAAGAGCTGTTACAGTCCATCGGAAAAACGGTGAACAGTGCCATCATCGTCTGCCGTTACCCTCACGCAAGGCGGTGCCTGGAGGCCTATCAGTTGGTGTTCCCTAAGGTAAGGCTCATGGTTTACGGCGTTGAAAGTGTCGGACTGCCCCGCCCAGGCGACTGGTACACCAATGAAGAAGACTTAAAACACGTGATGGGCGAACTGAAAAAATGCGGCGGCCAGCTTATGGGCAATATGCTGGATGCCTTCAAGGAACTTGGCATCATACAAAACCTTGACACGCAGCTAACATAACCCTAACATTTGTGTGCTAACCTGTTTGTGGAGGTGTATCCATGAGCAGCAACACGGAAAAGAAGAACGTTTTAAACGAAATTGTCAGCTTTTTATTTAGAGCCCCCCATGCCAAGCGGCATAGGGCCTTGTTTTTGCATGAACAATTCCAAGGCAAAAGTTCGGAAGAATTAAGCCGCATCGTCAACTTAGGGCCGATAGCGGCCGGTATTTCCAAGGAAGAGTTGAGCCGTCGAGCTAAAAAGCTGGTGGAAGACATCAGCCTCCTGTCGGCAAGCGGCTCTTTTGTCCTGGGCCTGGTTGACAGAATCGCCAAATTCCTGACTGTGCCGGTGGACCTTGTGCAATACTTTGTGTTTATGCTGCGCATGGCGCAGGAATTAAGCTACCTGTATGGCGAGGAAGACTGGTGGCTGGAAAACAGGATACCAAGACAAAGCGCCGTGAACATGGCCATGGTTTATGTGGGCGCCATGGCAGGCATATCCAAGGCCGAGGAGGCAATAACGCAGCGTATCGCGCAAAAGCTGCAGGATGCCCGAAACGGACAAACAGGATCAACGCAAAACCTTGATATCGCCGGGGCAGAAACAGCAGGCGAGTTGTCGAGCAAACTGTTAATATCGGCGCTAATCAAAGGCTTTGCGTCCAGCGTGCCCGTGGTGGGCGGGGTCATTTCAGGCGGCTATACGGCCGTTACCCTGATCCCGATGGGCAAAAAGCTTGATGCCCTGTTATCCAAGGCGGCCTTTGGTGAAAACGCGCAAGAAAGCCCGCAAGTAAAATCGCCGGAACAGCCGACATTCAACCCGCAAGACGCTCCGCCGGTAGACCCGCATGAAAATCAGGGCTGAGGATTCCCAATAATTCCACAAAATTATCGCCGCTTCCTTTGATAGGGGCGGCTTTTAGCTTAAAGGGCAAGTATATAGGGTATAGTTTAACCAAACCAAGCTGAAAGGAACATTTTAATGAAAACCATCTTAACCGTTTGCGGTTCCTTGCGAAAACAATCGCTCAGCCGCCCCCTTATCAAGAACCGCTATGACTTGGGCACGGGCATGAAAGGGAAATCGGCGGCCATTGCCGGCGTTTCGGGCAAGTCGGCCACCGGTTTTGTGCGCCCACTGTTAAAAAACCTGCTTCTTTATGGCGGCATGGAGGTGCTTGGCGGAGAGGGCCTTGGTATCGCCGCCACCCTCAAAGAAAGGCAGGCCGATATTTTGAGCCTAAAAGCAGAAGACCGAGCACGGTTGAAAGACTTTGTCAAAGTTATCAAAGAAAGCATATGACAGCAATCGCCCGAAACAAAGACTTCGGGCGATTATCGTATCAAGGGCGTTTGCCAAAAGTCAGCTGACCTTTCATTCTTCCTGCACCCTGTACTCATACCCATATTCAATAAGCAGTTTGCCGTTCACTATGTCTTGATAGCTGCCTTCTTTTTTTGTGAAGCCAAGGTTTTGGTAAAAGGCGTGGGCGGGTTGGTTACAGTCCACAACCAGCAGGCGCAGGAGGGGATACCCCTGCTTCTTGGTTAAGTTTTTTAGGTGTTTCACCATGGTTTTTCCAAGGCTTTTGCGCAGATGTGCAGGGTGCACGGCCAGCCGCCACATATACAGGGCGGGATTATCTTCCCAGATAACGCCCTCAAAAGGCGTTCGCACAGGAAAAATGGCGCAAGCGCAAAGGGGCGTTTTTCCCTCACACAGGAGATAAAGCCGCCCCTTTTGGATATCCTCACGCAAAACTTCTACCGGGTAGTGTTCGTTCCAAATAAAAAGGCCGTTTTGGCGCATGTGTTGAACAACGGCGCCATAGAGCTCTTTTACTGCCGCAAAATCGTCCATGGTCGCCGACCGAAAGATAAGATCCTTCGCCCTTTTGGCCTTTCCGCACTCAATCAAGATAGTGCCGCCTTTTTCCTTTACTCAAAAGGCCATACTCAATGCACTGCTGGGGGCACCTTGCGATGCAGGCCATGCAGTGGGTGCAGTTATGGTGCCACTTGGGACGCCCGTTTTCAAGGCTGATGTTATTCAGCACGCACACCCTTTCACAGGTGCCGCAGGAATTGCAGTCATTGCCTGACCTGAAAAACAGGTCGCCCACAATCAGCGGGTAAAAGCAGGCATTAACAATGCCGCTTTTGAACCTATCCATTTTGGAGTAGCCCGTCATTAAAATGGGATGCCCGCCTTTGATAATATCGGCCAAATGCTTGGCTTTCTTAACGCCCTTTCTCACCAAAGCGTCGGAAAGCTTTTGATCGGGCACCGGAAAAACGGCCAAGTAGTTTTCAGGCATTACAACAGGGCTAACGCCATAAAATTCAAGGCCAATGTCTTGGCATAGCTTTGCCAAATATTGCCCCGCCGCCCCGATATCATCGCCGCAGGTCATCACAAAATAGGCCTTCTGCCCAAGGCTCCACGGCGTTTCTTTAATCCACTTTTCAAACAGGCGGGGGATACGCCAAGCATAGGTGGGCGACACAAACACATAAGGCCCAGAATAAAGCGAAGCGTCATGGCTTTCCCCGTTTTTAATCAGCTGCCCAACGTCTACCGCTTCTACCGAAAGCGCCTCTGCCAAGGTGTTCGCAACGCGGCGGCTGTTGCCTGTGCCGGAAAAATAGTAAATCATCTGAACCTCCTTATGGTTGTTCCGTTTATTATACCAAATTAGCCTGTACTTTCCAAAGAAAAGTGGGTATGATATAGATGCGTGCCGGTTAGGGGACACATTTGTTGAGTGTGAAAGGAAGAAAGTTGTTGGTTTCATTCATTAAACTGTTGAAAACAGAGATGACAAGGCCGGAGCCTTGGGGTATCTTTCATATAAGTTGGTTGGTTGCCGCCGTATTGCTTGCGTGGGCGTTAAAGCGCCTCAAAGGCGAAAAAGTGACCGAGCGTGTCTTTACCATCTACGGCTGGACGGCGCTTATTTTAGAAACCCTCAAACAATTTTCCTGGTCGTTTACATTTACGGAGGCGGGAGGCCTCGTTTTTGGTTACCAGTGGTATTCCGCGCCCTTCCAAATATGCACAACACCTGCCTATGTGTGCGTACTGTACAGCTTTGTCAAGTCATCCAGGCTGCGTTCATACCTTAGAGCTTATCTTGCCTATTTTACCTCTATCGCTTCCATTATGGTGGCCCTGGTTCCCAATTCTGTTTTTACCAATGAGATTCTTATCAACGTGCACACCAGCTTTTTGCACATTGGCGCCCTGTTTGTATCCGTTTGGCTGCTTGAAAGCAATCGGGTAGATGCCCGGCAGGATTTTCTGGGCGGCTACAAGGTGTTTTTTATTTTTGTGGGCATTGCTCAGCTGTTAAACATAGTGGTTTATAATGCCGGGCGGCTGAACGGTCAGACTTTTGATATGTTCTATATCAGTCCCTATTTTATATCAAGCCTGCCGGTATTTGATACCATCGACCGCAACGCTTCTTTTGCCGTGTTTATGCTAACCTACCTGTTCGCCTTTTTCCTTGGCGGCGGCCTCTTTGCCTTTGCGCAAGGAGCAAGGGATAGATTAAGCAAGCACTTCAAACAAAAGCACGTGTAAAAATTCATTTTTGTTTTACATAAAACGATAGAACTTTTTACAAACCTTCCCCTACACTATATGATGGGTGTCTGTCTTTTGGCAGTCCACCGTCTGATACATGCCGATAGAAAAGGAGGCACCTAAGGGTGATTGAAGCAAATAAACTTGTCAAGGCTTACCTTGGCAAGCGGGCGGTGGACATTGACCACCTGCAACTGCAAAACGGGCGTGTGTACGCCATGCTTGGCCCCAACGGCTCGGGCAAAACCACTTTCATGAAAATGGCCGCCGGTTTGGTTAAGCCGACCAGCGGCTCTATTTATGTGGACGGAGCGCCCGTTTCGGTCAGTACCCGTTCCATGGTGGCTTACATGCCCACCGAAGGCTATTTTTACCAGTGGATGACTTTAAGCGACGCGGGCAAGTACTACCAAGATTTCTTTGAAGATTTTTCTTATCTTGATTATGAGCGTATGCTAATCGATTTGGAATTAGACGTGAAAATGAAGGTCAAAACCCTCTCATCGGGCATGACCGCCAAAAGCAAGGTGGCCATCACCCTGGCGCGAAACGCCCAAATCCACATGCTGGACGAGCCTTTCAACGGCATCGATTTGTTGGCAAGGGACCAAATCAAAAATTTGGTCATGCAAGCGGCGGGGAGGGACAAGCTGCTGCTCCTGTCCAGTCACATGGTGGAAGAAATGGAAGACATCGCGAACAGCGCCATTTACATGAAAGACGGCAAGGCGGTTGACTGCGTGGACTTGAAAACCATGCGCCGGGAAACCGGCCTTTCCATGGCCGATAAATACCGGCAAATCTATGGCGCCGCGCATCAGGAGGTGGCCCTATGATGGCTTTGCTAAAATACGAACTGCGCAAGACCATCTTTGCCAAGGTGGCTATCTTAGGAGCAACAATGCTGGCACAGCTTGCCTTTTTAATCGGGCTGGCGCTTAAAAACACCCAGGTACTGGGCACATCCATTGTGATTCTGGTCCTTTTAGCCATCGGCGGGCTTAGCTACGCCGGCATTCAAAGCGTACTGGTTCTGCACCGGGACATGAACACCAAACAGGGTTATATGCTGTACATGACACCACATTCCTCTTATAAAATCTTGGGCGCCAAAATGTTGGAAAACGGGCTATCCCTTATGCTGCTGGCGGGCGTGTTTTTTGCCTTGGGGGTTTTAAATTTAGAGCTTGCCAACGCGCACTTCAACACCGTAAAAATCGTTACCAGTATGGTCAATCAAATCATTATCATGATTGACCCAAAACTCACAATGAATGTATCCACTTTTTTAGCGCTGGCCTTTGGCATCGTTTCCGGATGGATTGCCAACCTCTCCATTGCTTTCTTGGCGTCGGTGGTATCAACGGCGCTGTTCGCGGGAAGAAAATGGAACTTGGCTGCCGCCTTTGTGCTGTTTATCTTGCTAAGCATTGTTCAGTCAAAGCTGAGCGAATGGATCGCGTCGCCCGAGCACTTTGTGGCCATGCAAAGATTCCTCTGGCAAGCAGGGCTGATGCTCATTTTCTCTCTAATTAACTACTTGGTAACCGCAACGCTTATGGAAAAGAAACTAAGCGTGTAAGAAATATAACCCAACAACAAAGCGCCGCCGAAAAACATCTGGCGGCGCTATTATTTTTTTGATTTAATCAAATTATTCGCTGCTTTCCGGGCTTCCTTTGGTATGACTCGGGCTATCGCAGGAAAAATCAACCTCCAATCAGTCCAAACAAGCTTAAAAAATACATCCAAAGAAATATCGTTACGATGGAAAACACGCTGGTCGCCGCCACGATTTGCGCCGCCAAAGGGCCATCGCCCTTTAAGTACACGGCAAACTGGTAGCTGGACACGGCGGTGGGCACGGCCGCGATAATGAGGGCAACGGTGCTATGCATACGCCCAAAGCCAAAGAGCTTGGTTACAAGAAAAAACATCAGCGGCAAAAGCACCAATTTTCCAAGACACACGACAAACAGCTCTTTTTTATACTTCTTGGTATCGGTAAAGGTAAGGCCGGCGCCCAGCACAACAAGGGCAAGGGGCATGGTCAGGGAGGCGATGCTTTTTATTACGCCGGTAACAGCATTGGGTAACTTAAGGCCGATAAATCTAAGAAAAAAAGCGCACAAAGCGCCAACAATCAGCGGATTTTTGAGCACATCAAGCGCTAATTTTTTTTTATCCACCTGACCCAAGTTAATGGTTTGCATGAAAATAGTGGCGCTCATTGTGTAAAGGGGTACCAAAAAAGCTACCGCGACCGAGGCAAGCGCGGCACCCTCTTCGCCCAACACCGACAGGCAAACAGGCACGGCAAACAGAATCGAATTGCCCCTGAAAATGCCTTGGGTCATGGTGGTAAGTTTGGCCCTGTCCTTAATTTTTCGGGACAAAATCAAAAGGCTCAAAAGAATGGACAAGATTGACAGGCTGCACAACAACAGCACATAGGGAGCAAGGCTTCTGTCCAATCCCTTGGCATGATAAATGTTGGAAAACAACACCGTCGGCAGACAAAAAGCATAGATGATTTTGTTTAATTCCGACCGTGTGGTTTCGCTGATTTTATTAAACCTTTTTAGCCCCCTTCCCATCAAAAGATACATGAGAATGGGGGCAACGGCATTAATTGCTAATTGTAGACTTTGCATAGACCTCCTAAAAGAAAAGCCCTGCCCGCTTTGGGGTGGACAGGGCATCAATTGTTCAGAGCGGGTCACCCAAGGTGGATATCATCAAGCTGCCGATCAACAGGAACGCAACCGGACTAAGGCTCCATAGCCTTTGCTGTCGGGTACAAACAGTCGCTTCCCTCAAAGGGTCATACGTTTTATTTACGGGGAGCACGGGCAATGCCCAGCTTTTCCGCGACAGAAGCCACCTCATTCGCGACGGCGTCGGGCACTCTCATATCAAAAGGATCGGGAATAATGTTTTCGGGGCCAAGCTCGCTTTCATCAATGAGGGCAGCAATGGCACGGGCCGCGCCCAGTTTCATTTCCTCGGTGATGGCGGTAGCCTGTACCTGCAAGGCGCCCTTAAAGATGCCGGGAAACACCAAGACATTGTTCACCTGATTGGGATAGTCGGAGCGGCCGGTCGCGATAACGGCGGCGCCGCCTTTCTTGGCCTCCTCGGGCATGATTTCAGGGATGGGGTTGGCCATGGCAAAGACAATGGCTTTTTCGGCCATGGTAGATACCATCTGGGCGCTTAGCACACCGGGAACGGATACGCCGATAAAGACGTCTTTCCCCTTGATAACGGTTTCCAGTTTGCCCTTTTCCTTGTTATGGTTGGTAACCTTTACCATCTCCGCCTGTGCGGGGTTCATCCACTCCATACCTTCCACAAGGGCGCCCTGTGAGTTCACTAAAATAATGTTCTTGGGCTTAAACCGAAGCAGAAGTTGCGCAATAGATATGCCTGCGGCGCCCGCGCCGTTGATGACGATTTCAATATCCTCCCACTTTTTCTTAACGACCTTCAGGGCGTTGATCATAGCCGCCGCGACGACAATGGCTGTGCCGTGCTGGTCATCGTGGAAAACGGGAATATCCAACTCTTCCTGTAGACGCTTTTCGATTTCGAAGCAGCGGGGAGCGGCAATGTCTTCCAAGTTGATGCCGCCAAAGGTGGGGGCAAGGTATTTAATGGTTTTAATAATTTCTTCGGTGTCTTTGGTGTCAAGGCAGATAGGGAAGGCGTCAA
This sequence comes from Clostridiales bacterium, assembly GCA_012837965.1. Taxonomy (GTDB): domain Bacteria; phylum Bacillota; class Clostridia; order Christensenellales; family Aristaeellaceae; genus DTU024. Next base: position 2,313 of record DUQF01000002.1, on the reverse strand, counting down.
CGCCGCCAAAAGCCTTGAACAGGCAGCACTTGCCTTCCATGACAGGCATGGCAGCCTCAGGCCCAATATCGCCAAGACCTAAAACGGCCGTACCGTCTGAAACGACCGCAACCGTGCGTGCCTTGATGGTGTAGCGGTAAGCATCGGCCTTGTTTTTGTGAATCTGGCGGCAAGGCTCGGCAACGCCGGGTGTGTAAGCGGTGGACAGCTCCTCACGGTTGGTAATGGAAATAACGGGATTGACCTCCAACTTGCCACGGTGCTTTTCGCTCAGCTCCAGGCTTTTCTTTGCATAATCCAATGTAGTTTCCTCCTTCTATTGTATTGTCTGTGGCTGAAAAATTTAATATGCAGGCTTCATGCAGGTAGCATCAGCTTAAAGCATACATGTTTGAATAATTTTTCAAACCTCTAAATCTAAAACTATTATAGGGCTAAAATGAGGCGCAAGTCAATAGAAAAACAAAAGCTTCGCGCCCTCTGCTGTGTAGAGTACCATGCATATTGAGCTACAAGTCTTTTACTTATAGCTCAGTAAATACAAAATAGCGAATTTTCATCGAAAACAAAAGCCAACAGCAAGTTTTGGCCAGTCGCAGGAAAAATCATCCCCCTACCAGTCCGAGCAGGCTTAAAAAATACATCCAGAAAAAAATCGTTACGATAGAAAACACACTGGTCGTAGCCACCATTTGAGCCGCCAAAGGCCCATCTCCCTTGAGATACACAGCGTATTGATAGCTGGATACCACGGAAGGCACAGCCGCGATAATCAGGGCAACGGTGCTATGCATACGGCCAAAGCCAAAAAGTTTGGTCGCGAGAAAAAACATCAGCGGCACAAGCACCAATTTTCCAAGACACACGACAAACAGCTCCGTTTTATACTTCTTGGTATCGGTAAAAGTAAGGCCGGCGCCCAGCACAACAAGGGAAAGGGGCATGGTCAGGGAAGCGATGCTCTTTATCACGCCGGTGACGGCATTGGGCAACTTAAGGCCGGCAAATTTCAGAAAAAAAGCGCACAGGGCGCCTATGATCAGCGGATTTTTGAGCACATCAAGCACCAGCTTTTTCTTATCTACTTGCCCCAAATTGATGATCTGCATAAAAATGGTGGCGCACATTGTGTTAAGGGGTACCAAGAAAGCTAAGGCGACTGAAGCAAGCGAGGCTCCCTCTTCGCCCACTACCGATAAGCTAATGGGCACAGCGAACAGAAGCGAATTGCCCCGAAAAATGCCCTGGGTCATGGTCGTGTATTTGGCTTTATCCTTGAACTTTCGGGAAAGTAAAAAAAGACACAAAAGAAGGGCCAGGATCGTCAGACAGGCCAGCAACAGCACGTAGGGAACAAGGCTTCTGTCTAATTCCTTGGCATGATAAATGTTGGAAAACAACACCGTCGGCAGACAAAAAACATAGATGTTTTTATTTAATTCCGACCGTGTGGTTTCGCTGATTTTATTAAACCTTTTCAGCCCCCTCCCCATTAAAAGATATATGAGAATGGGGACAACGGCGTTGAGCGCCAATTGCAGACTTTGCATAGACCTCCTAAAAGAAAAGCCGTTCCATCTGAAACGACAACAACCGCGCGTGCCTTGATGGTGTGGCGGCAAGCATCGGCCTTGTTTTTGTGAGCGCGGCGGTAGAGCGAGCAACGCCGGGTGTGTAGGCGGTAGACAGCTCCTCATGGTTGGTGATGGAAATAACGGAATTGATCTCTAATGCTATGTTACTTTTGGAATAGCCTCTTTATCGCAGCGGATTTTTCTGTTTGGCAAAGCCTGATGAAGCAGGTATAGTGGATCCTATTCCGACTGAATCAGGCACAGCCAAAGAGGAAAAGATGCGTGAGAAAAGGCTATTTTAAAGGCAATATAGTATAACCTGCCACGGTGCTTTTCGCTCAGCTTCAGGCTTTTCTTTGCATAGTTCAATGTGGTTTTTTCGCGTTTTTTGTTCTGAAAAATCTGAATACGAAAGCTTCATAGGCTTCATACGAGGAGCATCTGCTTAAAGCATACATACTTGAATAAACTTTCAAACCTCTAAATCTAAAACGATTATAGGGCTAAAACGAGGCGCAAGTCAATAGAAAAACAAAAGCTTCGCGCCCTCTGCGTGTAGGAGTACCATACATCTTGGACACTGAGTAGAAGTTTAGGAGGAAAAAGGAAAGAGAAAGAGTTCTCATGATAGAATGTTGTTGCTAAACAAATAATTCGAAAGGAACTCTTTCTCCATGAGCAGTATAACTCAAGACATGAAGTACAGGCAATCCCTTCTTAGCTTTGCTCAAAGGCATGG
>DUQF01000018.1 GCA_012837965.1 Clostridiales bacterium | reverse complement strand
TCCTCCTTATTAAACGCCACGCAGCTGCGCCGCAGGCACATATTGTTTAACAATTGTTAGCATTTCTTGCATTTCTTGCGGACTGTAGGCTTCAAAGCCAGCTTGGATTACATCGTCCGAAGCCACGAACTGCTGTAAAAAGTAACGTTTAGCTCCCTGTAGGCGTTTTGCCATTTGCTCTAAGTCTTGCACCGTATGCAGGGGCTTTACCACGGTGGTGCGTAGTTCGTAATCGCAGTTGCCTTTGAGTAAAAAGTCAATGGACTCGTTGACCGCATCCATATCCACCTTTTGAAGCCCCGTAACCTTGGGATAGCCTTCTTGGGTGTGCTTGTAGTCCATGGCCACATAGTCAACTAGACCTTTTTCAACGGCAAGCCGCAACCTCTTTGGAAAAAAACCGTTGGTGTCAAGCTTTACCAAATAACCAAGACCTTTGATTTTTTCCATTAAACCAAGCGCTTCTTCGTATAGTAGCGGCTCGCCGCCTGTTATACAAACCCCATCCAAAACGCCTGCACGCTTTTGTAAAAAATCAAGCAGCTCTTTTTCTTCTACACCCTCCGGAAATCTTTCGGGTAAAATTAGACTTGCGTTGTGGCAAAAAGGACACCGCAAGTTGCACCCACACAGGAACACCGTAGAAGCAACACGGCCCGGAAAATCAAGCAAAGTGAGCTTTTGTAAGCCACCGATTCGCACACTAAATCCTCATCCTTTCGCTACTAAATGTTGTATCCATTATTTCGTGGAAGTACAATATATAGTATTTTATGCCACCTGTCAATAGTTTTTTGTTTTCATTTTGTACACAATTTTAATCTTTATTTAATAACCAAAAAAATCATCACTGTAGCCGCCTTTACAAAACCGCAAAGGCTTGACAATCCATACAACTCATGCTATATTCTCTTAGCTGATTTCAGCATGCCAATATAGCTCAGTTGGTAGAGCAACGGTTTCGTAAACCGTAGGTCAAGGGTTCGAGTCCCTTTATTGGCTCCACGAGGTGTAGCGCAGTTTGGTAGCGCGTTTGGTTCGGGACCAAAAGGTCGCAGGTTCAAATCCTGTCACCTCGACCAAAATCAAAACCACCGGCTTGGCCGGTGGTTTTGATTTTCCTTCATTTTGCACTGCTCCAGCCGCCATCGATGGGAAGAACCACGCCTGTCACATAAGATGCTGCTTCAGAACCCAGGAATATTGCGCCGGCGTTCAGTTCTCCTTCCTGACCTGCTCTCTGCATCGGTACTGTAAGGCCCATATATTGTTTGAATTCGTCCGTTCCGAATAACTCAGCGGTCAGCTCCGTTGTGAAGTAGCCCGGACAAATTGTATTCACCGTGATTCCCTTTGGCGCCAACTCTGCGGATACCGCCCGGGTAAAGTTTATGACTCCGGCCTTAGATGCATGATAAGCACAACCCTGATTTGTCCCTAAAAGACCGTACATGGAAGCAATATTGATAATTCTTCCGTAGTTTTTCTCTACCATTTTTCTGGCAACAGCACGAGTCATCTTGAAGACGGAAGACAAGTCGGTATCGACGGTAAAATTCCACTCTTCATCCGTCATTTCCGTTATTGGCGCATCCTTGCTGCTGCCTGCATTGTTTACAAGAACATCAATCTTGCCGAACTCGGATATGACTTTTTCCACAGTAGCATTTACTTGTTCCGTATCGGTAACATCACACTGAACAGGCAGGACTTTGACACCATATTTCCTAATTTCTTCTGCTACGGCCTCCAGCTTATTTAAGCGTCTTGCTGTGATAGCAATATCCGCCCCCTGTTTTGCAAAACCGTGGGCCATTTGAACTCCCAGACCGGACGACGCTCCGGTAACCAATACTACTCTTCCTTTGTAATCAAACATGTTTTCCTCCAACGTTTACTAAATTATAATGATAGTGTTTTAACAATAACTTTTTCAGGTACCAGTATATCATTATCGCATCTTTTTTACAAAACAATTCTACAGAGTCCTGTATTGACACACGCACTATTGAAAACGCTTGATTAATAAGGATCCCAGCATTTTTCTGTTTTTTAGAAAACACCCATTTCATCCATATAAAATCGATTCATCCATACCGTGGTGAGAAACTATCCCTTGTTTAGCGGCAATAGCACGATAAACTTGGTACCCTTGCCTTCTTCACTTTCCACCTGAATGGTGCCTGAATGCAGGTTAATCATCTGCTGGGCGATGGCAAGGCCAAGGCCGGTGCCCCCTGATTCCCTGCCCCTTGCCTTATCCACCCGGTAGAAACGTTCAAACACGTGGGTTAGGTTATCTTCCGGAATGCCGGGGCCGTTATCTTCAATAGTTAATTGAGCTTCCCTCCCCTGTTTGGTTAGGGTGACTGTGATAGTGCCGCCTTCCTGGGTATACTTCACGGCATTTTCCATTAAGTTATATACAACTTGGTCAATGCGGGCCTTGTCGGCATAGATTTCGCCCATTTCATGTAGCTCAAGGTTCAGGGTCTGGCTCTTTTTGTCTGCCAGCATCCTAAGCCTATGCGCCGCATCCTCCACAACGTCCGAAAGGAACATTCGGCTTCTATCAAGCTTGACGCTCTTTCCGTCCGCCCGTACCAAGGTAAGTAGATCTCCAACAATGGCCGAAAGCCTATCGATTTCCTTATTCACGTCGCTTAAAAATTCCGTCCGTAGCCCTTCCTCCATGTCCGGCTGATAAATAAGCGATTCGATCATGATCTTCATGGTGGCCAGCGGTGTTTTTAACTCGTGACTTGCATCAGAAACAAACTGGTTGCGTGTTTTATCCATGGATTCAAGCTTGCCGCTCATGGAATTAAAGGCTTGTGCCATCTGCTTTATTTCGCCCGAGCCGGTTTCCGGCACCCTGGCGGAAAAATCGCCCCGCCCCATGCGCTGGATACCCTTGGTAAGGACACCAATCGGTCTTGTTAATATGCCGGAAAAAACCATCCCGCTGATAATAGCAGCGGTCGCAACCAGAACAAAAATGATGGTCATGCGGGTTTGGAGGGTATAGAGGCTGTTCATCATTTCACTAACAGAAGACAGTAATACCAAAACACCGATAACCTCAGACTCAAAAACGATACCGGCCGACGAAAGGCTGGTCCAGTTTTGATTAGACCCCCGATTAAACACCTTGCCGGTATCGGATACAAGCTCACCTGATTCTTCGTGAACGCCGTAATCTACCTGCTTGCCTCCAACCAGAATAGATACGACTTCGGGTACGCTCAGACGTGTGCCGTTTAAGAGGCCAAAGGAATCCATATGTATTTTTCCGTCTGCGTCCAGCAGCAACAGCCTTCCACCAAGCTCGCCCGAGGCTTGTAGGACTGACGCATTCATTTGGATACTGTTTGCTGTATACAAAGAAGAGGCTGTTTGCACAGCCCACTTTTCAAGCCCAGCCCGGTCTTGACGTATGCGTTCCCGAAACAGGTAATTGCTTAGCATATTGGTCAGGGTACCCGCCATCAGTAAAAAGGACAGTCCGATAATAAGCAGGAACGCCATGACCATACGAAAGCCAATGCTTCGGGGCTTTTTAATCGTCACGGTCGGTAAAATAATAACCAACACCCCACTTGGTAAAAATAAACTCCGGTTGGTTGGGACTGCGTTCAATCTTTTCACGCAAGCGACGAATATGTACGTCTACCGTACGGGCATCGCCTGTATAGTCGTTTCGCCAAACAGCATCAAGTATTTCTTCGCGGGTAAACACACGGCCGCGATGGCCTAAGAATAGCTGCAAGAGATCAAATTCCTTGGCCGTCAGGCGCACATCCTCGCCAGATAAAATAACCGAGCGGTTGATGACATTTACTTCCAAATCCCGCACCCGATAGATGTTGGCATCTTCCTGCGGGGCATATTGTTGCGCCCGGCGCAAAATGGTCTTGATGCGGGTTTTGACTTCCAAAATATTAAAGGGTTTGGTCATATAATCATCAGCCCCGTACTCAAGGCCAAGGATTTTATCCATATCTTCGCCCTTGGCAGTAAGCATAATAATGGGAACATTTGATTGCTCCCTGATACGCTGGCAAACAGTAATGCCATCTATCTTAGGCAGCATAACGTCCAGCAAAATTAAGTCGACCTGGTGACGCTTGAAAGCTTCCAGCGCCTCTTCTCCGTCATAGGCGACAATGGTTTCGTAACCGTCTTGTTCTAAGGTATATTTAAGTCCCTTAATGATGATTGGTTCGTCATCAACTAATAAAATCTTTGTTGCCAAGGCCAGCCACCCTTTCCTTTTGCAGTATTTCATTACGATTATACATGAAAGTGCTAAATAATACAAGCTATTTTGTTATAATTTGTCACAATTGTTTCATTTAATAGTTATCCTCACCACCCAAAGGTGTGGTATAATAAAAAAGACACTACTCTTTTATGAATTTTAGGAGGCATTTATGAACCCCATCTTCACGATTACCCTTGAAAACGGTAACATAATGACCGGCGAATTGTACCCGGAAATCGCGCCTCAATCTGTCGGAAACTTTATTTTACTTGCGAACAGCGGTTTTTACGATGGCCTGATTTTCCATCGCTGCATTCCTGGCTTCATGATTCAAGGCGGCTGTCCCAACGGCAGCGGCATGGGCGGTCCAGGCTATTCCATCAAGGGTGAATTTAAGGCAAACGGTATTGATAACCCCTTAAAACATACCTACGGTGTGCTGTCTATGGCCAGATCCATGATGAAAGACTCCGCCGGTTCACAGTTTTTTATTATGACCAGTGATTCCCCGCACTTGGATGGCCAGTATGCCGCCTTTGGCAAAGTACTCAGCGGCATGGAGGCTGCCGATAGAATCGTATCCACCCCCACTGACCGTAGCGACCGCCCTTTACAGGAGCAAAAGATCGCCTCCATCAGGGTGGAGGTGCCTTCGGGTACTGAATATCCCTTTGAAAAACTGCCAAAATGAGTGAAAAGAAAGCCTATACCCTGACCCTATTAGGCCAGCGGCTGGAAATCCTGTCTTCCGATACCGAAGAACACGTGTTGAAGGTGGCGACCATTGTGAACAATCGGCTGAGTGAGCTTTCAAGCGGTTCTTCAGGGTTGACATCCACCGCCCTTGCATTGGTGGTAGCCCTGCAGCTTGCGGAAGAAAATGTCGTCCTAAAAAACGAAGTGGACAGGATAAGGAAAAAACAACTTGAGCAAAACCCCTGAACTACTTGCACCTGCCGGTAACCTTCAGGCGCTCGCTGCTGCCATTCATACCGGTGCGGATGCAGTGTATTTGGGCGCCGCCGCCTTTGGCGCACGGATAAACGCCAGCTTTGACATAGAGAAGCTAAAAGAAGCCGTTCGTCTGTGCCACCTTTACCAAAAGAAAATCTACGTGACAGTGAACACGCTGTTAAAGCAAAGTGAACTAAGCGATTTTTTGTCTTTAGTAAAAACGCTTGATGCCCTCAAAGTCGATTCGGTCATCGTACAGGACTTGGGCGCTTTGCGTTTAATCAAGCAACATTTACCGCACTTGCCGGTATACGCTTCCACACAAATGGCCATCAGTACTCTAAGAGGAGCGCTGCACACAAAACAGCTTGGCATCGATCGGGTAGTTTTTGCACGGGAAACCGACTTGGAAACCATTCAAAAAGCAGAAAAACAAGGCATCAAAACCGAAGTTTTTGTGCATGGCGCCCTATGTGTAAGCGTTAGCGGACTGTGCACTTTATCTTCTATGCGAGGCGGACGCAGCGGCAACAGAGGGCGATGCGCCCAAGCGTGTAGGGAACAATACACCTATAAGGGTGAAAACGCCGCATGGCTGTCTACAAAGGACATCAACTGTTTTAATACGCTTGAAACCATAAAAGAAGCCGGCATCTCATCGCTAAAGATTGAAGGCCGGCTCAAGCGCCCCGAATATGTTTCCTGTGTGACAGACGCTTACCGAAGGCAATTGGATAATAGCCTTGACTCCGCTCAAAAAAAGCAAGCCGAAGAAGATCTTAAGCAGATTTTCAATCGAGGCGGCTTTAGCCAAGGCTATCTTTTGGGCGGTGAAGATGCGGCTATCATTCACCCTTGGCATGTTTCCCATGAGGGTATCCCCATCGGTCGGGTAATCAAAAGCACGAAGCAGCGGAACGTCTACCTGACAGACGTTCTCCTGAGTAAGGATTTGAACGATCAGGATGGCCTTGAAGCGCGGGGACAGCACCGGCATATGATGATTTATTCCGGCAAGCAACTATCTCAAGGTTCAGTCGCCACCCTGCGCATGCATGGCCCCTGTAGGGCAGGAGATACTATTTACCGGCTGGACGACGCCAAGCTATTAAGCCGTCTGCGCCAAAGCTACGAACAGCCCCTGCCCGCATTTACGGTTGATGCGAGTCTTTCCCTTGTGCCGGAACAAAACATGCATTTTAGGCTTTTTGACGATGAAACGTTTTTTGAAGCCGAAGGCGATATAGCGCTTCATGCCAAAAACGCTCCCCTCACCAGAGAAAAAGCGGAAAGCAGCGTGCGAAAATCGGGAGATTTCCCGATAGAAATTGGCTATTTTACTTTTGAATCACCACAGCCCGCCTTTATCCCAGTTTCTTCGATAAATGCGCTTAGACGCACTGCTATGGGGGGATGGCTTCAAGAGAAAGTTGCTTCCTATAAGCGGTCGGTGGCAAATAATTTCTACACCGTTCAAAAACGTGCTGTTGCAAAACCGCCCTTTATTCCTCTGACCCTCCAGTCCCATGACTTAAGCTTGCTGAAACCATGCCACAAAGCCGGCGTTCGCTTTTTCTATGCTCCTAAAGACTATGCTTCCCCTACCTTAAAAGAGGAGGTTGGTCAGTTACGTACACAAGATGCCCTTGTTCTTCCACCGAAGGCAAACGATGAGTTGCTAAACCGGCTTGAAACGCTAATAAACAAACAAAACATCGCCTGCGTACTTGCTAGCCCAGACCAATTAGGCATGAACGTATTAAGAAAAATCTCCGGGCAAGACATCTACCTATGGAACAATCAAACCCTCAAGCTGCTTGATGAGCAAAATATCATGGAAGCCATGCTGCCCATTGAGTGTTCCTTGGCTGAAATGGAAGCGCTTGATCGGGATGTACTCCCCCTAACACTGCAAGTCTATGGCCGTACGCCTTTGATGGTGTTAAGTCACTGTCCTGAGCGGGTGAAACGTGGACTTCAACAAGGTCGCGTCAACTGCAGCTTGTGCCAGCGAGGCGAGGGGACCATCGGTCACAGCCTGATAGATGAGAGCAACCGAGCCTATCCCCTCTATCCGTACCGAGGCCTGGAGGGTTGCGTTAATCTACTACTAAACGACCAGCCCCTTGATATCGGTTCGCAAGCAAGCCGGGCATATCAATGGCTCATCGTGCACACGATTGAAGGGAAAAAAGAAATTTTATCCATTTTGCAAAAATATCAGCGCATTTTGCAGGGGGCTGATGAAAAATCCCAAGCCCTTGGTTGCTATGAATTGGGCGTTCTGTGAGGTCTATATGAATGAAAAATCTTTAAAAATACTGGAATTTAACAAAATCACTCGGCGGCTTTCTGACCTTGCCATCACACCGGCAGGTAAGGAGCTTTGTTTAACGCTCATTCCTTTTCAATCGCTCAAGGCGGTACAGTCCGCCCAGCAGGAAACGGAAGAAGCCTTGTATGTGTTAAGCCTCCAAGGAAAAAGCCCCGTCACTTACTTTTCAGACGTGCGGCCATACCTTATCAGCGCCCAGAAGGGGGCTGTGCTTTCTTTAAGGTCCCTGCTTGAAATAGCGGAAACGCTGCGTGTGACCCGTTCTTGCCGCAGCGCCCTTGTGAGCGACAATGAACATACGCAAACGCTCGCCGCTATTGCGGCAGGCGCTCAACCCTTGCGCAGCCTTGAAAAAGACCTGACGGAATCTATTCTAAATGAGGAAGAGCTTGCGGACAGCGCCTCAAGCGACCTAATGTACATTCGCCGTCAGTTGCGCATTATCAACGAACGGGTCAAAGACAAATTATCCAGCCTGATTCGTCAACCCAGCTTTTCAAAATATCTGCAGGAACCCATCGTAACCATACGAAACGGACGATACGTCATCCCTGTTCGGCAGGAGTTTCGACAAATGGTGCCGGGCTTGGTGCACGATCAGTCTTCAAGCGGCGCCACCCTCTTTATTGAGCCCATGGCCCTTGTGGAACTTGGTAACGACTTAAAACAATGGAAAGCCAAAGAAAAACAGGAAGTTGAACGTATTTTAGCTGCTTTTTCATCGCAGATAGCAGACGTTGCGCCAACAATTGCGCTAAATGTCGAGATACTGTCACAGCTTGATTTTATCTTTGCCAAAGGGCGGCTTGCTTCCGAAATGAACGCCATTCGCCCGCTGATGAATAACCGGAAGTATTTTCGCTTAGTAGGCGTTAAGCACCCACTACTTGACCCCGCTACCGCCGTCCCCTGCGACATGGTGCTGGGCGATTCGTTTACCTCTTTAGTTATTACAGGCCCAAATACGGGTGGTAAAACCGTGGCGTTAAAAACAGCAGGACTTATTACACTCATGGCGCAGGCCGGTTTGCAAGTGCCGGGACTTTCGGGCACGGAGCTGTCTGTCTTTGGCGAAGTGTTTGCCGATATTGGCGATGAACAGTCTATAGAGCAGTCCCTATCCACCTTTTCTTCGCACATGACCAATATTGTGCGCATCTTAGATGAGGTGGAAGATGATTCGCTCGTCCTTTTTGACGAGCTGGGCGCAGGTACCGACCCAACCGAAGGCGCAGCCTTGGCGCAGGCCATCCTTGCCCGCTTAAAGCGACGCAATATACGCACTATTGCCACCACGCACTATAGCGAATTGAAAGCCTATGCCTTAACCACGCCCGGCATTGAAAACGCCAGTGTGGAATTTGACTTAGCAACCCTTCGCCCGACCTATAGACTACTCATTGGTCTGCCTGGAAAATCCAACGCCTTTGAAATTGCCAAGCGTCTTGGCTTACCCACTTCCATTATCAACGATGCTCAAAGCCTTCTGTCCGGCGAAAGCGTACGCTTTGAAGACGTCATTGCCACCGCCCAACAGCGCCGTATAGAAGCCGAGAAAGACAGTCAATTAGCTCAGCAGTTGGTTAAGTCAAGGCAGGATGCTCTGAAAGAAGCGGAAGAATACCGCCAGAAAACAGAAGAAAAATACCGGCAGGCCGCTCAAAAAGCACGACAGGATGCCCGCAAAGTGGTTGACAAAACACGCAAAGAAAGCGCAGCTCTGATTAAAGAGTTAAAAGACATGCTCAGGGAGCAAAACGTTTCCGGCGGTCGCATCAGCGATGTAAGCCGCCGCCTTGGTCAAATGGAAAAGAACATTAGCGGTGGTGATGTAAGCATTGAACGGCCGCTGTTTGATGAAATCCATAAAGGCGATCATGTGCGCATGATGGCAGGCGGAACGACAGCGAAGGTACTGTCTAACCCAGACAGCAAAAACGAAGTGCAAATTTTAGCAGGAAACATCAAAATGACCGTGCCTGTTCACCACCTTGAAAAAATCAACGAAAAACCCAAGAAACAAAAAACCATTGTCAGGTCAAGCTCCGCCAAGTCAAGAAAAGTATCCTTAGATTGTGATTTAAGGGGCATGAACCTTGACGAAGCCCTTCTAAATGTCGATCGTTTCCTGGACAACGCCCTGCTCAATAGCCTGAATGAGGTGACCATTATCCACGGCAAGGGAACGGGCGTGCTAAAAGAAGGCATAACCAGGCACCTGAAAGGGCATCCCGCCGTTAAGAGTTTTAGGGAGGGTCTATATGGTGAAGGCGAGGCCGGCGTAACGGTTGTGAACCTAAAATAAGAGGAAAGGCAAATGAATCAAACCATCATGGTGGTCGATGATGACCGCAGCATAGCAGAACTATTAAGGGTCTATCTTGAAAAAGAAGGATACATTACCGAACTTTATTTAAGAGGTGATGAGGCGCTTTCGGCTTTCAAAAAAAATCCGCCCAACCTCCTTTTGCTTGATATTATGCTGCCCGGTATGGACGGCTGGGAAGTATTAAAGCAGGTTCGCAAAATCAGCTCTGTTCCCATTATCATGTTATCTGCTAAGGGTGAAACCATTGACAAGGTACTGGGCTTGGAGCTTGGAGCCGATGATTATATCACCAAGCCCTTTGAGCCCAAGGAGCTAATCGCTCGGGTAAAGGCTGTGCTTCGTAGGGCAATCACCCTCCAGCAGGAAGATGGTTCCGATCATCTTACTTATCCCGAGCTTACTCTTTCCTTAAAGCGTTACGAGGTTACCTATCAGGGCATATCTATTGATATGCCGCCCAAGGAGCTTGAACTCCTTTATTTTTTAGCCCTTCATCCCAATCAAGTATTTACAAGGGAACAACTTCTTGAAAAAGTATGGGGTTATGATTATTTCGGAGATAGCCGAACAATCGATGTGCACGTCAAGCGTATTCGGGAAAAGCTGCCCCAGTGTGAGCAGTATGGTTGGAAAATTAAAACGGTATTTAGCGTAGGCTACAAGTTTGAGGTGCTGTAATGTTTGCGCCTCGCACCATTTTTTCCCGCCTGATGCTAACAGGCTTTGTCGTTATCTTTTTATGTGTAGGCTTGCTTTTTGGCATAAGCTACCTTTCTATACGGGATAATGAAATAAACGCCCGCCTTGCCGCCCTTACCACCCAAGCGCAGGATATTGCCGATTTGGCCGTTCAGCGAGCACTATCGGAACGTAGGTTGTATTTTGGCGATGCCGAAGCCCTCCGTACTCTACTTGAAAAGAAGCTGCGCAGCCTATATGAAGTGTACGATGCCTACTCGCTGATTGTCGATACAAAAGGTAACGTAACCAGCTATTTTCTTTCCATCATCCAAGAGCATCAGGAACTTGCCTCTAACTTTGACTCCACATTAATTACAGAAAATTTGCTCAGAGTCTTAAACGGGGAAACCATCTCCAATTATTATCGCTCATCCCAAGGTCCAATGCTGACCGTTGCCATCCCCATCCAATTTTCATCCCGAACCATCGGCGCTGTCTATATCCAAACGGCTGCGCAAAGCATACAAGCAAGCTTTTTGCCGCTTGCATGGCGTATCGGTGTAGGGGCTGCAATTATCTATGCGGTAACTGTCCTTGGCTTTTGGTTTATCAGTAAACGTTTAACCTCCCCCCTGCAGAATATGGCGCTTGCCGCAAAGTCGCTTGCACGTGGTGAATTTCAGGTGGAAATCAAAGGTGAAGGAACCACGGAAATAGAGGATATGGCGCTTGCCTTCAACTCCATGGCCCAAAGCCTTTCAGTAGTTGAACAAACCCGGAAAGATTTTATCGCCAATATTTCACACGAACTATCAAGCCCTATTACCAGCATCCACGGTTTTGTGGAAGGGATACTGGACGGTACCATACCGGAGGATGAGCAGAAAAAACACTTAACCATTGTGAAAAACGAAAGCATCCGCCTGAATACACTGGTAAGGCAGCTGCTCGACTTATCAAAAATGGAAAGCGGACAAACGCTTCATAAAACCACCTTCGATATCCATGAATGCATACGCAGGGTAATCATCACAAAAATTAACGCACTTGAACAAAAATCACTCGGGCTGTCATTGGACTTTGATGAAAAGCCTCTCTATGTTTTTGCCGATCAAGACAGCATTGAACAGGTGCTGATTAACCTGATTGATAATGCCATCAAATATACTCCTGATAACGGTGAAATTCATATCCAAACCAAAACCTTGGATACACATGCCGAAATTACTGTGCGTGATAATGGTATTGGCATCCTGTCTGAAGATGCGCCACACATTTTTGATCGCTTTTACATGGCAGAAAAAGCGCATACCTCCGGCGCAGGTACGGGATTGGGCTTGGCTATTTCTAAAAAAATCATAGATAATCACCAGCAAAACATTTATTTGCTTGAACAAAGCCAAGGTACGGCTATGCGGTTTACGTTGGCTCTTGCCAAAGGAGGCATTCAATGACACTAGAATATAAGGCCTATGCCAAAATTAACTGGTATCTTGCTATCACTGGACGCAGAGACGACGGTTATCACACCCTCCAAATGCTTAATAGCCGCATTAACCTGTTTGACCAAATGTGGTTCACAAAAAGCAATAAGTTGTCGCTTGAAATTATCGGAAACGAACCATTGGTTGCCGATAATAATAACCTGATTATCAAAGCCGCAAAGGCGCTATCTACCTATGTAAACAAGCCTCTCCCCTGTCAAATACGCATTGATAAAAAAATTCCCGTAGGAGCCGGACTAGGCGGCGGAAGCGCCAACGCAGCCACAACTCTTCACGCCCTCAATCGATTATATTCCCTGCATTTACCACTTGAAGCGCTTGAAAAAATCGGGCTAACACTGGGCGCAGACGTTCCTTTTTGTCTTCAAAGTACGCCATGTAAGGTGGAAGGTATCGGAGAGATATTGGAGCCGATAAGCTTTGCACACGACCAATACCTGATTATTATTAAGCCTGAACAAAGCCTTTCTACCAAAAAAGTCTTTTCAAGAGTTAATCTAAAAAACTTGAAGCCAAGCAATATGAACAATGCCATAGAAGCGCTCAAAAACAACGATCTTAAACGATTGTCTCAAACCCTCCGCAACGACCTGCAACCCCTTTCACAGGCGCTGTGTCCTGAAATAACCAAGGCTTTAGCAGACCTTACAAAAAGCGGAGCGCACTTTGCTCAAATGAGCGGAAGCGGCTCCAGCGTTTACGGGGTATATAAATCATCCGAAAGGGCAAAAATCACCTATAGAGACCTTCAAAAACATTATAACAACGTATACCTCAGCACCGCCTTTGGCGGCGCCTTGCCTACCTGGTCAAAAGATCTTGAAGAGATAAGAGGTGATTGAGCAACATAGACCTTGTTTCAAGGGTGGATGACGAAACTGTCTGTAAAAGCTCTTGGTAGTTGTTTACATCATCATACAGGGCTGTTAACGCCTCGGGCGGAACGGTTGCTTCACCGCAAATGGCTAAGCAAAGGCTGCTTAGTCTATCGATCAAATAAATGTTTTGACGAACCAGCGCAAGCTTGGCTGCCGAATCCGACTGAATGCCGGTAGTCAAACGGTTAACCGCATCAATCGCATCGGAAACCGCTATCACGGTGTAGCGCTCAATCAATGATTTAACCTGGGGCTTTGCTCCCCTACCTGCTAAATACAAAGACATAAACAGGATGGTAGTCACCATGAAAAAAACAATTAACCCAATCAGCAACTTCTGATTGAGAGGACGTTTATCTCCCTTTTGCAGGGTAATCCTGTCTGTTCTAAAACGTGAATACATTTGAAATCTCCTTGCCGGAAATTGCTCTGTCACCTTAAAGATAGTGGTGCTATTCCAACTCTTCGCTTAATAAAAGGCATCACCTTTACAAATAAATTATATCCTATGAATAGGCGTTTGGCAAATTGATCAATGGAGCTTGTCAACGTACGGCAGTCAAGTACAGACAAAATATTTGAATTCTTCATTGACTATTATATGAATTTTACTGTATAATAACATACCAAAATCTCCAAAACCTCAAAATTGGAGGAAATTGTCCGGAGGATATATGGATCTAAACTTTTTATTGACAGCCAACTCCCTTACCAACCTTGAATTTTTCTTCCGCATTTTTGCCGCTCTTTTAGTTGGCGGCATCATCGGATTGGAAAGAGAGTATAAAAACCGTCCGGCCGGTATGCGAACACACGTGCTAGTTTGTTTGGGTGCCTGCAGCGTGGCGCTTCTTGAATGCCTTTTGTCCAGCGACCCTACGTTAAGCATTTCCGCCATTGATAAGACAACCTATACTCTTGGCCGTTTGTCGGCACAAGTTATCAGCGGTATCGGCTTTCTTGGTGCCGGCACCATTTTTATGGCTCAAAAAAAAATCTCCGGTCTAACAACGGCCGCAAGCGTCTGGAACGTTGCCTGCCTCGGCCTTTTGGTGGGTTTTGGTTACACATGGATGGGGCTGTTTATTGGTACCCTAATTACTATCGTGCTCCTTTTCTTGGGCAGGGTCATCAAAATCAACGCCGTTAAGCATGTCGAAGTTAAATTTTTCAACCGAGCCGCAACCTTACCCTTTATCAACACGTATTTTGAATCACTTGGCGTATTAATTTTAGATATTGACTTCCATGTGGAGGCCATTACAGACATCAATCAGCAAGAACGCAACCTATACACTAACGTATACACCCTGCACCTACCCAAAAAGGTTGAGTATGTAAATATTGTCGGCCATCTATCTGAGTATAGCAATATCCAGACCGTGCGCACACGTAACGCCTGATAGCTGCGTTTAATAAACAGCAAAGCGCCCTTCATCTGTTCTTGAGGGGCGTTTTTTTCTTACATATAATTCGGAGTGGTTATTTTCTTTTGTATGCCTCTTTAATCGAAAACACTTGACGCCCCTTATATCCTGTTACGGTTTCTGCCTCCAGCAAGGCTCGAAGGGCAGCTTCCTCCGTCGCCTCAATGACCATACGAAACACGATATCTATATGTTGGTCATTTAGTTCCGTTACGCAAACAAAAGCGTTTTTATCTGTCGCTTTTTGACTGTTGGCAGTCGAATACATCAGGGCAAATTCGCCACTACCATGCCCCACGTGATTGCCAAGGCGAGCCAAACCCGTTTGTACACGGTTACAGCACCGTTTCATTTGCAAGGAGCTTAGCGGAATATCAGTCGCTAAAATAACGATAACTGAACCCACATCTTCTGTAGGCGTACTCAATTCCTTAATGTATTTGCCGACAGGTTCCCCTGCGATGGTTAAATCGTCCAACCTGCCATAGTTGCACAAAGTAAGCGCGCCCACAGTATAGGGCTTATTGTCAATCGGGGCTACACATGAAGCAGAGCCGATACCGCCCTTGAGCCCAAAAGACACCATCCCCCGCCCCGCGCCTACCGAACCAAGGGCAAAGCTATCACTCGCCGCTTCAAAAGCTTGATTGGTTAAGTCTTTATCGGCATGAACGGTGCGAATATCGCTCAAATAGCTGTCATTACATTCAAGTACCACTGGATTGACAGTTGAAAGATCGGGATTTTCCTCAATCAGTCTGTCGCAAACCGCCTGCCAAACATTTCCCACACTCAAGGTTGAGCATAGAGCAATCGGGCTTTCAAGAAAACCAAGTTCCATCACCTGCAATAAACCTGAGGCTTTGCCAAAAGCGTTGATAACACTTGCGTTTGCACGAAGTTTTTCGGTATATGGGTTAGCACTTGGTAAAATGACCGTGACGCCCGTTTGCGCATCGCCCTCTGCCAACATTGCATGTCCAACCTTAACACCTTCCACATCGCAGATGGTGTTCTTTTTTCCTTTTTGAAAAAACTGTTGGTTTTTAAACCGTTCCATCAATTGCCCTAAAGAATAAGTCATAATCCCTCCTGAATTATAGGTTGAATTTATCATAACATACAAAGCACTATTTATAAATATAGAATATTAAATTGGTTTGTTTAATTGGGGAGGCTTTTATGATATAATCCTGATGAATTTAACGCAAGATAAAGGAGGAACGGATGAATCCGACACGATTAACTCAATATGCCAATGCACTGGTCCATGTGGGCGCCAACGTACAAAAAGGCGATGGCGTATGGGTGCAAAGCGATACCGAATGCCTGCCCTTGCTTCGAGAGGTGGTCAAAGCCTGCTGGAAAGCCGGCGCTAAGGACGTACAGGTGGATATCACCGACAACGATTTAACCCTCATCAAGTTTGAGTACGCAGGCAAAGAAGCTTTTGAAGAGATTCCGGCACGTACCATAGAAAACCGCAAAGCAATGCTTGAGGACAATTACTGCGTAATCGGCATCAGGGGGCCCAACCCCGAACTTTTAAAAGATGTCGACAAAGAAAAGCTGCGTATGACCCAACGTGCAGGCGCACTTGCCCGAAAACCCCTTGAAGTTTATTACAATTCCGGCCGCATTAAGTGGCTGGTCGCTTCCTGTCCCACTAAGGCTTGGGCAAAATTGGTTTTCCCCGAGCTGTCTGAAGATGAGGCGCTTAAAAAACTCTGGGAAGCTGTACTATTTGCGGCCCGAATTGACGAAAACGCTGTTGAAAATTGGCAAAAACATAATGCCACCCTTAAAAGCCGTGCCGCTTGGCTAAACAGTCAGGGCTTTACTAAGTTTCATTATAAAGCTCCCGGTACCGATCTATGGGTAGACATGGCGAAAAATGCTGTATGGCTTGGCGGCGCATCGACCACACCATCAGGCATTGACTATGTACCTAACATGCCGACGGAAGAAATTTTCTCCTGTCCCCATTTAGCCAAGGTAAACGGTACGCTCAGAGCAACAAAGCCCTTAAGCCTATCGGGAACCATGATTGAAAGTATGGAGTTTGTTTTTGAAAACGGCAAAGTTACAAAGTTTACTGCCGAGCAAAATGCCGATATTCTTGAAAATATGATGGCTCAGGATGAGGGCGCAAAGCGACTTGGTGAAGTTGCTATCGTGCCTCATTCTTCACCTATTAGTCAAACGGGACTATTATTTAAAAACACCCTGTTTGATGAAAACGCTTCCTGCCACTTCGCCCTTGGTTCAAGCTATGCTGAAACCATCATGGGCGGTGAAAAGATGACGGATAATGAGCGTAAAGCGCTTGGCGGCAACCAAAGCGCCATACATATTGACTTTATGATCGGATCTGAAAACCTCAATGTGACTGGCTATACCAAGAACGGTAAGAAAGTTCCCGTACTGATTAACGGAGATTTTAGTCCCGAAGCAGACCAATAATGGTTGGTTCCCGATTTGGCTTTATACTCTCATATTTATGCTATAATAATGATGACTTTCACCCGAAATTTGTTTCTGTACCTTATTCAACAAACTTCAGTTGCTTACTACGTACTTGTAATTTATTAAGGAGGTTTCTTTGTTACACGATGTCATTACGCCCCTCAAAAAACAATTTACGGCAGGGGCAACCACTGAACTACGCTCGCAACGCAACCTTAACCGCCGTGTAGTCATCCAAGGCGGCCGCATTGTTGCCAACACCCGCCAAGAACAGGCCGGCGTTAACGCACGCGTTAACCGAGGCGGTGTTTATGGCTTTGCCAGCGCTGCTAACCTATCCAAAGAAGGCGCGCAGCAGGTTCTCAAAGACGCTGCTCGCAATGCTGAAGTTCTGGCTCGCCACCAGCTCAACCCAAAAGGAGCAATGCCCGCCATCCAACAGGGATTGCGTCCCGTTGACCCCGACATGGTGGACTTGCCGCAGCAATACTACATCGACTACCTAAAAGAATTGGATAACTATATCGCCAAAAAGTATCCGGGATTAGCCAGCCGAACGGTTGTTTCCAGCTGTGACTCAATGGAAAAACTTTTAGTTACTTCCGATGGTTATTCCGCACACACCATCGCTCCACGAGGCTATGTGTATGTAATCCTTACACAAAACACCAAAGACGGTGTCCCTGTTGATATGTTCGAAGCATTTGGCGGTCGTGGTACCTTTGACAAAAACTTTATCGAACCCTCCACGCTTCATGAAAAAATTGATCAGGTTTATGAAAACCTGATGAAGAAAACCGAAGGGGTTTATGCCGAAGCGGGCGTTAAAACCGTTATCCTCAACGGCATGATGGCCGGTATGTTGGCTCACGAAGCTGTCGGGCATACGGTAGAAGCTGACTTAGTGTTGGCAGGCTCTGTTGCCGGTCCCATGCTTGGTAAGCAGGTGGCAAGCCCGCTCATTAGCCTCACTGACTTTGCCCACACCGCCTTTGGGCAAACCGCTCCCCTGCCCGTTTATGTGGATGATGAGGGAGTCAAAGCCGATGACGTTGTATTAATCAAAGACGGTATCTTAACCGGGTACATGGTCAACCGTGAATTGGGTGAAAAGTTTGGCATGGAACCCAAGGGCAACGCCCGCGCCTGGGCCTTTTCGGACGAGCCTCTCATTAGAATGCGCAACACCGTTATCCTGCCCGGCAAAGACAAGTTAGAAGACATGGTCGCCTCCATTGATGATGGCTATTACCTAATTCATTCGGGTAACGGTCAGGCGGACGCCACAGGTGAATTCATGTTCGGCGTAACCATGGGCTACGAAATCAAAAACGGCAAACTTGGAAAGGCCTTGCTTGATACCACCGTATCGGGCGTCGCCTTTGATATGCTCAAGTCCGTGTCCATGGTGTCCGACAAAATGTACTGGTCATCCAGCGGTTTCTGCGGCAAAAAGCAGCCGATGTCTGTAAGCATGGGCGGGCCGGACATTAAATGCCAAATCACGATTGGAGGCAGATAAGATGAGAACACCAGTTGAAGCGGCGCAATATGCGCTTAACTTACTTAAAAACGAAAAGGTAGATGAGGCAGCCATCAGCGCTTCCCTATCCACCCTCAATGAACTAACTGCACAGGAAAACGAACTCAACCTTCTGCGTACCACCCACAATACCACCCTTTCCCTTCAAGTTATCAAAAATCAAAAACGGGGAACCTTGTCCATTAACTCTTGGGATGATGAGGCCATCAAACAGGCAGTGAATGATTGTCTTTTAGCCTGCGCTTCATCGGAGGCTGATGAACACTGGGCGCTTTCAAAGGAAGCTATTAAGCGCAAGGTTTCAGACCCCACTCCGCTTGACCTTGACAGTATGATTAATCGCACCAAGGAGTTGGTCGCCCAAATCAGCAAAGACTATCCCAACGTGCACATTGAAAATGTTGTCACTGTTCATAAGGAAAGCCAATCCTGCTACCTGAACACCAACGATGTGCGCTTTGACACAGACTCCGCCTGTTATGATGTGCATCTATCTTTCTTGGGTAAGCGTGGTGATAAGACTTCCGGCTTTATTTATACGGGTACAAGAACCAAAAGCTTAGATACGCCTTTTATTGAGCTTGCCAATTTTAGGCAGGAGCTTGAGGCCGCGCAAAAGCTGATTGATGCTCAACCCATGGAAGAAAAGTTTGTGGGAACCGTACTCTTTAGCCCGATGTGCTTTACACAAATGCTTTACAGCGCCCTTGGAAACTTTGTTTCCGATTCCTCGCTCATTGAAGGTATCAGCCGCTGGAAAGATAAACTCGGACAGAAAGTAGCAAGTGAAAGCCTTACCGTGCATTTTTCCGTGAGTGATCCAAGGCTTGTACAAAAGGAAGTATGCACCCCCGAAGGCTTTGAGTCTAAAGACTTCACGCTGATTAAAAACGGCGTACTCAACTCTTTTATGCTGTCCCTGTACGCTGCCAACAAGACCGGCCATCAGCGGGCTCTCAACAACGGCGGCGGCTTGATTATCCCAGGCGGCGATACCCCCTATAGCGATGTGATAAAAAACATTGACAAAGGCATACTGGTCGGCTATTTTTCGGGTGGTCAGCCTAGCCCAAGCGGTGAGTTCAGCGGTGTAGCCAAAAACTCTTTCCTTATTGAAAATGGCGAAATCAAGAGTCCTTTGACCGAAACCATGATGTCCGGCAACCTGATTGACGCGCTGCAAAACATCGTTGCTATCTCAAAGGAAGCGGTAGAAGACGGTGCCAGCGTTGTCCCGTGGATCGCCATCAACGGTATCACGATTTCCGGAAAATAATTTCAACAACAATATTCCTAGTAAAATAAAGTGGTCTTGGTGAAAAACTAAGGCCACTTTTGTTTACCCTTGTCAGATGATAGAGCTGTTTTATGGAATAAACTTCATTTTTACAGACAATTCAGCCACTTGGGAGAGTGTGTAGTAGATAGAACAATATTTTTGGGAAAGTTCCGCCGCCTTGGCAACCTTGTCCTCATCTTCAATACCTTCAACAGTGAAATAAATGGTAGCAGTTTTTAGGTGGGTTGGCACTTCTTCCCGCTTCTCTCCTTCGATTTCCATGGTGATTTTGCGGTAATGTAGCCGCATCTTGTTGATGATATCCAAGAAAGTGTAGTAATAACAACTGCCAAGGGCGCCCAGCAGCATTTCATAGGGACGCAGACCTTTCCGGCCAATATTCACTTGATTGTATCCAGTGTCAAGGGTGCCCGCAAGGCTATCATCAAATGTAAGCGTGATTTTTGTTTTGCTCATGTTTATTCCTCCTTAGGTTAAATGTCTATCACCGGCTTTTTTTCGTTGCGGCGATAGATGACAAACTTTTTGCCAATGGTCTGTACAGTGAAGGCGCCTAACTTTTCACAAAGAAGCGTACAGGCTTCCTTGACGGAAATCGATGCATTCTGTTGGATGGAGCACTTGATCAGCTCCCTTGCCTGCAGGGCATCATAGGCTTCCTTCACGGTGGCATCGGTGATGCCGTCCTTGCCAATGTACAGTACGGGCTGCATGGTGTTGGCCATAGAACGCAGTTTTGCCCGTTGCTTGGTTGTAAGCTCCATTAAATTATACCTCCAAATCAATCCGGTAACGCCAGATTATTCAACAAACTCAAATTCGGTTTCTCCTATGCGCACGGTGTCACCCTCTTGACAGCCTGCTTCTTTTAGAGCATCAATAATGCCCGTTCGGCGCAGCGTGCGGTGGAACCAGTTGAGACTCTCAAAATCCTCAAAATTGACGCTTGCCATCAGATTCTCGATAGAAGGACCGTGTATTTCATAAGCATCTTTGACTTCCTTGATTTCCCAGCCCTGGATTTGCGGCGTTTCATCCACTTCCGTTTCTTCAAAGACAACCACAGGCGGTAGGTTTTTCAGTTGCCTTGCCACCTCTTCAATCAACGTTTCAAAGCCTTGCCCCGTTGCGGCGCTGACAGCAAAAACCTTTTTGTCCGGGAATGTCTCACGAAGTCTTGCAAGGTTTTCCTCGGCTCCAGGCAAATCCATTTTATTGGCGACAATCATAGAGGGACGCTGGTCAAGGTCGCCATAACGCTTTAATTCATTGTTAATAACCCTTAAATCATCCAGCGGGTTGCGGCCCTCAATGCCCGAAATATCCACCACATGCAGTAAAAGCCGGGTGCGCTCCACATGCCTTAAAAAGTAAAAGCCAAGTCCCGCTCCCTCCGCTGCGTTTTCAATAAGGCCGGGAATATCAGCTATCACAAAATCGCTGCCCTTTGCCCTGACAATTCCAAGGTTGGGGGTAAGGGTTGTAAAGTGGTAATTGGCAATTTTAGGGCGAGCGTTGGTTACCACAGACAAAATGCTGCTCTTGCCCACATTGGGGTAACCGACTAAGCCTACATCCGCTAAGGTTTTGAGTTCAAGGATGAATTCTCTTTCTTCGGTTTTCACGCCGGGTTTTGCGAAGTTTGGCGCTTGGCGCACCGGGGTTTTGAACCTATCGTTACCCCAACCGCCTCGGCCACCATGTAGCAGTACCTTTTCCCTGCCAGCTTCCGACATATCGGCAAGGACGGCTTCAGTTTTTCTGTCCTTTACCACTGTACCCACCGGAACCCTGATTCGCAGATCTCCTCCAGACTTGCCGCTAAAGCGTCGGGCGCCACCGGGCTGACCGTTTTCCGCATGAAATTTAGTATGAAAACGAAAATCCATCAAGGTATGCATATTGGGGTCGGCAACAAAAATGACATCGCCGCCATGACCGCCATCGCCACCATCGGGCCCGCCATTTTGCACAAACTTTTCACGATGAAAGGAAACCTTTCCGTCTCCCCCATCGCCCGCTTTCACTTTGATAATTGCTCTGTCAATAAATGATGCCATAGTTGTTCCTTTCTGCGTGATTCAACTTGGAGTATAGCACAATTCGCAACAATCGAACAGTAATTTGTTTTGCTATCTCCTTTGGTGATATAATAGTCATGTAAAGGAGTGAAAGAAAGATGAAACGATTTTTGTCATTGTTACTATGCCTTATCAGCATTGGTTTTCTTGCCATAGCTGAGCCTACACAAGCACCTGCCCCCCGTGATTTGATGATTGACGCCATCATCCAAAACGCCAAAGAACTATACGACAAAGCGGGCGGCAGGCTACAAAGCGCCCACTACGCAAGCGACATTTACCTTTGCAAAAACTTCACCGTGGAAGTGTTCAAGCGTTCCCGAGATGGCTTTGCCCTGAAAGAGTATCCGGATGTTCAGCTGGTCATCCCAAACAACCTGCCCAAAGAACAGTCTAAGCCCCACCAATACGGTATCGAATGGGAACATATCGCCCCTGAAAACGGCAACCCCTTTGAGCTTGCGGCCCAATTTAAGTACAATAATGATTTAAGCAAAAAAGAAAATATTCAACTTGCAACCGAGTTTATGCACCAAGTAAAAAGAGGCGATTATTTTCAAATGAGCGCCAAGTATTACTATGGCGTTGGGGCACACAGCCTAATTTTCATTGCCGACTATGACCCCGACACCGACTCCGTTCACTGGACGGACTCCAACATGAAAGGCGAAAAGAAAAAAGGCATCCGCCACGGTCTTGCCCAGTTTGACGCCGTGAAAAAAGTGGAGTGGTTTGTGGATGCTTTCTGCCAGCCCGGACGGGGCGCATCACTGTATCGACTGCGGGAAGATATTATTCAAAAATAATGAATTCACGGTTCGTACTAAAGGCGCCCTATCAACCGCAGGGCGACCAGCCGCAAGCCATTAATGCGCTTTCAGCGGGCGTTAATGAGGGGCTTAGGCATCAGACCTTGCTTGGGGTCACGGGCTCAGGAAAAACCTTTACCATGGCATCGGTTATTGAAAAGGTACAAAAACCCACGCTGGTCATTGCGCACAATAAGACCTTGGCTGCACAGCTCTGTTCGGAGCTGCGAGCTTTTTTCCCCGATAGCGCCGTTGAATATTTTGTTAGTTACTACGACTATTACCAGCCCGAAGCCTACATCGCTTCAAGCGACACCTACATCGAAAAGGATGCTGCCATTAACGATGAAATCGATCGCTTAAGGCATAGCGCAACGGCCGCTCTGCGAGAAAGGCGGGATGTAGTTATCGTGTCTTCGGTCAGTTGCATCTATTCCATGGGCGACCCTTCCGAATACGAAGGGCAGATGATTAGCCTGCGCCCCGGTATGCGCTTGTCACCCGAAAGCCTCGCCCGCCGACTGGTAGGTATTCAATACAGCCGCAACGATTATTCCTTAGAGCGGGGCATGTTTCGCATCCGGGGCGATGTGTTGGACATTATCCCCGCCGGTTCCAGAGAAAACGGCATCCGGGTAGAATTTTTTGGCGATGAAATCGAAAAAATCAGCGAATACAGCCTGCCCGCCTTTCAGTTTTTACACAGCGTACAACATATCGGTGTATTTCCGGCCAGCCACTATGTGTCTTCCATGGAAGGAAAGAAAGAAAATATCGCCCAAATTGAAAGAGACATGGTAGAGCAGGTGGCAGCCTTTGAAAAAGAAAACCGCCTGCTTGAAGCCCAGCGACTGTCCCAGCGCACCCGATACGATATTGATATGCTACGAGAGATTGGCTTCTGCTCCGGCATCGAAAACTATAGCCGGTATTTTGATGGGCGAAAGCCCGGCGACCCACCCTACTCCCTACTTGATTATTTCCCTAAAGACTTTCTTTGCATTATCGACGAAAGTCATGTGACTATACCGCAAATTCGTGGTATGTACGCAGGCGACAGAGCACGCAAGGAAGAGTTGGTGAAATACGGCTTTCGCCTAACAAGCGCCTTTGACAACCGTCCCCTCACCTTTTCGGAGTTTGAAGAACGTATTCCTCAAGCCCTGTACGTATCAGCAACGCCAGGCCCTTATGAAAAAGAGTACTCCCAAAGAACGGTAGAACAGATTATTCGCCCAACGGGCTTGCTTGACCCCCGTATCGATGTGCGCCCCGCCACAGGACAGGTGGATGATGTAATTGATGAAGTACGCAAGGAAGCGGAAAAGGGCAACAGGGCGCTGGTCACCACCTTAACCAAAAAAATGGCTGAAAGCCTGTCGGACTATATGCGGGACTGCGGCATTCGTGTACGTTACCTGCACTCGGAAATTAAAACCTTAGAGCGCATGGCTCTCATTCGGGATTTGCGCCTTGGCGCTTATGATGTGTTGGTAGGTATTAACCTGCTTCGGGAAGGGCTTGATCTGCCTGAAGTGTCGCTTGTAGCCATTTTAGATGCGGACAAAGAAGGTTTCCTACGCTCGGAAACCTCCTTGGTACAAACCATCGGGCGGGCGGCCCGCAACACCGATGGCCGGGTCATTATGTATGCGGATGATATTACCGACAGCATGATGGCCGCAATTACCGAAACCAATCGGCGCAGAGCCATTCAGGAACAATACAACAATGAACACGGCATCACACCCACTTCTATCCAGTCGGCGGTCAGAGAGCTGCTTGCCATTACCGAGCAGGTGGATGTACAATTCGGCGACCAGCTGACCGATGAAGAAAAACAACAGCTTATCGCCCAAATTGAAGACCAGATGCTGTCTGCCGCAGGTGAATTGGACTTTGAAAAAGCGGCCAAGCTGCGTGATAAGCTCTTTGAAATTAAAGGAGAGAGGCCGCTTGAAAAACAGCAGCCTCAACCCATCAGGCGTAAGCGTTCAAATCGCCGTAAATAACTTATTATTCTCTATGGAAGGCTGACAGATAGGGATAGCCTTCAAGCAAAATGTACTCCATCCAACCCATCGCTTCAAAGACAATGTCTCCTATATCGTCATTAGGACGTACGACCAAATCAAAGGTGGCAGTAACGCTATTGTCGCTCTTTTCAGCGTGGAAGGTGATAAAGCGATATTCTGCATTCAAGTGGTTACAAACATTCACAACAGCGGCAAAATCTTCTTTCTGGAAGGTGATTAAGTCCCAAACAAGCAAATGGACCGACTCATTGTCTTCATGAAAATATACTCGCATGTCAAAATCAAAGTCGTCTTCTGAAAATTGGATCAGTACCCCATCTTCGCCATCACTACCAACGCCAAGATAGGTATAAATAATTTCTTGTTCTTCTAAAACATCCGTAGCTTTTTGGGTGTTTTGATACTTTCCGGCTCCTGCAAACGAAGATAAAGGAACAAGTAAAAGCACCATGCAAATAAGAGCAATAGCAGTCAACTTTCTCATGGAATTTCCTCCCTTTATTGATTATATTAAGCTAATAGTACCTTGAACACAGGGATGTGTCAAGACGCCACCCCTGATTTGAGTTTTGCTCGTAGTTGGTGTATAATTGTACAGTACTACTGAGTATGTAAAGGAGGCTACCTGTATGAAATTGATTATAGCCATCGTCCAAGATGAGGATGCCTCGCACTTAATTAGCACCCTGATGACCGAGGGTTTTAGCGTCACCAAATTAGCAACCACCGGCGGTTTCTTAAAGGCTGGCAACACTACCCTTTTAATTGGCATTGAAGACGACCAAAGTGAAAAATGCTTGGGTGTTATTGAACGCCTATGCAAAAGTCGCAAGCAAATTGCAACCACCCCCATTACCATGGGCGGCGCCGCCGGGATGTACACCCCCTACCCCATTGAGGTTACGGTGGGCGGCGCAACGGTTTTCATGCTGGATGTCGAACGTTTCATCAAGATGTAATCCGTGCCGTCTTTTTCTGATTTTTATGGTCTAAGTTCATCCATTGACAGCCTGCTGGATGCATTTTCTACCCACACTCCCCCCCATGCGCTTCTGATTGTGGGCAACGAGGGTGTGGGCAAGTGTACCTTGGCTAAGCTTCTGTGTCAGGCCGTCCTTTGCAAGGCGCTTCATGCTCCGTGCAACAAGTGCGGTCCTTGTTTGCGTGTCTTAACCGGCCAAAACCGCAACCTCATTCATGTAAGTCCATCAGGCGCTTCTATCAGGATTGACGCCATCAGGGATATGCTTGACATACTTGGTTTATATTCCATCGAGAATTCCGACCGCACGGTACTGATTGAAAACGCCGACCGTATGACGCCGCAGGCGCAAAACGCCTTGCTTAAATCCTTGGAGGAACCAAGTCCCGGCACTTACTTTGTATTGACGGCAGAAAGGCGTACCGCCCTCCTGCCGACTATCTTGTCAAGGGCAGCGCTTTATTATCTACCGCCTTGGCCTAATGACAAACTTTTACAAACGCTGCTTGCAGGTGACGCTCAATCAAATGAAGCACAGGCCGCTATCAAAGGAGCAGGCGGTTCTATCGGAAAGGCAATGGCGCTTCTTAATAATCCTGAAATCGCAAGGCTTCATCAGCTTTCCGATCAGGCTGTACAGGTTTTGCTTTCAAACGGAGATCCGGTCAGCCTTTCACAAGAAATGAGAAACGAAAGGGAAAATGCGCAGTTGCTTTTTACCTTGATTGAAGAAAAGTTGCCAAAGCAGGCAAATCTTAAACAACTGGGCTCTGCCCTTGAGAAAGTTGCCCGAGCAAGAGAACTCATGCAAAGCAACGTTTCTTGGCAGTCGGCTATCGACACTATTTTATTTTCATTATTGGAGGATATTTCACTTGGCTAACGTTGTAGGCGTCCGTTTCAAAAATGCCGGTAAACTTTACTACTTTAACCCATCCAGCTGCTGGCCATCTGCAGGCGACCTTGTTATTGTTGAAACCACCCGCGGGGTAGAGCTTGGCGAAGTGGTTGTGGGTATTTCCGAGGTGGATGATGCCGATTTAACCGCACCCCTCAAAAACGTTCTTCGCATCGCAACACAGGATGATGTAGAGCAATATAACCGCAACTTGGAAAAGGCCGCTGATGCCCGTCCCATTGTTCTTGAAAAAATTCAGCAACATCAACTGGATATGAAACTGGTTGGAATTGAGTATACTTTCGATTTGCAAAAACTAATTATTTACTTTACATCCGATGGACGAGTGGATTTTCGCCAGCTTGTTAAAGACTTGGCCTATGTGTTTAAGGCTCGCATTGAGCTAAAACAAATTGGCGTTCGGGACGAAGCGAAAATGATTGGTGGCTTGGGCGCCTGCGGGCGCAACTTATGCTGCTCCACCTTCCTTGGCGACTTCCAGCCCGTTTCCATCAAAATGGCCAAAGAACAAAATTTAAGTCTAAACCCCACCAAAATTTCCGGCATGTGCGGCCGTCTTATGTGCTGCCTAAAGTATGAGCAGGAATTCTACGAAAAAACCCGCAAAACAATGCCCCGTGTCGGCAGAGATGTTCAAACGCCTGACGGAATCGGTACGGTAATTGAGTTGAATATCCTAAAAAACACTGTAAAAGTACGTCTTAAGAAAGAGGATGACCTAAATCCAATCAAAGATTATGAGCCCTTTGTTCTGCGCCGGTTAGACAAAGAAGACAAGTACTCGGATGGTAAACAGCAAAAACAACAGGCCATTGAAGAAATTGATGAGTCTTTGATGGAGCTCGAAGATTAATTAAAAAATACTGCCTTCACTAAATATCGATATAAAGCGCCCCGCCCACTTTTTAGGTGAGCGGGGCAATTTGTTCTTTTGATTACTTAAAAGTTCCCGTCAACAAATTTTCCTGTTACAGCGTCGTAAGCAGCCCAGTAATGGTTGTTTTCGCTGCCGTTAAACTCAATATGCCAAACAGGTATCAGCTTCACGCCTTTCTTGTCGGCAAGAGGGTAGTAGCAGAGACTTGTATCGATAATTTCCGTTACTTTATCGGGATATTTGGCCGAAGCCATATCCTGAGGTAGCCGCTCTATCACCGATTCAGATGAAACAAACGTTTCAGGCGTTTCAATGATATCTCCCGGCTCGTAGTGGCGGCGTACGCCGACTTTGACAATACCCTTCTTGGTCACATAGAAAGAAGCATTGGCGCTCAGTTCCGTCTTGTTAAACAGGGGTTGCTCATAGTACAGATAGAAGCCTTCATCTTCTACGGTGGCTAAATCATACTCCATCGGGCAGTTGGTGCTATACTTACCCGCCCGCTCACAGGCTTTGAGGTCTTCGCCAAGGGCATGAATCCTGTCTACACCCAAATCGATTGCATAGGTGTTGACAAAGTCTTTGAGGCCAAGTTCTTTTAGCATCGCCTCTGCCTGCGCTTTGGCTTCATCAAGCGTTAGGTAGGTAAGGCTCGTCTTTTCAAGTGGAAGCTGCTCATAGGTTCCCGGCCAGCCAAAGTAAGCCCAATCTCCAAGGTCTGCTACTTGATTGGCAACAGTTTCCTTGGGGCCATAATTATCAACGGGCTTGCCGTAATTGTCTTCACCGCTATAATTCCACTCGCCCTTTGTCTCGTGATAGTCAATGCAGCCATCGGACATTTCAAGGGATCCACCGTCTTGATAGGACACGCTGCGGAAGGTTTCGTTGCGTTGCACGCGTCTATCGTCCTTTAGGACTTCGCTTTGGTTAAACAAGGCAAGATCGATTTTTTCGATGAATTCCCACTTTTTCGCCCGGTACACAGGCATGTTTTCGGGTGTTGGCTCTTCTTTCACGGCAGGAGCATCCTTCTTCTGTTCCTTATCATCTTTGGCTTGAGACGCTTGCTGTTGATTGGTTTCAACAGATTTGGGCTCCTCTTTCGCCTGCTCTTTCCGCACTACAGGCTCTTCCGTTTGGTTAGACGCAACAGTTTCCCGCGCCTGCTCCTTTTGAGCGACAGGCACTGTTTGAACAGAAACGACAGATTCCGCCTTTTCTTCAGGTTTGTCCTGTACAGGCTCTTCCTTGACTTCGGAAACGTCCGTTTGGGTAGAAGCGGCGGGTTCAACAAGTTGTTCGGTCGCGATTTCAATAGTCGGCCGTACGGTCATGTCCCAAGTATCGGTATGTTCGCCCACCCGGCAATACATCTGCACCTGATACTTGTCCGCAGGCATAATAAGGCTGCCGTCTTCCACTTCAAGGGCAAAGCGAAGGCTTCCGTCCTTTATGGGATAAATAGTGGTACCATAACACTCGGGAGCAAGTAAAACATTGTCCTGCGAAGCCAGTTTATCTATGCCGATACAGGCTACGGCTAGCTCCTTTTTGGCTTCCGCCGCAACCTGTTCATAGCTTTTGGCGCCCTCAGGCACAATTTCCGCTTCCGGCCCAGCGCCATAGATATCGTAGCCAAAGGGCGCTTGTTTGTCCCAGTCAGGCGGTAAAATTACGACCTTCGCGTCCGCATCTGCCCTGACGGAGCCGAGAAAATATAGGCCTCTATCCCTATACACACATTCATCTATGGTAAAGGTAGCGCCTGCAAGGGTAAAACTTTTACCATCGGGATCAACAACGCCGCCTTCAATCCACTGCTGGGTTTCCTTTCCAAACAGTTTACCAAACAGCTCGGCCACCTGCGAATGAAAGGCGGCAATAGCTGTCAGAGATACGGTTATAAGCACAGTAGCGGCAATCAGCGCAAACTTGCGCTTGGGATAGACTCTGCGCCTTTTTTGAAGTTGCGCCAATGAAGATCTCATGGTCTTCTCCGCTTCCTCGGGAACAGGCGGAAAAGCGTTTCCCAAGTTTACAGGTTGATTATTGTTTATCATAATTCCTCCAATTCTTTGCGAAGTCTCGCTTTGGCACGGGCAATACGGCCCCGAACCGTTGTCTGCGGTAAACGCAGGGCATACGCCACCTCTTTTTCTGTCATACCTTCCAAGTAAAACATCACCAATGGTAGGCGCAAATGTTCCGGTAAGTCATGCAGCATAAGAGCCAAAGTCGGGTCAGGCGGCTCAGTTGCAATTTCCGGAATATCTTCAAGCGGAATATTGCGCCTGCGCTTGCGTAGTATTGTTTTACATTCGTTGATCAGGATGCGTGTAGCCCATGTTCTAAAGTATCGCTCATTCCGCAGACTACCAAGCTTTTTCCAAGCTCGAAAGGCCGTTTCCTGCATGGCATCCAGACAATCTTCTCGGTTGCGCAGTATGGTAAAAGCGATGCGATAAAACATTTGTGTACATTGCATCATCTCAGAAGTGAAACTATTTTCGTCCAATGGGTAAACCTCCTTTGTATCGATACATCTATTAGACGCATCAAAGAACCCAATCCTCACGTTTAGAAAAAATTCTTGCAAAATAATTGCGCAATGCGTATACTATATCAAAAGCAAGATATGGAGGGTTCAATGTACTTAATTGGCTTGAGCGCAAATTGGAATGACGATTTGCACCGCTCGGATGTTCATAACGACTGCGTTACGGCAGTCATCGCCGCGGGCGCGGTGCCCATGATTATGCCGCTGGTAGATAGCGTCAAGGCATGGAAGTCTATGGTAGATAAAATGGATGCCATCATTTTTACGGGCGGCGATGATGTCAACCCCAAGCTATATGGCGAAGAGCCTCATGCGAAAACCGACCCTGCCAACAACCTAAGGGACAGGCAGGAAGCATGGATGATAAACTACGCCACCCAGTGCGCTAAGCCTTTCCTTTGCATATGTCGGGGGCTGCAATTGTTGAATGTTATCCGGGGCGGCTCGCTGTATCAAGACATCCAAGACCAGTACAAAACAGACATTAATCATGCCCAATTTTCCCGCACAAGCGATATTATCCACACGGTTTCCATTCTGGAATCCACTAACCTAAGGCACATTATCGGCTCGGGCACCCTTGGTGTTAATTCTCGCCACCACCAGGCGATTAAAGAAATCGCCCCAGGCTTTCACGCAGCCGCCCTCTCCCCTGACGGTATTGTTGAAGCTATTGAGCCGGATGACAGCTTCCCTTGTATGGCTCTGCAGTGGCACCCCGAATCGCTGTACGAAAAAGATCCCCGCCAGTTTGCCGTGTTTGAGTGGTTGCTGGATTCTATTCAATCAAAATGAAATACGCAATCATTGCCGATTTGCACGGTAACCGTCCGGCCATTGAGCGATTGGAGCAGGACTTAGCGCGCCGTAAACCCGATGCGCTAATTTGCTTAGGCGATGTGGTAGGCAAGGGACCAAACAACGATTATGCCTTTGATTGGGCGAAAAGAAACTGTGACCTTATTCTTCAAGGTAATTGGGAGAAAGGTATCAGCGCGCGCATATACAAACACGATACATTCTACCATGAACAGCTTGGTCAAAAGCGCATGGAAGAAATGGCGTCTTGGCCGCTTGAGCATCGATTAAGGCTTAGCGGCAAGAATGTACGCCTCATCCATGGCCGGCCACTGTTCCATACACTGCACACGCTGAATACAGATGAAAAAGTCTGGGCCGAATACTTCCTGCCCGATTATGACGTGCTGATTTACGCGGACGTCCACCGACAAGGGCTACGCACCCTTGCCCACAGGCTGCTTGTTAATACCGGCAGCGTAGGGAATTCCTTGGGCGTTACACACATTCAGTACCTCATATTAAAAGGCAGTGCTGACAGAAACAGTGCTCCCCTTGATTTTACCATGGTCAATCTCCCCTATGACAATCAAGCAACAGTAGAGGAAGTCAAAAAACACCCTGACCTTCACAACAGTGAAGCGTTTATCAGGGAGCTTGAAACTGGCGTTTATGCTCGTCAGGTTGGCAATAAAAATAGCTAACAATATTAGCTATCCGTAAGATATTTTTATACTTAAAACCCCCTGTTCTTTGGTGAACAGAGGGTTTTTCGAATGTTATTCTTCGGGATCGACTTGTTCGTCCTCTTCCTCATCTTCGGGGAACAAAAGATCGCCGCAGCTTGGACAATGGTAGTCTTCATCCAAATCAAACTCGTTGATGCTAAAATGAACAGGATATCCGCAATGGGGACACTCGTACTCTACCGCATCATAAATATCGTCATCGTCGTCTTCGTCGTCTTCAAAGACCTCATCTTCCAGCAGTTCAAGGTCGATATCGATTTCCTCAACATACTCTTGCAATTGATCCAATTTTTCATTAGTTTCTTCCAGCTCTTTCGCCATATCGCCAAGCAGGTCGACCAACTGTAAAATCATAGAGTGTTCGGGTTTATTTTCGTCCAGCTGGTATCCGGTCGCTAAGCCGCGAAGAAATTCCGCTCTTTCAGTAAGTTTTGACATCTTTTATTCCTCCTAATTCATTTATGCGCGGGAGAGATACTCGCCGGAGCGGGTATCGATTTTGATTACGTCGCCAATGTTAATAAACAGCGGAACCATGAGCGTATAGCCCGTTTCCAAGGTGGCGGGTTTAAAAGTGTTGGAGGCAGTATCGCCCTTAAAACCGGGTTCAGTATCGGTTACTTCAAGGTCTACAAAGTTGGGCGCCTCAACAGAAAAAGCGCTGCCCTTAAAGAAACGAATGTTGGCGTTTGTATTCTCCTTCACAAACTTGATGGCCTCTTCTACTTGGCTCTCGTTCAGAGGCATTTGTTCAAAGGTTTCCGGATCCATGAAATAATACAACCCGCCGTCATTGTACATGTACATCATTTCTTTGGTTTCAACGTGAGCGCGAGGCATTTTGTCGCTGGGGCTGAAGGTGCGCTCGACAACCGCGCCGGTCATGATGTTTTTAATTTTTGTGCGCACAAAGGCAGCGCCTTTTCCCGGCTTTACGTGCTGAAAATCAACGATGTTCCATACGCTGCCGTCCAACTCAATAGTAATGCCTTTTCTAAAATCCCCTGCAGTAATCATTGCTTGTCTTCCTCCGAAAATATTTATATTCTGTTGATTATAAAATAATCAGGTTACGTTTGGCCCAAATAAAGCTTTCTGAGCCCGTTTCGGTAATCAGGCAGGTGTTTTCTATACGCACACCGCCAATACCGGGTAGGTAGATACCGGGTTCAACCGTCACCACGTGACCGGCCTGCAAAACATCGGTGCTGCGCGCTGAAAGCCTCGGGTCTTCGTGAATATCAATCCCTACACCGTGGCCAAGCCCGTGACCAAAATTCGCCCCGTATCCTGCTTTTTCGATAATATCCCTTGCGATCTGGTCAATGGACTGGCAGGTTTTACCGGGCGCCAAAGCCTTTGCGGCGGTTAAGTGCGCTTCCAAGACGATATTATAAACCTCCTCAAGTTGCGCTGAAGGCTTACCCACAGCAATGGTGCGGGTCATGTCGGAGCAGTAGTGGTTATAGTTGGCGCCAAAATCTAAAGTGATCAAGTCGCCCTTTTCTATCCTGCGTTCGGTGGGCACCGCATGCGGGAGGGAACCGTTGGGACCTGAAGCCACAATGGTACTAAAGGCCAGTTTTTCAGCACCCAACTCAAACATCTTGTTTTCAAGTTTTTGGCGAATTTCTCTTTCAGATATACCGGGAGCAATTTCTCCCAAGATATATTCAAAAGCACGGCAAGAAATATCACCCGCTTGACGCATGGCGGCAATTTCCGAAGCATCCTTCACAAGACGCATCTTTTCCGGAACACCTTTAACGGGCGAAAAAGTGACGCCCCCCAGCATTTCCGTCATTTTCTGGTAGTTACTTACGGTAACGAAATCGTTTTCAAAGAAAACTTCCTGAATACCCTTCGCATCGCCAGCTTCCTTCAGTAAATGGTAAAAACTCTTGCCACCGCCAATTTCAAGCACGGTACACTCCGGCGCTTCTTTTTGCGTTTGTTCGGTATAGCGTGAATCGGTAAACACTTGCACTTCATCAGGCAGGATAAGCAACATGCCTTCACCGGTAAAGCCGGCAAGATAATACATGTTGCTCGGCTTTTCTATTAAGACGGCCTGATTGCCTTGTAAGTTCATGAGTTTACGAAAATTTTGAATACGTTCCATACTGTCCTCCCAATCGCAGGTATTTTACCATAATTTATGAATTTTGACTATATCTTTGACAAAATATAACGCTCTTTCATGGTTTGCGCATCTTCCGCCTGGGTGCCACGACTTTCACAGATAAGTACCCCTTCATAGCCTCGCTGATATAGCAGGGGAGCAAGCAGGAAAAAATCCGGACCAAAACCTTCGCCAAAAATACGGTGCCTGATTTCTCCTTTAGCGCCATACTCAATGGCGGAAAAATGGATGTGCATTTGTTTGGCCTTGTCCATGCCAATGCTATCCTCCACTTGCAATAGCACCTGTAAAAAATCATCCTCGCTATTCAGGGAGCCTTGATTAAGAGCATGAATGTGCGCAAAGTCGATGCAGGGATATAGCCGCTCATCGCTTCTGCAAAACATTAAAATTTCATCCAAATTGCCAATTTGGCCGGGCTTACCCATGGTTTCAATAAAGCAGGTGACCGGAAGCTTTTCTTCTTCCAAGATATTCAACATATGGTAAAGCCCCGCCTTGCAGTTTTTTAGCGCAACTTCCCTATTTAGCTTTTTTTGCCCACCAACGTGAACTACCAGCCTCTTGCCACCCATTAAGTTGAGCGCTTTTGCGCTTTGAAGGCAGTAGGCAATGTTTTGTTCCAGCCTTTGAGGGTCTGCAAAGTTGATATAGTATGGCGCATGAGCAGTCACGATAATGCTGTGTTTCTTTGCTTCCTTGCCAATTTCTTTAGCCGTCTCGTCAGACATAGAAACGCCCCTACCAAAAGGGTATTCAAAGGCGTCCAATTCTCTGTCCTTTAGCCATGCAAACGCTTCAACCGTGCGCTTGTTCCCCTCCTGATAGAAGCTATCCGAATTGCCTGAAACGCCGAACTTCAAACTCACTGATGGCCTTCCTTTGCATCAAAAGCGGCCCACAGGGGGCTGTAAACAGCCACGGCTTGTTCATGCTCCTTGAGGGTTTTTGAAAAATGCAAATCGCCGCTATCAGGATTAGTTGAACAAAAATAAAGCACCTGTTCCTGTAAGAACTGCTCATCCGGATAAAGCGCCGCTTCCATGGCAGCCTTAGATGGATTGCAAATAGGCCCAACGGGCAAACCCTTGTTTTGGTAGGTGTTATATGGCGAGGAAACGGATAGGTCACCCTGATTAAGCACCATACGTTTGGTACCAAGCACGTACTTAATGGTCACATCGCTGCCAAGGGTCATACCCTTTTTCAATCGGTTATGAAAAACGGCGGACACTTTGGCAAAGTCCTTGGTTTTGGCTTCTTTTTCAATCATGGATGCCAAGGTAATAACATCGTCCATGGTCATGTTCAGTTGTTCAGCCCGTTCTCGCATGCTTTGGGTAAAGACCGTTTCCGTTTGGGAAAGCAGTTTCTTAATAATGTCATCCGCTGTTGCCGTAACATACACCTCATAGGTATCAGGCGCAAGGTAGCCTTCCAAAACATACTTGCGCTGCGCAGGATAGCCCTGGGTTAGCACATCGCTTATATAATAATAGGCTGCATAGCGGTCGGAATGTTTACAAAGTTCGGTCCATTCTTCTGACCTTTCAATAAGACCTTGCTTGACCAAATAGTCGGCAATATCATCCACTGTCCACCCAGGAATAACGGTAATGGTTTGAACCGTCGGAATACCATCACCCATGGTTAGCTGATCCAAAATCTCACTCAGGTTCATGGATCTTGAAAGGGTGTATTCCCCCGCTTGTATTTTTTGGCTGAAGCCGGAAAAATCGGCATAATACTTAAAGAAAGCGCCGCTACGAACCAAATTTTGCTTTTCAAGGTTTTGAGAGACCCTCGATAGGCTATCTCCCGATTCGACAAGAAAGGTAATTTCCTGCGTGTCCTTTGGATTGACCGGATCAATCCACTTACCCTTTGCAATACGGATGCCCGTTGAAATAACGCCGGCAAGCAAAATAAGGGCACAAATAAACACCAGCACCGGCCTTATGATGCTCCAAAGCCAGCTATACCAGTACAGACCATATTCACGTTCCCGAAACAGGCG
This sequence comes from Clostridiales bacterium, assembly GCA_012837965.1. Classification (GTDB taxonomy): domain Bacteria; phylum Bacillota; class Clostridia; order Christensenellales; family Aristaeellaceae; genus DTU024. The sequence goes on along the minus strand of DUQF01000018.1, from coordinate 23,553 downwards.
TTCTCTTGCCTGGTTGCGCCGCTGTTTTTTTTCTGCCCTATTCACCGAAAATAATCCCCGTCATGTCGGATACCGTTTGCATCGCTTCTCCAATCATGGAGCGTAAAGTCATCTCGCTGGTGATGAGGCGAGAAAACTGCTCATCTTTCAAAAAATATTCTGACAGCGCACCGAAGCGACGAACGTCGTTTTCATCGGCTTCAGTATTGGTTAAAGCTGCCATTTGCAGGCGTTGCCGAAGGGAGACATATTCCTCAAACACGGCCTTGTTGGCGACAGATTGGCTCAGTTCGTAAAGTGCCTGCTTATATTGTTGGTAGGCAATGGATTCACAAATCGCTTGCCCCAACGCCTTGGCTTTTTCTAAGTACACCTCATTTTCCTTTCAAGGAAAAAACCGCTCGTCGCGGTTTTTCTTTTATTACCCTAAATCGACGATAATTGGCAGTATCATGGGACTACGCTTGATTTTTTCGTAAATATAGCGCCGCAGTTCATCCTTGATGCGGTTTTTAATACTCGGCCAATCGCTACCCTCAATATGGTGGTAGGACGTAATAATGTTTAGCACAGTTAGACGAATACCATCTATTAAGTCCTCATTGTCCCTCACATACACAAAGCCACGAGATACAACATCCGGGCCGGAAACCAAGGTTTCGTTGGTTCTATCGTACGCAAGGGCAACAATAATCAGGCCGTCCTGCGACAGATGCTTTCTGTCGCGCAAAACCACGTTGCCCACGTCGCCAATACCAAGCCCATCAACCAGCACGGTACCGTTGGGAACAACGCCGGAAAGGCTAAGCGAATTTTCGCTCATCTCAATCACTTGTCCCTGCTCGGGCAAGACAATATTTTCTCTGGGTACACCCATGGACTCCGCCAAAACAGCATGCTGCCAAAGCATGCGATATTCCCCGTGTACAGGTATGAAGTACTTGGGCTTAAGCAGAGCTTGCATGAGTTTGAGTTCTTCCTGACAAGCGTGGCCCGATACGTGCACAGCATCAAGCGAACTATAGATTACCTCCGCTCCACAGCGATATAGCTGGTTGATCACCCGTGAAACGTAAATTTCGTTGCCCGGAACAGGGGTGGCGGAAATGATAATTTTATCGGTAGGCTTAATTTGAAGCCTGCGGTGCTCGGCAAAGGCCATGCGGGTCAAGCCAGCCATCGGCTCGCCCTGGCTGCCTGTTGTAAGCACTAATATCTGTTCGTCTCTATAAGCGTTAATCTGATCCATTTCAATTAACGACTCTGTGGGAATCTTTAACTCGCCAAGCTCCATGGCAACGGTGCTAACGTTAATCATGCTACGCCCAACAAAGCATACCTTACGACCGTAGCGAACAGCACAGTCAACCACGCTTTGCACACGGTTCACGTTGCTTGCAAACATAGCAATAATCACCCGACCGGCCGCCGTGCTGATATGGTGATCAAAGGTTTCGGCCACCTTTTTTTCAGACATCGTGTAGCCCGATCGTTCGACATTGGTGCTGTCGCTCAAAAAACAAAGTACGCCTTGATCGCCAAGGGCTGCAAAGGTGCTAAGGTCAGTGGGTTCACCATCCAACGGTGTGAAATCGATTTTAAAGTCGCCCGAAAATACAATGGTACCTGCAGGCGTTGTAATAGCAATAGCATAAGCACCGCTAATAGAGTGTGTTACTTTGATAAACTGTACTTGGAAAGGGCCAATTTCCACAACATCCCTCGGGTTCATAGCGGTCAGGGATATACCTCTGATGCCATGCTCCTTTAGCTTGTTGGCAATAAGTTCCATTGTCAGGCGGGAGCCATAGCAGGGAGCGGGTACCCGCCCCAAAACATAAGGCGTAGCGCCGATGTGGTCTTCATGGCCATGAGTAAAGACAAAAGCCTTGATTCTATCCTTGTTGGCCACTAAGTAGCTAACATCAGGAATGACAAGGTCAATGCCCAGCATATCGTCCTTTGGGAAAGTAGAACCACAATCCACAACGATGATATCATCTCCGTACTCAACTACGGTAATATTTTTGCCAATTTCATCCACACCGCCCAAGGGTATGAGTCTAATTTTTTCCGGCACGGTATCCTCCTTTAAGGTTGGTTATCAATTGTTTCAATCAGTCGAGGCTGCCATTTAGGCAGAGTGCGTAAACGATTGTCTATGATTTTAACAACGATGAGCAAAAGGCCCATGCATACAAGCCCAAATCCCAACAGCTTAAGTTCGTTTTGTATAAAGGTTGACCCAATCAACAGGCCAGCAATCAGCCCGATGAGGGGCAGAACATACATTATCACCGATAGGCCTAAGATGCGATGGTCGGGCATTTCAACCGATATGACACTGCCCTTCTTGGCATCGCCGACAACGCTTACCAAAGCTTCTTGGCGGCGGCTGTTGGAACACTGCCCGCATTTTGAACACATCTCTAATTTTTCAAAACAAACAAGCAGACGATTATTCTCGTTCTTAACGACAATTCCTTTTCTAATCATAATATACTCCAGATATGTACTCCAGTTGATATACTATAGCACAAATTTTTGAATTTGTACAGACTTTTTAAACCTTGACGCCTTTGGTGCCCTTGGTGCCCCCAAAACGCATTTTTTCAAATAAATTACTATGGAAAGCATAATTGTTTTCACTTTTTTGCCGGTGTGCCTTGAAAGCATATTCAACCAACTTATCAATCAGGCGGTAATAGCGATACCGAGGTTTTGATTCCTTCCAAAGATAGAAAGACAAGCTACCAGGTATGGTGTTGATTTCCGTAACATACAATTCATTGCTTGCGCTATCAATCATCCAGTCGATGCGCACAACACCCTTGCAGTCAAGAAGCCTAAAAACCTTGCATGAAAGGCGCCTGACTTCCTGCGTCATCTCATCATCGATTGGAGCTGGAATAAGCCGGTTTAAAGACGCCATGCCGCCAGCCCCGCTATTTCGCAGGTATTTATCGGCAAAATCGAGCATTTTCTTTTCAGTGACCGGCATTTCAACCACTGAAGGCGTAACTTCATCGTCAAAACCAAGGACAGAGCAATTCACTTCTATAGGTTCGTCAAGCCCCTTTTCAACAAGAATACGCCTATCATAACTACAAGCAAGCTTCAACGCTTCGCTCAATTCTTCCCTGTTATCGGCTCGACTAACGCCGATGGATGAGCCTAGACAAGCAGGTTTCACAAAAACAGGGTAGTTAAGTTTTGATTCTATCAAGCTTAGTGTTGCTTCTTCATCTTTTAAAAACTCCGAACGGAGTACAGACATATCGGGCAATACCGGAATACCGCCGCTTCTAAAAACATGCTTCATGATAATTTTATCAATACCTACAGCCGAGCCCACAACGCCTGTGGAGGCATACGGCAAATCACACAGTTCAAGCAAGCCTTGCAAGGTCCCGTCTTCCCCATGCAGGCCATGCATAACGGGAATCACGCAATCAAGGTGGGTTAGAACAACAGTCTTTTTCCTTGAGTAAACGAAGCGTCCAGGTCTAACCACTGTTAAAGCTCCCGAATGAGCTGCTAAATCCAAGGTAACCTTTTCATACTTGCCGGACACATTATACATGATGGGTTCTTGGTAGGTTTCCAAATCAAGCAAAGCAGGGCCTGTAAACCACTCGCCGCTTTTATTGATGTAAATCGGATACAGGTCATACCGCTCCCTGTCCACCGAGTGGGACAGCTGCAACGCGCTGATAACAGACACTTCATGCTCACAGGATCTGCCGCCAAAAATTAATCCAAGCTGTATCTTTTTCATTCAGCTTACCTCACTGTATTGGTCGGGGAGGTCGTTTTCATATAAGACATAGTCCCCTTCCTGCTTGTTATCTTCAATCCATTGGTTGGCCTTTTGCAGGGTATCAAACACGTGGATTTTTTCCAAGGAGAAGCCGCTTTCTTCCAAGCCCTCGTAAATAGGTCGGGTACGATTGGGTCCAACCAGTAAAACAATATCAGCCACCTTGGCAAGATTATGGCCAAGCTCACGATTATACTGGCTCTCGGCTTTACCCAGCTCTATAAAGCCGGGGGTCACGATAATCTTTCGGCCGGAATACTTTCCGCCTGCAAGCTCAGTTAAGGTGGCAGCGCTTGATACGGGATTGGAATTAAATCCGTTGTTGATGCGGTGCACACCATCTTGCCCCGTTTCTATTTTAAAGCGATGCCTGACAGGAGCAATCATAGCAATGCCGTATTCCAACTGTTTTGGTGTTAAACCCAAAGAAAGTGCAACGGCAGCTGCCATGAGGATATTGTCCACAACATTTGCGCCAATAACAGGCACAGAACAATCAAGCCGTAATCCGTCTTTGGAGCAGAGGGTAAAATCGGTATAGAAGCTTTCCTGTTCCGTACGCTGTTCCACATTTTCCGCCCATAAATCACCGGACGCATCGCCCACAATCATTTTGGGTTCACGGGTTCGTTCATACAACTGTCGAACAATTCCATGGTCTTCACCAAAAACGGCAAGCCCGTCCTTGGGTAGTGCCCTGATCAAATCGTATTTGGTGTTTTTGATGGCTTCCAAGCTGCCAAAGGTTTCGAGATGTTGCGGCCCAACGGAAGTAAGAATTCCGATGGACGGTTTAACCAAGCGGCACAATTCACTAATGTCGCCCCTGTGGCGGGCGCCCATTTCCGCAATAAAAATACGGTGACCTGGCTGCAAATCATCCCGCAAGGAGCGGGCAACACCCATAGGAGTATTACGGCTGGACTGCGTACATAGGACACAGTATTTTTGACTTAAAAGGGTTTGCAGATAAAATTTTACGCTGGTTTTTCCATAGCTACCGGTTATACCAATGACCAATAGGTCCTTTCGTTCTTTAAGGATACGACGGGCATCCTGAAAGTACAATTCATAAATGAATCGCTCCATCGGCCAAGCAACAAGGGCACATAAACTAACCCATGGCGGAAAAATAAGGTAAAACAGCGCGCCTAAGCCCCAAGCATTTAACTTTTCGCCAAGCAGTAAGGTAAAAAGGAAGCCGAGCGCCAACCATACCGCGTAGAACCGATGAACCCTTCCGGTCATATGAAGGCGGCTTTTCCCTTCACGAAGCCGGTAATCATATAAATCGCCTATCTTGCCCAAGCCCAAAACAAGGATTGCGCCTATCAATGGATAAGCAATCGACCAAAATGGACTTTTTGGCCGAATTTGCGCAAACAAAATAACAAAAACACCGGATAGAATGCTATAAATAAGCCCGGGTAAAAAGGCCCGCTTCCACTGCCTGCGGATGGTGCGGAAAAAACCCATCCATTGGTAACTTGCAAGCTGATAATACATAACCATCCTTCGGGAAATCAGCATCGCCCCCAATGGCACGGATAGGAATAAGAGCCATCGCGCGAACGTTACGCCGTGATTCATTGTTCAGTCTCCTCTAAAAAGTCCAGCGCCAAATCACAAAAGGGGTCGGGATATTGCGCATAGGCAAAGTGGTCGCCCGGAATAACGCAGAGACGGCTATTGATTAGATTTTGGTTCAGCTCCCGAGCCATCCACATGGGGGTTTCGGTATCATGCTCACCCCAGACAAGTAAGGTATGGTGCTTGATTTTAGGCAAAAATACCCGGGAATCAAAGGAGATAATTTTTTGGAAATTTTTGCGCATCCCCTCATCAAGCGCCATGTAATCTTTTGAATTATGGCGTTTTCGATAGTTGTTCAGCCACTTTTTAGCATGCGGTTTAAGGTATGGGATATAAGTTAAGACTTGTAAAAAAGTACGTACCACGCGATAGCGTAACTTTTTTAGCCCGGTCTTGAAAGTTTTTTCTTTGGTCAGGCCAGCACTGCCTGTTAACACAAGTTTGTTGATGAGTCGGGGATGATTGGCCGCCAAATAGAGGGCTACACGCCCACCGAAGGAGTGAGCTACGATATGTACGCCTTCTATCTCATTGAGAAGCATAAACTGCCTTGTCCATTCGGCATATTCCGGAACACCAAAATCGCCCTCGGGCGTTTGTGTTTGCCCATGAGCAGGAAAATCTACGGTAATAACCCGATAGAATCTTTTTAGCCTCGCAACTACTCTATCCATGGCGCTGCTATCCACGCCCCAACCATGAAGCAGAAGAACGGTTTCCTTACCGTCGCCGGCTATATCATAATGGGTTTGTAAACCCTGCACGGTCATTTCCATGCGGCATCCTCCAGTTTGATTGGTAAAATATATCGACACTTCGCCATTGAACCCATGCACACTTCACGAAACTTTAGTGGTACGGGCACAATAGATTCAAGTACACAACCCAACTTTTCGCAGGTTTTTCGGGAAGGAATATTGTCCACATCGGTTGTGATGGTAACGCTATGCATACCATAGGCCACAATGATCGGTTGAATGAGTTTCACGGCACGGTAAGCAAAGCTTTCACCCCGAAAAAGCGGATCGACATGATAGCCGATATGCCCAAGGTAATATAGCGCCTCACTTTCCCCATGGCGGTAACTGACATAGCCGCAACGACGGCCAAAGATACCTTTGGTGTATATATCATAGGTGCACCCGTCGGTAATGCCAATATCATTATCGGTTGGGCCATATGACCAAAGCCGTAGCTTAATCTTTTCATCCGTCAAAGAGCGTTTCCCAAAAGCAAGCAGCATTGTGTTTTCAACACCCCCGCATTGTATATTGTATGATAACTTCAGCCTTTTGGCAAGCTGTGTCTATATTAGGCATGTTTATCCAATAAATATACACGCGCTTTCTTTAAAAGCTCGGCATCCCCGCGCGCTTTGCCTGAGGCATATTCCCTGCGTCCCCCGCCCCGAACACCGCAAGCCTGCAGTAGTTTAACCATGTCCAAGTCAACATCATTTGAACACACAAACAGCGGATAATTATCCTCACCTTCTTTTCTTGAAAGAATGCCAACAAAACCCGAAGAGGCCAGCAACTGTTCGGCCAACATTTTTTGAAGCATTTCATCAGACTCAAATTCAAGATACAAAAGCTGAAAATCGCTAAAGGCAATTGCCTTGCTTTTGGCTTCTTTAAAAAGAAAAACGGCCAATTCTTCTTTTAGCCCCTTTTCAGACAGCGACTTTTCCTTAAGCTGGTTTTGCAGGCGAACGACAGCATCAGGCACCTGCGTCGTTTTCACAGACAACATGTTGGCTGCCGAGTCAAGTGAACGGGCAGTAACCTGCAGATATTTCACGGCTCGTTTGCCAACCACAAAACTAACCCGCATTTTTTCGTGAGCAGGCGCGGTTGATAGTACCTTTAACAGCCCCAGCTCCCCGGTACTCCTTGGATGGGTTCCGCCACAAGGCACCATTTCAAAGTCTCCCGCGGCAACTACTCGCACATTTTCGCTCACGCTGGATGGCTTTCGTAAGGGTAGTTTTTTTAATTCTTCATCGGAGGGAAACCAGCAACGGATAGGGCTATTGCCTTGGATGCGGTCGTTTACTAAACATTCAAGCTCATCTATTTCTTCATCTGTGAGGCGGGTCCTGCCATCAGGCATGGTAATGTCGATGGTGGAAAACTCTGTCCCAACATGCAAACCGTGGGTCACCCCCTGAAAAAGATGATAAATACTGCCCGCCAGCAAATGTTCGCCTCCATGCTGTTGCATGTAGTCAAACCGGCGTTTCCAGTCGATGCGCCCGGTTACCGTTGCGCCTTTTTCAAAAGGCTGATCCACCTTATGATAGACAATGTCTTCACGAATGCATACATCGCTTACCTTGGCAAAGGTATGCCCATCGTCAATCGTTCCCCCATCATGCGGTTGGCCACCCGATGTCGGGTAAAAGGCGCTTTGAGCCAAAACTAACAAATAAGCATCCCCATCTTTTGTACACTCGGTTACTGTTGATGTAAATTCGCACAAATAAGCGTCAAGATAATATAATCTCTGTGTTTTCATCCGTTCTTCTCCAAAAGTGCCCCGCCATTTGCTTGCGGGGCACCTGATGATTAGAAATTTGTTATTTACTTGCCTTCTTGGGCTTGTCTGCCGCAGCTTTTGGTTTTGAAACTTTCTTAGCCGACACCTTACGCTTAGGTTCTTCGGCTATTTCAGCCTCTTTCGTGACAGCCTTTTTAGCTACAGTTTTTTTAGCTACAGGCTTTTGGGTTGAGGGTTTTTCCTCAACAACCGGCTTGGCTGGAGCTTTAGCCTCCTCAGCTTCCGTTTCAACAGCCTTTGTGGCAACAGATTTTTTTGCGGCGGCCTTGGCCTTTACAGGTTTCTCTTGGACAGTAGGCTTGGTTTCTGTCTTTGAAGGTTTGCCCGTTGCTTTTTCGGAAGCTTTAGGCACAGGCTTTTCTTTCCGGCTGCCAATCAGCTTGGAATACAAGTCAATGTAGGCATTAGCGGAGCGATCCCATGAAAAATCGGTACTCATGCCCCTTTCTTGAATTTTTGCCCATATTTCCGGTTTATGCCAATAATAGTCAAGCGCACGCTCGATGGTGTGTAACATATCGTGTGCGTTGTAGTTGAAGAAACTGAATCCATTGCCTTCACCGGTGAATTCGTTATAGGAAAGTACCGTATCTCTTAAACCGCCTGTTTCACGAACAATAGGCAAGGTGCCGTACCTAAGCGCAATCATCTGGCTCAAGCCGCAGGGCTCAAACTGGCTAGGCATCAGGAAAATATCGGCGCCCGCATAAACCTGGTGCGCTAAAGCATGATCCATCACAAAGCGGGCCGCTACCCTGCCCGGATAATTCTGCTCCGCCCAGCTAAAGAGGTTTACGTAGCGAGAATCGCCCATGCCAAGGCAAACCAGTTGCACATCCTGGCGCATAATATCGGCTATGACATAATCCACCAAGTCTAAACCTTTTTGATTGCTTAGACGGGAAACCATGGCGATGATGGGCGCATCTTCTCTAACTTCAAGACCCAGCTGTTCCTGCAACGCCTTCTTGCAGGCTTTCTTGCCTTCCAAGTTGCCGGCACTATAGGTGGCAGCAATGTACTTATCATGCTCAGGATCGTAGTCTACAATGTCAAGACCGTTGAGAATACCATGCAGGTGGTCCTTTTTGGCCCTGAGCAGACCGTCCAGCCTTTCACCATAATAGGCAGTCTGTATTTCTTCAGAGTAAGAGGGGCTTACGGTAGTCACTTCATCAGCGTACACGATGCCAGCCTTTAAAAAGTTGGCAGCGCCGAAAAACTCAAGCTTGTCGTCTGTAAATAGGCTGTCGCCAAGGCCTAAAACATCCTGAACCTCTTTGACGCCAAATACGCCCTGATAACGCAGGTTGTGAATGGTCATAACGGTTTTGATGTTTGCATAGTCGGGCAAATGCGCATATTGAATGCGTAGAAGTGCCGGGATCATGCCTGCTTGCCAGTCGTGAGCGTGAAGCACATCGGGCATAAAGCCGATGAGCGGTAGGCTGTTGAGTACACTGCGGCTAAAGAAAGCGAAACGCTCATATTCATCACCGGCCAAACCGTAAATGTAGTTACGGCCAAAGTAGTAGCGATTGTCTACAAAATAATAGGTGACTCCATCCTTTTGCAGCTGTTCAATGCCGCAGTACTGTTTGCGCCAGCCAAGTTCCACTTCAAAATCAACCACGTGTTGCATTTGATTGACATGCTCATCGGGAATGGCGGAATATTTGGGAATAATCACCCGCACGTCATGGCCCATTTTAGCCAATACCGGCGCAAGCGCACCTATTACATCCGCCAAACCGCCGGTTTTAATAAACGGCACACATTCACTTGCGGCAAATAAAATCTTCATCGTTTTTTCAGTCCTCCTTTTAAGATCGGCCCAATTATCATACGATAAAGAAGACTAAATCGTCAAATTCTTACCCACAACAATAGGATACTCGCGAGGAGCAATCAGGCGTCCCCCGTCCCTGACAAGCGAACCCTTATCAAAAATACAGTTTTCAATCTCCGCATCCCTCCCAATCACAACATCCTGCATAACAATGCTTCCCCGCACAACTGCGCCGGGGCCTATCTTTGCACCACGGAAGACGATACTATTTTCAACAGTCCCTTCAATGATGCATCCATCAGCAATCAGTGAATTGATTGCCTTCGCATTTGATGCATAACGAGTGGGCATGCCATCTAAAAGCTTAGTCCATACCGGACGGTTTGGTTTAAATAAATCCTGCCGCACACGTACATTCAAGGCATCCATGTTGGCGTTGTAGTACGCTTCCACCGAATCAATGTACCAAACCCGTCCGGGTAGTTCATAGCCTGCCAGCTTGTAGGTCTTATCCTGCAAGATTCGAACCAGAAGCTCTCTGGTAAAGTGATGCATGCCTTGCGAGGTGGCACGATCAACCATATCTATCAGCATTTCCCTGCGAACAATGAACGCACCAATATAGGTGTTTTCATAACGAGGAATAACGGGGTCAAATTCAAGTCGGGTAATCCAGCCATCATTATCAAGCCCAAAATACCTGCCTGAACCGTTGCGGCGAACATCCCGCTGCTTAGTGTAGACCATCGTTAAGTCCGCATTTTTATCGAGGTGTTGCTTTAGTAAGTCTATAAAATCTATGCTGTAAAGCATATTGGCGTCGCACACGGCGATATAGCGTTCCGTACTTCGCCTGAGGAAAGAAAGATTTGATTTCAGCGCATCAAGTAGGCCCTCATAGTTGCTGCCATGATCACTCCCCGCAAAGGGAGGAAGAAGAGTCAGGCCCGCACGCTTTCCGTGCAAGTTCCATTCACGTCCTGAACCAATTTGGTCGAGCAGACTTTGATAATTTCGCTGCAATATAACGCCAACATTATGCATGCCGCTGTTGACCATGTTGCTAAGTAAAAAGTCAATCAAGCGATAGCGTCCCAACATAGGTAAGGCCGCAACACTGCGTATACGGGCAAGTTCGCGTAAGCGCTCGTTTTGATCACCCGTATAAATTAAACCGACAATATCTGTTTTCATTATGTCTCCCCCCTTACTGACCGACCTGTTCGCCAGCCAAGACTTTTTGCCCCTTTTCAAGCACGATATTCTTTCCGACCACTGCGATGTTACCGGTGGCTTCACCAACAACCGCATCTTCAGTAATAACCGCGCCCTCCGCAATGATGGCACGCTCAACCCTTGCACCTTTTTTGATAACCGCGTCAGGCATGACCACACAATCAATTAGCTCCGCGCCTTCCTCAACCAAAACCCCACCCGAGATAACCGAACCTTTTACCTCGCCAAAGATAGAACACCCTTCCGCAACCAAGCTGTTTTCAACAACAGCGGTTCTGCCGACATAGTGAGGCGGCAAGCCTACATTGCGGGCATAAATACGCCAGGTATCGTCGTGCAGGTCAATAGGAGGCGGATCCTTTAACAAATCCATATTGGATTCCCAAAGACTTTCAATGGTTCCAACATCTTTCCAGTAACCGTCAAAGGTATAAGCGACCATTTTTTCACCAGAGTTCAGCATGGTGGGGATGATGTTTTTTCCAAAGTCTTTGGAAGAATTTGGGTCACGCTCGTCACTAATAAGATATTCGCGCAATTTGGGCCAAGTAAATACATAAACACCCATGCTGGCCTTGTTGGATTTTGGCTTCTCCGGTTTTTCCTCAAACTCGGTAATGACTCCTTGTTTATCAGTGTTCATGATGCCGAAACGGCTGGCTTCTTCCCACGGAACTTCTCTAACAGCAATGGTGACATCAGCTTCATTTTCAATATGGTAGTTGAGCATGTTTGAATAATCCATTTTATAGATATGGTCACCCGACAGCACTAAAACATAGTCCGGATCGTATTGTTCGATAAACTCCATGTTTTGGTAGATAGAATTGGCCGTACCCAAGTACCACTGACCATCTTTACCCGTCGAATAAGGCGGCAAAACAAAGACACCACCATTATTGACGTCCAAATCCCATGGCGCCCCCGAACCAAGATAGGCATTCAGCTCAAGTGGACGGTACTGCGTTAAGACACCCACCACATCAATACCTGAATTAGTACAGTTGCTTACAGGAAAGTCGATGATGCGATACTTGCCGCCAAAAGGAATAGCAGGCTTGGCTGTGCGTCGCGTCAGCACACCCAAGCGAGAGCCCTGTCCCCCCGCCAGCAGCATTGCGACACATTGTTTTTTCTGAAGCATGAAAACCCCTCCTTATTATTGCATTTTAGAAGCCATCACTATAACTGCTTCCTGATTATTAAATCATGTTCATAGTAGCTCAACTTGTTTTTCCTTGGAGTCTACCCTTGTCCCTTGTTTCTTGCCGGAATCTTTAGATACCGCTGCTTTTTTAGCTTTTTTAGGTTGGAGCTTTTCTTCTTTCACTTCTTCCAAGCTGAAGTAAACAGTAGCTAATGGCGGCACACATATCATGGCCGACCAAGCCAAACCGTTAAAGGGAATAGGTTCCGCTTCGATAGACTTGGCATTATGCTGGTCTGAACCGCCATATTCCAGCCTATCGGTGTTGAACACTTCTTGGATAATACAATGGCTTGGTAGACAGAGGCGATATTCCGGTATGAACTGAGGCGTAAAGTTAGTTAAACATACCACCTTCTTTCCCTTGCTGTCTTGTCGAATAAAGACCGTTACGCTGTTATCTTGATCGTTGGGAACAAGCCACTGAAAACCCTCCCAAGAGTCTTCAATCTCCCAGAAAGCAGGGTGCGCCTTATAAAAGTGGTTGAGCGCACGTACACATTTGTGCAGTTCAGGATGACGCTCATAAGCTAATAAAAACCAATCAAGGGGGCGGTCTTCGTCCCACTCGATAAACTGTCCGAACTCACCACCCATAAACAGGAGCTTTTTTCCAGGATGCGCCATGGTGTAGCCATAAAGGGCACGCAGGCCCGCAAACTTCCGCCACAAATCGCCCGGCTGTTTATCCAGCATGCTTAGTTTGCCATGAACCACCTCGTCGTGACTAAAAGGTAAAATATAGTTTTCGCTAAATGCATAGAATAATGAAAACGTAAGTTTGTCGTGATGCCACTTGCGGTAAATTGGATCTTTTTTGATATAGGCAAGCATATCATTCATCCAGCCCATATTCCACTTAAAACCAAAACCAAGACCGCCCATGTACACAGGCTTTGTAACCATAGGATAGGCGCTGGATTCTTCTGCTATGGTCATAGCGCCCGGAAAATCGTGGTAGATGGTTTCGTTTAGGCGGCGGATAAACGCAAGGGCTTCTAAATTAATATTGTTACCATACTGGTTGGGCAGCCATTCGCCTTCTTCGCGGCAAAAATCTAAGTAAATCATGCTGCTAACAGCATCGACCCTGAGCCCATCGGCATGGAACCATTCAAGCCAAAAACAGGCATTGGAAAGCAGGAAAGAGCATACCTCGCCCCGGGCAAAGTCAAAAAGCATGGTACCCCACTGCTTCATTTCACTCCGACGCCAATCAGCGTGCTCATAACAGGGCGTTCCGTCAAATTCCCGAAGACCGACTTTGTCCCTTGGAAAGTGAGCGGGTACCCAATCAAGGATGACACCTATTCCCGCCTGATGAAGCAAGTCTATCATCCGCATTAAATCTTTAGGTTTTCCATATCGGGAGGTGGCGGAATAATAGCCTGTTACCTGATAGCCCCAAGAATTGTCCAGCGGGTGTTCCATAACCGGCAGCAACTCAACGTGAGTATAGCCCATTTTCTTAATGTAAGGCACCAGTCGCTCAGCAATTTCTACATAGTTAAGGAAAGAACCGTCCTCAGCACGCTGCCAAGAACCAAGATGCAGTTCATAAATATTCATCGGGCTGCGGTAAGGGTTGCGCTTGGCACGTGTGCGCATCCATTTATCGTCGCCCCATTGGTAGCCTTCCAAGTTATATAAAATGCTCGCGTTATTGGGTCGCAGCTCAGTAAAAAAGGCATATGGATCCGAACGAAGTCGCCAAACGCCGTCCGCACATTTGATAGCATATTTGTAAGCAAGCAAGCGCTCCCCCGCTTCAGGAAAGTCGTGCTTTTCTTTTTCAAAGTCCTTATCAAAGTACTTTCGTTCGACCTGAAGTTCCCAAGTACCGTCGTGCTGCTTTTCCATTGGGAAGGCATCATAACTCCAATGACAAAATTCACCGGTTAAGCTTACCGCCTGAGCATTGGGCGCCCATACGGCAAAATTCCAAACCGGTATGTCGTTGTTCATGGCCGGATGCGCCCCAAACATCCGGTAAGCATACCTACTTATGCCTTGGTGAAATTCGTCCCTATCTTTTTGTGTGGGCGGGTAATAATTCATGCTTTGCCTCCGCTTTATTCGTCAGCAGCGTTGTGCTGCCTATATCGTACTTGGATTATAGCATATCCTTCTTGGAGGCGCAACCGAAAGAATGTTCCAAAATGCCATTTGACGCAAACAAGCCAAACGCCTATAATTGGTGTTAATACATGACCATGGGGGTGTCTTATGACATTTGAAAAATCCAATCGAATGCAACATATTTCCGGTTCAGTCATTCGGGAGTTGCTCAAATTAACCGCTCAGCCTGGCATGATTTCCTTTGCAGGCGGCAACCCTTCATCAGAAACTTTACCCAACGAAGAGCTTGCCGAAATCGCACACCGTTTACTGCTTGAAAAAGGAAAAGTCCTCCTTCAATACGGGGCGACCGAAGGTTATCGTCCTTTCATTGAGACGCTTGTTTCCTACATTAAAGACGTGTTTTCCGCACAGCTAACAGAGGAAGAGATTTTGCCAATCACCGGTTCCACGCAGGCGATGGATCTTCTATGCAAAGCCTATTTAAATGAAGGGGATACCGTTATCGTTGAAAGCCCAACCTTTATTGGTAATATCCAGTGCCTGCGTATCTTTGGCGCCAACATCGTTGAAGGTAAAAGCGATGAGCATGGTTTAATCCCCGAACTTTTGCAAGAGCAATTTAAGCATCTGAAACCTAAAATGCTCTACACCATACCCACTTTCCAAAACCCGACAGGCATTACTTTAAGCCTTGAGCGCAGAAAGGCAATCGCCAAACTTGCGCAAAAATATAATGTCCTTATTGCAGAGGACGATCCCTATAACTCCCTTCGCTATGAAGGTGAAAGCCTTCCCTCCATCAAATCTTTTGACGAATGCAGCAAGGTTGTGCTTATGGGCAGCTTCTCTAAAGTTATCTCCCCAGGGCTACGGGTGGGCTTTGTCGCAGCTGAAAAGACACTCATTCGTACGATGACTGTTTGCAAACAATCAACCGACGTACAAACCCCAGCGCTCAACCAAGCGATGGTGAATGAATATATCATTCAAGGAAAACTCAAACCCCATATCAAACACATATGCGCCGTTTATAAAGAACAGCTAAACGAAATGCTCTCCGGTCTTGAAGCCATTCAAGGAATTAAGCGCTTCACCAAGCCAGAAGGCGGACTGTTTGTCTTTGCCCATTTAGATGAATCCATGGATGCCGGAGAGCTCTTTAAGGAGGCCGTTGCCAGGGGCGTCGCCTTTGTACCCGGCGAGCCTTTTCATCCGCAAGGCGGGCACAAAAATACGCTGCGCCTTAACTTTTCCAATGCCTCCCTGCAAGATATCAGGTGCGGAATCGGCATCCTGAAGGAGTGTATCGATGGCCGTTAATATCCCTGCCTATAAGACCATCACCGCCCCGGTTACGGTGGAGCAAACCATTGAAAAAAGCCGCTTTATCTGTGATTTGGCTCCTGTAACTTCGGAAGAAGAAGCAAGGGAATTTATTGCCGGCATCCGTAAATCGCATTCCGCTTCGAGGCATGTTTGCTCCGCTTTTGTTGTAGGGAAAGCCATCCCCATCGCCCGTTCAAACGATGATGGAGAACCTTCCGGCACAGCCGGGCGACCGATTCTTAGTGTCTTGGAGGGAGCGAAGCTTGTTAATGTCGTAGCGGCCGTTACCCGCTATTTTGGCGGCGTGCTCCTTGGAACGGGCGGGCTTGTTCGGGCATATTCGGGCACAACTTCCTTGGCTTTAGAAAGCGCCAACATTGTAACCATGCAATGGGTTTATCCAAATAGTTTGCGCATCCATTACTCCCTCTGGGGCAGCGTTCAGCGTCTATTTAATGACTACAACGATATTTTCTTGAACTGTTCGCAGGAGTATCTGGAAGAAGTGATCGCTTCTTTTTCACTAAAAGAAGAGGATTTCCCCAAAGCCCAAAAATTGCTGGAGGAAGCCCTGCAACAGACCATAACATTTATAAGCGATAACGGTTACTACCTACCGCTTTAGGTTTTCTTCAATATATTTTATAATAAACAATATTTCTCAATCGCGTGAGCAACGCCGTCGTTCTGATTATCAAGTGTAATCACATCGGCGGCTTTTTTAACTTCCGGCACCGCATTGCCCATCGCAACGCCAAGTCCGGCATAGGCAATCATTTCAATGTCGTTGTCATAATCCCCGATAGCCATGATTTCTTCCTTGCGGATACCAAGTATTTGGGATAGTACAATAAGCCCTGTAGTCTTGCTAACGCTTTGATCCATCAATTCAAAGTTGGTGGCGCTTGACCTGGTAATACCTATTCCCGGCAAGTGTTCAAGAGCCTCTATGGCTTGCGTAAGCGGGCAACTCAGCTCATCTTCATAAACATAAAATTTATACACCTTGTCAATCGGCGCACGAAGTCCGCTTTCATCGCCATTTGCGAATGTAAGACCGTAACGCTTAAACGCCTGCTCTCCAAACTCGGCTTGACTATGGTGCAGCGCTCCCTTGCGCCTGACGGCAATATAGTCTTCACAAAACAAATAATACACTGACCCAAGGCGCTCTAAGGTATCCAAAATGGCTTGCGCTAATTTCTCGTCCATAAACTTCTGGTAAAGCACCTCATTTTCCGTACGGATAGCGGTACCATTAAGACCGATTATGGGACAAGAAAGCCCGTATTTTTCCACAACAAGCAAAGCATTTTCAGGAAAACGCCCCGTACAGGGAACAAATACCAGGCCTTTTTCCTGCGCCTTCATAATAGTTTGCGCAGTACGCTTGGTTATTTTCCCTTCAGGATCCAACAGTGTTCCATCCATATCAGCAGCGATAAGCTTTATCTTATTATTCAAAAAAACCTCCGGAAAACAGCATTTTTAAAAAGAAACACTTGGCTTTTAGTAAAGCATCGGGTTCGACCTTTCATAAACGCCAATCAGATTATATAGGGACGCCATTGAACCGTCAAGAAAGGCATCGCTTTTAATAAAAATACATACTATCTGCAAATATCATGTGGCATATACAAAAAAGCACAAAAAAAATACAATACTTCCATTGAAATTACTTATACTGTCCCTTATATTAAGTTAATATTCTTTTATTAAGGAGGATTTGAAGAATGAAGAAATTTGTAGCCATTATCCTGAGCTGTGTGATGATGCTAAGCATATTCATTCCCACAGCTACCGCAGAAGAGAACATTAAAGTTGGTTTCATCGGCGTGTTGACGGGACGCGGGTCCCAATACGGCGAAGGCGTTAAAAAGGGTATTGAAGTCTATGTCGACCTGATTAACGAACAGGGCGGTATCAACGGTGTACCTGTTAAAGTTATTTACGAAGACAGCCAAGGGGATGCGTCCAAGGGCGTGTTGGCTGCTCAAAAGCTGATTGGGCTGGACGGCTGTGTTGCCATTCTGGGCCCTGTGATTACCCCTGTTTGTAAGGCAGTCGCCGAATACTGCAACGACGAAGGCATCCCGATGATTACCGCCTCCGGTACGGACTATGAAATCACCACCGGTCGCCCCAGCGTATTCCGTACCTGTTTCCTGGATCCCTTCCAGGCAACCGTCATTGCCCAGTACATTGCAGCGCAGGGTATTACCAAGGTTGCTGCCCTTTATGATCAAGGCAACCCTTACTCTAAAGGCCTGTATGATGCTTTTAAGGCGGAGTGTGAAAACCAAGGCGTAGAAATCCTTGCCACCGAATCGGGCTCAGGAGATGACGTGGATTTCAAAGCGCAGCTAACCAACATTAAAAACGCAGTGCCCGAAGCAGTTTTCCTCCCCTACTACGGTGAAGCGGCAGCCCTCATCCTGACACAGGCAAATGAAATTGGCCTTGATGTGAAGTATTACGGCGGAGACGGGATTTCCAACATTGTCAAAGCCATAACCGATAAATCCTTGCTGACCAACATGGTTTATACCGACCACTTCTCCAACTCCGAAACCAACGAACAGGCGCTAACATTCTTGGCAGCCTATCGGAAAAAGTTCGGTCAGGAGCCTGATATTTCGTTTATCGCCACCGCTTATGACGCCGCCCGCGTACTTTTTGACGCCATGGGAAAAGTCGAAGATCCCAGTGATTATGAAGCCGTTACCGCCGCCATTAAAGCCACAGATCTTGAGTGCGTCACCGGCCGCATCACCTTTGATGAGCATAACGACCCCATCAAGAGCGTGTTCTTTACCACCTTTAACGCCGAAGGCAAGCAAATCTTTATCGAGAGTTTCGCGCCGGCACAGTAGTTTTTAAAGGGGAGGGGTTGTCCCCTCCCCTTTTTTTGTCTTTTCATTTATTTCCATATGACCTATAGAGGAGGCTTGAATCGGATGACCTTGTTTTTGAGTCAATTGCTCAACGGCATACACGTCGGTAGCATTTACGCCCTCATCGCCCTTGGCTATACGATGGTCTACGGCATTGTCCAGCTCATCAATTTTGCCCATGGCGATATTCTCATGTTAAGCGCATATCTCGTCGTTGTAGGAATTACAAAGCTTGGCCTATCTCCTGCGCTTAGCGTGCTGCTATCCATTGTTGTTGCGGTTGTTTTCGGCGTGATTCTTGAAAGGGTCGCCTATCGTCCATTGCGCTCCTCACCCAGAATTTCTTCCCTGATTACCGCTATCGGCGTGTCTATGCTCATGCAGAATGTGGCGCAGCTGATTTTTTCGCCCAACCCAATTCCCTATCCCATTACTTTAAGCGTGCCGGCACTAAATTTGGGCGGACTATACCTTTCCTTTACTACCCTCCTAACCGTAGTTTTATCCGTAGGCCTGATGTTTCTTTTACAGATATTTGTCAGCTCAACCAAGGCGGGCAAAGCCATGCGTGCAGTCAGTGAAGATACCGGCACAGCTTTACTGATGGGTATTCATGTCAATCGTATCATCAGTCTCACCTTTGCCATTGGCAGCGGGCTTGCCGCCATCGGCTCGCTGCTTTACTGCATTGCCTATCCTTCCGTTGCTCCGACGCTTGGCTCACTGCCCGGTATCAAGGCATTTATTGCAGCAGTGCTTGGTGGCATCGGCCTCATCCCCGGCGCTATGCTTGGCGGCTTTATCTTAGGCATCGCCGAAAGTCTTGCCAAGGCTTATATTTCCTCCCGTATGAGTGATGCTATTGTTTATGGTATCCTTATTATAGTGCTGTTGTTTAAGCCGGCAGGCTTGCTTGGAACAAAAACAAGAGAGAAGGTGTAATCAATGAGAAATAGACGGAACGCAAGCTTACTGAACTTCTTTTCTCTGTTTATTATATTTATTATATTGTTTTCCTTTATCCGCTCAGGACAGATGAATAACTACTATTCAAATATATTAGTAACTGTCGGCATCAGCATTATTATGGCGGTGTCCCTGAATATCACCAGCGGGCTTTTAGGTCAGCTTGCGCTTGGGCATGCAGGCTTCATGTCCGTTGGAGCCTATACTGCCGGCATCATCACCAAGTCGCTACCTGATATGCCCTTCGCTTTTTCACTTGCAATCGCGCTCCTTGCCGGTGGAATTTTAGCTGCGCTGTTCGGCTTTTTAATCGGCATGCCCGCCCTACGCTTAAAGGGAGATTACCTGGCCATTGTCACGCTGGGCTTTGGTGAAATCATTCGCGTAGTGGTGGAAAACCTGAACATCACCGGCGGCGCCGCCGGTCTTTCCCGTATTACCCGTATGTCCCGTGCCCTTGCGGTCGACAAAAAAATGTCCGCCGCTATTCAGTTTGGCGTAGTTTTTTGGCTGATGGTCATAGTCGTTACCATCACTTTCACCTTAGGCAGATCAAGACATGGACGGGCCATTCTATCCATCCGTGAAAACGAGATTGCCTCGGAAGCCGCCGGCATTCCAACTACCTACTATAAGCTTTTCGCTTTTACTCTCGGCGCTTTTTTCGCCGGCATAGCGGGCGGCTTATACGCGCACCAAATCGGCCTTTTAACTCCCCGCCACTTCGACTTTAACCGCTCCATTGAGTATCTGGTCATGGTGGTTTTGGGCGGGATGGGTTCAATTACGGGCTCCATCGTGTCTTCGGCCATCCTTGTATCGCTGCCGGAGTTTTTGCGTGGTTTTGCCGATTGGCGCATGGTCATCTACTCCCTCACCTTAATTCTGATGATGATTTTCCGCCCCTCGGGCTTGCTTGGCACCAAGGAGTTTTCCTTATCTAAAACCGTGCATAAAATACAAAAATTCCTTGCCAAAAAATTCGTAAGAAAAGAAAGAAAGCCCAAGCTCCCCTTTGTTCCCAACTATGACGTGTGGGAAGGAAAGCCTGTGCTGACGGTTGAAAATCTGGGAATCCGCTTTGGCGGCTTGGTGGCGGCAGAAAATATTAACCTGCACGTAATGAACGACGAAATCGTCGGTCTCATCGGTCCAAACGGCGCCGGTAAAACCACGGTGTTTAACATGCTCCAAGGCGTTTATGTACCGACTTGCGGCTCCATTACCTTGCTTGGAAAAGACATTGTCGGTAAATCCACCTATGAAATCGCCTCCAGCGGCATTGCCCGTACCTTCCAAAACATCCGCCTTTTTAAATCCATGACCGTGCTTGAAAACGTCAAGGTTGCCTTTCACACCCGCATGACTTATTCGCCCCTGAGCGGCATTACCAGGGCCAGCCGTTATGACAGCGAGGAAAGGGGCATTGATATTCGCGCGCGGGAGCTTTTACATGTCTTTGATATGGACGATGTGGCCGACGAAAACGCCGCCTCTTTGCCCTACGGTATGCAACGCAAGCTTGAAATTTGCCGTGCCCTTGCCACCAACCCCAAGGTACTCTTGCTGGATGAGCCGGCTGCCGGCATGAACCCCACAGAAACCGCCGAGCTCATGGATACTATTCGCCGCATTCGTACCCGCTTCTCCGTTGCCATCCTCCTAATCGAACACGATATGTCACTTGTTATGGGCATTTGTGAGCGTATCTATGTGCTCAACTACGGTCATGTCATCGCAGAGGGTACGCCCGAAGAAATAGCATCCAACGAAGAAGTGATAACCGCCTATCTGGGCATGAGCAACAAGGACAACAAGGAGGATAAAGCATGCTGATAGTCAAAGATTTAAGCCTATATTTTGGCGCCATTCATGCCCTGCACGGCATCTCCTTTCATGTAGAAGAAGGTGAAATCGTCACCCTCATCGGAGCAAACGGAGCGGGCAAAACATCCATCCTTTGTGCCATTTCACGGATTCTGCCGATTAAAACCGGCGACATTATTTTTAACGGTAACTCTATTACTAATACCGCTCCCCACCTTCTGCCGCAATACGGCCTTTCGCAAGTACCTGAAGGCAGACGTGTTTTTGCCAGAATGAGCGTAAAAGAAAACTTAGAAATGGGCGCTTTTTTCCGCAAAGATACTGCCCAAATAAGGCGTGACCGGGACAGGGTTTATGAACAATTCCCAAGGTTAAAGGAACGCAGGCACCAGCTTGCGGGTACCCTGTCAGGCGGTGAACAGCAAATGCTGGCCATTGGCCGTGCCCTTATGTCCAGCCCCAAGCTTTTGATGATGGATGAACCCTCCATGGGGCTTTCCCCCATTTTGGTAAGCGAAATTTTCGAAATCATCAAAACTATCAACGAAGCCGGTACTACCGTACTGCTGGTTGAACAAAACGCCAATATGGCGCTGTCCGTTTCCCACCGTGGATATGTGCTTGAAACAGGTAAAATTATCGCCGAAGGCAAGTCGCAAGACCTGCTTAATAACGAATTGGTTAAAAAGGCTTACTTGGGTATCGCATAGACCGGCAACAAAATATTTTTTATTGAATGGCTCCTAAACGGGGCCTTTTCTTGTAGATTGTGACAAAAAAACATATAATGGTTGCATTGAATTTGAAGGAGTTTTTTGTGAACAAAAACGATCGGCTGACTTTTGAAATCGAGCGCATGAGTAGTGACTTTTCAGGCATTGCCGTCCATCATGGGCGGGTAACCTTTATACCCTTTACGTTGCCGGGCGAAAAGGTGCTTGGGCATGTGTTAAGCGTAAAAAAACGACATGCATTTGCCAAGGCGCTCGAAATAGTAAATCCTTCCCTTGAACGTACCTACCCTGTGTGTGCGCATTTTGAAAAGTGCGGCGGTTGTTCCTGCCAGCACATCACCTATGAAGCTACACTAAGGTACAAGCAGCAAGCAGTCCGCGATTATTTTGAGCGCATTGCAAAGCTGTCCGTGACCGTTTTACCCGTGATTGCCGCCGACAAACCCTTCGGTTACCGTAACAAGACATCCATGCCCGTTTCGCAAGACAAAAACGGCAAGCTATATGCCGGCTTTTATGCCCCACGCAGCCATCGCTTAATTAAAGTAAAAGACTGCCCCATCTCCATGGCGCAAAGCATAACGCTTAGCAATCGGGTTTTGTCTTGGGCAAATGAATGCGGATTATCCGCCTACGATGAAAATACAGGCCAAGGGTTACTTCGGCACATAGTAACTCGTGTCAATCAAAAGGGAGAGAGCATGCTTACCTTGGTTATTAACGGACAAAAGCTACCGCATCAGGACAGGCTGCTTGAAAACCTTGCTGATTTTGAGAGGCTGGTTTCTGTAAACCTGAGCATTAACCAAGATAAAGGAAATGTGATTTTAGGAAATGAATCAGAAAATATTTGGGGGCAATGCCATCTAAAAGAGCAGCTCCTTGGCATCAACTTTCGCCTTTCCCCTCACAGCTTCTTTCAAGTAAATACACTGCAAGCGGAACGCCTGTTCAGCGCTGCCCTTGAAATGTCCGGCGTAACCAAAAATGATATTGTCGCCGATATTTACTGCGGCACAGGTACCCTATCGCTGTTGTTTGCGCCATACGCCAAGGAGGTCGTAGGCATTGAAATTGTACCGTCCGCTGTGGAAGACGCAAAGAAAAACGCCATCAATAATCAGATTGATAACGCTAAGTTTTTTACAGGCGCCGCCGAAGAACTTTTGCCCGCTATGGTCAAGGGTGGTTTCCGCCCCTCCATTGTACTGCTTGACCCGCCCCGCAAAGGTGTTGATACCAAGGTGCTGGACGCCGTCATCGCGTCGGACGCCAACAAAATCGTATATATTAGTTGCTATCCCGCAACCCAAGCCAGAGACTGCGCCTATCTGGCAAAGCATGGCTTCTCCCCTACCATGTGCCAGCCCGTTGATATGTTCCCGCAGACGGAGCACGTTGAGTGCGTGACATTGATGTCAAGGGTTGAGAAGTAGGGGTATTCAAAACACTGATAAATAAAGGGTTTCCAGACATTAAGCTTGTCACACGGGCGAATTTGCCGATGATGTTAATGTCGG
>DUQF01000017.1 GCA_012837965.1 Clostridiales bacterium | reverse complement strand
CGAAAGCACGACTTCTTTTACATATTTTTTATATTCATTAGTGAAATCCTTCTTTGGACTGTTTCTATGCTACAAAAAAGCGGCTTTTGCATAATTGCCAAAACCGCTTTGTCTACGGTCTGAGGGGCGGAGATAAGCTCCGTCCCTGAATTGTTAGTTACCGTACTCTTCTTGGTACTCATCAAGTTCCCTTTGGTTGGCGTAGACAAAGTGTCCGGGCCGCGCTTCCACCCAAGCGGGCTTGTCGATTGAATAATCGTGGCAGGCGGGGTTATACACCAGCAGCTTCTTTTTCTTTTCATGGATGGGGTCGGGCATAGGTACGGCCGACAGCAGGCTGCGGGTGTAAGGGTGCATGGGGTGCGCGAACAGCTCTTCGGCTTCGGCCAGCTCCACGATATTGCCCTGATGAATGACGGCGATGCGGTTTGAGATAAAGCGAACCACCGACAGGTCGTGGGCAATAAACATGTAGGTAAGCCCGTGTCTTGCCTTCAGTTCGTTAAGCAGGTTTAATACCTGCGCGCGAATGCTCACGTCCAGCGCGCTGATGGGCTCGTCCGCCACGATAAATTCGGGGTGCATAATGAGGGCCCTTGCAATGCCGATGCGCTGGCGCTGCCCGCCTGAAAATTCGTGCGGGAAACGGCTGGCAAATTCGGGCAGCAGGCCCACTTCGGCCAGCACTTCCTGCACCTTGCGCTGCCTGTCGGCTTCATCAATGTACAGGCGGTGATTAATGAGGCCTTCGGATACGATGTAGTCCACCTTGGCTCGTTCGTTGAGGGAAGCCATAGGGTCTTGGAAAATCATCTGGCAGCCGCGGATTACTTCAAGGTCAAGCTCTTTGGAAATCTTGCCTGAAATACGTCGCCCCTTATACAATACTTCGCCTGCGGTGACGGGGTTGATGCGCAGCAGCGCCCGCCCGATGGTGGTTTTACCTGAGCCCGATTCGCCGACCAGGGCAAAGGTTTCGCCTTTATAGATAGAGAAGTTCACGTTATTGACAGCGACAAACTTCTTTCTTCCCGTACCGAAAGTCACTTGCAGGTTGCGGGCTTCGATTAGGGTCTTGCGGTTAGGGTCTTCGTGGGGGTGTTCCAAATTGGCGACTGCCTGCCCGTATCTGGCAGCCGATAGGCGCTGAATGGCATCGGGCTGCTTCATTTTAGGCGCTCTTTCATCCAACATCCAGGTCTTGGAAAAATGAGTATTGCTTAATTTAAAGAGGGGTGGGTCTTGTAAAAAGTCGATATTAAGGGCTTGTTTGTCACGGGGGGCGAAGGCCGAGCCTTGGATTTGGTTATACAGGTTAGGCGGCGTACCGTCGATGGCAGGCAGGCTCTCACCCTTAATGCCAAGCTGGGGCATGGCCGACAACAGCGCCCAAGTGTAGGGATGCCAGGAATCATAGAAGATTTCATCGGCGGTGCCCACTTCCACAATTTGGCCGGCGTACATGACCGCCACCCGGTCAGCCACGTTGGCAACAACGCCCAGGTCATGGGTGATGTAGATAATGGTCATTTTCTCTTCTATTTGCAGTTTTCGGATCAGTTCAATAATTTGCGCCTGAATGGTTACGTCAAGGGCGGTAGTGGGCTCGTCGCAAATGAGGATTTGCGGCTTACAGGCCACTGCTATGGCGATAACCACACGCTGGCGCATGCCGCCTGAAAACTCGTGCGGATACTGGTGGTAGCGCCTTTCAGGCTCAGGAATGCCTACCATTTCCAGCATATGGATGGTTTCTTCCTTGGCGGCCCGGCCGCGAAGCCCTTGGTGCAATTCAACAGCCTCTTGAATTTGCAGGCCGATTTTCTTCAGCGGGTTAAGACTGGTCATGGGGTCTTGGGTAACCATGGCAATCTTGCCGCCACGGACACTTACCCACTGTTTTTCAGAGCGAATTTTGGCCAAATCCATGCCCTGATACTCGATGGTGCCACGGGTAATTTTGCCGTTTTTATCCAGCATGCCGACAAACAGCTTGGTAAAGACCGATTTGCCCGAACCTGACTCGCCCACAATGGCTAAGGTTTCACCGTCGTATAGGTCAAGCGAGCAGCCACGGATGGCCGTGAGCTTCTGCCCCCTAAGGGTAAATTGTACCTCAATGTCACGGGCGCTTAAAATTGCTTGTTTGTTCTCAGACATTTCGCGCCCTCCTTACAGGTGATTGCGGGGGTCGCAAGCGTCGGAAAACGCGTTACCCGCCAAATAGAAAGTAATGGTAATGGTGGATACGATGGCTGCCGGGAAAACCAGCAAGTAGGGATAGTTCAAAAAGAAGCTGCGCGCGTTGCGCAAAAGGATGCCCAGGCTGGGGGTGGAAATATCCATCAGGCCAAGGTAGGTGAGCGTGGTTTCATAGGCAATGGTGCCGGGGATGGCAAGGGCCATACGCAGTACAATCACGCTAACAAGATAGGGGAAAATGTTGCGGGTTAAAATACGCCAGGTTTTAGTGCCCAAGCAGCGGGAGGCAAGGTTATACTCCCTGTCCCGATACATAAACACAAGGTTACGGATGTTGCGGGCGGTACCCAACCAGCCGAACAAAATCATACTTACACCCATGACCACGGTGGTTTTACCTACCATCAGCGCAATCAAAGTCATGTAAATGATGGTGGGGATGTTGTTGATAAAGTTGTACAGCTCGGTAAAGAAACGGTCCAGCGAGCGTACATAACCCCAAACAAGGCCAATCAATACACCCAAGAGAATCTGTCCCGTTGACACGCTTACCGCCAAGATAACGGAAGTGCGCGTCGCGTGCCAAACTTGACTCCAGTAATCCCGCCCCAAGTTGTCGGTGCCGAACCAGAAAGTAGAGTTGGGGCGAGTAAACATAAGGCTATCGTCGATGCGCAGGTTAAACACATCAAATTTCGAAATTTGGGGAGCGATAAAGGTAAACACAAACAGGATGGCAAAGACAATGAGCATGGCTACGGCTGACTTTTTCTTGATGAAGTTACGCCACACACTGCGCCAGTAGGAATATTCCGATGAACCCGTGCGCTCGGCTTCTTCAGGGCTATATTCGGCAAAGTCAAAAGCCGGTCTGCCGGGAAGCGGCTGGACGTACAGTTCGTTTGCGCCTTCAGGAACAGGAATGGCGCGTTTATCTACATTGTAAACAACTTTCGTGGTTTCCATTAACGCACACCTTCCTTCCCGGTCAGACGAATGCGGGGGTCAATGACAGTGATGAGCAAATCCCCCAAGAACAGGCCTGCGATGCCAAGGGAGGCGTATAGCATGACAATGGCTTGTACCACATTGGTATCATATCTGGAGATGGCGTCCGTTAGCAGGGGCCCAAGTCCCGGTACGGAGAAAAAGCGCTCGACCAGAAGCGAACCGCCCACCGTTAAAAGGATGTTATAGGGCAGGTACTGTGCCAAGGGCAGGAAGGCGTTACGCATAACATGGCGGAACATGACCTTGGTGGTACTTAGACCCTTTAACTTGGCTAATCTTATATAATCTTTGTTTAATTCATCGACCATGTAGCGGCGCATCCACAACATGTAGGAGGAGATCGACACAAGACTTAAACAGGTAATAGGCAGAATCGACGATGGTCCGGGATTTCGCATAGTGTATAGTGATGGAAGACCCAGCCACCTTGCCCCCAGCGTTAACACCAGCGAATAGAAAACAAGATGCGGCACAGCGTTAACAAACACCGTATAGGCAATGCCGATGTTGTCAAAAACGCCTCCTTTGTACCTCGCTTGCAAGATGCCTATAGGCACACCTACCAGCAGGCTAATACCAAGGCTGATTAGTCCAAGGCGCATAGAAATGCCGAACTTGGAGCCAATTACCTTAGAAACGGGCTGATTTACTTGCAGGCGCCTGCTTGTACCAAGGTCAAACTCGGTAAACAGCTTTTTATAAAAGCGCCCCAGTTGTACGTGCACAGGGTCAAGCAGGCCCGCCGCCCGCAGCCTATCCTCCATCTGAGCATCGGTCAATTTCATGAGCTCATCTTCAGTAAAGAAGTAGTCGGTAGGCATGAGCCGAAGCAGGAGGAACACAAGGGTCACAACCAAAAAAATCGTGATCATGCTCTGAATGAGTCGTTTTAGGATGTAACGTAGCATAGGTCTTGTTCCTTTCTAATTCATCGGACGACTGGTTTTTTTGTAGGGCCTTGAGCGATCGACTGAAAAAAGACATTCAGCCGATTGCGCACGGTCCTTGATGATGAGAGGGGTAAATCCACTCCATACAAAAGCGCTTACATGACAATGTGCAATGGTAACTGTTTTTTGAACTTTTTGTCAAGAGGAAAAACAGCGGATATAGGGAAAAGGGGCGTTGCTATTGGATAGCAACGCCCCCCTCAAGCAAAAGATTATTTGTTGTACTCGTTGGCAAACGCTTCAACTTCTACGGTCTTGTAGACATCGCTGTTGGTTTCCCAGTTCACATAGCGGTAGCCCTGCATGCCATAGGAAGAATAAACCTGGCTGTAGGGGTTAATGCTGGTGAGCTGCCAAACAATGTTGTAGAAAACCGGCATGACAAGCGCGTGCTCAATCATGAAGGCTTCGGCCTTGGCAAAGGCGGCGTAGCGAGCGTCGATATCATCGTAAATTACTTTGGCTTCCTCAACCAAACGGGTGAATTCCTTGTAATCGGCAATCAGTTTCTCGTCGGTCGCCTTGTTAATCATGGAGTGGTGGTTGGCGTAGTAGGCCTGCGGATCGCCATAGGTTTCTTGGCCTAAGAAGTTGATGGGGTCCGCGAAGTCAGCGCCCCAGCCGCTGATTAACAGGCAAGCAAGCTGCGGTTTACGCACTTCGGTGGTCAGGTTGGACACATAAGTCTTGGTGGTGAACTTGATGTAGTCTTCACCCATATAGTCAGCAAACATCTGTGTAAGAACATCAGCGGTGTCCTTGGCAACCTGGTTGTCGCCCTTGATGTAGTACTTAAGCTCAACCGGGAAAGTGACGCCCAGCGCGGTCAGCTCTTCCATGGCCTGCTTTTTGAGTTCAGCGGCTTTTTCGGGGTTGCGGCGGTTGTAGGACTCAAAGCCATCGTAGTCATAGCCGAGCTCGTTACGTACAAGCTGGGTATAGTCTACGCCTTGGCTGTTGACCGAAACGCCGTTGCCGGTGTAAGCATAGTTCAAGCAGGAGTAAGGGTTGATGGCATTGGTACGGGCAAGGTAAGTGGTCAGATCCAGACCATACAGTATGGACTGACGGAAAGCCAGGTTGGCAATGGCCTTGTTCCAGTTGTCATCGGGGGAACCGTCTTCGTTCTTGACATCATATACCCAGTGGAACTGGTAGGAATATTTGGTGGGACGGCTTTCGGACAGGTACTCGTGCCAGGGATCAGACGGATTCTTGTAGATGGTATCCAACTGACTCTGAGCGAGGGTTACGTGATCTAGTTCACCCGTTTCAAACAGACTGAAAGCCTTATTGGCGTCTTCCACCATTTTGACGGTAACGGAGTTAAAGCGCTTGACGCCGTCAGCATTCCAGTAGTTGGGGGTGGGAGAAAATACCTTTTCATTTTGGTGTACATACTGGCTGATCACGTAGGGGCCGGAGTACCACAAGGTATCCCAGGTGACCGCGCGGTAACCATCAACACCCACTTCTTCCAGGAACTTGCCGCTAACGGGATAGAGGCAGTTGTAGGTGGCAACAGAGGGGAAATAAGGCAGCGGCGCAAGGCAAGTGTAAATAATCTGGTTGCCTTCCACCTTGATTTCAACCATTTCAAGGAACTTTTCAAGACCCAGAGCCTTGGCGGCGGCAACGCCTTCTTCGGACAGGGCAGCGCCTTCCGGAAGCTCGGTGCCGGGCTCAATGCCGTAGGCAAGCGCCTTGGTATAGTCATAGTACTCCTGTGCGCCGACAATCATTTCGGCGGGCATGGATACGTTGTAGGAATCGTTCTTGGCAAAGTTGAGCACCCACTCAAGGCCCCACAGCCAGTCTTCAGCGACTACGTCGGCCTTTTCGTTGCCTTGGTAGTCAACCCACTTCATGCCTTCGTTGAGGGTAAAGACCCAGGTTGTACCGCCGTCGGGAGAAGAATACTCCTTGGCAGCGTTGGGAACCAGTGCGCCCTTGTTGTCATTGGTCAAAAGGCCGTCGACCAGGTTGCACAGCACGTTCAGGTCACGAGCGGCTTGGCTGTAATGGACGTTCCAGGTTTCCACTTCGGCCGAGCTGATCTCGTAGGTGTTCAGGTCGGTGATCTCAGCTGCGCCGGCGACGGAGGCGACGGACAGAAGCATCATCACGGACAAGAGAAGGGATAAAAGTTTCTTCATAATTTTCCTCCCGAGTAATTATTTGTGTAAGTTGCTTTTTGTTACACCCTTACATGGTATAATAATACAGGTTATATGTCAAGACTGAAAAACAAAATTAATACAATATTCAGATGGTTTGTCGAGAATAAAAATTCAAACGACGGTCGGACTGTGAATATATATACAAACTTAGCGCCCGTTTATATAAACATTAGCAGCCAAAGGGGTTCCGGTTTTGACAGGGTAACAACTATTTTTCGGCGCCCTTACTTTTCAAAGGCCGGTGCATGGGGTATAATCTAAGTGAAAATACTTATGAAAGGAAGAACGACATGTTTTTTTATGATTGGACTATGTTATTGATTATTCCCGGTCTTTTGCTTGGCCTTTGGGCGCAGGCTCGGGTTAAAAGCACTTTTGCCAAATATTCAAAGGTCGCCGCTTCTTTTGGCGGCACGGCGGCAGATGCCGCCCGCACCATTCTGAACGATTCGGGTAACGGGGATGTAAGCATCCTTCCCGCCAGAGGTATGCTCACCGACCATTATAATCCATTGAACAATACCTTAAGTTTATCTGAGGAAGTCATTCATTCAAGGTCGCTTGCCGCCATCGGCGTTGCCGCCCACGAAGCGGGACACGCCATGCAGCAGCATGAGGGCTATGGCCCGCTGAAATTGCGCACCGCCATCGTGCCCATGGTGCAGGTTGGCGCGAACCTTGCCTGGCCCATTTTTGTTATCGGCCTTATCCTGTCTTTTGAACCCCTGCAAACGGCGGGCATTATTTTATTTGGGCTTGCGGTGCTTTTTGCCGTAATTACCTTGCCGGTTGAATTTGACGCGAGCCGCCGGGCTGTTGCCATGCTTACCCAAAGCGGGGTTATCTCTTGGGGCGAAGAAACCGATGCTGTCAAGGCCGTGTTAAACGCCGCCGCCATGACTTACGTTGCCTCTGCTGTCAGCGCGGCCTTACAGCTACTGCGCCTGATTATTTTAAGGAACAGAAACAGAGACTGAACCCTATATTAAAGGAAAAGTCAGTAGTATTTACCTTTGCCGCCGGTTGAAGGATAGCGGCTTCTTTGACAAGCAAAGAGGGCGATGATATACTACATACGCTTATTAATTACCGAACTTAAGGAGGTTTTCCCTTGGACAATAAAACAATGGACAAGACGACGAAAAACACTTCATCGCCATGCCCTACCCCCGAGCAGATTGCGGTAGAAAAGGAGAAAATTAAACAATCGATTATCTCCAAACTGCAGCGCTATAACGGCAAGACCTTGGAAACTGCCAATCGCCAGCAGATTTACCACGCTATCGCTTCGACTGCCCGTGACCGCATCATGGCCATTTGGGCAAAAAGCCGTGCCAAAGAGAAAAAAGCCAAACGCAAAAAACTTTATTACCTGTCTATCGAATTTTTACTGGGCAGAAGCCTGTATACTAACCTGCTCAACATGTGCCAGACCGAAGCCTTTACGCAGGCGCTTGAAGATCTTGGCCTCAAGTGGCGGGATATTGTCGTGGAAGAACCCGACCCGGGCCTTGGAAACGGCGGTCTTGGCCGCTTGGCTGCCTGTTTTATGGATAGTCTCTCCGCCCTTGATTTGCAAGCCATGGGTTGCACTATCCGCTATGAGCACGGTCTGTTTCGTCAGAAGCTGACCGGCGGACAGCAGGTGGAAGTGCCCGATGATTGGCTGGAAAACGGCAACATTTGGGAAGTGCCCGCTGTGGACGATGTGGTGGACGTGCACTTTGATGGCCGTGTAGTTACCAAGGAAGTGGATGGCCGCACCGTTTTCGAGTTGGAAGACAGCCGTGTGGTCGAAGCCGTTCCCTACGATATGCCCATGGTAGGCTATGAAAACGAAACTGTGAATAGCCTGCGTATGTGGCGCGCCCGTTCCAAAAACAGCTTGGACCTGAGCGCTTTTTCCAACGGTCAGTACCAGGATGCCATGCGGGAAACAGAAATGGCTGAACTGATCAGCAAAATTCTCTATCCCGAAGACACTCACTTTGAAGGCAAGTCCCTGCGCCTGTCGCAAAGCTATTTCTTTGTGTCCGCCTCCCTGCAGTACGCCCTGAAGGCTTTTAAAAAGGAGCATGGCGCGAATTGGAGTTTGTTACCCGACAAGGTGGTATTCCACATCAACGATACCCATCCCGGTTTTGCCATTCCTGAGCTCATGCGATTGCTCATTGACCAGGAAGGCCTCGGCTGGGACGAGGCTTGGGCTATTACCACCCGTAGTATTGCCTATACCAACCACACCGTCATGCCCGAGGCCCTTGAAAGATGGCCCGAGGATCTTGTTCGCCGTCAGTTGCCCCGAATCTACATGATTTTGGAAGAAGTCAACCGCCGCCTTGGCCAAAGGCTGTGGAACCGGTTCCCCGGCCAGTGGGACCGCATTGCTCAAATGAGCGTAATTTCCCACAATTACATTCATATGGCCAATCTTTGCGTTTCCAGTTGCTATTCCGTTAACGGCGTGAGCCAACTGCATGGTAATATTCTTAAAAAAGAGACTTTTAAGGATTATTACTCTATTTCACCCGAAAAATTTTCAGCCATTACCAACGGCATTACCCATCGCAGGTGGCTGATGGCCTGTAATCCCGAATTAACAGCCCTTATTACCGATGCCATCGGTGAAAGCTGGAAAAAAGAACCCGAAAGGATGAGTGAGCTTGCTCCCTTTGCCGGTGACGCTGCCTTTAGGGAAGAGTTTGCCAAAATTAAGCGCCGCAACAAGGAAAGGTTCAACCAGGTGCTGATGGCCCGCCAGAAAATGTCTATCGATCCCGACTTTATGCTGGACGTTCAAGTTAAGCGTTTGCATGAATACAAGCGTCAGCTACTCAATGCCCTGCATGTCTTAGTGCTGTATAACCGCATTATGGATAATCCCAACTTTATCATGGAACCCCGTACCTTTATCTTTGGCGCCAAGGCCAGCCCCGGCTACCACAAGGCCAAGATGATTATCCGCTTCATTTTGGCTGTCGCGCGGCTAATCGACGCCAGCCCCCGCGCCCGCAAGATGCTGCGAGTGGTCTTCCTTGAAAATTATGACGTATCCTACGCCGAGTCCCTGATGCCCGCCACCGACGTAAGCGAACAGCTTTCCACCGCCGGCAAGGAAGCCAGCGGCACCGGTAACATGAAGTTTATGATGAACGGCGCTGTAACCATCGGTACCAAGGATGGAGCCAACGTGGAAATTTTTGAGCGGGTGGGCGAGGAAAACATTTACATTTTCGGTATGCGCGCCCGGCGGGTGGCCGCCCTTTACAAGGAAGGCAGTTACTCACCCATGTCCATTTTTGAGGCAAACGCGGAAATTCGCAAAGCTCTTACCCAAATGATTGACGGCACCTTGTTCCCCGAAAGCCCTGCCTTATTGCAGGGTCTGTACCATGACCTGCTTATCGGCGCCCGTGGCGGCATGGCGGATACCTACTTTGTCCTCAAAGACTTCGGCTCCTACGCCATGGCGCACCAGCGCTTAGGACGCGACTTTGTCGATAAGGACAACTGGCTCAAAAAGGCCATCATCAACGTAGCCGGATCAGGCTTCTTCTCATCCGACAGAACCATTAGTCAATACAATCAGGAGATTTGGCATCTATGAAAGAATCAAACACACCTGAATTAAAGTTGCCCGAAGATCCTTTAATGGATGAAGTGGCGCAAGAAACCAAACCTGCCTCCCGGAAAACTGGAGAGGTAGAGGCGCAGGACACTGTTCAGGAAGAGCAACCTGCCACCGAGCAGGCGACGCCTGGCAAGGCAAAAATTGAAGTGGGCAAAAAGAAGCGCCCCGCTTTAAGCCTTGAATACTTGGTCACAGGGGCAGTGGAGGCGGCCCTGTATGCGGCCCTCACTATCCTGCTTGCTCCCATCAGCTACGGTACCATTCAATTTCGCGTAGCGGAAGCGCTCACCGTGCTTCCCATCCTCACGCCCTCGGCCATCCCGGGGCTTACCATCGGCTGTCTGATTGCCAACATTGTCGGCGGCTTTGGCTGGATGGATATTGTCTTTGGTACCTTGGCAACCTTGATTGCCGCCCTGCTTACCCGGGTCTTGCGAAAGTTTTCGTGGTTCGCAACGCTCATGCCTGTGATAACAAACGGCCTGGTCGTCGGCGGTGTTTTGAGCGCGACGCTTAAACTGCCTTTTTGGCCCACCGCCGCCACCGTCGCTTTAGGCGAAGCGGCCGTATGCTACATGCTGGGCTTACCACTGGTAAAGCTGCTTAAAAACAACGTGAAAAGCAAATAACAAGCGATAACGAAAACACCCCTGAAGCTTTGAAGTCTTCAGGGGTGTTTTGAACGAAGAGATACCTTTAAGGCACAAGATATTCCTGGGCTTGCTCCATTAACCAAAGAGCCAAGGTGGAAACGTTATTTCGCAGCTTGGGCGCGGAGCCGTTAGCGATGACCACGACCGACAGACCGGTTTCCGGTTGGAAATAGGCATTGGAACACAACCCCTCTTTTCTGCCTTGGTGCCCGTACCAAGTGCCGCCGGGCAGGTCAAAAACCCGATCAAGGCCAAGGGTATAAGGTGATTGTGCTTGGACGGAGCTGCCCGGAAAATTTTGGCTGGTAAGCATGAACTCAACGGTTTCTTCGGATAAGATTTGGTGTTCATTTACTTTGCCGCCCAAAACAAACATTGCCATCAGGCGGTCCAAGGCGTTGGCGCTGATATAAAGCTGACCGACGGAGTAGTCGGTGTGCGCCTGGGGATTGCAAGTATCGTCATACTTATCAATAGATTCCAGCGCCCTTTTGGCGGTTATCAGGTTGGTTCCGTCTTTATACAGCTGGCTCGAGATATCGGACGTATCCTGAAGCAGGGCGGGGTGGTAGGCGGCGTTCATTTTCAGCGGCAGGAAAACATTTTGCGCCATATAAGAGTTAATGCTTTGTCCGCTCATATTCTCAATGAAAGGGGCAAGGAGGCTGCCGTTCAGGTTGGAGTAGTGATATTTTGTCCCGGGGGCGACGTTTTTGATAAAAAGAT
Source organism: Clostridiales bacterium (assembly GCA_012837965.1). Lineage (GTDB taxonomy): Bacteria > Bacillota > Clostridia > Christensenellales > Aristaeellaceae > DTU024. The sequence goes on along the minus strand of DUQF01000017.1, from coordinate 60,442 downwards.
TGTTGTTTTTTCCAATCTTTTCCCAAGCGGGGTGGTAGGTGTTTCTTGTCGCGAAGCCGGTGGTATGTGTGAGGATTTGCCGCAGGGTAATAGGCGCTTTAGGATAGGCGGGGTTTGACACGTTGTAGCCAAGATAGGCGTTTACCGGCGCGTCAAGGTTTACCTCGTACTTTTCACACAGCTGTATGACGCCAACAGCAGTGACTAATTTCGTAACGGAGGCGATGCGAAAACAGGTGTCCAGGGTAACGGGATTGCGCTTTTGCGCGTCCTTAAAGCCATAAGCATAGGAGAACACGGGCTTGCCGCGCAGGGACACGATAGCCGCCCCGCCGACCGTTCTGTTTTGGGCAAAACGGCGGTGCATTTCTTCTGCGTCAATAGCGCAAAGTCCTTGCAGGGGCAGCAAGCATAGGCAGACAAGCAGGACAAGAAGGCGCTTTGTCATTGCTCAATCCCTCCCTGCGTTCTGGGTAATTTGCCACATTTTCAGCACCCCGTTGGCGATGCCTTCGGCCATTTTTTCCTGATAAGAGGGTTGGGAGGATAAGAGGTCATCCGAGGGCGTGGACATATTGGCCGTTTCAACAAGAAAGGCAGGCATTTTTGCCCAGTTATTGCCGACAAACTTGTCGGAAAAACGGGTGTATCCTGGAGCGGCGCCGGTTGCCAGCATATATTCTTCAAGCAGGGCTTCGGCGAGTAAATTGTAAGTTTCCTTGTCCGCCGCTTCTTTGGCGTAAGGGCTGTTTCGGGGACAGTAGACATAAACGGCGTGCGTATTTTTGTTTTCAAACATATTCAGGTGAACACGGATGAAGTAATCGGCTTCGTTGCTGTTCGCAATCTCCGCCCGTTCCATGTTGGATACGCAAGTGTCTTCGACCGTGCGTGTCATGATGACCTCTGCTCCCAATGCTTGCAGCTTGATAGCGGCGCGGTAGGAAATTTCCAGCGCCACAACGGACTCTTTGCGCAGGGTAACGCAGCCTTGAGCCATGCCGACGCTGCCGCCTTTTACCTTTTTATTGCTGCCGGGCATATGATAAACTTTTTTCACATTGGCGCTTTGCGCTTGGTGACCGGGGTCCATGCATACTTTCACACCCCAAAGCGGGCCTTGAGGGTTGGGTTCATTCAGGGTAAATTCCGCAAAGGCGAGCCTGACCGCTTTTTCTCCCAGCAGAGAATTATTTTTCAGGGAATGGATTTTTACAGTGATTAAATCAGAGGCGTAGGCTAAGGGCAGTTGAATTTCTCCGGAAAACTGTCCTTCCCCGTCCGATTGAATAACGGTTTTTCCCTTTTGCATAACGGAGCGGAAGCTCAGTACTGCCTGCGTATGTCCCGGGGCGGAAAAAGAAAAGGATACACTGTTGACGTTCGCTTTTAACTCAAGGTCGCTGATTTTGCGGGCCGCTCCTTTTTGGGGCAAAACTTTGGCAACCTCGGGGAAGCTTAGGGGCAATTTACCGGAAGCTATTTTCCGCTGCATGGGGGTGAGAATTTCAAAGGAAAGGTTCTTGTTGCCGGCTGTGTATCTAAGGGGCAATATGCCGCCGAACAGTCCGTTGATACCTTTCATCACCATATGACCGCTTTCGTCTCTGGTTGAATAAGTCATCGAAAGATATTCATACTCGGGCGCCCAAATGGTGTATTGCACGCCCCCTACGCAGGGGCTAAGCTCCACAGATTGAATAAAACGCTTATCTAAATATAGGTTATTTATCTCTGAGATGCCAACAAACGCCAAAGAAAGCAAAGCAATCAAAGCGACGGTTGGGATAAGGATATATCTTTTTCGCATAAAACCCTCCAAGTTTATTTTTCTTCCCAGTAATTATAGATGACAAATTGCGTCAGGGCAAGCGTTGACGAACCTTTCATGACCTGACACACTGGGCGCGATAAAGAAAGGCGGTATTTTTATGAAAAAATTACGTTGTTGCTTTCTTCTTTTTTTAGTGATTTTATGCCTTGTTTCGGTAAGCGCGCAAGCTCTTGTTCAGAAAAATCCCATGCTGGATAAAGCGCTTTCCATGTTGGAACAGGGCAATATGTTCCTTGAAAGGTATAATTTGCTGACGGGCTCTAATATCCAAGCGGTCTTTCCCTTGGGCGTTCCCTATTTTTATGGCGGACAGAGTTATGATAGAATGATGGCCAATTATCCCAACTACAGTCGGGCAAACAGCTTGGAAACAACCAGCTTTTTTAAGGCGGGCAAGCTCTATATTCTTGGCTTTGACTGCGCGGGCTATGCCGATTGGATTTGTGAATCAAACGGCTTGGAGGAAGTGCCGCCGCTCTCAAGCGCGCTTACAAACTATGGCAAGTACGGCCGCAACTATGTGTTTACTTCCAACAGCAATGTTAAAAAACCCATGCCGGACTGGAGCGTGGTCGCGCAGCACCTTCAGGTTGGCGATTTTTATATTGTTTATCGCAACGGTTCCCGCCATATATTAATGTTTATCGGCACCTTGCGGGATTACAGCTTTACAAAGAAAGAAGCCCCCCTGTTGGCTGATTATCTGGATTATCCCCTGGTTGCTCACTGTGGTACCAGCCCGGTTTTTGGAGAAAGGTTTAGTAATTTTATTGCCGAAAATCCCGAGTTTTCCAGATGCAATACCACCGACGGCGGCGTTCATGTATCCATCATTGGCGTTCCGCTGGAAGCCGCCCCCTTCCACGAGCGTGTGCAGCTTAGCAATTTTTCTTACTTTAAGCTGCCGGGCAACGGTCAGGTGATGACCATTTTCGATTTAGGGGTGGTGAGCAGCTATTGCTGGTTCCGCCAAACGGGTTTATAATCGCGGTAACAAACAAACGCCCCGCTTTTTTGCGGGGCGTTTAAGTTGTTGTAAAGGTCTTGCTTAATAGTTTTTGGCCATGCGCTCAAAATGGGCGCGGGGATGGGCGCAGGCGGGACACTCTTCGGGGGCCTCTTTGCCTTCATGGATGAAGCCGCAGTTACGGCAATGCCACAGGATGGACTCCTCGGCCTTGAAGGTGGAGCCGTCCTCAATGTGGGCGGCTAAGGTGTTGTAGCGAATTTCGTGTTCTTCTTCCACCTTGGCAACCATTTCAAACTGGCGGGCAATCTCATCAAAGCCTTCTTCACGGGCAACCTTGGCAAACTCGGCGTACATTTCGGTCCACTCGTAGTTTTCGCCGGCGGCGGCGTCTTTGAGGTTTTGCAGGGTGTCGCCTTCGGTCTTGCCTTCTTTAAAACCGCTTAAGGCACGCAGCCAAAGCTTGGCATGTTCTTTTTCGTTCAGGGCGGTTTGGGCAAAGATAGCGGAAATCTGCTCGTAGCCTTCCTTTTTGGCGGCAGACGCGAAAAAGTCGTACTTGGTGCGGGCTTGGCTTTCGCCGGCGAAGGCTGTCCACAGGTTTTGTTCGGTTTTGCTTCCTTTAAGTTTCATTTGTTCCTCCTAATGCCTAAAGATAATAGAAAAGTGTCGAGAGGGTGCCGGCGGCAATGAGCAAAGCCAGTATTGCGCAAATGATGCGCATTAGCTTTTTATTTCGTTCGGTACGCTTACCAAATTTCATCGCTCACAGGCTCCTTCAGACTTTCATCACACTCCATAGGCAGTATACCCGTTTAAATTGCTTTTAGTCAATCTTCGGACCAAGGACTGCAATATGTTTATGAAAAAGAGCCCCGCTTAAACGGAGCTCTTTTGTTTAAGTTTTAAAGTGGAATTACTTTTTCACCTTGCTCAGCGCGTCGTTGACGGCAGCTAAGAAGGCTTCAGATGTTTGAGTGGAATTGGTAACCGTGTCTACTTCAGTTGACTGGGCCGCGATGACGGCTGCGGGCAGCGTATCAAGGGCGGGTTCGAAAAAGTTGGGGGTTTCGTTGTGGCTGAGCACTTCAATGTTGGCAATCTTGTCGCCATCCATGGTGACCTTTACGCGTATATCACCGCGGGGGCTTGTGCCAACGCCGATATACTCGTTTTCGGCCAAGGGAGTTTCTTCGCCCTGCAGGTCAGGATTGTCAAGAATTACAACGCTGTCGGTGAAGCCGAAGTGTTTGTTGAGCAGCTCAACGGCCTTGGCGGCGGTTTCGCCGGTCACGGCTGCGCAGCGAGCAACACGGGGGGGATCGCCCATTTGCAGGTTGGCCTGCTTCATGAAGATGCCGACGGAATCGGCGCACTGGACAGAACCGGAAACGGTGGTTTCGGCCTTGAACTCAGGCTGATAGCCGGGGAAAGCATGCTGTTTGTACCAGGTAAACAGGTCATCGCGCAGGGCACGGGCGTCCGCGGGTTCACAGAACACGCCGATGGCAGCGCAGGCGCCGACCAAGGAGCCGCAAAGGGCGCCGATGCCGTATCCAGCGGCAGCGTGGGCAAACACGCGGCCGTCATACTGGTTGTAGGGATAGCCGTACTCTTCGCCCATCAGGTCAACGATGGCGGAAAAAGCGCCGCCGCCGCAGCCGCCGTGGGTGTACAGGCGCTTGTAGCCTTCTTCCAAAACCTTTTGGGGGTCAAGCTGTTTGTACTCCAGGGGATAGCCGGGAGCTTCGATGGTTTCTGCGATCACGGGATTGAGCACCGAGGGAACGCAAGACAGGGCGGCTGCGCCTACAACGCCTTTGCCTGCCAAGCGCAGAAAATCGCGGCGGGTTTGTTCAATGTTCTTCAAAATATATTCCTCCTAATGTTATTTGTGTATATTTGTCCGACATGAGACAACTTACCGTAAAATTATAGGATATATTTTGGGGAATGTCAATTCTGAAGTTTGTTTTTGCTCCGCTTTTATTGTAGAGAAGTCAAAAACAAAAAAAACACAAAATACCCTTGCAATATAATTCTTGACTTATCTATCATTATAGAAGCTTTTGGCATGAAATAAAAGCGGCAGCATACTTTCGTGCCTGCTTTTACAAATGTGGATTTGTTGAAACTCTTGGCCAGTTGGGCAAGGGATGCTTAGCGGTTTTATACTCAAAATAAGCAATGTTCAGTGAACATAGTAAGAAATGGTTGTTTTCAGGTGTGGAGCAAACAACAAAACATATTGTTTGGAATATTTTTGATATAGGAGTGAGAAAAATGAAAAAACAGTATTTCCAAAGAGTACACGAGCAGACAGCGACACGTTTTTGGATTAACAATGTGACCCGCGCTCAGGCGTCACAAGCCATCAGCGCCGGAGCGATTGGATGCACACAGAACCCTTCTTATGTATGGAAAATGATGAATGACGCTGAGGAGAAGGCGTATGTAGATGAGTTGTTGTCACCTATCCTTGCGACCGAATCTGATGACAATATGGCGCTTGTCATCCTGCAGCGTGAGTTGATAGGGAATGTCGCCAAGATTTTCAAGCCGCTTTACGATGCGAGTCATGGAAAAAATGGATTTGTCAGCATTCAGGGAGATCCGTTTCAGGAAGATGCCGAATCCATTCTGGAGTTTGCCCGATTCAACCGTCAAGCGGGCGAAAACATTATGGTTAAAATACCTGTAGTCGAGAGCGGACTGCAGGCGATTGAAGCGCTTATCAAGGAATATATTCCTATCAACGCTACGGAATGCATGGCCTTGCAACAGGTGATAGACGTATGTGAAGTGTACGAAAAGACAACCCGAAACATGGTGAATCCGGCTCCTCTTTATTACAGTGTAATCACCGGCATTTTTGATGAATACTTACAAACCGCTGTTGAAAAAGACAAGATTGATATTTCGCCTGATGTCTTGTGGCAAGCCGGTATAGCAGTCGCGAAAAAGGCATACGAAATTGTCAAGGCCAAAAAGTATGATTGTCATTTCATTGGAGGTGGCGCAAGAGGGCTTCATCATTTTACCGAGATGGTTGGCGGGGACTGCGCGATTACAATCAATTGGATCGGCACCGCGGATAAGCTTTTGGAAGCCGACTATCCTGTGGTGTCACGCTTTTTAAGCCCTACACCTACTGCGGTAATTGACGAGTTGATTGTAAAGTTACCCGATTTTAGAAAAGCCTATTTCATGGGCGGTTTAGCGCCTGAAGAATACGAATCGTATGGCCCGGTTGTTCTGTTCCGCTCGCAGTTTGAAAGCGCTTGGGAAAAGGCTCTGACAGAAATTCGCTCCAGACGGCCGTAACAGGGAATCCTTTGGCGCTGAGGCGCTTTGAGGTTTTGAGATGAATGGAGTAACGGAGGAGAGTTATGATGAAAAGTAAAATCGCGATTGTTCAAACCAGTCTGGTGAGTCACAAAGAGCTAAATGCCATGTTTGCGCAAAAGGCGCCGGATATTAAGGTTTATAACATAGTAGACGATAGCTTGTTACATGAAGTGAGTACCAACGGACATATTACTGCGGGTATTGTGAATAGGATGTGTAAATACTTTGACGCGGCTTCGTCCCTTGGTGTAGATTTGATTTTGAACCAATGTTCGTCCGTTGGGGAAGCTGCGCAAATAGCCGCGCGTACGGTAAATGTTCCGGTTTTGCGCATTGACCAACCCATGGCGGAGGAAGCGGTCAAGCTGGGGACACGAATAGGTGTAGTCGCGACGGTTGGGTCAACAGTGACGCCAAGTTGCAATTTGATTAAAGATATGGCTGTCAAAGCTAACAAGCCAGTGGAAGTAATACCTTATTTAGTAAACGGTGCGCTTGATGTGCTCATGCGTGAAGGACAAGCAAAACATAACGCTTTGGTGAAAGATACCGTCATTCAATGTGCTGAAGAATGCGATGTGGTTGTTCTTGCTCAAGGGAGCATGATTATTTTATTGCCCGTTTTAAATGACATAAAGAAACCGGTTCTTTCAAGCCCGGAGTCAGGGGTAGATAGAGCCATAGAATTGCTGCGACAGAAGCTTTAAAAGAGTTTTGATAATACTTGTCAGGGAGGCAATGATTAGGCTGCGTTTATGGGATAGCCATGGCATCAGGCAGTGTTTGGTCCTTTTTCCAGCGTTTCCCTCTGTACTTGGTCATTGCCAAACTGTTGTGTTGCGCGTTAGGAGGGACTTTCACATAATTCCATATCATCATCAGTGTTCTCTTCATGGCGAGACGCAGATTGAGTAAACATCGCTTGAAAATTGCATACTGCTTCCATCTTCTTCACCTTGTTGACGGCATGATTCTTTTCCCGGTTTCATGAAGTCAGGAGCAGAACCTTCGCTTTTCAGTTAAGAATGATTGTGGTATAATGCTATCTGGGCGCTTGTACGATAAACAAGGGCTCTTTGAGGGAGGAGGAAGGAATGACCGAACGGCGAGAAGGCATGCTCATTGTCATTTCCGGGCCATCAGGCACGGGGAAGGGAACGCTGGTGAAAAAGCTACTCGATGTGGACCCCAGCATCCAATTTTCCATCAGTTACACCACCCGTAAGCGGCGGGATAACGAGCTTGACGGGGTGGATTATCGCTTTATTTCCGAAGAAGAATACGATGAGTTGCTTGAAAGCGGCGCCTTCTTGGAACATGCGACGGTGCACGGTCATCGCTACGGAACGCCTGCCGGTCCCATTGATGAGGGGATTAAACAGGGCCGCAGCTACCTTTTGGACATCGATCCGCAGGGCGCCATGAATGTCATGAAAACTCGTCCTGACTGTGTGTCTATTTTCATCCTTCCGCCAAGCTATGAGGCGCTGCGCGTGCGCCTTCATACCCGCAACACTGATGACCCGCAAGAGATAGCCCGCCGCCTTGCCAACGCAAAGGGCGAGGTGAAGCAAATGCACCACTATCGTTACGTTATTGTTAACGATAATCTGGACTTGGCGTTTGAACAGCTCATGCATATTATTGGCGCTGAGCGTCAGCGTACCACCCGCTATTTTCCCCATATCGAAGAACAATAAGGAGGCATTCATTTTGGCCATCAACAAACCGCACATTGACGAACTGCTCGAAAAAACGCCCAGCGCCTACACCTTGGTTGTGGCGACTGCCAAGCGTACCCGTGAACTGGTGGAGGGCAAGCAGCCCCTTATCGACCCCAAGGAGCGCAAACCCCTTGCCATTGCCATTGAAGAAATCAACAGGGGTCTTATCACCGCTCACAGGAAATTAGAGGCGGACGAGTGAGTCCTTCGTCCTTCCAAGACAAAAATATCGTTGTTGGCGTAACGGGCGGCATAGCCGCCTATAAGGTATGCCAGCTGGTATCAAGCCTGAAAAAACAGGGGGCGGGCGTGGACGTTGTTATGACGCAAAACGCCACCCGTTTTGTGGCTCCCCTGACTTTTCAAACCTTGTCTTCAAGGCCGGTTGTGTTAAACGCCTTTGATGCCCCGCAGTTTTGGGAGATAAAACACGTTGCTCTTGCCAAAAAGGCCGACCTCATGATTGTTGCGCCGGCGACGGCCAACATTATCGCCAAAATGGCAAACGGCATTGCTGACGATATGTTATCCACCGTGCTGCTGGCAACCCGTGCGCCCATCCTCATAGCGCCTGCCATGAACACGGGCATGTGGGACAATCCCGCAACGAAAGAAAATATCGCCACCCTTCAAAAGCGGGGCTATCACTTTGTGGGGCCTGAAAGGGGTCTGCTTGCCTGCGGGGATGCGGGCAAAGGCCGCATGAGCGAGCCGGATGATATTTTGCAAAAGGCCGAGCAGCTCCTAACCGTGCAGGACATGAAGGGACTGAAAGTGTTGGTGACCGCCGGCGCCGCAAGGGAAACTGTCGATCCCGTGCGCTATATTACCAACCGCTCAACTGGCAAAATGGGCTATGCTCTTGCCCGGGCCGCCTATCTTCGTGGGGCGGAGGTAACGCTTGTGTCCGGCCAAACGGCTCTTCAAAAGCCGCCCGTTCGGGTGGAACCCTTTCACGGCACGCACGACCTGTTTAGCCTAATGCAGGAACTGGCGCCAAAAAACGACATTGTTATCCAGGCGGCGGCCCCCGCCGATTTTACCGTGGCGGAACAAAGCCCCGAAAAAATCAAAAAAGAGGGCAGGGACAGCCTATTGCTTAAGCTGATGGCGGCGCCTGATGTGGCTCAAGCCATTGGAGAAGCCAAGCGTCCCGATCAGGTTTTTGTGGGTTTTGCAGCCGAAACGGGCGATGGGACCAAAAGCGCCCAAGAGAAATTAGATAAAAAAAACCTTGATTTCATCATGTTAAACGATATAACCAAACAGGGCGCAGGCTTTGGCGCTGATACCAATATCGTAACTTATATTGACAGGCAGGTGCGGGAAGATTGGCCCCTTTCCAGCAAACGGGAAATTGCCGATAAAATTCTCACCCGTGCGCTCAAAAAGCTAAAACGATGACGGATTATTGCGATGTCATTGTGGACATTCTCACCTCCAAGACGGACAAAACCTTTACTTACCTTGCACCTGAAAACATGCGCCTTCAAAAGGGCGATCGGGTGCTTGTTCCCTTTGGGCCCAGGAAAATTGAAGGCATCGTTTTAAGGCTCAAAGACACCTGTGACCTTGAGCCTTCCGTTATGAAGTTTGTTCTCAAAAAGTTGGATCCACAGCCCGCTATTTTGGAGCCGCTGATGGATTTAGCCATGGAAATGGCCCAAAGCGAACAGTGTCCCTTGGCGGCCACTCTTAGGCTGATGATTCCGGCGCAAATGCGCATGGACAGGGTCAAACCCAAAACCGAAACGGTGGCAAGGTGGCTGGGCGGCGATCTTGAAAGCGCCAAAGAGCAGCAGGGTCGCTCGCAAAAGCGCAAGCTCCTGCTTGATTTACTATCGGATGGGCAGGTACAGGCCGTATCTCAATTAAAGCTGCTGGTTAGGGACCCCTTGCCCGCCCTTAAACACTTAAGTGAGCAGGGGCTTATAGACTTAAGCGAAAGGGAAATTTTCCGAAGCCCCTTTCAAAGGGCGGCCGAGCTTTTGCCTGACCCCGTTCTCACTTCCGATCAGGAGATAGCGCTGTCGGAGATTTTGCCCTCCGTTGAAAAAGGAAAGGGCTCTTTTCTCCTGTACGGCGTAACAGGTTCGGGCAAGACCGAGGTGTACATTCGCGCCGTCAGGCGCTGTTTGCGCCTTGGCAAAACGGCCATTGTGCTGGTGCCCGAAATTGTCTTAACGCCCCAGATTGTTTCCTGGTTCCGCTCCCGCTTTGGCGATGTGGCGGCGGTGTTACACAGCCGTCTATCTTCAGGCGAAAAGTACGACGAGTGGCGGCGCATCCGCAGGGGTGACGCGCGGGTAGTGATTGGCGCCAGATCCGCAGTGTTCGCGCCGGTGTCCGATTTGGGTATTATTATCATAGATGAGGAGCACGAACAGAGTTACCTGTCTGAACACACGCCCAGCTATGATGCGCGAAAGGTAGCGCAGTTTCGCTGCCAGAGGGAGGGAGCGACCTTGCTGCTCGCGAGCGCCACCCCATCGCTTGTCAGCTACGCCAAGGCTCGCAGGGGCAGTTACATGCTTTTGGAAATGCCCCGTCGGGTGAACAATTTACCCCTGCCTCATGTGGAGCTTGTGGATATGCGAGAGGAACTGCGCCTTGGCAACCGTGGCATTTTTTCGGCGCAGCTGCAATTCAAGCTCAAAGAATGTGTGCAAAGGGGCGAACAAGCCATTCTTTTTGTCAACCGCAGGGGCTATGCGCCAAGCGTTCAATGCCTAAACTGCGGTAAAAACATCCAGTGCCCTTCGTGCGAAGTGGCCATGACCTTTCACCGGGAAGATCAACAATTGCACTGCCACTACTGCGGCAAGATAGAGCCGCTGCCTAAAACTTGCCCGGAGTGCGCGTCCCCCTACATTAAGCCCATGGGGGTTGGCACCCAAAGGGTAGAGGAGGAAGTGAAAAAGCTGTTGCCGGACGTTGAAGTCGTGCGGGTGGATGCCGACACCACCCAAGGCAAGCACGGCCACAAAAGGCAGCTGGACAGGTTCAGGCAGGGTAAGGCCCGTGTTATGGTGGGCACGCAAATGATTGCCAAGGGGCTGGATTTTCCCTCGGTAACCTTGGTGGGCGCAGTGCTGGCAGATTTAACCCTCAACCTTCCCGACTTCAGGAGCGCCGAGCGCACCTTTCAGCTTTTAACGCAGGCTGCCGGGCGGGCGGGCCGCTCACAGCGGCAAGGGCAGGTGATTGTGCAGACCTACAAGCCTGAACACTATGCCATTAAGGCGGCCGCCACCCAAGACTACCTTGATTTTTTCAAAGTGGAGTTTGAAAAGCGAAAGCGGGGTCTGTATCCGCCTTTTACTAAGTTGGTGCGCTTTTTGGTTCGGGACGACAGCCTTGACAAGGCAAGGCAAAAGAGCGGCAAGCTTTTAATAGAAATACGGAAGGCCCTTCAAAACAACCCCGGATGGAAAAAAGAAGTCATTTTCGTTAGGGAAGATGAGGCGCCCATCCGCAGGCTCATGGGGCGTTACCGTGCGCAGGTATTTATGAAGGTTTTGGAGCAGAAGGAGCCGTCCCCATTTATGGCCTACCTAACAGACCTTCAGGAACGCTCGGAAGGCGACGTCACCTTACAGGTGAACCCGCCCTCCCTGGCATAAATAAGGAGAAACATGATACGCAAAGTACTGACCATTGGCGACAAAGCCCTCAGGGGCAAATGCCACGCAATCACCAAGTTTGATAAGATTCGTCTGCCCCTTATCCTCAGGGATATGGCCGACACCATGTACGACAAGGAGGGCATCGGCCTTGCCGCCCCGCAAATCGGCATCAAACGCCGTATTATTGTGGTAGACGTTGAACAGAAAGGTGCGGAACCTATTGAGTTTATTAACCCCGAAATTATTTTTGAAGAAGGCGAATGCGACATGGTGGAGGCCTGTCTTAGCGTGCCGGGGCGTTCAGGCCATGTGACACGCGCCGAAAAAATCAAGGTTCGGGCGCAAGACCGCACTGGTGAGTTTTTTGAGGTGGAGGCTGAGGGTTTATACGCCCGTTGCATCCAGCACGAAATAGACCATTTGGATGGCATTTTGTATGTGGATAAGATGACCGAAGAAGTCTTTGCCGACGAAGAGGACGAGCCATGAGCCTGCGCATCGTTTTCATGGGTACGCCCGACTACGCCGTGCCTTCGCTCAAAAGCCTTGTGGACGCAGGGCATCAGGTGGCGGGCGTTTTTTGCCAGCCCGACAAGGCAAGCGGCAGGGGCAAAAAGGTGAGGTTCGGTCCGGTTAAACAATGGGCGAAAGAACACAACTTGCCGGTTTTTCAGCCTGCCAAAATGCGGGGCGAGGGTGTTGAAATCTTGCAAGAATTACAGCCCGACCTTTGTGTAACGGCCGCCTTTGGGCAAATTTTGCCTCGAGCGGCGCTAGACGTTCCCCCGATGGGTACCGTCAACGTGCACGCTTCTCTTTTGCCTAAGTACCGCGGCTCTTCGCCCATTAATTGGTGCTTAATCAACGGTGAAACAATCACGGGCGTTACCACCATGCTTACCGACAGGGGAGTTGATACGGGCGACATTCTCTTAAAAAAAGAGGTGGAGATTTTGCCTGAGGATGGCGTCCCCTCCCTAACACAGCGGCTTTCTATTGAGGGAGCTAAACTGCTGATAGCAACCATCGAAGGCATGCAAAGCGGCGCTGTTATCCCAACCCCGCAGGATGAAAGTCAGGCTACCTACTATCCTATGCTTACCAAAGACATGGGCAGGATGGACTGGTCCTTGAGCGCACAGGAGATTGTCAATCGCATCAGGGGATTAAGCCCTTGGCCGGGGGTTAGCTTTGCAAGCGATATTGGAACCATCAAAATCATCAGCGCAAAGGTATTGGGCCAAGAAACGTCCGCCGCTCCCGGTACCGTTCTTGCCAGTGGCCCCAAGGAGGGCTTACAGGTGGCCGCCGGCAACGGCGTCCTTGACATTACGCACTTGCAGCTAAGCGGCTCCAAGGCCATGGCGACAAGCGACTTTTTGCGTGGACGCAGCATTACCAAAGTACAGTAAGGAAAATATTCATGGACCAGATAAAAAAACCAAGCAATAAGGGACAAGGCGCCGGAAAAAAAGGCGGTCGCCGCCCTCAGGGCAAGCCCTTTTCAAAGCCTAAGACCCGCTCATTCGGGCCGGGCAAGCCGGGCGTCCGCTCTTTTGGCGATAAGCGTTCCGGCCGAGTGGGCGATAAGCCTGGTCGCAGCGAGCGCTCCAAGAAAGAGGGGACGAAGGAAAGCCGCCGCCCCGATACAAGCCGTGACGCAAGAAGCAATCGGGACAAAAATCGCCGCTTTGATGACGGCCGAGATAATAGGGGCAATGCCCGCCGTTTTAGTAACAGTCAAAGCAAAAGCCGCCGCTTTGATGCGAGCAAAAAATCGGCCGGGAACAATGTCCAGCGGCCGCCTGCCGACCCCTTGCAGGGCGGCGCCCGTGCCGCTGCCTGGGAAGCGCTTGACCGCATATTGATTGACGATGGCTTTACCAGCCTGTCACTCAGCGACGTAATGCGCTCAGTGCGCCTATCCCCACGGGATAAGAGACTGTGCACCAACATCGTTTATACAACGGTGGAAAAACTTAACTACATCGACTATGCTCTCAATCATTTTCTAAAAGACGCCGACAATTTGGATGAGCATATCCGCACTCTCTTGCGCCTGTCCGCCTGCCAACTTCTGTTTATGGACAGGGTGCCCGAAAGCGCCGTGGTCAACGAGGCGGTTAAATTAGCAAGGGCCAGGGGCTATGAGGGGCTAACCGGCCTTGTCAATGCCGTGCTTCGCAGTTTCCTTCGGGAATCGGCCATTATTGCCTGGCCCGAGCGGGACGACGGCCTCGTTCACTATCTTTCGATTATTTACTCCATGCCTGAAAAGTTGGTGGAAAAGTTTATCGACATTTACGGCGAGGAACAGGCCGAGGAAATTATCAAAGGCAATCGCAGCCACCGCTACGTCACCGTGCGACCCAATAAAATGCGCCACGACAATGCGGCCTTTGAGCAGATGCTTTCCAAAAAAGAAGGCTGGCGTGTTGAAAAGGCGCAGCTTGACGGCTGTTGGTATGTATCGGGCGCAGGCGATATTGCCCAGGACCCCGACTTTCAAAAGGGGCGCTTCTCTGTTCAGGGCGAAAGCAGCGTACTGGCGGCCCGTGCGGTGGATGCCCAAACGGGCATGATGGTGCTGGACTGCTGCGCGGCGCCCGGGGGCAAGACAGCCTACCTTGCCGAAACCATGGAAAACACCGGCCGTGTGCAGGCCTGGGATATTCACCCGCATCGGGTGGAGCTGATTGGCAAAAATGCCGAGCGCCTGCGCCTGTACAACGTACGCCCCATGGTCAGGGATGCGACCCAGCTGCGTGACCACATGGTGGATACCATGGACGCCGTGATCTTGGACGCGCCTTGCTCAGGCACGGGCGTTTTGGGCGATAAGCCCGATGCCAAGTACCGCTATAGCGATGAAAAGGTGGAGGAGCTCATTCGCCTTCAAGCAAGTCTGCTGGATACCTGCTGCGCTTACATCAAGCCTGGCGGAACGCTGGTGTATGCGACCTGCTCCGTTTTGCCCGAAGAAAATGGGCAACAGGTAGAGGCCTTTCTTCAAAGGCACCCGGAATTTAAGATGGATAAACTGCCTGACAGTATTCCTGAACGTTTGCGGCTAAAGTCCGGCGATTACGGCCTGCAAATCCTACCCGGTATCGATAGGATGGAGGGCTTCTTCATCGCCCGTATGGTGAAAGATGCCTAAACAAACCCTGCTTGGCCTAAGTGAACAAGAGCTTCGGACAACCTTGCAGGGGCTTGGCGCCCCCGCATTTCGGGGAATGCAGGTCAAGGAATGGCTATTAAAAGGCGTTTCCTTTGATAAGATGAACAACCTGCCCCTTTCCTTGCGGGAAAAGCTTAAGGAAAGCTTTATCGACCAGCCTGTGCGGATTGTGCACACCGCTAGGTCCCAAAAAGACGATACGCAGAAAATGCTATTTAGTTTACTTGATGGCACTTGCGTTGAGGGCGTTTTAATGCGCTACCGCTACGGCGACACCCTGTGCATTTCAACGCAGGTGGGATGCCGAATGGGCTGTATCTTTTGCGCGAGCGCCTTGGATGGCTGTATCCGCAACCTTACCGCTGAAGAAATGTTAGGGCAAACGGTCATGGCGGGTACCCTTTTGCCCGAACATGGGCGGGTTAGCCGCATTGTGCTGATGGGTTCGGGCGAGCCGCTTGATAACTACGACCAAGTCGTGCGCTTTTTGCGCTTGGTTTCAAGCAAGGAAAGCTTGAACATCGGCCTTCGCAATGTTTCGCTATCCACCTGCGGGCTGTGCGAGCAAATGGATCGCTTGGCAAATGAAGGGCTGCCCGTTACCCTGTCGGTGTCGCTGCATGCCCCAAACGACCGGATTCGCCGACAAATTATGCCTGTTGCCAAGACCTATCCTATCGAAAAGCTGATGGTGTCTTGCCGCAACTGGGTTAAAAAAACGGGGCGGCGCATCGTGTTTGAGTATGCATTGATAAACGGTCTTAACGCCGGCGAAGCCTGCGCCAAAGAATTAGCTTCACGGCTTAGAGGCTTGCAGTGCCATGTGAATTTAATCCCCTTAAACGATGTTAAGGAGCGGGACTTACAGGGCGTGAGCGCAAAGCAGGCCAAGGAATTTTGCGCTTGGCTTGAAAATTTACACATCAGCGCTTCCATCAGGCGCACAATGGGCGAAGACATTGACGGGGCCTGCGGTCAATTGCGAGCTTGTCGCCTACAGCAGGAATCTTTTGAGGAGAGAGAGGGATGAACGTTGCTATCCGCAGCCATGTAGGGCTGGTCATGCAAACCAATCAGGACGCCTATTTGCACAAAGAAGGCCTATTTCCCGTTTACGCGGTGGCCGACGGCATGGGTGGGCACAGGGGCGGGGCGGTTGCCAGCGCAACGGCCATTAAAGCGCTTACCAAATTTCTCGATGGTTCCCCCTGTCGGGAGGTTTTAGCGTTTGCTTTTTCCAAGGCCAACCAAATTATTTACGAAAAACAACTGTCAGATGATAGCCTCAGAGGCATGGGCACCACCCTCACCTGTCTTTGGGAAGGGCAAAAAGATTTTTTCTTAGCCCATGTAGGCGATAGCCGCTGCTACCTCATGCGCAAAGGTCGATTGTTTTTGCAATCCACCGACCATAGCGTGGTGGGCGACCTGTTGCGCAAGGGGCTAATAAGCGAAGAGTCGGCTGCTGTTTATCCTTATCGCAACGTCATTACCAGAGCCGTGGGCACACAGCGGCGTGTCAAGGTGGATTATTTATGCTGGGACAAAAAACCCGGCGATCGCATCCTTCTTTGCAGCGATGGCTTAACCGAGTATGTGAAAGATGAAGCGCTTAATGACATTCTTTTGATGGATAATTTAGAAGAGGGGGCGGACAGGCTCCTTCAATACGCCCTGCAACTTGGCGGGCATGACAATATCACCCTGATTTTTGGGGAGGTACAGCAATGATCGGCAAGCTGCTGGACGGGCGCTATAAGGTGCTGGAAAAGATCGGCGAAGGCGGTATGGCGGTGGTGTATAAGGCGCAGGATACCCGTACCGACCATATTGTGGCCGTCAAGTTTTTGCGAGAAAAATTTCACGACAACCAGCAAATAAGGGAATCTTTCAAACGGGAGGCCTTGGCGGCCAAAAAGATGAGCCATCATAATATCGTCAACCTCATAGACGTGGGAGAAGAGAGCGATGATCCCTATATCGTTATTGAGTATGTCCACGGAGCAACGCTCAAAGACCTGATTTTTGACAAGGGAAAACTGGATGTACACACAGCCGTTGAAGTGATGCTGCGTATTCTTGCCGCCCTTGACCATGCGCATAAAAACCATATCATCCACAGGGACATCAAGTCGCAAAACGTACTGGTTGGCGAAGGGCATATCAAGGTGGCGGACTTTGGCATCGCCCGTATGACCAATACCAGGGAAGAAAATGACAAAGAAAAATTGGTGCTGGGTTCGGTGCATTATTTTTCGCCGGAGCGGGCACGGGGCGAAGGCGGCAGCGAGCAGAGCGATATATATTCGGCGGGTGTTGTGTTTTATGAAATGCTTACCGGCGTTTTGCCTTTTGACGGGGAACAGGTAGATGAAATCGCCCGCAAGCACTTGGACGAGATGCCAAAGTCCGTTCGTCTGTTCAGTCCCGATGTCCCCCCTGCCATCGACCGGGTGGTCATGCGCGCGCTGAACAAAAACCCGGAAGACCGCTATCACAGCGCGGAAGAAATGGCAAACGCATTGATTGAGGCAAGGATTCAATCGCAAAAGCGCAAAGAGGACAAGATAGAAAAGAAGTCACGTCGCAATATTTCAAGGCATGTGCGCCACCATATTATAGTGGGCGTGACGGCAGCGTTCACTATCTTAGTGCTGTTTTTTGGCGGGCGGGCTATTATCCGCCGTGTTGTCAACCACACAACCGTCCCATACCTCCTTGGCGAAACGGAAGAAAATGCCCGCCGCCTTGCAGAAAAGAGTTATCTGAAGGTGAAATTCATTTACCAGTCGTCTAACCAGAAGGCGGGCACGGTGGCGCTTCAATCTTACGACCACGGGTATAGCCTCAAGAAGGGCGAAACCATTTTGGTCACCATTTCTACAGGCCCGAAAGAAAAGGTGGTGCCCTATTTGATTGGCCTGTCCCAAGTAGAGGCGGAAGCCTTGTTACGGACCTATGGCCTGCACATGCTGGTTGAAGAAACCAAGATGGATATCACCCCCATCGGTACGGTACTGTCGCAAAACCCGCCGGCCGAATGGAACCTGTCCCAGGGCGAAATTGTGCAGGTGACCCTGTCAGGCGGGCAGATGACCATGCCCGATGTGCAAGGAGAAAACCGGCAGGATGCCATACGTCTTTTGCAATTATGCGGCCTGCCTATCGAAAAAATACGGGTGGACGAAGTGGAAACCAAAGACCAAACACTTTTTGAAAAAGTAGAAGTTCAAAGCCCTGAAGCGGGTTCCGTGTTTATGCCGGGCGGTGAAGACACAGAGGTTGTTTTGGCGGTATACGTAGAAACCAAGACGGAGTTTTCCCCATGACGGGAACAGTGGTTGAAGGTCGGGGCGGTTTTTATACTGTCCGCAGCGATGGGCGGCTGTATACCCTCAGGGCGCAAAAAAAGCTGCGCCGCCAAGGGCGGCCCTTAACGGGCGACCGGGTAATTTTTACCCCCGGCAAAGGGGAAAAGCACGGTTGGCTGGAAGAAATTTTGCCCAGAACCTCCTTCCTAAGGCGACCACCCGTTGCCAATGTGAAAAAGATCGCGCTGGTGGTGGCGGCGCTGCCTGAACCTGATTGGATGCTGGTAGAAAAGCTGCTGATTATCAGTCACCGTGAGGGAATCGAGCCGTTATTGATTGTAAACAAGCAAGACATGGCTTCTGATACCTTAAAAAGGGCGGAGAAACTGTATAGGGCAACGCCGCTGAAGGTGCTGGGCGTTAGCGCCCTGACGGGGGAAGGCTTTGAAAAATTAGAAGAGGCGCTCTCAGGTGGGCTGTGCTGCCTTGCGGGACAGTCAGGGGTGGGCAAAAGCTCTATTCTTTCAAGGCTTACCGGCGAAGACCTTGAAACGGGTCCCCTGTCTAAAAAGACCGACAGGGGTAAGCAAACCACCCGCCACACAACCCTTTTATACTATCGAGACCTTGAATTAGTAGACACCGCCGGTTTTTCCCTGTTGGATTTGCCTGTCATTCCGCCAGAAGAACTAAGCGGGCATTATCCTGACTTTACGCCATATTTGGGTATGTGCAAGTTTAACCCTTGCTACCACGACACTGAGCCCGACTGCCGGGTCATTGAGGCGGCGGAGTTCGGTGAAATTTCCAAAGAACGCTTGCAAAACTATCAGATCCTTTTAAATGAATTGAAAGAAAAATGGAGGAAACGTTATGACTAATCGTTTGCAAATTGCCCCCTCGGTATTGGCTGCCGACCCCCTGCACATCGGCCGGGAAGTAAAAATGATGCTGGAATTTGGCGCCGACCTTTTGCACGTCGACATCATGGACGGGCATTTTGTCCCCAACGTTACATACGGGCGGGGGATGGTGAAGGCGCTGAAAAAGGGTTTTCCCAACATTGTTCATGATGTGCACCTGATGATGAGCTACCCGGAAGATCACATCGATGATTTTATCGAAGCGGGCGCCGACGAACTCACCATCCATGTGGAGGTGGCAGGAGATGTTGAAGGCATGCTTCGTTATATCAGAGAAAGGGGTTTGAAGGCCGGCCTATCGTTACGCCCTAAAACAAGCGCCGAAGAGTTGCTTCCCTATCTTCCGCTTTGCGATTTGATTATGATCATGAGCGTTGAGCCGGGTCTTGGCGGGCAAAAAATTATTCCTGAAACGCTGGACAAGTTAGTCTACCTGCGCGAACATGGCTACAAAGGCCTTCTTTCGGTGGATGGCGGCATTAACCAGGAAACCATGGGACTGGTTATACGAAAAGGAGGTGAACGCCTGATAATGGGAACGGGCCTTTTCGGTTCGCCAAATCCCGCCTTGGTTATTGAAGAAGCAAGGAAGATTAGTTGAAAAAATCCTACCTGAAAGCACGAAAAAAGCGCCGAAAAGGCACTATACCGCCCGCTAAAAAAGCGCTCGGGCAAAACTTTTTAACCGATGAGCATTTGCTGGATGAGTTGGCCGAACTGACGCAAGCGTCAAGCGACGATTGCGTGCTTGAAATCGGCGCGGGGCCTGGCGGCCTTAGCCTGCCGATAGCAAAGCGGGCAGGAAAACTTATTTGCGTTGAGCTGGATGGCGATTTGCTCCCCTATCTTAAAATCAAGTTAGAGGGGCATGAAAACGTCAGCATCATTCAAGGGGATGCTTTGACGCTTGATTTGGATGAAATCTTGTCCCCTTATCAAAACATACGCATTGTAGGCAACCTGCCTTACCACCTGACAACACCGCTGATGGAAAGATTTTTTTCCATGCAAACACCTCTAAAGTCGGTCAGCGTTATGGTGCAAAAGGAGGCGGGAGAGCGCATTTGCGCAGATAGAGGCACCAGCCTCTTTGGTCCGCTCGGGGCGCTTGTCCGCCTGCACGGGGAGCCGGAGGTGGCCAAGGAAGTACCGGCCCGGCTTTTTTCGCCGCCCCCCAAGGTGGATAGTGTGTTTTTACACATTCCCTTTTACGAAAATCTGATGGCTTACGAAGATAGGCAAAAATTGATAAAATTCATCCGGCAATGTTTTTTGCAAAAAAGAAAGACCTTGTATAACAACTTACAATCTTACAAAAGCCTGCCCAGGGAAACTTGGATGGATATTTTCCAAAATCTTGATTTGCCGCCCACTGTCAGGGCGGAAGAGGTGGATGTTGATACTTTTAGGCGGTTGTACACATTAATAGAAGAAAAGCAATGAGCCACTAAAAAACCTCGTTTTGCAAATGAGCAAAAACGAGGTTCTTTGTTTGTTTAAGAACTTTTTTAAAGCTGTTTTGTCTTTACGTCCCTGTTTACGCAAACCGCACAGCAAATTAAAAATCGATTAGTTTGTGCAATGGCGGACAGACTATTTATTTTGTCGCAGGATAACGAGTTTGAATAACATTTTCGGGCAAATACATGTCGCTCATCTGACCATCCATGGTTTGTGCGTAGTAATACATAGCTGTCCAGCTTTTTAGTTCGGTTTCAGTACCTTTTAGCACTCCTACGCCTTTGGCATAAGGGGCCCAGAAAGCGTAATATTCTTCAGAGGTATTGTCGGCGGGTACGGCGGCATAGGTGCCGGTAGCCTCATCATAGGGCGCAAAAGGCACTTCAACCAGCTTGGGCATATAGGAAACCAAGTTTTGTGAGGATTCAAAGGTAAAGGAGCATAGATAGGCTTTGTCTGGATTTAGAGGTTCCCACACCTGTTTTTCTTTGCTAAAGATTTCAATGGAGTCGGTGTCACAGCCGAGTTTCCCATCCGTTATCGTGTAACCATAACGCATACCGGCAGTGTGAAGCGTCCCTGCGCCGCCGTACAAAATAGCGCCATCGGCTGCCACGCGGGAACACATAGCATCAAAAATGCAAATACCCTTCAGCTGCAGACCGGAAAGCGGGGCGACAATTAGACTGGAGCCGGCGCTACGGTCGATAGCGGATTCGCCGGTGGACTGGATGTTGAAAGCGTCGGATACGGTAAATTCGCCTTCGAAGACGGAAGAACGCACATAACCGCCAAAGAAAAAGGATACGTCAGAGTCGCCTGCGTAATTAAAGGAATCGCCGATAAAGGCGGTTAGGGGCGACTGCACGTAAGTATAACCATAGGCTTTCCCGTCCACTTTTTGAACATAGGGCATGGCTTGGGGAACATTCAGCAATACAGTGTTGCCATTTATACCTTGAAGGCCGAGTTTGGAAAAGTAGCCGTTATCAGCGGTGAGTTCGGCATCAAACTGTTTGACCAGCGCATCAAGCTTGGCATAGGCTTTTGCTTCGGGCGTATCGGCATCGGCGTTATGTACATAGGTGTCAGTCAGGTTGATAACACGCGTTTCGTCCTTTACCCATTCCCAACCGCTATTGCCCTTTTTGAGGCTTAGTACGCCCAAACGCTGGGCATAACAACCGGCGGAAGTGATAATGACGCCGTTGACGGTGATAGGTTCTGTGTACAGTGTATGGCTATGAGCGCTTTGGATGACATCCAAGTAGCCTTCGCTTCCCTCAGCAATCGCCTTGTCTTCACTGTTGCCGCAGTGGCTGATGCAGATAACAATATCACAGCCCTTTTCTTCTTTAAGGAATTTAGCGTAGGTATTAGCTACAGGCACACACTCTAAACGAGTCAGGTCGGAATTTTTGCAATAGCCGTAGGCGCTGGCGCCTATTAAGCCGAACAGACCAACTTTGATATCGTTCACTTCGGTCACAACATAGTTGACGGCGCCTGTTTCAGCAAATTCACCGGAGGCAAAAGCGTTGGCGCCAAGGTCGTCAGGCACGATGGAAGCATCAGTGTATTCTATAACGTTGCCGTTTTCATCGTACTTGATAAAGATATTGGATATGATTGGTTGAGGCAACGGATTATTTACACCATATTTTTCGGCGTTGGAGCGTGCGTTCACATAGGAGTTTTCGATGGCTTGGTCACCCACGTCAAATTCATGGTTGCCAAGGGTGACGTAATCAACACCCAGCGCCGCCATGCCTAAGAGCTCCCAGCCTTGCTGGTAGCCATCTTGATAGGGAGTACCTTGGGAATAGTCGCCGCCATCAAGTGTGAGCACCTTGCCCTCAGCCTTGTTGCGCTCCTGCGTTAAAGCTGCAGCCAAGCGGGCCGCTCCACCGATGACAACAGTCTTTCCGTTGTCGTCCATGATTTTTGAAGGACCAAGGTTGGAGTGAAGATCATTGGTAAGCATCAAAACGAGGTCACCGGTATAGGCGCTCACATCTGTTGCCATAGCGGGTAGACAGAGTACGAGTATGGAAAGCATCAGTAAAACAGACAGGATTCGTTGTTTCATGGATTTAGACCTCCTTTTCTTATTGAAACCACAGACTTTCTCTTGCTTTTTAGCAGAAAATATTAAAGCAAGCGGACAAACATGTGGTTTCCGCCATTGGGCTTGACGACTTAATTATAGAAGTTTTTTGTTTGACGTTTATTAAAAAATCATCCCTGTTTTGAAAAATATGTGTTTGTAGTGGCACTCGCTGTGTCGGGGGCTTTTTTGTTACAAAACCTTTACCAAATACTTTCTTTATGGTATACTTGGGAAGTAATATTACATTGCCTTTAAGCCAGCGTTTCCTCGTGCGTCTTTTCCTCTTTGGCTTTGTCTTGATCGGCATAGGAGCCGCTATGCTTCTTTCACAAGGCTTTGCCAAACCAAAAAATTCGCTGCGATAAAATCGCTGTTCTAAAGGCAATGTAATATTAAGAACGGCATAGGAGGCAAGCGATGAATTTGATCGATATTATCGAAACCAAAAAGCTGGGCAAACAGCTCAGTCCCGAGCAGATTGCCTTTTTTGCCAATCAAGCCGCCTCTTCTAAATCTTTGGATTATCAGCTGGCGGCGCTTTTGATGGCCATCAGGCTAAACGGCATGAGTATCGAGGAAACGACCGCCCTTACCATAGCTATGGCCAAGACCGGCGATATTTTGTCCCCCGATGTGGACGGCGTCGCGGTTGATAAGCACTCAACCGGCGGCGTTGGCGACACGACCACCCTCATTTTGGTTCCCTTGGTCGCGGCTTGCGGCGGCAGGGTAGTAAAAATGAGCGGGCGCGGCCTTGGCCACACGGGCGGTACTATCGATAAAATGGAAAGCATCCCGGGTATGCGGGTGGAACTTTCTGAAGAAGAGATGATGGACAATGTCCGCCGGATTGGCTGCTGCGTTGTTGGCCAAACGGGCGACTTGGTGCCTGCCGATAAGCGCTTGTATGCCCTGCGGGATGTAACAAGCACCGTGGATTCAATTCCGCTGATTGCGTCCAGCATTATGTCCAAGAAAATTGCCGGCGGGGCCGAGGCTATTGTGCTTGACGTAAAGCTTGGCGCCGGCGCCATGATGAAAACTTTGGATGACTGCGTGGAGCTTGCCCAAACCATGGTGGGTATCGGTGCCGGTATCGGCCGGGAAGTTGTCGCCTTTATTACCGGCATGGAAGAGCCTCTTGGCAGCCATGTGGGCAATGCCCTTGAAGTCAAGGACGCCATCGACGTTTTGGCAGGGCGCACCGAAGGCCCGCTGCTTGAAGTAAGCCTTCGCCTGGGCGAACAAATGCTCATTCTTTCAGGCCTTGCCAAAGACGAGGAAGACGCACATCATCAATTGGTGAGCGCCCTGAATGAGGGCAGGGGATTAAAAAAATTTAAAGAAATGATTGCCGCACAGGGCGGTAACCCCGCTGTCTGCGATAATATAAGCCTGCTGCCGCAGGCTAAATACACCAAAGAGGTACTCTGTCCTGTGGATGGGTATATTCTTAGCGTAGACGCTCAAGCAATCGGCGAAGCCGCAAGACAACTTGGCGCGGGGCGTACGCGAAAGGACGATATTCTCGACCTTTCGGTAGGCCTTGTAATGCACAGGCGCATTGGTGATAGGGTACGAAAGGGCGACCCCCTTGCCACCATCTACCACAACGATGAACAAAAAGCGGCGTCGGCGCAGTCTTCCCTCCTTGACGCGGTCAAGATAGGTAAGGAGCAGCCGCCAAAAGCCAAGCTGATTTATGGGCGTATTACCAAAAACAATACGGAGATATACCCATGAAAAAATCCACCATTGGAATCATCGCTCTCATTTTGCTGGCTCTTTTATTCATTTTTCTGGCAACTAAACTGACCGACTCCAAGAAACCCCAAGCGACCGAAGTCCCGCAGGCAACGGAAACACTTCAACCGACCGATACTCCGCAGCCTGAGGAGGCGGAGGAAGCCACCGACACCCCGGAGGTTGATGGAACAGCCAACCTTTTCCAACAGATTAAAACCACCGACCTTGATAACCAGCCCTTTGATTTTTCGAATCAGGGCGACAGGGTGCTCATGCTCAATGTCTGGGCGGACTGGTGCGGTCCCTGCCGGATGGAAATGCCCGCCTTTGAAAAGCTGCAACAAGAATTTGCGGACGACCTTTTACTGGTTGGCGTACTCTTTGAAGGCATCAAGGGCGATGAAAACGGCAACATCGTGCGCAACGAAGAGATCATTGATGCCGCCAAAAAGGTGGTTGCCGATTTAAAAGTCACTTATGCCTCCATTGTGCCCGAAAAAATCTTAGCTTCCGCCATGTTTTCGCAGGAATCAGGCCTTGCGGTGCGGGCCTTTCCTACCACCTGGTTTGTTAACAGCCAAGGCCAAATCCTCCATGTACAGCAGGGCGCCTTGGAGGAAGCCGGCTGGCGTAAATTGATTGAGGTTATGATTGATGCCAACAAAAACCCCGAAAAGTACCGGTAAGCCAAAAGACCCGAAAGCTCTGCGCCGGGCGCTTATCGCCCTTTCCCTTGGACTGATAGTTTACGGCATCTATTCAGGGGAAGTGAACATTGTTTTGCGCAAGGCAATTTACATGTGTTTGGAGTGTATCGGCATTGGCTAAGAAGAAAAAGAAGGTGCCTACACGGCGCCTCATCCAGCTTTTCTGGGCCGCCGCGTCCAATAGTTATGTAACGGGCTTTGCTGCCGGCAAGCTTTACCAAGGCAACCTTAAAATGGTGTGCGCGCCGGGGCTTAACTGCTATTCCTGCCCGGGAGCGCTGCTCTCTTGCCCCATTGGTTCCCTGCAGGCGGTGCTTGGCTCTAAATCCTTTGTATTGTCCACCTATGTCTTTGGTCTTTTGATGCTTTTTGGCGCCGTCCTTGGGCGCATGGTCTGCGGCTTTCTTTGCCCCTTTGGCCTGATTCAGGAATTGGTGTACAAGATTCCCTTTTTGAAGAAGGTGAAGTCCTTCAAAAACGATGGCTGGGCAAGGCGGTTAAAGTATGTTGTCCTCATCCTATTGGTGATAACGCTGCCTATCATGTTTTCCGGCGGGCAGGATGCCGACCCATACTTTTGTAAGTATGTCTGCCCTGCGGGCAGCCTGGAAGCGGGCATCCCCCATGTGCTGTGTGATAGACTTCAGGCGGGCAAGCAGGTAGTAGCGCCCCTTGATAGTAGCGGTAGCTTGTCGCTTCAAAGCGCCCTGCTTACGCCCGAGACCTTGTCGATGGGCAGGCTCAAAGTCGGCCTCCTTTATTGGTGGAAGATAGGTATTTTAGCGCTTACCCTTCTTATATCGCTGATGACGTACCGACCCTTTTGTAAGTACCTGTGCCCCTTGGGCGCCTTTTACGGGCTATTTAATCCTTTGAGCCTCTACCGGCTCAAGTACCATGAAAACGCTTGTATCCATTGTTCCGGATGTGAAAATGCCTGCGGTATGGGGCTTGACCCTGTACGGCAAACCAACCATGCTGAATGTGTGCGCTGCGGCGACTGCGTTGCGGCTTGCCCAACGGGTGCAATTACCATGGGCTTTACCCACAAAAAGCCGGCAGAACGACCCGCTGCACGGGGCAAGACCCCTTTGAAAGGAGAACAATCATGAAAAAACGACTGACCCTTTTGTTGGCGCTCATCATGCTTTTAGGGGTAGTAAGCGCTCAAGAAAATCCTGAAGAGCTCGCCCCGCCGCTTACCGAAGGGGAGCTGAATGCCTTTACACAAATGCTTGTTCACCACGCGCTATCGCAAGGCGCCCAGGTGCAGGTAACCGAGGAAGGCAATGTGGTGGAAGGAGTAGGCTATAAGCTTATACTTTCTGACAAAGATTTATCGGAAGATACCTTGCTTTTGCAAGCCACCGTTGACGATGAGGCCGTCGCTGCAGGCCAGCTGATCGCCCCCCGCACCCTGATACCCACGCAATCGGCCGGGGCGGCGCTGGCGTCTTTCCCCAACGACAACCCCGAGCTTGCGGGCAACATGCATTCGGCTGTTTTGTATATCAGGGGCCAGCTGCCGCAAAATGTATATACCGGCAAGGTGGTGAGGGATGGGCAAACCCTTACCTTGATCGAATACTGCGCCTATGTGCAGTCGGGCGATCAGGTGGATAGAAGCGGCCTTCAGTTTGTCATATCTGAGGGACTGATTGACGCCATTGTCTATTTTGGCGGCGATACCCTCTCCCTTGCGCAAGCCGAGCAGGAGTTGTCCGACCTTGCCAAGCTGCAGGAAACCAAGGACTATGTTTCCCACCGGTTAGCCGAAGCTGCGCCTCTTACCCGTGAAGACCTGAGCTTTGCCGGGCTTGACTTTTTGGACGCAAGCTATGAGCAGGCTGTCGCCCTGTTTAACGACCCCGTTGCCACTCAGGTCAATGAAGACGGTGGCGAAAAATATTTCATCGCCCAGTGGGAGGGGTTGGAGCTTACTTTCCTTGACACCAGCGAAAGTCGTACGCTGATTCATTTGGGGCTATCGGGTTTGGGAGAGGGACCAAGGGGTGTGCGCATGGGTTCACCCCTCTCATCGTTGCTTGAAACCCTGTCCGATACAGTGCCTGAAATCAACCAAACCAAGGCCGTCCTTTATGGCAACCCCGAAGACACCTCGACGCCCTTTGCCGTCTTTAACCGTTATGTGGGTAACCAGGATGTGATTTGCTATGTGCCCTTGCCCGAGGGCGGAGCGCTGGTCACCTTTACTTTAATCAATGACTTGGTTGTATCTATCGACTGCGATAGGGTACAGCTTGACTAAAACTTAAAAGGAGACAGGCGTGCTAATTGATTTAACATGCCCCATTGAACTGTGGCATTTTAAGCTGCCCGATGAGCAGGACAGTTTTGTGCGCCTGCAACTGTATAATTTACAAGACACAAAGGTGGTCAGTGTGCTGGCCGCCTTTGTGTCTTATAATGAAGAAGGGGAAAAGCTTTCCCGCCAGATTATTCGTGTCAGAGACCTGATGGGAGACAGCCACCATGCTTTTGAAATGGTGTGTGAGCTGGATGATGGCTTACAGGCTGATGCCATTGACATGGTTATCCAAAAGGTATGGTTTGAGGATGGCACCCTTTGGCGGCGCCTTGATAAAAACGCCGTTGAGTACAAGGAAGCCGTTCCGCTTGACGGAGAAGAGCTGGAACAACTGCGCCTGATGGCGGGCGGCGATGCCCTTTCCTACCCCTCCGACCAGGGGACGGTGTGGCTGTGTATTTGCGGAAGGCCAAACGGGGCGGATGATGTCAGTTGTATGCGCTGCCGCAGGGATAAGCACGCCACCTTTACCAACTTTAACCAGGCGGCGGTACAGGGCGTTTTGATTGAAAAAAAGAACGCCCGGGAGGAGGAAGAAAGAAAGCGCCAAGAAAAGGAAGAAA
This sequence comes from Clostridiales bacterium, assembly GCA_012837965.1. Lineage (GTDB taxonomy): Bacteria > Bacillota > Clostridia > Christensenellales > Aristaeellaceae > DTU024. The sequence goes on along the minus strand of DUQF01000017.1, from coordinate 32,612 downwards.
GGCTTGCCGCCCTTAAAAAGCGCAAGCAGGAAAGGCGCCAAAAGCTTCGTAAGCGGCTGCGCATTAGCTTTATGTCTGTCTTAGTGTTGTCTGCCTTGGCCGCGGCAGTCAAGTTTTGGGCGCTGCCCGCCTATCATTACCGCCAATACAGCCTGCAATTGATGCTGGGTGAGTATGAACAGGCCAAGGAGGGTTTCCTCTTGCTTGGCGACTATAAAGACAGCCAAACCATGGTTAAGGAGGCCGACTATTTGGGCGCGCTTGAGCAGGCGAAAGCAGGTACCCTAACGGCGTTCAAGGCCGCCGAAACTACCTTGGAAGCCTTGGGCGACTATAAAGACAGCCCCGGTGAAATCTTACGCATCCGTTATTTACGGGCGCAGTGCATGCGCAAGGGCGGCGACTATGAGGGCGCCAAAGAGGTATTCCAATCTCTTGGCAAGCATTCCGATGCTGCCAATCAGGTGAAGGAAACCGACTACCTTTGGGCCAAGGCGCTCATGGGCCAACTCAAGTACGAAGAAGCACGCGCTAAGTTTATCGCCTTGGGCGACTATGACCAGGCGCAAAGTCTTCAGGAGCAGTGCGCTTTAGAAGCCGCCGAAAACGCGGTAACCCAAAAGGATTATCTTGGCGCCATCGGCTGGCTTAGTCAAATTCCCGATTCCATTCAAGGCCAAAGCAGATTGACGGAAATCAGGTACCTGTACGCAGAGCAATTGTTTATTGAAGGCAAGTACTCGGAGGCTGCTGAGCAATTTTTGGCCGTGGGCGATTATCAGGACGCTTGGGACAGGGCGACTGAATGCCTGTACCAGCCCGCTACCGAAAAAATGGAGGCCAAAGACTATTCGGCCGCCAAAGAAATGTTTGATAAAATACCCGCTTTCAGGGACGCTGCCCAGCTTAGCCAGCAGTGCGCTTATGAGCAGGGTCTGATTGATTTGCGGGATAAAAATTATGAGCAAGCCATTGCCTTGTTTGAAGAAGCGAAGGCCGTCCCCTTGGCGGCTATAGCTTTACAGGAGGCGCACCTTGTTTACGGCCAGCACTTGCTAAGTGAAAAAAGTTATGAACAGGCGGCTGCGCACTTTGATTTGGCGGGCGATTATGAAAACGCCAAAGACAGCGCCAGCCAGGCCAGGTACCTGCTTGGCAAAGAGAAGCTTGAAGCTGGCGACCTTGACAAGGCGGTGGAAGTATTCCTTACCCTCGGAAGCTACGAAGACAGTGCCGACTACTTAAAGCAGGCCATGTATGCGCGGGCCAAGCAAGCGCTTGAAGCGGGGGAATACGTTTCCGCTATCAGCCAGTTTGGCGCGCTGGATGGCTACCTTGATAGTTTAGATAAGTTATCTTTCGGCTACTATCAATTAGGCAGGCAGCTGTTTGACAGGGCCGAATACCAGGCGGCGGCGGATTCTTTCTTAAAAGCCGGCGACTATTTAGATGCCAAAGAAAAGTACGATGCTTCCGTTTATGCCGAAGCCAAGGCCCTGGAAGAAAAGGGCATGGCGCCTGAAGCGGCTGCTCTGTACGCGCAAATTCCCCACTACTTGGATTCAAAGGTCAAGTGGGGCCAAATCAGCTACAATTGGGCCATGGAGCAAAGGGAGCAGGGCAATTACCTGACAAGCGCCCTTGCCTTTAGCGCACTTGGCGATTACGCTGATGCCAAGTTACAGGCGCAAAATGCCTATGATACCTATTACGCTTCAGCTGTGCTGACTGCCAGGGAAGCCTACAACCGCAAGGAGTATCAAAAGGCAGTGGACGCCTTAAAGGACCTTGATCTTGAAAACCTGCCCGAAGCTTATAAGGAGGCCGCCACTCTCTACCGGAACAGCGTGTACGCCTTGGCCGAACACTATTACAATGGTGGGCAGCCTTACCTTGCGCTGCCTTATTATCGGGAGCTGGCCGATGAACCCGACATCGTCAAAAAGAAACTGTCCCGCAATTCTTACCGGGTGCTTGGCAAGTGGGAAAGCACCAAAGGCGTTCAAATGGAGTTTCGTGAGGACGGCACCTGTACCATCGACGGCAAGGACTACTATTTCAGCGCCATTCAGTACAGCCTATCCCTTGGCGACAGCGAGCTGTCGCTGCGCTACGCCTATAATATTACGAGGGTGACGGACAATCAGCTTACTTTGACGGACGCTAAAACCAAGAAAATCTTTAGGATGTCGAGGCTCCAATGACCCGACTGATTGCCTGGTACAAAAAAAACGCTTATGGCGACCACGGCACAAGGATTCCCCCGTTGGACGGGATTAGGGTTTTGTGCATCCTGCTGGTTGCCTTTTTTCATGTAGCCTACCAGCAGGCCTGGCTTATGGATATTCGTATTGGCAGCCGTGTGATTAACGTTTATCCCATTTTCCGCACGGGTTATTTGTGGGTGGACATGACCTTGCTGCTCAGCGCCTTTTTGTTGTACCTGCCTTATGTGGAGGCACAACAGAAAAACAAGCCCAATCCGCCTCTTTGGCCCTTTTATAAGGCGAGGATAGCACGGGTGGTGCCATCGGTGTACCTGTGTGTTTTGGTGATGCTATTATTTGTGGCATTGCCGGAAAAAGCCTACCCCGATACGGGCGATATGGCCAAGGATATCTTGGCTCACCTCAGTTTTACCTTTAACTGGTTTCCTAAAACCCACCTGAGAACGCCGCTCAACGGCGCTCTTTGGACGTTGGCGGTGGAAATGCAGTTTTATTTGATTTTCCCTTTCCTTGCACGGTCTTTTAGGCGCAGGCCGCTATTCACCTACGGCCTCATGGCGGGAACGGCTTGGGCTTTTAGGCTATACGCTCTGAGTTTACCCTCTCCGCAAATGTTTTTTAACCAGATGCCTGCCTTTTTGGACGTATACGCCAACGGCTTTGTGGCGGCTGTTGTTTATAAGGAACTGAAAGCCAAGGCCGATGAATCGCCTTGGATACGCAATTTGTTGTTATTTTCGTTTTTGGCTGCCGTGGCCGCCCTGTATTCCCTTGTTCTTAGGCAGGCGCAGCCCACGGACCATACCCTCATTCAGCAGGGGCAGATGCGTATCCGCTTTATGCAAAGCGTTTACTCCGCGGTGGTGCTGATTGCAGTTTCCTTGGGGCCGGGGCTTATTCGGGTGATTTTTGGCAATAAACTCACCTACTATTTGTCTTCGGTGTCCATGCAGTTTTATATTTATCACCAAGTGTTGGCGGTGCGATTGAAAAAATGGGGCATTCCCGCTTCCATTTACCCAAACCCAAACCAAGCAGGCGACAGGGTCTGGCAGCGCTCGTATACGGCGCTGAGCCTTCTGCTTGCCCTTTTGTTTGCCATTGCGCTGACTTACCTGTTTGAACGCCCCATATCCAAACGTTTGCGAAAGAATTAATAATTGACATAGAAGGAGAATAGAATGCGAGACGAACGACTAACCCGATTTGCCAAAATGCTGGTCGAGTATTCCTGCTCTTTGCAGCCTGGGGAAAAAATCCTGATTGAAGATAGGGGCATTCAGACCGAACTGACCGAAGCGCTGGTGGAGGCCGTTTACCGTGTGGGCGGTATACCCGTGGTGCGGTCCATTGACCTTGATATTGAGCGGGCCGTCATGATGGGCGCCACCAAGGAGCAGCTCATGTGGATGGCGGAAAATGATGCCAAGCGTATGCGGGAAGTGCAGGCCTATATTGGCATTCGCGGCGGCAACAACGCCATGTACAATGCCGATGTACCCCAAGAACAAAAGAAGCTGTACAGCACCTACTATAGTCAGCCTGTTCATTCCAAAATCAGGGTGCCACATACTAAGTGGGTGGCGCTGCGCTACCCCACGCCCGCCATGGCCCAGTCGGCAGGCATGAGCACCCGCCAGTTTGAAGACTATTATTTTGACGTGTGCATGCTGGACTATGAAAAAATGAGCCAAGCCATGAATCCTTTGGTGGAACTTATGAACCGCACCGACAAGGTACATATTGTGGGGCCGGGAACGGACCTGCGTTTTTCCATTAAGAACATTCCCGCTATCAAGTGCGATGGGCGTTTGAATGTACCCGACGGCGAGATATACACGGCGCCCGTCAAAGACTCCGTCCAAGGCGTGCTTTGCTACAATATACCCACCCTGTATCAGGGCGTGACGCATGAAAATATGCGCCTTGTGTTTGAAAAGGGCCGCATTGTGGAAGCCACTTCCAGCCAGACGGAGATTTTCAATCAGGTTTTGGACACCGACGAAGGCGCCAGGTACATTGGTGAATTCGCCATCGGCGTGAACCCCTATATCACCTTCCCCATAAAGGACACCTTGTTTGATGAAAAGATTGCCGGCTCTTTCCACTTTACGCCCGGCAACTGCTATGACGAAGCCTCCAACGGTAACAAGAGCGCTGTTCACTGGGATATGATTGTCAACCAAACCAAGGAATGGGGCGGCGGCGAAATGTATTTTGACGGCGTCTTGATACGAAAGGACGGCTTGTTTGTTTTGGATGAACTGAAGGGATTGAATCCTGAAAACTTGAAATAAGGAGCGGCAGGATGATCTATCAAAAAATCAACCTTGATTTAAAGGGTCAGGCGCCGGACTGTGCTGTGCAGACTTATTTTCATGAAAACAGCGCCGAAATTGAAGAAAATCGCAAGCGCCCCCTCATTTTGGTGTGCGCCGGAGGGGGAATGACCTACCGATCTTTTCGAGAGGAAGAACCTGTCGCCGTCAAGCTCCTGTCCCTTGGCTACCATGTGGCGGTGCTTGAATATTCCTGCGAGCCTGCAGCCTTTCCGGCTCAACTTTTGCAGGCTTTTGCGGCCATTGCCTATTTCAGGCAACATGCGGACGAATATCATATTAACCCTGACAAAATCTATGTCATGGGCTTTTCAGCCGGCGGCCACCTTGCGGGACAGACGGGTGTGTTTTGGCATAAGCCTTACTATGCGGGCAAATTGTCCCTAACCCCCAACGAGGTGCGTCCCAATGCTTTGATTTTGTGCTACGCGGTATTAACGGCGGGCGAATTTACGCACGAGCCTACCGTGAAGCGCTATGCGGGCGGCGAGCTTGATGTAAAGCGGCATACCCTAAGCCTTGAAAAACAGGTGTCGGCGGATACGCCGCCCACCTTTCTTTGGGGAACGGTGACAGACATGGCTGTGCCTGTCGAAAACACCCTCCTGTTTTCAAAGGCGCTCAGAGCTAACAAAGTTCCCATGGAATTGCACCTCTTTGGCAGCGGCCCTCACGGCCTGTCCCTTGCCAGCGAAGAAACCTTTCCCGAAGATAGGATGCAGCCTTACTATAAAGACTTTGCCGTATGGCCTGACTTAATGCATGCGTGGTTAAAGCGGCTGTGAACCAAAACCTTGGGGTGTATATCCATATCCCTTTTTGCGCCCGAAAGTGCCATTATTGCGACTTTCCCTCCAGGGAAAGAAAGCTTAGCCTGCGGGACGAGTACCTTGACCGGCTGATTCAAGAAATGCGCGGCTTTACCCGGGGCAAAAAGGAAGAAGCCAACACCGTGTTTATCGGCGGGGGGACGCCTTCGCTACTGAAAGATGAGCAACTAAGGCGCTTGATGCGATCCGTTAAGGACAACTACTTCTTGTCTGACGACTGCGAAATTTCCATGGAATCAAACCCCGAATCGCTAAGGGAAAGTTTTTTAGATACGGCTATTGCGTCGGGCGTTAATCGTCTGTCCATGGGCGTACAAGCCACCCAGCCAAGGCTGCTTTCCATTTTGGGCAGGCGGCATACTAAGGAGCAGGTGCAAGCGGTCGTTGCCATGAGTCGAAAGGCCGGCTTTCAAAACATCAACCTTGATTTAATGTTCGGGCTGCCCACACAAACCCTGCAGGATTTTGAAAACACACTAAACTTTGCCCTATCTTTAGAAGTAGAACATCTGTCCGTTTACGGCTTGATTGTGGAAGAAGGAACGCCCATGTTTGCTTGGGTAGAAGAGGGAACCTATTTTTTACCAAGCCAGGAAGAAGAAAGGGCTATGTATGACTTGGCGCTCAAAAAGCTTTCGCAAAACGGTTACAGGCAGTATGAAATTTCCAACTTTTCAAAGCCCGGTAAAGAATGCCGCCACAACCTTGGTACATGGACAAGGCAGATGTACCACGGCTATGGGGTGGGGGCGGCTGGCCTTATCGCGAAAGACATCAGGCGACAAAATGTTTTAAGCTTTGATGATTACTTGTTGGGAAAAGAAGCGGAAATCCAGACCCTTTCCCAAAAAGAGCAAATGTTTGAAAGCCTCATGCTCGGTCTTCGTATGACCAAAGGCGTATCCAAACAGGTTTTCAAAGAATACTATGGCAAAAGCCTCAAGGAGGTTTTTGAGCAGAGGTTTGATGCTTCCATCAACAAGGGATTGGTTAAGGAAACGAACACCCATGTTTTTTTAACCCGCCGGGGCATGGACTTAATGAATCAGGTGTTGCTTGACTTGATGGACGATGATTGCCTAAAATAATCGGGGGAATGCAAAAAATTGGATGCCTCGTTCGTTGTATCAGTATCAAGCCCATAGGAGGAACACCGATGAAAACAATGAAAAAAATCATCGCTATCGCCTTTATGTGCGTGCTTTTATTGCCAACCGCTTCGGTTTTGGGGCAAGGCAAACTCTATGCCCTTGTTTATAATACCAAGCAGCTGAACCTGCGCTCCGGCCCCGGCACCAATTATCAATGGCTAGGCGCCTTGAAGCGGGGCGAATGGGTAGAGGTGCTGCAAAACTATGGCGACTGGTACTTGGTTAATTTTATCGATAAGCCCCTATCCGGTTATATGAGCGCCAGCTACCTGAAGACGGCTTCTTCCGGCTCGTCAGGCTCAAGCTTTACCGTGAGTAATCCTTCAAGCGGGCAGTACTTGAACCTGCGCTCTTTTCCATCCTATTCAGCGCCCGTCCTCGGCATCTACTATAATGGCGCCATGGGCAATATATTGGATGTCAACGGCAACTGGTACCATGTGGAAATTGGTGGAAAAACCGGTTATTTTCGGGGCGAGTATTTAAGGCTCGGCGGTTCGGGCTATGGTTCAACACCTGCCACCGCTTATGCCAAAAATGGCGGGGGCATTAACCTTCGGTCGGGGCCAGGTACCGGCAATCCCGTACTGATCCAAGTGCCCTCCGGCTCCGCTATTTCCGCTCACTTGCAAGGCAACGACTATTGGTACGTGACCGCCGGCGGGCAGACCGGTTTTATGGATGCCAACTTCATCCGTATGGGCAGCTATGTAGGTCCATCGGCTCCGACGCCCTCCATTCCTTCAGGCGGTGTCCGGGGCGTTGTAACCAATACCGGCAAAAGGCTCAACCTGCGGGAGACCGCTTCCCTGAACGCCCGTGTTTTGGGGCAGTATCATGGTGGGACAGAAGTGCGGATTTTGGAGCACGGCAACGAATGGTGCAGGGTGTATATTCCCTTAACGGGCGCCCGGGGCTACATGATGTCCCGTTATCTAACGGTCTACGGAACGCAGGCGGGCGCTTCAAAACGGGTGGTGCATCCTCAGGGAACCTTTGTTTACCTGCGCGCCAGACCCTCTCAGTCAACAGGTACCATTATTACCAAGGTGCCCCATGGTACCTACGTTAGCGTTATTGCGCCTCAGGGGAACTGGACGCAGGTGCGCTACGGCAACAGCGTAGGTTACATGATGAGCTGGTTTTTGAAATAGTTATTTATTTCAATTGCTCATCGTTTTATAATCGTTTAAAGGAAAAATCATTTTTGTGAAAAAATCCGGACATAAAAGAAGTATTTTTAAAAAGCGCACAACCAGACCGCCTTTTGTTTTGGCGGTTTTGGTTCAGTTCGTGCGCCTAAGTTTTTTAACCCTGCTCATTGCCGCTTTGGCGGGCATAGGCGCTATTGTGGGCATTGCCAAGGGCTATGTGGAAACTGCTCCCGTACTTGATCTTGCCAAAATTGACGAGCAGGCGGAAACTTCTTTCTTTTATGACCGAAACGGTAAACTGATTACCGACTTTAAGGGCACGGAAGACAGGATCATGGTGTCCATCGCCGCCATGCCTGACCGCCTGCAAAAGGCCTTTGTGGCGGTGGAGGACTCCCGTTTTTACACCCATAAGGGTGTGGATATCAAGCGTATCATAGGCGCTTTTATCAAAAATTTTACCACCGGCAGCCAGCAGGGGGGCTCCACCATCACCCAGCAGCTGATTAAAAATACAGTTCTAACCAATGAAGTCAGCTACAAGCGGAAAATTCAGGAAGCCTATCTTGCCATGCAGCTGGAGGCCAAGTACACCAAGGATGAAATATTGGAAAGCTACCTGAATACCATTTACCTTGGCGAAAACTATTACGGGGTCAAGGTGGCGGCGCTGGGCTACTTTGGCAAGGAACTGCACGAGCTTACCTTGCGCGAGTGCGCCATGCTGGCCGGACTTACCACCAACCCTTACCGCTACAACCCCCGGCGCAACTATTATTTGCGCTCTTCCGAGTCTATCGATTATCGGGCTATCACCAACAACCGCACTGACTATGCCCTGCGGCAGATGATGGAGAATCAGTTTATTACCAGGGAAGAATATGAACAGGCGCTCAACCCCGCTACCGCTAACGTGTTGGAAAAATCGGGGGGGCAGGAGATGTACCCCTATGCCCACTATGTGGAATATGCCGTTAGCGACGTGGTACAAACTTTCCTGAAGATGCGGGGGCTTGAAAACACCCGTGCCAACCGCAACCTGATGGAAAATGAACTCAGGACGGGCGGATACAAGGTATATCTGGCCTTGGATACCGAGATTCAGCAACTTTTGGAAGATACCTTGGCCGGTTATGATAGCTACCCGGCTTTAAGAGATCCGCAGGACAAAACCTACCGCTCCGCCAACAAGGACGGGACTTACGAAGAAATTGTTCAGCCGCAAGCCGCCGCGGTGGTGATTGACTACCGCACGGGTGAGCTGAAAGCCATTGTAGGCTCCCGCACCCCGCCTACGCAGCGGCGCACCCTGAACCGTGCCACCGACATGGATATGCCCGTGGGTTCTGCCATCAAACCGCTTGGTGTTTATGCACCCGCCTTTGAATTGGGGGCAGGCGCCGGTTCCATTGCGTATAATATGCCCTTGCCTATCGAAGGCTGGAGGGGTGCCGATGGAAAGGACTCTTTCCCCAAAAACTACGGGGGTGGCGGCTATACCGGCCCTGAAACTTTGCGCACGGCTCTTGTGAAAAGCTATAATACCGCCACCGCTCAAGCTCTCCAAACCTATGTAGGGGTGGAGCGCTCGGCCGACTTTTTATTGCGGCTTGGCGTGAGTCCCAAGCGCATTGATAAAACGCCCTTTGGTGTGGCGCTCGGCTCAAGCGGCATTACTCCCTTGGAAATGACGGTGGCTTTCGGTGTTTTGGGAAACGGTGGCGTCTACCAGCAGCCCTTATCCTTTATCGGTATTTTAGATAGGGACGACAATGTCATTTATGATGCCCACCAACACCAGGATAGAAGGCAGGTGTTTAATCCCGCTACTTCTTGGCTGACCATCGATATTTTAAAAGAGGCCGTGAGCCGGGGCACGGGACGCTCCGCCCAAATCAAGGGGCAGACAGTCGCGGGCAAGACGGGCACCAACTCCGACCAGCGGGGCGTGTTTTTCTCAGGGTTGACGGGCTGGTACGCTTCTTCCATTTGGATTGGGCACGACAACTATAAGCAGCTATCAAGCAAAACCACCGGCGGCAACAGCGCTGCTAAACTCTGGCAAAAATATATGAGCGCCATTCACCAACAAAAGGGTTTAGGCAACCGAGATATTTTAGAAGGCGATCCTGCCAGCTACGGGCTGGTACGGGTGACGACCTGCAAGGTTTCGGGACAGCTTGCTACCGATGCCTGCCGCAATGACATCAACGGCTATGGTACCGTGACCGACTACTACCCAAGCCATACCGTACCCACTGTTTCCTGCCAGATGCACAGGCAAATGCAGGTTTGTATGATGTCCGGCATGGCAGTGGGGCCTTACTGCCCGCCGGAGAGCGTGACGGTCAAGTCGGCGGTTATTTTGCCAACGGGGCATCCGCTTGAAAAATTTATCGGCACCTCCTATGAAGGGGTTTTGCGGGATTACCTTGGAAACGCTATTGTGTCGGGCACGGGGCTGATGGAAACGTGCAACGTTCACCTAAGTCCGCAAATTGAAGAACCTCCGGAGCCGGAGGTAAGCGGACTTTACGGGGAAGCGGTTGCCTTGCTTGAAACGGCCAGCGGACTGCTTGGCCAGTATCCGGCCGATACACCGGGGTATGTTGGCTTGATTGACGCCATCAACCAACTAAATAGCGTACTATCCACCAATGATGATATGCAAATTTACACGGCCATGTACAATTTAACCCAGGCAATGGCCAACTTGGGTGTTCAGTAAGGAGAAAATCATGAAAAAGACGATGCTACGTATCATTCTGTTTTTGCTTGTGACTATGCTTTTATGTCAGGCTTCAGCCCAGGGGCTGCCCATTTATTATCAGCTTGGAACAAAAGCGCCGGAAGTAGATGAGGTGGAATTTATCGCCCATTGCCCGTTTGAAGAAGATGAGGCCATATTAACCATCGATTTTCTTGGCATCTATCGGGGCGACAGCATCGTTATTTCCTGCGGCGGCAAGCGCATGCTCATTGACGGAGGCCCGGAGTTTAAGATTGGCGCTGTTGAGCGGTATTTGCAGTTTAATCAAATCGAAGGGAAGGACGCATTTGACGCCTTTCTTTTAACCCATGCCCACGATGATCATATCGAGGTGCCGGGTATTTTACTTGGCAAGGGCTATCAACCGGCTGTTCAATATTCCCCCTATAATTTGGAATCCACCTACGAACTGTGGCGACAGTACGTGCCCAAGCTTGAAAAAAGCGGCATTGAGCACAGGAAGCTTGTGACGGGGGATGTGATTGACTTTGGCGGGGCGAAGATGACCGTTTGGCGCTGGGACAAAAAGGGTATTGACATTAACAACCATTGCTTGGTGACCATGGTAGAATTTGGCGACGCCAAGATTTTGCTGACAGCCGATATTGGCGCCGATGCCCAAAAGTGGATGCTGGAGAATTTTGATCACTCTTTGTTTAAAAGCGATATTTATAAAATTCCCCATCATGGCATTGATAGATTGTTTTATCCGTATTTCGATACGGTGGCGCCGCAGCTTGTCATTATCACCAATCAAAAATCCAGTGCGGAGAGGCTGGAAAAGGCTCTCCAAAATCGCAGGGTTCCCCGATACTACATCAACAGGACCATTCGCCTTGAAACAAATGGTAAGCTGTGGTATGTGACTACCCAGCCTGCTCCGTGAAAGGTATTTATCCTGTACTTTGCTTGACAGCCGTCGACTTTAGCAGTACAATTCACACAATTACTTACAGGAGGGCAATGCGATGAGGCAAATTGCTTACAACCGCTCATTTTATTTTACGGTTGCGATGGATTGTGCCTTGCTTGCCTAAGAGGTTATAGCTACAACAATCCACCGCTTCGTTTGCATGGAGTGGTGGTTTTTTATTGAAAAGGACGGACGAAATGGACGAATTATTAAAGGCACGTGCGCAGATTAACCGGGTAGACAAGGAAATGGCGCAGTTATTTTTGGAGCGCATGGAGGCTGTCAAGCGGGTTGCGCAGTATAAAAAGGAGCGGGGATTGCCTGTTTTGGACACGTCACGGGAAAAAGAAGTGATTGAGAAAAACTCCGCTGACATTTCCGACCCCGTGCTTAGAGAATACTATGCTCGCTTTTTACAAGAAGAGATGAAGTTATCAAGAAAATATCAGCGCCTGCTTCTTGAAAATATGCGCATCGCTTATTCAGGCGTGGAGGGCGCCTTTGCTCACCGCATGGTCAGGTGGGTCTTTCCCGACGGTACGGCCGCCTCTTACCCCGACTTTCAGGCTGCCTACGAGGCGGTGGAAAAAGGGGACTGCGACTGCTGCGTCCTGCCGGTTGAAAACAGCTTTGCCGGTGAAGTGGGTCAGGTGATGGATTTAATGCTCAAAGGAGATTTAATCGTTAACGGCATGTATTCCCTGCCGGTTACTCAGCACTTGCTTGGCGTGAAGGAAAGCAATTTGGACGATGTAAAGCGGGTTATCAGCCACCCGCAGGCGCTGTCCCAGTGCGCTGCTTTCATCAGAGATAGGGGCTATGAGCAGGCCGAGGCGGTGAACACCGCTGTTGCCGCCAAGATGGTCAAAGAAAGGGGCGATAAACAGCTTGCCGCTATCGCAAGCCTTGAGGCGGCCGAGCTGTACGGCCTCAAGGTATTGAAAGACAATATCCAGGAAAATAGCCTGAACACCACCCGTTTTGCGGTGTTTGCTGCAAGGGAGCTTAACTTAAAGGCAGGACACCCCGGCGGTTTCCTGTTGTTGTTTATGGTCAATAACGTAACGGGCGCTCTGGCAAAGGCTGTGCAAGTTATTTCCGACTACGGGTTTAACATGCGGGTGCTTCGCTCCCGTCCTGTGAAAAACGTGCCCTGGCAGTATTATTTCTACGTGGAGGCCGAGGGCGATGAAACAAGCGAACAAGGGCAAGCGATGCTACAAAACTTGCGACGTCACTGCTCCACCGTGAAGGTGGTGGGACATTTTCACCTCAGGGATGATGAAGGGTACAGGGCTTATGAGGGTTGAAGTATGCACATCCACAGGTACATACCCCATCATTTTTGAACAGGGCGGCCTTGGAAAGGCAAGTGAATACTTTAACTTAAACCGCAAGGCGCTGGTGGTAACCGACACGGGCGTTCCTGAAAGCTATGCACAAAGCTTGCTTTCCATGTGCAAGGAGGGGGCGCTTTTTACCCTGCCTCAAGGGGAGGAAGCCAAGAGTTTGCACTATTTTGAACAGCTGCAATTGGCTATGTTAAATCGCTCCTTTACCCGCAAGGACTGTGTGGTCGCTGTGGGCGGCGGGGTGGTAGGCGATGCGGCCGGCTTTGCCGCTGCTTGCTATATGCGGGGTATCGACTTTTATAACGTGCCTACCACTGTGCTATCCCAGGTGGATTCTTCCATCGGCGGAAAAACCGCTGTCAATCTCCAAGGCGTCAAAAACATTGTAGGCTGTTTTTACCCACCCAAAGGCGTGTTGATAGATAGCGAGCTTTTGCAAACCTTACCCAAACGGCAGATGAACAACGGCTATGCTGAAATCATCAAAATCGCCTTAACACGGGACGCAAGTCTGTTTGAAATGCTGGAAAACTCACCGCCTTTCGCACGGATTGAGGAAGCTGTCAGGCAGGCTGTTTTGCTAAAACAGGAAGTTGTGGAACGGGACGAGAGGGAAGAGAGCCTGCGCAAGGTTCTCAACTTTGGCCATACCTTGGGGCATGGCATTGAGGCCATTCAGGGACAAGAGGGCTTATACCACGGCGAGTGCGTCGCCCTTGGCATGCTGCCCATGTGTGCGCCGGAAGTTCGGGTACGCCTAAACAAGGCGCTCAAAAAATACGGCCTGCCCACCCAAATCAAGGTGGATAAACAAGCCGTTATCGATAAGGTCATGCACGACAAGAAGCGGGAGGGCGACGCCATCACGGTGGTGTACTGTGGGGAAGTCGGTCGCTTTTCCTTTGAACAGCGAACAGAGGAGCAGCTGACGGATGCCCTCTATATTTTGGAGGTGGGGTCATGAGCTATGGTTTAGTCGGAGAAAAGCTGGGGCACAGCTACTCCAAAACCATTCATGAAGCCCTTGGGCGCTATGATTATCAGTTGTTTGAAGTTGCAAGGGAAGATTTTGACAGCTTTATTATTCGGAGAAACTTTCGGGGCTTAAACATTACCATCCCCTACAAGCAGCAGGTCATGCCTTTGCTGGATGAAATCTGCCCCAAGGCAAAGGCTATTGGCGCTGTCAACACAGTGGTCAACCAAAACGGCAAGCTTTTTGGCTACAATACCGATTTTGATGGTATGAAGGCTCTCATTCATGGCGTGGGGCTTGATTTAAGAGGCAAGGACGTTTTGATATTAGGTTCGGGCGGCACCGCCAAGACCGCGAAGGCAGTGGCGGACAGCCTTGGCGCATACAGCGTGACCATTGTCAGCCGCACAGTAAAAACGGGCGCCATCACTTACGAACAGGCTGCAAGCGACTATCGGCGCAGCCAAATCATCATCAACACAACGCCCATGGGTATGTTCCCAAACCTTGGTCAAAGCCCCATTGACCTTGCGCCCTTTAACTGGCTTGAAGGGGTGGTGGATGCTATTTACAACCCCTTGCGCACGCCGCTTGTTTTAAGCGCACAGGAAAGGAATGCCAAGGCTTCAGGCGGGCTGTTGATGTTGGTGGCCCAGGCCGTTAAGGCGGCGGAATTGTTCCTTGGCGAACCTATGGACGAAAAACTGATAACCCGCATCCATCAGGAGCTTTTAAACCAAAAGGAAAACATTGTCTTGATTGGTATGCCGGGCAGCGGCAAATCCACCGTCGGCAGGATGATTAGGGATGCGATGGGCAGACCCTTTGTGGATGTGGACGGCTATATCAAGCAAAAGGCGGGAATGGAAATTTCCGACATTTTTCGCACTCAAGGCGAAGAAGGCTTCCGCCGCTTGGAGTTTGAAGCTGTCAAGGAGCTGTCTTTGCGCTCAGGCCTCATTATCGCAACGGGCGGCGGCACTGTGTTGCGAGATGAAAATGTTTTGAGCCTGAAACAAAGCGGGCGACTATACTTCCTTAACCGCCCTCCGCAAAACATTGTGCCCACAAGAGATCGGCCCCTTGCCGATACCAAGGAAAAGATCATGAACCTTTACAAACAACGCGCTCCCGTTTACTGGGCAGCGGCCGATGTGGTCATCCATCAACAAAATGGCTTTCAATCGGCGGCTCAAACTATTATAGATAGGATTAGCTCATGAAATTACTTGTATTAAACGGCCCTAACCTAAATCTTTTGGGGCTTCGGGAACCCGATATTTACGGGCGGGAAACCTACCAAAGCTTGTGTGAGCGCATTGAGCGTCATGCCCAAGATGCGGGCGTTTTGGTGGACATTCGTCAAAGCAACCACGAAGGCGTTTTGGTCGACTGGATTCAAGAGGCGCACGGGCGCTATGACGGCATAGTTTTTAACCCTGCTGCCTATACCCACACCAGCATCGCTCTTTTGGACGCCTTAAAGGCCGTAAACCTCCCGTGCGTTGAGGTACATTTGTCGGATGTTACAAAGCGGGAAGATTTTCGACAAGTCAGCTTCATTCGCTTAGCCTCTTTTGCGACCATCAGCGGTAAGGGTGTGCAAGGCTATTTAGAGGCTATTGATTTATTTGTCAAGCGAGGAAAAGATGCGGGCCATTGTTAAAAAAAGCAGGGCGGAGGGCATAGCTGTTGCGCCGCCGTCAAAGTCGGTTGCCCATCGCTTACTGATTGCGGCAGGGCTATCTAAGGGACAAAGCCGTATTAATAACCTCAGCTTTTCCGAGGACATCAAGGCTACCATTAGTTGCTTAGAAGCTTTGGGCGCACGGGTTACCAAAACGCAAAAGGGCGTTTTGGTGGAGGGGGCGGACGTTAAAAAAGCCCGGTCTGCCAGCCTTTTTTGCAATGAGTCGGGCTCAACCCTTAGGTTTTTTGTGCCCCTGTGTCTTCTTTCAAATGAAGTGATGCGCCTTTCGGGCGCCGGAAAGCTTTTGTCCCGTCCCTTATCGGTGTATGAAGATATCTGCCAAAAGCAAGGTCTTCTGTTTATGAAGGACAAGCAAGGCTTACAGGTGCAAGGCCCCTTACAGGCAGGGAAATTTGTTGTGCCCGGCGATATTTCCAGTCAATTTATGACAGGGCTTCTGTTTGCGCTTCCCTTGCTTGAAAAAGATAGCGTCTTAAAAATTCTCCCGCCCTTTGAAAGCGCCAGTTACCTTGATTTAACCGTGCAAGCGCTGGAGCGATTCGGTATTGAAATAAAGAGGGAGAGCCACTTTGATTGCCGCATCCCCGGCAATCAAAGCTACAAGCCGCAATGTGTAAGAGTAGAGGGCGACTATTCCAACGCCGCCTTCCTCTCGGCGCTGGGTGAGCTTGACGGCAAGGTCAATGTGCAGGGGCTTTGGAAATACAGTTTGCAGGGCGACAGCGTGTATCCCCAGTACTTTAGAAAAATCAAAGCGGGGGAGTGGCCCATTGACCTATCCGACTGCCCCGATCTTGGGCCAATTCTGTTTACCATAGCGGCAGCGGACGGAAAGGGGGCGCATTTTATTGGTACAAGGCGGCTGAAAATCAAGGAAAGCGACCGCGCCAATGCCATGAAAGAGGAGCTTGAAAAATTTGGCGCAAAGCTCACCATTGAAGAAAATGAGGTCATCGTTCATCCGGCCAAGCTGCATGCGCCAAGCGAAAGCCTGTCCAGCCACAACGACCACCGAATTGCCATGAGCCTTGCGGTTTTGGGCACCAGGTATGGAGCCGAAATCGACGGGGCGGAGGCGGTCAACAAGAGTTTTCCGGAATTTTGGGAGCTTTTGCGCTCCCTGAAAGTAGAGGTTCAGCTTCATGCAATGGATTAGTCAAAGCCAAATTTTAATTGTCGGCCTTGGCATGATGGGCGGCAGCTATGCCATGGGCTTAAAGCGTCTGGGCTATCATGTATCGGCCATTGACACCCGCAAGGAAGCCATCGACTATGCGCTCAAAAACGGCATTATCGATAAGGGCCATACCAATACGGAGGCTTCCATTTTAAAAGGGGCCGATGCGGTCGTCTTTGGCCTCTACCCGACCATCCTGATGGATTGGATGAAAGAATGGAAAGACTGCTTTAAGCCCGGCGCCCTGCTTACCGATGTCACGGGCGTTAAAGCGCCCGTCGTTTATGACATTCAGGACATGCTGCCTGATACGGTGGAGTTTATCGCCGCCCACCCCATGGCCGGCAAGGAAGTCTATGGTGTTGAAAACGCCGATCCCGCCATGTTCAGGGAGGCCAACTACATTGTGGTTCCCACCGAAAAGAACACGCAAAGGGCCATCCGCTGGTGCGAAGACTTGGGCAGGATTTTAGGCTTTCAAACCATTACCCGCTTGTCGCCCGAAGACCACGATAAGATGATAGGCTTTGTGTCCCAGCTGACTCACTGCATCGCCGTTAGCCTGATGACCTGCGGTGACAATACCCATTTGGTCGACTATACGGGCGATTCTTTCCGGGACCTGACCCGCATCGCCCGCATTAACGATGAGATGTGGAGCGAGCTGTTTATGCTCAATAGGCCTGCCCTGCTTGATGAGATGGACAAGTTCCTAAAAGAATTTACCTGTTTTCGAAACCTGCTTGCTTCTGGTGACGTAGAAGGTATGCGGGAAAAAATGCGCCTGTCTACCAAGCGCCGTGCCCTGTTTGATAAAAAGTAAAACCAACCTATCGAGAGGAAAGTTGTATGAATATGTATTTTGAGCGCAAGCTCGCCATCCCCATGGAAGTGAAGGAAATGTACCCGCTGTCGGTGAAACTGTCTGACATTGTGCAAAAGCGCATGTTAGAGGTGTGCGACATTATTGCGGGCCGGTCGGACAAACTGCTGCTTATCATCGGTCCCTGCTCTGCCGACAATGAAGACAGCGTCATGGAATACCTTCAGCGCCTGCGGGAACTGCAAGAAAAGGTCAAAGACAAAATTTACATTGTCCCAAGGCTCTATACCAACAAGCCCCGTACAACGGGCGAAGGGTATAAGGGCATGCTGCATCAACCCGACCCCAACAATAAGCCGGACATGTTCAAAGGCATTGTCGCCATTCGTAAAATGCACATGCGCGCTTTGGAAGAAACGGGTTTTTCCTGCGCCGATGAAATGCTCTACCCTGAAAACGCCAAGTATCTGGACGACCTCATGTGCTACAGCGCCGTAGGCGCCCGCTCGGTTGAAAACCAGCAGCACCGCCTGACGGCCAGCGGCCTTGAAACGGCGGTGGGCATGAAAAACCCGACCGGCGGCGACCTGTCTGTCATGCTCAATGCCGTTTTTGCCGCCCAGCAAAAGCACACCTTTATTTACCGTGGCTGGGAAGCGCATTCCCAGGGCAACCCCTACACCCACTGCATTTTAAGGGGCTATCGTTCCAAGCATGGAAATGCCTTGCCCAACTACCACTATGAAGACCTCTTGTTATTAAATGAGCTTTATCAGGAGTGGGGCTTGAAAAATCCGGCTGTTTTAATCGATACAAACCACGACAATTCCAACAAAAACCCCTTTGAGCAGGTACGTATTATCCGTGACGTCATGGCATCCATGGCCTGGGATTCCAATATCAAGAAACTGGTCAAGGGTTTCATGGTGGAAAGCTATTTGGAAGACGGCGCCCAAAAAATCGGTGAAGGCATTTATGGCAAGTCTATTACCGACCCCTGCCTGGGTTGGGAAAAGAGCGAAAGGTTGGTGCTGGATATGGCGGACAGCTTGTAACAAGAATTTTATACACAAAAACTACAACAGTAAGTTTGTCTTGGATATTGTTTTGTATAAGAAATTCATTGGGAGAAAAAGGCGAGAGACCCCATCGGCAGATGATTACTTTTTGTTTGCCGGGCAGCTCACTGTTTGGCAAAATTGTTGAGGAGGGTAACGTGATAAAACCCTTTCTTTTTCTTATTTCCTCCTTATTTCCCGCACTATGCGCTTCTCTTACACTTTTTGGTAGAAAACGTTTCACTTGGTACTTGACAAAGTAAAAAAAGAGGTGTATTCTTGATTTAACTGAAACGTTTAAGTAAATGATTGGCGGGGGAATAAGCATGCAGCGTGTCGGCATCAAAGACGTAGCAAAAGAAGCTGGTGTATCAGCCAGCACTGTTAGCTATGTGCTGAACAACACCCCTACTGAAAGCATCAGCGAAGATACCAGAAAACGAGTCATGGCGGCAGTAAAGAAGTTACGATACGTCCCTAACCTGAACGCCCGCAGTCTTTCCAGCCGACGCAGCAACCTAATCGGTGTGCTGATTCCTCAAACAGAACCTGGAAAAGAATTTATGTTTTCAAACCCCTTTTATGGGGAATTGCTTTCTTCTATTGAATACACTGCCAGGCAGCAAGGGTATCATTTGCTGCTGTCCGGTACGCAGGAAGATCATTGTTATTTGAATATCGCCCAGAATCGTGATGTTGACGGGATTATCATCGTGGGCACATATCCCGGCGAAAACCTGAATGAGCTCAAGCGCATGGGCGTACCGATTGTGCTAGTGGACAGCTATGTAATGGACAAAGATTTTCATACAATCGGTATTGAAGATAAAGAAGGCGCGCGCATGGCGACCCGATACCTGATTGGGAAAGGTCATCGAAGGATTGCTTTTATTAGCGGTTCCATTCGTGAAAACGGCGTTAACATGAAGCGGTATCAAGGGTATTGTGATGCTTTGCAGGAAGCGGGATTGACAGTCGATGAATCAGCGTTTTATTCCGGCACGGTGGATTATGAATATGGCCTGACGGCCGCTCAGCAGTATCTGGATCGAGGGAGACAACAAACAGCGGCTTTTATTACTGCTGATGTCCTTTCGATGGGCTTTATTAAAGGGCTCAGGGAGCAGAAAGTCTGCGTGCCGGATGATATTTCTATCGTCAGCTTTGATGATGTATATCTTGCGAATATGACTTATCCTTCCCTGACAACTGTGCATCAAGACATCGGCGAAAAGGGCAGGAAGGCTGTGGAGCTGGTATTGGAAGCCGCCAAGGCAAAAGAACACCGGTATACGGAGTGCATCCTGCCGCTTCGCTTAGTAGAACGGGATTCTGTCCGAGAATGGAGGGAGCCGACATGATTGAATCAAAGTTAAGAGGTCTATTGCTCCTTTCGGAAGCCTCCTGGTGTCAGGTTTATGATAGCTTTCATGTTATTTTTCATGCGAAGGAGTTCTTGGAAATTTCAGTAATCCAAGGGCCTGCGCCACCAGGGAAGGCAATCACACAAGCGCATATTGAATTGCCGGAAGGATATGAATTATCCTTGGCCGGCAATAAAAAAGGCTTTTTACTGAAACGTTTAAGCAGCGCCCGTAATGATAATATCATTGTTTCCGTTGAAGAATATCGGGTTTCCATGGACGAACAAAACAACGTTATTTGTTTGGAACAAAGAGGAAAACTGAACGTTACTCATATTTGGGGCACAGGTGAAAGGTTTCATGCTGTTGACCTGAAAAACAGCGATTCTTCAGGCGCTGTAACAGAGAAGTTTACCCGCCAGGGCGAACAAACCTATCTGCCCATGCCTTTTTTCTGTACGGAACAGGGTATCGGTTATTTCCGGGATTCAAACATTTCGGTACAGATGAGTTTTAAGGATGAATTTATGGTCAGACAACAAACCCAAGGAAATGTATTGGCTCGTGACTTTTGGTTTTTTGGTAATCCGGCCAATATCCTTAGGCAGTTTATCAGCCATACGGGAAAACCCGTGCTGCCGCCCGACTGGGCTTTTGGCGTATGGATTAGCGGAAACGGTTGGAATTGCGATGCCGAAGTCAACGCGCAATTGGCGGCATTGAAGCAATATGATTATCCTGCGGACGTGATGGTGCTGGAAGCATGGAGCGATGAAAGAACATTTTATCTTTGGAATGACGCAGAGCATTGGTCCGATCCCAAGAAAACCATCAATCGTATCATTGACGCCGGTCTGCATCCGGTACTGTGGCAGATTCCCGTGATTAAGCAGGAACATGATGGCGAACCTGGCGCACAGCTGTTGCAAGACGAGCAGGAAGCCATAGAAAAGAAGTATTGTATTTTCAAGGAAGACGGAACGCCCTATCGCATCCCGGACGGTGTATGGTTCAGCGGCAGCCTGCTGCCCGACTTTACCAATCCTGAAACAGTGGATTGGTGGTTTGGTAAACGCCAATACCTGCTGGATATGGGAGTGGAGGGCTTTAAGACAGACGGCGGGGAGTTTTTGCTGGACGAAACAGTGATCCTGCATAATGGGCTGACGGGTAAAGAAGCGCACAATCTCTATCCCGGCCAATACATTTCCGCTTATCATGATTTTCTAAAAAAGAATGGCGTAAACGGCATCACCTTTAGCCGTGCGGATTATATCGGAGCGCAAACGAGGCCTCTGCATTGGGCGGGGGATCAACTGAGTCTTTGGAGCGAGTTAAAAGCACAGCTTAATGCGGGAATCAGCGCTGGGATGAGCGGCGTTCTATTCTGGGGTTTTGATATTGGCGGGTTTGCAGGGGAACTCCCGACCGCCGAACTGTACCTGCGATCCACAGCCTTCGGATGTTTTAGCCCTATCATGCAATGGCATTCCGAACCGAGAAGCGGGCAGTTTTACGTAACCCATAGCGACGGCTTCAACAACGACCGCAGTCCCTGGAATCTTGCGGATAAGCTGAATGACCCCGGCATCCTGACGATTGGCACTAAGTTTGCCAAACTGCGCAAAAAGCTCCAGCCCTACTTAATTCGGGAGGCGGCTCATTGCGTGGAAACAAACCGTCCGATGATGGCGCATCTCTGTCTTGACTACCCTGAAGACAAGAATGCCTGCGCCTGCAACGATCAGTACATGCTGGGCCGTGACCTATTGATTTGCCCCATTGTCGAAGAAGGGCAGAAAAGCCGCAGTGTGTGGCTGCCGCGGGGAACGTGGAAGCATTGGTTTACTAAAGAGGTCTACGGCGGAGGAGTTTGGCTTAAGTTCAATTGTCCCCTTGATGAAATCATCGTGTTTGAGAGGATGTGATTTGATGGCGATTCCAAATATTCATTCCTGGCAAATCAATTTAGAGGGGCCGATTACAGACTACTTTGAAAGCATATTTTCTATCGGGAATGGTTATATAGGCATTCGTGGCTATTCTCTACAGACACCTAAAACAAAGCTTCAAGAACACGCTATATTCCGTGCGGGGTTCTTTGAGCCGGTCAAGCCGGGGATTACCGATATGGTGCAGCTTCCCGACGTGCTGGGAATGATTGTGCAGGGCTACCGGCAGGAAAGCGTCACGCAGTCATTGGATCTTAGGCAGGGAGTTTTAACCCAGCGTTGGCAGGCTGAGGGTTTGACCGTTTCTGCCGAGAGAATGGTCAGCATGGCGGATAAGCAATTGATTTGCGTTCGCATGACGCTGCGGTCAGAAAAAGATCAATTGGTAACTGTTCAAGTAAGCATGAACGACCAAGTGGCCAATCTGCCCGTACATGACGACCAGATGATTAATGAAACGGAAACCGTCCGATTGCTGGAAACTGTTTCGCATACAAGCAATGCGCTAAAAATGTGCGCCGTTCACAGTGGACGCATGATTCAGTTTATCCAGACTGTGCTCATTAGCGGTGAGCCCGTTTCAGAATCCACGCTTCGTCTAAAATTGAAAACAGGGGAACCGGTTACTGTTGAAAAGCGGGTCAGGGTGCTGTTTGATGGAGAATCCGCCAATGCAGTCGATACTGACCCATGGGAAGCGCATGCTAAGACATGGGAGGCGCTTTGGCAGGATTGCGATATTGAGTTGGACGCCGATGAAGAAATTCAAGGGGCGCTTCGGTGGAATATTTTTCAGATGCTGTGCAATAATGCGGCAGACGATTCTCGTGTTTCCATCGGAGCGCGCGGTCTGACGCATGGCCGATATAAGGGCAACACTTTTTGGGACACGGATATTTTCCTACTGCCGTTTTATTGCTGGCACCGTCCGAAAGCGGCTCAAAACCTCATGCAATATCGAGTGGACCTTTTGCCGGAGGCCAAGAAGCTGGCGAAGAAGCAAAACCTGGATGGCGCTCGGTATCCTTGGATGTGCGCTGTGGATGGCGACGAGCAGTGCGAAAGCTGGGACATCGGCTTTTGTGAAGTGCATGTCACGGCGGATGTGGCCTATGCGCTTGAACGTATGCTTGAAATTACAGGTACGCCTATGACGGAGGACATGCGACAGCTTTTAGCCGATACTGCGCACTACTGGAAAAGTCGTTTTACCTGGGAAGAAGAAAAGCAGCAGTATTCCAGCTTTTTTGTCAAGGGACCGGATGAGTATTGCGGTGCGGCAATCAACAATACTTTTACGAACTTCATGGCAAAGCACAACGTGGAACTTGCGCTTCAATACGCAAATGACTTGCTGGATGAAAAAGAACGGAAGGCGCTTCGGTTCTTTGCGGATCACATCACAATCCTGTATGAGCCGGAAAATGCGCTGTACCAACAGGATGAACTATTTGATAGGCTTGAGCCATTGCCTGTAACCATGGTTGGTGGCGAACCGCTTTACCGCATAATCTGTTTTGACAGGATGCAACGATACCGTGCTTTGAAGCAGGCGGATTTAGTACAGTTAATGGTACTGTTTCCGAACCGCTTTTCTGAAAAAGAAAAGTGCGCAGTTTGGGAAAAATACGAGCCACTCACCGTCCATGACAGTAGTCTAAGCTTTGGCGTTCATGCGCATCTGGCTTTTCAACTGGGTTTGAAGGAAAAAGCATGGGATTACTTTATGCGTTCCCTGTTTTTAGACTTAAAAGATGTGATGCATAACACAGGACGCGAAGGCGTGCACATGGCGTCTCTTGGCGCAACATGGCAGGCGTTAGTGTATGGCATGCTTGGATTATGGGCGCAGGACGGAACGATTACTGCTCATGCGCAACTACCGGACGAAATACGCTCCATCTCACTTTCCGTCTGGCATCGGGGACAGAAACACAAAATTACCGCAACGCATGAACAGACGCTGATTATAAAGGAGGGGTAGGTTCGTGTATATTCCAAACAATGCTAGTAAGCGTCGGACGACCATTCTGTTTCTGTTGCCTTCTTTGATTGGCGTTATTGGCTTTTGCCTACTTCCCATTTTGGCGTCAGCAATATTTAGTGTGATGGACTATGATTTACTAATGCCTATGAACACCATGAAATTCGTGGGCATTGATAACTTTACCCGTATCCTCAAGGGCAGCGAATTTCCCAAAGTGCTTAAGCATACCTTTACCTATTTGGGCCTTTATCTGCCTCTGATTTTGTTGACCAGCGTGGGTGAGGCGTTGATTCTTAACAAATCCTTCAAAGGGCACAGACTGTTTCGCACCATCTGCTATACGCCAGTCATCACCTCATGGGTGGCGGCTGCCGTGGTATGGCAATGGGTGCTAAGCGGTAAATATGGCTTATTAAATCAAATGCTTGCCGCAATTGGCATCACAGGCCCGGCTTGGTTGAACAGTAAAGATTGGGCAATGCCCGGCATTGTAATTGCGGCAGTTTGGAAAGATACAGGCTATTATGCCTTGATGGTGCTCGCTGCGCTCAAATCCATTGATTCCACCTGCTATGAGGCAGCGGACATTGATGGAGCCAGTGGTTTCAAAAAACTGACAGCCATTACGCTGCCGCTGATTTCTCCGACCTTGTTTTTTCTGATAGTTATCAACATCATTTACGGTCTCCAGGTTTTTGATTCCGTGCTCATCATGACCAATGGCGGCCCGGGTGGCGCAACCACGGTTTTTCTGGAACGCATTTACAAGTACGCTTTCAAGCAGTACAAGATGGGACTTGCCAGCGCATATTCCTGGATTCTGTTTGCGCTGATCCTTATTTTCACGGCAATCCAGTTCAGGCTTCAAAAAAAGTGGGTGAATTACGATGCGTAAGGCGCCCACTGTTCGTAAAGCTCTGCGTACCATTCTATTTTATTTAATGTTGCTGGTGATTGTGCTGCTGACTGTTCTGCCCTTTGCGTGGATGGTATCCTCTTCCTTTAAAGGGTCGGAAGCCATCCGTACCATTCCCATCCGCTGGATTCCGGAGCGTCCAACCATTGAAGGTTATCAGCGTGTATTTAATATGCAGGGTTTCTCTTTTACCCGCTCCAGCCTTAACAGCCTGCTTCTGGCCATCACGAGTACTTTTGTTGCGGTTTCGTCCGCTACCATGGCGGCCTTCGTATTCGCCAAGATTTCCTTTAAGGGCAGCGGCAAGCTGTTTGCTGTGTACCTGGCAACGATGATGATTCCAGGTACGGTAACCATGGTACCCAATTATATCATTCTCAGGATTCTTCGATTGCTGGACACCTATACGGGCTTAATCCTTCCCTCTCTTGCCAATGCTTTCGGCGTGTTCCTAATGCGCCAAAGCATGATGAGCGTCAATGATGCGTATATGGAATCCGCTTATCTGGATGGCGCTTCGCTCTACCGGATCTTCTTTCAAATTATGTTACCTATGGTCATGCCAACACTGGCGACAATGGTTCTTCTGTCCTTCATGGGCAGTTGGAACAGTTATTTGTGGCCGCTGATTGTTTTAACCTCTACCAACAAGCAAACGCTGCAGGTGGTGTTGGGTAATATGAATGGAATTTACAAGAATAATGAGCATGTGCTGATGGCAGGCGCAGTGCTCACCATCCTGCCCATTTTAGTTGTGTACCTGATCTCCCAGCGATATGTGGATCAGGGCATCAGCTTGGGCGGACTCAAATAATGAATGTAAAGGCTTCGGATGCCTTTGCAAATATTAAAGGAGGCTTTTCCCATGAAGAAAATTCTCGCCCTATTTCTGGCATTGGCTATGGTATTGACTCTGACTGTTTCTGCGCTGGCAGAGCCCGTCACCATCACCTATGCCCACTTCTCCGGCTCTGGCGCCCAGGAGGAGACCCTCAAGAAGATGATTGCGGTCTTTGAAGAAAAGAACCCCGACATCAAGATCGACCTGCAGATTACCGGTTACAATGATTACTTTACTAAGCTGGCCACCACAGTAGGCGGCGGCAATGCGCCGGACGTGTTTGAGATGAACATGGAAAACTACCTGGCCTATATGCTGCGCGATGCCTGTGCCGATTTGACGGGTCTTGTCAACGCAGAAAGCTATTCTGCCGGTACGCTTGAAGCGGTCAGCTCCGCTGGTAAGCTCTATGCTGTGCCCATGAGCTTTTCTACCTGTGTTTTGATCTACAACAAGGCGCTATTCGACCAGGCAGGCATTGCTTATCCTGCCGACGACTGGACCTGGGCTGACATCCAGACCGCCGCCGAAGCTATCAAAGCCTTGGGCGACGATATCTGGGGAGCCTTTCAGCCAATTACCTATCACGAGTTCTACAAGTCCGTCAAGGGTAACGGCGGCAGCCTATTGAATGAAGACTATACCGCCTTCACTGCCAACAGCCCGGAAAATGTTGCTGTTTTGGAAGCGATGATCAAGCGTGTCCGTGGCGAAAACCATGTGCAGCCCACTGCTGAAGAAATGGCCGGCCGCGGTGACTGGGATATGTTCATCGAGGGCAAACTGGGCATGATCATTACCGGCATTTGGGCTTTCCCAACCTATACTGAAAAGTGCGCCTTTGATTGGGATATCGTGGTTGAGCCCGGCTATGCCGATAAGAGCACGTTCTTCTTTGCCAACGTGAACTGCGTATCTCCTTCCAGCAACAAGAAGGAAGCTGCGGCCAAGTTCGCCGATGCCATGGGTTCCGATCCCGACATCGTGCAGCTGCGTCTTGACGCCAGCTGGGAGCTGCCCACCATCGCCGATCAGAGCAAGCTGACCCAGTATCTGGAAATTACCCCTCCCGCCAACCGTGCCGCTGTATTTGACAGCATGGATTACGCAGCCGCACCCCCGGCTCTGAAAGAATCCGGCGCTGCCAGCGAAATTATCAATAACGTACTGAGCACGCTGGAGATGAACGATGTCACCGCACAGGAAGCGCTAGATGATATCCAGGCCCAGCTGGAAGATGCCGGTCTTCTGTAATGACCAGTAATTAAGCATTTCAAGGGGGAAGGTCAAAGGCCTTCCCCCTCTTCCCAAAAGGAGGATGATCCATGGAACACTACCAAGTAACGGGAAACGAATATGTATCACTGCCCACGATCAGGGAATCCGATGGAGCCATTGAAGGTATCTCCTGTTTATTCATGCGGCTAAAAGGAATGCTGGAAATGAAAGGGCAAGGTAGATTCATCCAGCCTTACATAGAGCTATACGGAAAACAAATAGCTGTTTCTCCGGTGTGGTCCCGTGAGCATTTCTGGATTCCGTCCTTTGAATCCACTACAAATGACTTTTCTTTTCGTTGTACATATCTGGCGCCGATTGGAGAACGTGGCTTCGGCCTACGGCTCTCCGTTTTGAATAAGGATACAGCACCACATAAATTTACCATAGGCGTTACCGGCGATTGGTCGCAAACGCTTCACACAGTCAATGAAAGTATCTGTCTGGATACCGGCCGAATGGTGAAAGACTCTGGCTGGAATCATATGTTTGTATTCCAGCAGGTTCCCGGAATCCCTCTAATTGCCTTTGCCCCCATCATCGGGGATAATCAACCCTTCAGTGAAATCGACCAGGGAGCGGAGTGGGAACGCAGGGATTATGAATACAGAATTTTTAAAAGCGCTACCCTGCCTCCTGATACAAGCATACAGCTTGATATTTTCTTTGGTATCGGCTATGAGGAAGTATCTGCGGCAACCTCCGCAAAAGAAATGCTCAGGCAGGGGTTTGACACGCTATTACAGCGCACAGCATCATGGCTTTATGAGCGTGAAAAGCGCATTGATGACCCTGTAATCGAAACGCTTTTAAACATCAATCTCTTCTTTTCTTTCTTTTATGCCTCCGGCCGTACCATTGATACGGAAGAACTGTGCATGATGACTTCCCGCAGCCCACGCTATTATGTTTCTGCGGCATACTGGGATCGCGACAGCCTGCTGTGGGCATTTCCGGCGATTGTGGAAGCTGATGTCTGCTATGCAAGAGAACTGCTCCTCTCCGTATTTCATTTGCAGGGGCGAAACTTCGGTATTCATAGCCGATTTATTGACGGCACAGTATTGGAGCCGGGTTTTGAGCTGGATGAACTTTGCGCACCGGTTATTGCGTTGGAACGGTACGTTCAAAAAACAGGCGACAAGGGTATTTTGCAACGGGCGGAAATTCAGGAATCGCTTACCGGCATTTTAGAGAAACTGAACAATCGTAAGCACCCTGAAGTGGATCTGTATAGTACTTTCCTGCAACCCACGGATGACATGCACCTGTATCCATATCTAACATACAATAACGTATTAGCTTGGAAAACATTAAATATTCTTTCTGTCTGGCTGAATCAGCCTGAGCTGGCGGTGCGGGCTGAAAAGGTAAAAAAAGCCATTCAAACACATTGCGTTCACATGCATGAAGGGAAACCTATTTATGCCTGGTCTGTCGATTTGAACGGTCATTGGGATATTTACGATGAGCCGCCAGGAAGCCTGCAACTGTTGCCTTTCTATGGTTTTTGCAAAGCGGAAGATTCTGTCTGGCAAAACACGGTTTCTCTTATTCGAGATAAATCCTATCCTTTATCGTTTGCTGGCCATCACATTGCCGAAATCGGCTGCAAGCACGCTCCGCATCCCTGGGTGCTGTCCATCTGCAACAGCTTGCTTGCTGGGTTTTCTAAGACAGCTTTGGAGCATTTGCGGCGGACTCGGATGGATAACGGCGTAGCCTGTGAAAGCGTTGATGAAGATACCGGCGCTTGCGTAACCGGCGCTGCGTTTGCAACCTGCGCCGGATTTCTTGCTTTTGCTCTAATGCGTCATTATGATGAGTGAATAAATTCAATATGAAATACAAAGGCATTATTTTTGATTTATTCAAATGAAGGAATTTAATCAACAGAGGAACACCATTGGTTTGTGGCTGTAAGAATGTCTGGAATGACAAGTAAAAGATTCTAAGGTTCAGTCATAATTGCCGAGTCAAAAAAAATATATAACCTTACTTTGTTATACTTTCCGAAAGCCTTGTTTATACCATGTCTTTGAGCAATACTAAGAATAGATTGACGATATTTCATGTTTAATTGATCGCCATGATGAGAACTCTTTCTCTTTCTTTTTCTCATGCCTCCCTATTTCCTATATACTGTTCAATATGCATGGTACTCTTACATGAAATTTACATGCAAAAACCTTAAAACGCTTGACATACCTTGACTTTCTGTGGTATTATTCCCAAGTTGCCCCCTGTGCGCTCTTTTTGGGTGGACAAAAATGGGCAGCTTGGGCGTTTTTCGTCCAGATTACTTAGACTATATATGCTCATAGGGTTGAGAGCATTTTATAGGAGGAGACCGCTTAGACCGGCTCCGATTAATTATCAGGAGGTGTTCCATGCCCACGATCAATCAATTGATCCGCAAGGGAAGGAAGAAGGTAGTCAAAAAATCTGACGTGCCCATCCTGCAAGGGTGCCCGCAAAAGCGCGGCGTTTGCCTGAGTGTCAGGACCACAACGCCCAAGAAGCCCAATTCGGCTTTGCGCAAAATTGCGAGAATCCGCTTGACCAACCAATACGAAGGTACTTGCTACATTCCCGGCATTGGTCATAACTTGCAGGAGCACTCGGTCGTGCTCATTCGCGGCGGCCGTGTTCGCGACCTTCCCGGCGTGCGCTACCATGTTATCAGGGGCGCACTTGATACGGCGGGGGTTGCCAAGCGCAATCAGGGCCGTTCGCTCTATGGCGCAAAGCGCCCGAAGAAGTAAAGGACCATTCATCTAAAAGGCGGCTATCTGCCCTGATTGATGGAACGAACGATCAAGGCAAGGTCTTGGACAATAGCTTTTCTTTTATGAAACGGCGCGATGCTGACGTGCTGGTCCCAATAGGTGTTTGCCCCACATTTTTAAGGAGGAACAATCATGCCCCGTCGTGGCTTTATCCCAAAGCGGGAGGTTCTGCCGGATCCGTTATATGGAACCACGGTAGTAACCAAGCTTATTAACCAAATTATGCTTGATGGCAAGCGTGGCATTGCGCAAGGCATTTGCTACTCTGCTTTCGAAATGATTAGAGAAAAAACCAAAAAAGAACCCATCGAAGTGTTTCAGGAAGCGCTCAACAACGTGATGCCGCAGCTGGAAGTCAAGGCTCGCCGTGTCGGCGGCGCTACTTACCAGGTGCCCATCGAAATCCGTGAAGAGCGCCGTCAGACCTTGGCCCTGCGCTGGATCGTCGACTTTAGCCGCAAACGCAGCGAAAGGAAAATGTACGAACGCCTGGCTAACGAACTGATCGATGCATCCAACAACGCCGGCAACGCTGTTCGCCGCAAGGAAGAAATGCATCGCATGGCCGAGGCCAACAAGGCTTTTGCCCACTATCGTTGGTAAAAACGGTGGGCCAATAGGCCCCCAAACTGGAGGAAAGAAACCCGTATGCTCAGAACACATCCGCTTGATAAGGTGCGCAATATCGGCATCATGGCTCACATCGACGCCGGTAAAACAACCACCACCGAGCGAATTCTGTACTATACAGGCCGTGTGCACCGTGTAGGAGAAACCCACGAAGGCGCAGCCACCATGGACTGGATGGCACAGGAGAAGGAGCGCGGTATCACCATTACATCCGCTGCAACCACCTGCGTCTGGAAGGGTCATACCATCAACATCATCGACACCCCGGGCCACGTCGACTTTACCGTCGAAGTGGAGCGTTCTTTGCGTGTTCTGGACGGTGCCGTTGCGGTGTTTGATGCTAAAGCAGGCGTTGAGCCCCAAAGTGAAATGGTCTGGAAACAAGCCGAAACCTACAAGGTACCCCGTATGGCTTATGTCAACAAGATGGACACCGTAGGCGCGGACTTTTTTCATTCCATCGAAATGATGAAAAACCGCCTGCACGCGAACGCGGTTGCAGTACAGTTACCCATTGGCAAGGAAAGCGATTTTACCGGCATTATCGACCTGGTCAGAATGCGTGCCGAAGTCTACTATGACGATGATGGCAACGATGTACGTGACGAGGAGATTCCCGCCGACCTTCGTGAGCTTGCCGACGAATATCACATGAAGCTTTTGGAAGCGGTCGCCGAAACCGATGACACCCTGATGGAAAAGTTCTTTGCGGGCGAAACCATCACCGAGGAAGAGATGGACGCCGCTATCCGAAAGACCACCATCGCCAACAAAATGACCCCTGTGTTTTGTGGCACCAGTTACCGCAACAAGGGTGTTCAGCCATTGCTTGACGGCATTGTCAAGTATATGCCCTCACCTGTGGACATTCCCGCGATTACCGGCACCCATCCCCGTAATCCCGAAAAGGTGATGGAGCGCCATCCTTCCGATGACGAGCCTTTTTCTGCCCTCGCCTTTAAAATCGCGGTCGATCCTTTTGTTGGCAAGTTGGCTTTCTTCCGTGTCTATTCGGGCATGGTCGAAACCAACACCTACGTTTACAACTCAACCAAGGGCAAGCGTGAGCGCTTCAGTCGTATTCTCAAGATGCACGCCAACCACCGGGAAGATGTGGTCGGCGTTTGCACCGGCGATATCGCCGCGGCTGTGGGCCTTCGAGATACCACCACAGGCGACACCCTTTGCGATGAGAAAAACCCTATCATTCTTGAAGATATGGAGTTCCCCGAGCCCGTTATCCGTGTAGCCATAGAGCCTAAAACCAAGGCCGGCCAAGAAAGGATGACCAACGCTCTAATGCGCCTGGCCGAGGAAGACCCTACTTTTAAGTCCTACACCGACGAGGAAACGGGTCAGACCATCATTGCCGGCATGGGCGAATTGCACCTTGAAATTATTGTTGACCGCATGGTGCGGGAGTTCAAGGTGGAAGCCAGCGTTGGCAAGCCGCAGGTTGCCTATAAGGAAACCATTTCCCGCCAAGCCCGGGGCGAAGGCCGTTATGTGCGCCAGACCGGCGGTCACGGCCAGTATGGTCACTGCATTATTGAGATTATGCCTACAGAGCCCGGTG
Organism: Clostridiales bacterium; assembly: GCA_012837965.1. Classification (GTDB taxonomy): domain Bacteria; phylum Bacillota; class Clostridia; order Christensenellales; family Aristaeellaceae; genus DTU024. The sequence goes on along the minus strand of DUQF01000017.1, from coordinate 797 downwards.
AAGGCTACAGCTTTGAAAACAAAATCGTTGGCGGCGTCATTCCCAGGGAATACATTGCCCCCATCGACAACGGCATTCAGGAAGCTGCGAGCGCCGGCGTTTTAGGCGGCTACGAAGTGGTTGATTTCAAGGTGGCTGTGATAGATGGCTCCTACCACGAGGTGGACTCGTCCGAAATCGCCTTCAAGATCGCGGGCTCCCTGGCCTTTAAAGAGGCCCTGAAGAACGCCGAACCCAAGCTGCTTGAGCCTGTGATGATGGTGGAAGTCATCGTGCCCGACCAATACCTGGGCGACGTTATCGGTGACATTAACAGCCGCCGAGGCCGTGTCGACTCCATGGAAGCAAGGCAGCACGACCAGGTTGTACGCTCTTTCATACCGCTTAGCCAAATGTTTGGCTATGCTACCGACCTCAGATCCCGTACCCAAGGACGAGGCATGTTCACCATGGTTTTTGACCATTTTGAAGAAGTGCCCAAGTCCATCGCCGATAAGATACTCGGCAAATAAAAATGAATGGCCGCGATATAGCGGCGAAAGGATAAAGAACAATGGCAAAAGCAAAATTCGAACGCACCAAGCCTCACGTCAACATCGGCACGATCGGTCACGTTGACCACGGCAAGACCACCCTGACCGCCGCCATCACCATGGTGCTGTCCGCCGGTGGCCACGCCCAGGCCAAGCACTATGATGAGATTGACAAGGCCCCCGAAGAGAAGGCCCGTGGAATCACCATCAACACCTCTCACGTAGAGTACGAGACGGAAAACCGTCACTACGCCCACGTGGACT
>DUQF01000016.1 GCA_012837965.1 Clostridiales bacterium | reverse complement strand
TTATACAACGTTGGAATATAACCCAAAAAGTCATATATAGAAAAAACTCTCACCTCAGAATGGCTTCTTTTTGAACACTGCCCCGCCGAACCGATAGAAAAGTAGCGTCACAATAGATGACAACATACCTCTCTTTAACTAGCCGATTGTGGAAGGCTTTCATATCTTCGTCAACTAATTTCGTGATATTTGAAATGGTAGCCGGTGCGTAATGATGACCATACATTTTCTCGATTAAATCAGCAACTTCCCTGATTGTGATCCCTTTCTTGTAGAGCTGAACAACCGTGGTTTCCAGATCGTTTCCCGTTTGTTTGTAGGAGGGTATAAGCTGCTGGGCAAATTCCCCCATCCGGTCTCGGGATACGGTGATGTTAAGGGTTCCATAGGTTGTTTTCAGTTGATGCTGATAGTAACCGTTTCTTGAATTACCGGAATTATAACCAATAGGGTCATAAGGCTCGTAGTTCAAGAAAACGGTAAGATCATACTTCAATAGCTGATTTAAAGCGTTTTCAAGCTGCTGACGAAAAACTTCTCTAATATCTTCCCTTTTCACTATCGATTTGGCGAGAACTGTGCTAAAATGGTCCATAGAGAGGTCTCCTTTTCTGTGTTTTGTCGGCTAACAAAATTTTATATGAAAAGGGCCTCTTTTGCTAATTACCCTACTATAAAAGGTTACACATAAGATTGTACGCTATGGATAATCCTCTATATATTAAGCAGATAACATTCTATGGCATCCATTGTCTCAACCGAAATTTTGAGCAATTAAGAAAATATGTTATAATTGGTATGAAGAATAAAATACAAAGGAGAAGATTTTATGACAAACACCTTGGAAATGAAACTAAGTATCATTCCCGCTGCGGATGCCATCGCAAAGTATTTTGAGTATTATCCAAGCGACATACTAACAAAGGTACGTTTGACTCACAGAGGTCCATTTTATATATACTCTTTTCTGGGTAATGACGGCAAAAGTCGCCATTTACTTAAGCTGAATGCTCAAAATGGTGGAATTATCAAGAATAAGACAAAGACACTGAGAGGCAAAAGACGTGATCCAATTAGAAGAGAAATGAAAAAGTTAAACCTTGAAGGCATTCTGTCGCTGACTGAAGCAAACGACGTGGCCTTAAAAACAGTACCCGACGCAACCCCAGTTAAGTGGAAGCTGGAGCGCAAGAAAGGCCGTACTTTGTGGAAAATTAAATTGATTGGTCAGTCCGTCGCAAATATGCACAAAGTGAAAATTGATGCCCAAAATGGTAGCCTAATTCAGGTGAAATTAAAGCATTAAAGCTGAATAAACCTATATCCCTATCCCGCATATCTTAAAAAATAAATGGCGTTGGTGAAAGATGAACTTTTGCCAGCGCCGTTTTTTTGTTTTAATAGACACAAAATTTTTTGTTTCTTTTAGAAATCAACAGTATGCCTAGAAGCAATAAGGCAACTTTGAAAATATACCTACCCCCGCTTCTGTTTGCTTGAGGTAAGCAAGGGATTAAATCTGTCAAGGTTTTGGAGGATACGCCCACAACCGATAGCAACGCAGGCTTCGGCGTTAGTAGGAACCTGGCACTCTAATTTCAAACGCTCGGAAATCTCACGGGCGATTAAATCAAGGTGCGCGCCGCCGCCGGTGAGAAGCAGGCCATTTTCATAAATATCACTTGCTATTTCGGGCGCCACTACTGTTTGAATCATGGATTTTACTTCTTGAACAAATAAATCAATGGCGGGCGTCAGTGCTTCATCAAGCTCGGTTTTTGATAAAGTAATTTCAACCGGCATACCTGTTAAGGGATTTTGTCCCCGGACGACTTGCACCGCTTCTTCCCCATCGACCATGGTGCCATAATCCTTTTTAATAAGCTCTAAGGTTTGGGGGCCAAGCACCGCCTTGGTGGTCTTAACGTAATCGTAAATGGCTTTTGAAAATCCGTCGCCACCAAAAAACGGCTCAATGCCACGAATGTCCTGCACACGTCCACGGCTGATGACCGCAGGATGGCTGGAATCGGCTCCAATGTCAATCACAAGACGGGCACGCTGGCCAAGCACATCCACCCCCGCGCCCACCGCGGCGGCTAAGGGACGGGCGATCAGTTGTACACGCCTCGCCCCTGCTTCAAGAAGGCTACGAACAATCTGCCTCTCCTCCATGACAGTTGGGCGCCAAGACACGCTAATCAGTACACGGGGGCGTTTGAATAATCCTTTTCCTTGATTGAGCGCGGTTTTAAAAAAGTAGATAAGCAAAGCGCGAAACACTTCCATCCTGGGGACGGAACCGTTAATAATCGGGCGAATAACTTCCAGCCCCATCGGTTCCCTGCCAAGCATATGATAAGCTCTCGTGCCTACTTCAGGAGCAACGTCACCATCTATATTAAGTGCCATAACAGCAGGTTCTTCAATATACATATTGCCAGAATCCGGATCATATATACGCACATAGGATGCGCCAAAGTCAATGCCCAAAAGATTAATGGCTGCCAAAGTGTTTCCTCCAGTAATTAGTATACTAAGGGCGAAGCCGTCCAAAAAGTACGGTTACCCAATATATCAATAATCATAATGGCAACAGTGCCTTTAAGTAAGGGCACTTTTAAGCTGCGCTCAATGGACTGTGTTTGTTCATCACGCTTTGCGGAGGCGAATACATGGAAGGTATCGCCGCGTAAAAGGCCGGCACACCATTGGTCAACAGCTTTACAGCCATCCATCCTGCCAAGACCCGCTGTCTCTTCTTTGGGGAGCAGGTAACTTATCAGCTCCACATCATAATAGCCTATGCCGGGCAGGCTGTTGCAATCAACCAGCACGGGCATATCTGAAAGATCAGCTTGCGCCAACAGCGAGAAGCTTTGCAAGCGCTTTCTTGAGCACATAAAAGCAATAGGCGAAGAGTCGATGCCCACAAAACGCCGGTTGTTATGCGCCGCCGCAAGCAGGCTTGCTCCAGAACCGCAGCTTAAGTCGATAAATAAGTCCCCTGGCCGGGTAGTGGAAAGCAACATGCGCTCGCAAAGAGCGACCGGCCTTTCGCCCGGGTAACCGGTCATCCGCTGATCTTTTTGCGGCTGGCGCGCGATATCGTCCCACACATCGTCAGGATAAATGGGGGCATCGTCGTAGTAAACGTATCTTTTACCACCCGAAACGATTTCTCTGTAACTGCGCCCCTTTTCATCAACGCGGCGCCTCATGTGGTTAGGGTTTTCCCGCTTCTTGCCGGAGGGGACATTGCTCAGACGAAAATATCTTTTATCGCCCTTGCCATAATAAAAAATGATATCATGCCGCCTTGGAAAGTGAACTTTTGTTTGCCCTGTCTGTTGATAGTGCCAGATGATATCGTTCACCAGCTTATTGGCGCCCATCACCTCATCAGCAATTTGCCTTACATACAAAGCGGAATGAAAATCGGCATGAATGAAAAGAGAACCCGTATCCTTTAATAAATCCTTAGCCAAGGTAAAAAGGCGGCGCAAGTAGTCAAGATACTCAGGTAGTTGTTTGAGTGAATAGTCCCGGTAAACATTGATTTTTACGGTGCCTTCTTCCAATCGATTCCGATATCGATAGGTTTTGCCGGTAATGGAAAGAGGATCAAGGTAAATGCACTGTGCCTGCTCACGCCACTTGGATAAATCAAGTTCAAAACAATCACCTTGAAGCAAAACGCCAAGATGGGTATTAAGCTCGTGCTGTTCCTTCGCGCACCAGGCACGCTGCCAAAGCATGATCTACCTCCTAAGAATCAATGACTCATTGTACCATGTGTTTGTCTGCTTGACAAGCAAAGTACCCTTCAGTATGATGATGTTATCATTGGAGGTGGGCCATGCGATTCCCTGTTCCCAAGCCTGTTCTTTACGCCCTAAGAAAGTTGGAGCAATCGGGCTTTGATGCTTTTTTGGTTGGCGGCTGCGTTCGTGATGATTACTTGGGTATTCCGCCCCATGATTACGATATTGCCACCGCCGCCACTCCTGATGAGGTCAAGGCGGTTTTTTTTAGTCCCCAACTGATTGAAACGGGCATTAAACACGGCACAATGACTTTGGTAATCGACAAGATTTCGCTTGAAATTACCACCTTTCGGAAAGATGGGTACTATTCTGACGGACGAAGGCCTGATTCGGTAGTCTATTCCCGAGATTTAAGGGACGATTTATCTCGCCGTGATTTTACCATGAATGCGATGGCATGGTCGGAAAAAACAGGACTTATTGATCCATATCTCGGAATACAGGACTGCGACCAAGGCCTAATCCGTTGTGTAGGACAGCCCGAAAAACGTTTCCATGAAGACGCGCTGCGCATATTACGGGCCTTGCGCTTTGCGTCCGCCCTACAATTCACCATTGAAAATGAAACTTTAAAAGCGATGATAGAGCAAAAAAATCGCTTGAAGCTCATTAGCGTTGAACGTGTTTTTAAAGAACTGTGTGGCCTGTTATCGGGCAAAGATCCCTCAGGAGTGTTTAGGCACTATCCTCATATTCTTTTTGAGGTGTTGCCCGAACTGGAACTTTGCTATCACTGCCCTCAGCGTATCAAATTTCACTGTTACGATGTGTGGGAACATACCCTGCATGCCCTTAGCCAAGCCCCAAACGTCCTGAGCGTCAGATGGGCTGTGCTTTTACACGATATTGGCAAGCCGCACGTCGTTTCATACGATTCTGATGGTACTACCCGCTTTCACGGACATCAACGTGTGTCCGAAAAAATAGCCGATGCGCTGCTCATTCGCCTGCGGGCTTCCAACCAAATGCACAAAGAAGTCTGTCTATTGGTGCGCCATCATGATGACCGAATCGGCCCGGACAACTGCCAATGGTGGCTTGCAACACTGGGTTATGATCTTTTCTTGAAACTGCTCTATGTACAAAGGGCGGATGCGCTAGCCCACTCCGCCATTGTTGCCAAAAACGCCCACAATACCTTTGACAGAATAAACATTTTGGCCAAACAAATGATGGCTGACGGGACAGTCTTACATCTGCAAGATATGGCAATTACTGCTCAGGACCTGATGGATATGGGTTATGACCCCGGCCCATTACTTGGCGCCACCCTCAATCAACTGTTTGAAATGGTACTTAGAGGTAATATCCGCAACAACAAGCAAGAACTGGAGAGCATTGCTCGTACACGCTTGAAGTCCGCTAGTGTACAAAAATAAGGAACACCAATGGAACATAATTGTTTGGCATAATTATTCATTATTTGTATTTTATTCATTCCGTGTTCTCTTTAATCAATACTTTACAAAAGCATCGGCGTATAATAGTGCATAAGCCTTGAAAACACTAAGTATTCCACATTATCAACAAACTTATCCACATTTTTTTCTAAAAAAGGCAACGATTATCAAGTTCTTATCAAATTTCTAACGATGAAATCGAAGTTATCCACAGGTTTTTTGTTGTTTTCTCCACATATCCATCCACAAACTTATTAATAAAAAATAAACTTTTTTGCATTATTTTAATAGTTTCCTTTGTATATAGATTGTCTGGAAAACCACGCCAAAAGCTCCATTATAATTTACATCCAAACAAAAGTGATAAAAAAAGAAGCGCCCAACGGCGCCTCTCAGACCGTAGACAAAGCGGTTTTGGCAATTATGCAAAAGCCGCTTTTTTGTAGCATAGAAACAGTCCAAAGAAGGATTTCACTAATGAATATAAAAAATATGTAAAAGAAGTCGTGCTTTCGGG
>DUQF01000015.1 GCA_012837965.1 Clostridiales bacterium | reverse complement strand
TTTGCCAGGCAGCTCGCTGCCTGGCAAACAAGAAGCAACCATCTGCCTATGAGACCCCTTGGATATCTTTCACCTAACGAGTTCATTAAACAACACAATGTCCAATATGTTTGACAAACCTACATTTTGGCGAGGTTTCTAAAAATAAAAAATGAATATTTGGCAGCAAAAAGTCTGAAAAGCGCTTCCAAGTTCGCTTGATATACTGGCCTGATTATCCACTTTCTTTCTCTTAGCGCTTTTGTAGGGCGCTTTAATTATTCCGCGCGATTTTCTTTTTCATTTGACTTCCTTCAAATACGCAATGAGGGGATCTAAATACTTGGGGTCGGCGATATTGTAGGATTTGGAAACCATCTCTCCCGCCTCGGGGTTTTTCTTTTTCATAACACCGGCGAAAATTTTCATAACAATTTTGTTGAGGAGGGACATTTTATCGTAGTTCAGCCCGCCTTGGCAGTAAAAGACCCTGGCGTATTGTTTTTGATTTTCATCTAAAATTTGCTCAAGCACCACAGGCACGTCCGGGCTTTCATTGGGGCTTGCGCCCACCATGAACAGGGCCAGCTTTTTACCTTTCCAACCGTCCAGCCGCTCTAAAAACCAATCGGCCTTCTGAATTTTCCCTGCCATGGCCCAGCCGCCGTAAATGAGGGCGTCAAAATTTTCAAAAAAGGCGGATACCCTTCCTTTGGCTTCGTCCAAGGTCATGATTTGACCGTTTAACTTTTCCGACAACCAAGTGGCGTACTGCTCGGTAAAGCCTGTTTGTGAGGTGTAAACAACCAGCGATTTCATGGTTTTTAATCATTCCTTTCGGGTTGAAAAAATTAGCCGTAATGTACCACAATACCGGAGAAAACTCAATCGGGGCACCTTTATTCTAGCATTTCTTCGTAAAGAAAAAGTAAGGCCTTGGCAAGGAAATGGTTGAATGGCTTTCTTTTTTGTAGAAAAAGAGGCGGGGAAACGGTATAATCAAAAGAAATCGCTAAAGCAAAGGGGGAAACGATGATGGAGCTTCAAGAAATAGGGCGGGAAAGCCTTGAACAAATCAAAGCGCTGTATCTTTTAGAAGGCTGGTTAGCCTATTTAGGAGACGATAGCAAGCTTGCCCGCGCCTTGGACAATTCCCTCTACACCCTGGGCGTTTTTGATAAGGGGGACTTGGTCGCCTTTGTCCGCTGCCTGGGCGATGGGGAGCACGCGGTGCTGGTTCAAGACCTGCTGGTAAAAGACGGATATAAAAGGCAGGGTCTTGGCACAAGGCTGATGCGCCATGTGTTTGAAAAATACGCCTATGTCCGCTGGCTGCAAGTGAATACCGACCTTAATGATGAACGCGCCAACCTGTTCTACCTTTCCCTTGGGATGCGCAAAGTAGAGGAAGGCAGCGTTGTTTCTTATTTTAGATGAAAAGCTATTTTCGTGAAGATCCTTAGATAGAAAAACGCCTGGAAGCATAGTATAATGGCTTATATAAAAAATCGGTTAAGTGAAATGAAGGAGCGATGCAATGGCAAGGGCAAAGTATCAGGTACTGGTGATTCCCTTTCATGCAGAAAACGGCAAGGTGCGCTATTGTCTTTTCCACCGAAGCGATAGTGAAGCGTGGCAATTTATCGCCGGCGGTGGTGAAGATGAGGATGGTTCCATCTTTGAAACCGCCAAGCGGGAAATGTACGAGGAAGCCAACATCAATCAGGACAGCGGCCTTTTACCTCTTGAAAGCCTGTGCAGCGTGCCGACCTACTGCTTTGAAGAAGCAAGAGCGCATTGGGGAAAAGACTGTCTGGTTATTCCCGAATATTCCTTTGCCGTGCGTGTGGAAGATTGCAAACTGCAACTATCCGCCGAACACGCGCAATACGCTTGGGTGGATTACGATACGGCTGTTAGACGCTTGAAGTATGATAGCAATCGCACCGCGCTGTGGGAACTTGACCAGAAAATCAAACTGGGTATCATCAATGGCCTTGGATAAGGAACAGAAACTTCGCAGGGAGGTATTTTTATGGGTTACAAAAACAACAAAACAGGGTACCGAAACGGCCTACTTGAAAGCCGGGCGGTGATTGTGCCGGGCAGGTACGCCCTGATTCCGCACGATGGCCTGGTAAAAAACTCCGTTCCGGGCTTTGAAAACGTCAATATTTCTATCCTTGGGTCGCCTCGCTTGGGCGCCACCTTCTCGGATTTTATCTGCGAATTTTTAGAAGGCGGCAAAAATGAGCTTGGCTTTGGCGGGGAAGGGATCGAGTCGTTTGTGTATGTAATCAAAGGCAAGCTAAAAGTAAGCGGCGACAAAGAAACCTATATCCTCAAAGACGGGGGCTATGCCTATTTCCCCGCGGGGGAAACAATGTACTTTCAAAACGCCCAAAGCGAAGTGACCGAAGCCTTCCTTTACCAAAGGAAATATGAGCCCCTTCCCGGCCATCAAGCCTATCGTGTGGTTGGCAACAAAAACGACTTGGCGCCCATTCACTACGAGGGCATGGCTGATGTGCTTTTATGGGATTTTCTCCCCACCGACGATTTGGGTTTTGATATGAACATGCACATCCTGTCCTTTGCGCCGGGCGCTTCCCACGGCTATGTGGAAACCCACTACCAGGAACACGGCGCCTACGTGCTTTCCGGTCAGGGCATGTATAACCTCAATAACAAGTGGTACCCGGTAGAAAAGGGCGATTATCTGTTCATGGGGGCTTATTGCCCGCAAGCCGCCTACGCAGTAGGCTGGGGCGAGGCTTTTAGTTATATCTACTCCAAAGACGCCAACCGGCATCCGGGCGTGTGAAAAGGAGCCTATCATCCAAATGATTGACTTATCGTCCAAAACAATCTGAAATTGGACGAAAGCTGGAAAAAAAACCAACCACACTTACCAGAAAGGAACACCATATGAACGCACCGATAGACCTTAGCGGTGTCCGCCTTGAAACGGACGATTTAATTTTAAGGCCGTTTGAAGAAACCGATTTAGAAGACCTCTATGAATACGCCCGTGTCCCCGGCGTGGGGGAAATGGCGGGGTGGGCGCACCATAAGTCGATGGAAGAATCAAAAGAAGTTTTGGCTATGTTTATCCGGGAGAAAAAGACCTTGGCGGTTGTGGAAAAGCGCTCGGGCAAGGTGATTGGTTCCATCGGCATCGAAACATATAGCCAGGAACATGCAGGGGAAGAATTTCAGCCCCTTTTGTGCCGTGATATCGGCTATGCCCTGTCCAAAGACTATTGGGGGAAAGGTCTCATGCCCCAGGCGGTCAAAAGGGCGCTGAACTTTTGTTTTGACGACTTAGGCCTTGACGCTGTTTTTTGCGGCTATTTCAAGCGCAACCACCAATCAAGGCGGGTAAACGAAAAAATAGGTTTTCAATATATATGTGATAGAGTATATACAACCCGTTACGGTACGCAGGAAGACGGCGTATTTACTGTGATGCGAAAAGAAAACTGGCAAAGATAAAACCCGGACGCTATTGCCGCCAACAACAAAGAAATTTAGCCTTGACGGAGGAACCTATGACCATTGAACCCATGCAATTTACCATAAAAGACGGGCGAACCGCCACCATCCGCAGCCCTAAGATGGAGGACGCGGAGCCAATGCTCAGCTATTTATATAGAATCACCGGCCAAACGCCTTACCTTATGAACTACCCGGAAGAAACGAGCAAGTATACCTTGGAAGGCGAAATTGCCCTGTTTGAAGGGATGAACAAAGCCCCTAATCAGGCGATGATTCTGTGTGAAGTGGACGGCCAATTGGCCGCTAACTGCATGATACGCTGGGGCAGCCACATCAAAACCAGGCACCGGGCAAGCTTGGCTATTTCCGTATTGAAGGAATACTGGAACCTTGGCATCGGCACCCGCTTGATGGAGGAACTTCTGCGCATCGCCAAAAACCAGCCGCAACTTATGCAGGTGGAGCTTGAATTTATTGAGGGTAACAACAGAGCCCACGCCCTGTATAAAAAGATGGGCTTTCGCATTACGGGCGTAAAGCCCAACGCCATTTGCCTAAAAGACGGTACGCTGCTTGATGAATATATGATGATGTACGAAATCAAGTGCTAAATAGAACATGGAGACAAAAGAAATGGCCGAAAAAGAAACTTTCAAGCTCATCATCCCAACTATGATGTACGAGAAAGAAATACAAGCCTTCCGGCAGGAGTTTGTCGTCCACGGGGGCAGCATGGACGGTTGCCTTTCTTTAAGGAAAACGGAAAACATTGCCGATTGGCTAAAACAGTTAGAAGATTTGTCATCCGCCGATACCTGCCCTGAGGGCTTTGTGCCGCAGACGCAGTTTATTTATCTGCGGGAAAGCGACAACAAGGTGGTCGGGGTGATTCAAATCAGGCACTACCTGAACGAATATTTGGCGAAATTCGGTGGTCATATCGGCTATTCCGTCTGCCACTCCGAAAGAAAAAAGGGATTTGGAACGGCGATGCTCAAAGCCATTTTGCCCGTTTGTGAGGGGTTAGGGCTTGAAAGAATCCTGATTACTTGCCTTAAAGACAACGAAGGCAGCAGGCGGGTGATACAAAACAACGGCGGGGTGTATGAATCGACCGTTTACTTGGATGAGAAGGGCGTTTACCTTGAACGATATTGGATGGAATTGCTTCGTTTGGAACAGCCATCAAAACGCTAATCAAAAGCGCGGGATCAATCGGGCACCCGCGTGGCGGATGTTTTTGGTGGCAAAACGAAGGGAAGTATCGTATAATGCTCTGGGAAACCCAAACGGAAGATTAAAACCTGGAGGACTTTTATGATTTGTTTTCTTACTTCAAGCCTCGTCATTCCCGGGACGGAGGACTTAAACCCCAACAACTATTTGATTGAAGAATTAGAGCAATGCTTCCCGCCCAATTGCCGTGGGCTTTATATTTGTTCCGACCCTGATGATCATGACAGTACCGACTTTTACGCCGCTTCCACCAAACGTATTTTTAGAAAAGCGGGCTTTCGTTTCCGGCATTTTGATGTGCTGGACGGCCGTAACTGGATGCAAGCGGAAAGACTCATCAAAAGAGCCGATTTTATCATTTTAACGGGTGGGCATGTGCCTACGCAAAACCACTTTTTTCATAGGATTGGTCTAAGGGAAGCGCTTACAGACTATCAGGGCATTGTTTTCGGCATTAGCGCCGGCAGCATGAACAGCGCAGATGTTGTTTATGCCCAGCCCGAATTAGACGGCGAAACCCTCGACCCCGACTATCAAAGGTGGCTGGTGGGTCTTAGCCTTACGCAGACCATGCTGCTGCCCCACTTGCAAGAGGTGTACGATAAGGAATTAGACGACCTGCGTGTGATAGAAGATATTTCTTGTGCCGACAGCTTCACAAACACCTTTTACGCTATTCCCGATGGCAGCTACCTGTTTATAAGCGAAGGCCGGGAGGAGCTTCGGGGCGAAGCGTACAGAATAAGGGATGGCCAGATTGAGCAGGTTACGGAAGACGGGGATGTCTTGGAAGATTTATAGGCTTGAATTGACCCGATAAAAAACCATCCAATCAGCATGTCTGTGGAGCGCTTGTATCGTTCCTTTACTTATACTACATTGAAACTGAAGGGCGCTCCTTCGCTACTATGGCAGCGTTGCACTTAGAACCTTTGACTTAAAAGGTAACTTGGCCGATGTTTATATCATCAAGCTTTAAGTCGAGAGATTAGAAATTAATGGACTGAGGGTTGTTATGGGGCTATTTGACAGACTTAAAAAAAGTTTAGGGCCCACCAAAAAACAAATGATGGAAACCGTCAAAGCTATGCTTGATTTGATGGAGATGGACATCAAAGACATTTGGGGTATCACCGACACAAAGCAATTTGTTCTTGCCATGAGCGGATGGATTCATAGGAAGAGCAATTTTGGCACCCGTCTATCCGCTTTGACGGATGAAGAAAGAGTGGTGTACATTGTTGTTTCTTTTCGGGGCGAAGTAAACAACGGAGGCTTTCAGCAATTCCTATATAGCAGCAGCGGTGCGTTTGCCGGGGAACTGCTATTTTCATTGTCCGCCATAGGGGCCAAGCGTACGGCTGAACTGTACAGGGGTGTGCTGGAAAGTTTTCCTTGGGGGATACCTACGGACATTGTCCAGCGCAGAAAACGGCTTGAAGAAGCGCTTACAGAGGATATTTTGAAGGCCATTGATTTTAGTGATGATGAGTTTTTCAAAGACCCGGACGATCTGGACCAGTTGCTGTATCGCTATATTATGAACAATCAGCATCGTATTACATGATGGAGTGACAACTTTCGGCTTATGTTCTTTTTATTGCGGAGGCGCTTACGGTGACAGTGAAAAAAGCAAGAAAGCTTAGAAACGGGATGATTATTGGGGTTTTATCACGATGCTGTCGGCATATTTGTACGAACTCTTGTTTATTGTCGGCGCAGTCATTTCATTCGCCAGTTTAATTTTGCATTATCTTTATAACAAATGCCCTCATTGCGTCAAACAGCTTGGAAGAAATGAAGGGGCTTTTTGTCAATATTGTGGAGAAAGGATAGAAAATTAAATTCCGGCTTGCGTTGTATCCTATCAAAGCATGATTCTAAACCATTGAAATAGCCTTCCACAGACGGTTTTTTGAAAGGAGCAGTAGAATGAAAAAAACGGCGCGGATGATAAACTACACGATGTTTGTGTTGTTTTTACTTGCGTTAACCTTTGTGGTGGTGTTCAAGGCGAATATCCATCTTTTAACGCAAGGGGGCTTTGAGGACGCAAGAAACATCTCGTTTGACCTGTACTGGAATAGCCGGGAAACCTTGCTGAACATGGCTGGTTTTGTGCCCGTTGGGTTGTTCGTCACCTTGCTTTCAAAAAAGAAAAGCCTGCTTAGGGCAGCGCTTGCTGGTTTCCTTGTGAGCCTTGCTTTTGAAACCCTGCAATATGTGTTGATGGTGGGCACCAGCGATTTAGTAGATTTGTTCGCCAATACCTTGGGCTCTGTGGTGGGGTACTTGATATATAGGGGGTTTGCGTACTTTTTGCAGGGAAAAACCGACCCTGTCCTTGGCTGCTTGACCGTTCCTGCAACCCTTGTTTTTTGTTATTTTGCCCTGTTTGTTTTTAGTGTTTGGCAAGGGTAAGAATATTGATGATGGCAAACCAAAACTCAGCCCACCTATGCGGGAGGGGCTGTTTTTTATCTCCATACAAAAAGGCAACTATGGAAAAACGGGTGAAAGCATGGTATCATGGGCTTTAAGAGAATAGAGGGGTAAAAAACAGGGGGGGGTAAATTAGAATTTACAGAGGAAAACAGCGTGCTTGAGTATCATAAAACGACCGAAAAAGAAAAACGGATTATTTGTGGATGGAAATATAATGGCAAATATGCCATCTACAACAATCCGCCTTATGAGGAGCAACTTGAAAAACAGCAAGGATTTGCAAATTCAAGAAATAACTACTACTCTTTTTATGATGGCACAGAACTGATTGGATATATCAATTTAGTTGAAGAGGAATCTGTTGTTTTCTTTGGAATCGGAGTAAATCCCATTTACTGCAATCAAGGATATGGGCAAAAGATTAGCGATACAGCTTGCCAAATTTCACGTCGGTTGTATCCCGAAAAGCCCATTCATCTGAAAGTTAGAACATGGAACATTCGGGCTGTGAAGTGTTATGAAAAAGCCGGTTTTCGTATTGTCGGTGAGCCAATACTGCAAACAACGCCAACCGGTGAAGGAACATTTTATCTTATGGTAGCTGAGTGAAAAACCTCGGTTTTTTGAATCGACAAGTCTTTAAAACCAACCAGCACCCCTTATTTTTTGGAGCGGAAAATGCAACATGACCAAGTACCAAACCATTACCCACCCGCTGAGGCCATTATATCAGGCCGGTTCCAAGATACTCATCTTGGGTTCCTTTCCCTCGGTTAAAACCAGGGAATACGGCTTCTTTTACGGGCACCCGCAGAACCGTTTCTGGCCTTTGATGGAAAAGATTTTTGATATGAAGCTGAGTATAGATATCGAGGAAAGAAAATCTTTTCTGTTAGCAAACCATATTGCTATGTATGATGTGATATATCAGTGCGATATCATCGGCTCCAGCGATGCCAGTATTCAAAACGTCGTTCCCTCCGACTTAAGCTCGATTTTGAATTTGGCGGATATCAGGCAAGTTTTCTGCAACGGCGGTACGGCAACCCGCTATTACCGAAAATATCAGGAGCAAAGAACAGGACTCAAAGCCATCCAGCTGCCTTCAACCAGCCCCACCAACGCGAGGTTTTCGATGGATGATTTGGTTGAGCGATGGAAGGTCATCAGGGTGTATTCAAGTTAAAAACCAATGGAGGTTGTTTTTTAACCTATCGCTTACAAAGGGAGAAAAGGGTACAAAAGCATCCAAAAAAGCGATAGCAAATTAGCCGACGGCAGCGTATAATATGCTTGGACAATGGAAGCGGCTTACGCACATTGCCCGACTGGGGGCGAATTAAAAGCGTATGAAAACGCCGATACTGGAAACCAAGCGTCTAACTTTACGGCCTATGACCGTGCGGGATGCCGAAAACGCATTCGCGAACTGGACTCATGACCCCGATGTCGCGAGGTTCATGTGCTGGAAAATGCACCGGAATGTGGAAGATACAAAGGAATGGCTCCTCAGCGAAGAAGCCAACCTCAACAGCGATTTTATCTACCATTGGGGCTTTGTTTTGAAAGAAACAGGGGAGCTCATCGGCTCCGGCGGGCTTAGCTTCCGGGAAGACAGGGGTGTTTACGAACTGGCCTACAACCTGATGAAAAAGTACTGGAACCACGGCCTTGCCACCGAAGCTTCCCAAGCCATCATCGACTTTGGCAAAACCACCCTGCGCCAAACCGCCTTTTTCGGCTGTCACGTCAAAGAAAATCCCGCCTCGGGCATGGTGCTTACCAAGGTAGGTTTTCACTATGCGCGCGACGGGGAGTATTATTGCGACAATTGGGAACGAAACCTTGAAACCAAGGAGTATATTTTGGAGGTTGATGACAAGGGCTAAAGCCATTCATGCCTTTTTCGGATGTGGACAATAAGGAAATAAGAGCATGGAAAGTGGCCAACCTGTGAAGTTGGCTGTTTTTTGGTGGCAAAAAACGCTAAAGAATGGTATGATGTGCTTTATGAAAAAATGAGGAGAAGTGGGATTTCTGGGGGACCGATGACGATTGATAATCATTGAAATTAAATGAAAATTTGCAGCGCAAAAGAAAGGACACAAATGATAGTCAAGGAAATAGTCGGTAAAAACTATGCCGGGAAATGGGACAGAGTCAGAATCGGCTGCAGAGGTATTGTGATGAAAGATTCAAGAATCTTGTTGTCCTACGAAACCGCAACCGATCAATGGATGATTCCCGGCGGGGGTTTGAAAGACGGAGAAGACGAAAGAACCTGTTGTGTTCGGGAAATAGCGGAGGAAACGGGCGTATTGGTTGAGCCTTCCCAGTGCCGGTTAGAGATTCATGAATATTATGGGAATGATCAATATGTGAATAAATATTTTATTTGCGAGGTGACGGGTTCAACCGAACGTAGGCTGACGCGGCGTGAAAAAGAAGCCGGCCTAGAGCCAAGATGGCTTTCTGTAGATGAAATCAAAGCCATTTTCGCCAAACACAACACCTATATAGAGACAGACGAAATGCGCATGGGAATGTATCTTAGAGAATACACTGCGTTATGTGAATTGGTGAACTGACTGATAAGATAAAGTAAAAATGATGACTGCTCTTCGACTTTTTTCGGGGAGGAGGCAGTCATCATCTCGCCAAGGGGAAAAACGCGGTAAACAATAGGGTTTTAGAGCCTGCGCAAAGCAAGAAATTGGGGGGCTTGCCATGGGTGATATAATATATCAAATGAGAGTAAAGCGGAGGGTCTGGTATGTCAAGAAACAGTAAAACGGGAGATAATTATATCAAGGTAAAAAAGATATGAGAAAGATATATATACTCATTGCGCAAACCGGCACGATTGTTTCAAAAGGTATCCGGTGGTACACAAAGCAACCGTATAATCACAGCGCTATCACCACGGATACGTATTTTCCTGTTTTTTGGTCTTTCGCGAGGAGGTGGCCAAGACTGCCTTTTCCGGGTTCCTTTGTGAAAGAGGAATTGAACAAAGGAACCTATGCCTTGTTTCCCGATACTGATTGCGTTGTTTTGGCTTTTGAAGTGGATAGCAAAAAAGCGAAAAAAGTGGACGCGATTTTGGATGAACATATCAACAGCCAAAAAAGGTACGGCTACAACTATTCAACCCTCTTTTCTATCCTTTTGCTTGGCAGAGGGACCAAATCGAAAAAAAATAGAAAAACCTGCGCGGAATTTGTGGCGTATGTTTTGTCGGAAAGCGACATTCATGCCTTTGATAAACAAGTTCAATCGGTTCACCCGATGGATTTCTTGAATGATTTTAGCCATCACGAAATTTATCGGGGCAAAATGAGAGATATTAAAAGGGAAGACTTATTAGAAATTCCGTTGAATCAATAAAAGCGGAAAACAACTGAAAACGCGTTTTATTCACGAATTCGCCACAGGGGAGGATGTCATCGCTATGCTACAGGGGAAAACACGGTAACCAACAGGGATTGAGCGGCTTTTGTAAAGTTATTAAACTGTAATTTTCAAGGAGACAGGATCATGAAAAGAGTAAAGATTACGGTGAAAAGAATCGTGGTCCATCAGGACCTCTGTGATGAATATGAAAACCCCATGGAGAATGCCTGCGATTCGTCGCTGTGCCCTCCATTTCCTTTCGCACTCTGAAAGAGTGCGAGGCGTACATTACGGGACAGCTCCTTTTCAAACGCAAGCGAGCTTGCGTTTGAGCGGAAGCAGTCCGGAATTGGAATGCGGACAAAGAATTGATACCGTTCCGTTTATTAGTAATAAGCCAGTCACGATAAGTACAAACCAAACGAAAAACAAGTTTTTCGTTTGAGAGGAAGCCCCATGTAGCGGATGCCTCCGGCGGTTTGGCCGCCGGAAAAGAAGCGGAATGCGGGCTGACGACGTCCCCTTTTGTCATGACGCTTGCTTACGGCGGCGAAGATATTTACTCAGGCTGGATGAAGAACAAAAAATCCGCCATGATTTCCTGCAACGACGGCTTCCGCCCTGTCAGTTTCCTGCTAGAAGCGTTGGAGGAAGAGGCGGATTAGGCTTGCGGACAAGGAAAGAACACGGTAAGCTTGATTTTGATAATAAACACTGCGCTGACGGCGGGTATTGGAGGTTATGATGAGCATCAAAAGAGTGAAAGAATATTTCGCCAAACACGGTATGGAGAATCGGGTCAAAGAGTTTGATGTTTCCAGCGCCACCGTGGAGCTGGCAGCAGAGGCGGTTGGCTGCGAGCCTTGCCGCATTGCCAAGACGCTTTCCTTCATGGTGGACGGGAAAGCCGTGCTTGTCGTTACGGCAGGCGACGCGAAAATCGACAACCCCAAGTATAAAGCGCAGTTCGGAACGAAAGCCAAGATGCTCACCCCTGACGAAGCGGAAACCTTGGTCGGCCATGCTGTGGGCGGCGTGTGCCCATTTGCCATCAAAGAAGGCGTGTTAGTGTATCTTGACGAGTCGCTTAAAAGGTTTGCCACCGTATTCCCCGCCTGCGGGAGCGCCAATTCCGCCATTGAACTATCCATAGCGGAACTTGAAGAGCATTCGGGTTTTACTTCTTGGGTGGATGTCTGTAAAAACTGGCAGGTTTGAAATAAAGAAAAAGAACGGACGGATTTGCGAATTGCCCAATTTGAACTTTTCGATTCATAAAGGTAGATATTGACGATGCTATATATCATGCGACACGGAAAAACAGACTGGAACGCCTTGCGAAAACTGCAAGGAAGAACAGACGTCCCTTTAAATGACGAAGGAAGGTTGATGGCAAAAAAGGCAAGCGAGGAATACAAGGCCGTCCATTTTGATGTATGTTATTGTTCTCCCTTAATCAGGGCGGTAGAGACCGCGCGAATTGTGCTTCATAACAGAAACATTCCCATCATCCAAGATGAGCGGCTTAGGGAAATGAGTTTTGGGGATTATGAGGGGGTGGAAAACGCTTTTCAAAATTCCGACTGTCCCATGCATATTATCTATCAGGAACCGGCCAAATATATCAAGTCCATCGGCGGAGCGGAAACATTTGCTCAGTTGTTCGCGAGAACCGGAGCGTTTTTGGAGGAAATCATCGCCCCGCAACTACAAGAAGGTAAGGACATACTGATTGTGGGGCATGGCGCGATGAACGCGAGCGTCATATGTCAAATAAAGGGTCTGCCGATTGAAGAGTTTTGGAGCGCGGGCCTTGAACAGTGTAAGCTGCTTAAGTTGTAAGTAAAACGCGATAAGCAAGGCTGAGTATCGTTCTTTAAAGCTCCTGCCTCTTTGCGTGACAAACGGCAAGCCGGACGCAAGATGGTGACGCGCTCAGCTTTTTTGTGATAAGATAGGCTCTAATCAAGGCCGTATTAGACGGGCCGGAAAGAGGGAGGGCCTATGTTTACCACCATTAAAAACGCCAAAATCTACACGCCGCGGGGCATCAAACGCAGCGTTACCATCAAGGATGATAAAATCATCGGCTTTGATGATGGCTTCAAGGCGGACAGGGAAATCGACGCCCAGGGCAAAACCGTGGTAGCAGGCTTTCACGATTCGCATATGCACCTGCTTGGCATCGGGCGGATGCTGTCCATTTTGCGGCTGCAAGAAGCCAGAAGCATTGAAGATATTGTGCGTTTAGGCCGGCAGTATATTTTAAACAACCCAGACAAAGACCATATCATCGGGCGGGGCTGGAATCAGGATTATTTTACGGATGGGCCTGTTATCCCCACCAAGGACGATTTGGATAGGATTTGCAAAGACAAGCCCATCGTGCTCACCCGTGCCTGCGGGCATATCGGGGTGGTGAACTCAAAAGCCCTGAAAATGGCAGGTGTCACCAAAGACAGCCCTGACCCCGATGGCGGCGTGTTCGTGCGGGACGGGGCGGGGGAACCAAACGGCATTCTCCATGAAACGGCCTTGGGCTATGTGCAGAACATTTTCCCCGATATCAGCGAAAAGGAGATTGAGCGGCGTTACCGCATCGCCATGGACTATGTAAGCGCCCTTGGCATTACCGCTGTGCAGGCCAATGACCTGTACCAAGACAATCAGGAAAAAGTGCTTTCTGTCCTTAGCCGCCTTGACAAATCTGGCGAATTGAAAGTTCGGGTATTTCATCAGTTTACGTTTGAAGATGAACAGGCCTTGGAGGTGTTTTTAAAGGAAAACGCAAACAGCGGCCTTTTTTCCGACAGGCACCGCCTGTCCGCCCTTAAACTGTACAAAGACGGTTCGCTTGGCGCGCGCACGGCCCTGATGCGAAAACCCTATCATGACGACCCTGCGACCTTGGGCGTGGACACGCTGCCAAATGAAAAGATGAAGGCTTTGGGCCTGATCGCGAAAAAATACGGTCTGCCCTTGGTGGCGCATGTCATCGGCGATGGGGCGATTGAGCAAACCATAGGCGTTCTGGCGGTCATCAACGATGCGGGCAATCCCTTGCGCTCGGGGCTGATTCACCATCAGATTACCGACTTGGAGCTTTTGAAAAAAACGGCACAGCATCGTCTGCACGTATTCTATCAGCCCATTTTCCTGCATTATGATATGCACATTTTGGAAGACCGTGTAGGCGGGGAATTGGCGGCGACTTCCTATGCCTTTAAAACGCAGATGGAATTGGGGGCGACCACATCCTACGGTACCGACGCTCCCATTGAGGAGCCCAACCCCTTGGAGTGCCTGTATTGCGCCGTAACTCGAAAGGATTTGAAAGGCTACCCGCCGAAAGGCTTTATGCCCTCAGAAAAAGTAACCGTGGCGCAGGCTTTGAGAAATTACACGGAATCCTCCGCCTACGCCATCCGCATGGAGGACAGATTAGGGCGGCTTGAAATTGGCCACTATGCCGATTTGGTCATTTTGTCGGATGACCCCTATGAAGTAGAGCCCGATAAAATTAAGGATATCAAGGCGATGCTCACCATGATGAACGGGAAAGTGACCTTTGATAAAGCGGGCTTGATGGAGGCGTAGGCTCTTAGGGGGCTGATTTTATGAAAAAGGTAGAAATCAAATTGAGTACAAATTAAAATGAACAGAGGTAAAACACATGAAATTTGAGCAATTGCTGCTTTGGAACGAAAGCAAAATTGTGGAAATGTCCCGAATGGCAACTGAAATTTTGCGGGAGCACTATGACCCCATCGTCGGAAAAACTCAAAACGACTATATGCTTGAAAAATTCCAGTCGGCGCAAAGCATCCGCGGCCAGCTAAAGCAGGGGGTTCAATATTATTTTGTAAGCGAGAACGGAAAAAGTATCGGTTTTTTAGCCTTCTACCCTAAAACCTATTGCGTGTACATCAGCAAGTTCTACCTGTACAAGGCGGAGCGGGGGAAAGGTTTTTCCCACAAGATGCTGAATTTTGTCATCATGAAAACAAAAGAAGCGGGCTTGGCGGCCATTGAACTGAATGTAAATAAGCGTAACAGCTCTATCCCTGTTTATGAAAAGCTCGGTTTTAAAATCATCCGAAGCGAGAAAAATGATATCGGCCAAGGCTATTATATGGACGATTATGTTTGTCGTTTGGAGATTTGATGTTCAGCTTGCCAAGCCGTGAAGTTAAACAGCGTACCAACGCGGGGAAATAATGTTAGCAAAGGAAAAATATAGATGAGAAGCTTGACTATCGAGCACGATTTGTTTTTCATTTCGGAAAAGTTCCTCGGCGAATTTGTGGATTGTCTTCACCACGCGCTTGTCATGCCGATGAAAGATTATCTCGCGAACCCTTCTTACCACAATGTTTTAAGCGCCAGCAATCACAATACTTGGCGAATTAAAGCGGATTACGTGGTTGTAAGCAAGGAAAAATGGTATGAAGCTTTGCCCACTGATTTCAGGGAAAAGCTGTATGAAGAAACAAAGCGAAATGGTTCGGAGTTTATTTACGGCAATCAAATCATCACAAAAAACTATTGGAGAAACTTAAGCGATTTAGAAAAACAACAAGTCATTGGAGATTTTGATGACGAAACCATCGCTTTGGATTTATCAAGGATTGACAGTTATGAATACCTAAAAAAATATCATAATGTTTTTCCCTCAAACCATGGGCCCAATTGCTTCGCGGCCACCATGTACGCCGTATCCAAAGACGATTTTTTCATCAACCATTGGATATTCGCGGATACGCTGCTGAATTTTCTGAGTACAAACAATTACCGAAGAACGGATGAGAGAAAAAGCGAAAAGGATGATGTTATTTGCCTGTTTGAAGGCGGAAAGCTCGTTCACAGGATTAAGCCCTTATAATTGTGTAAAAAGAAAATGAGCCACAAACTCATATCCTCGGTTAGAATATAAGTGACAAACAAATACCAAACCGAGGAGGATGAAATCCATGGCTCAGTTTAATATTAC
>DUQF01000014.1 GCA_012837965.1 Clostridiales bacterium | reverse complement strand
TACCTCGAGTTTTTGTATCTATATTATACCATATAACCTCGATTTGATCTTGATTTTTAAGGGGTTTTACGGGTTTCATTGAACAAAGTCCCAGCGCAGATGGCTGGGACTTTGTCTACAGTCTGAGAGGAGCTATCTAGCTCCCCTCTTTTTGACTTTCAGAATTATTCCGCAAAAGTTAAGCGTCCCCACAGGCTTGGGTTGTTATTGATGCTAATATTTCCTGTCCATGCCATCTGAGGAATGTACTCCGTACCCGGGCAAGGATACGAAATATCAGTGATTGCAAAGTTGAAATTGATTGTATCTCCCGCGACGGGTGTATACACAGGTATTTTAGCGTTGGAGAAATTACTCCAAGGAATTTTCGCTTCATATACAAAACCAGTAGTCGTTAAAGTTGAAGCTTTTTCATAACCCTCAAGTACATTTTCGCCACCATCCATACCTTTTGTGGTAAAACGCTCGAGCAGCTCTTTTTTAACCATGCTTCTATCAAATGCAGTATCCCAATAATTATTGTCTACAATCAAATACAAAAGGAAATCATTTGTGCCGTATGAGGTACGTTTCGGATCGGCAGTGGGGTCAGTAGAAATATAGACCTTGAAATTATCCTCACCATCTAAAGGAAGCATTTCAATTGCTCCATATGGTGTGTCTTCATTAACCTCTGCCGCAAGATAGATATTTTCCTCATCCCACATAACATAAACAGTTGCACTCAGGTCATTTTTTCCTTGCCAAAAGTTAAGATCCCTAATCACCTGTGATTCGTCTTTAATTACTATAGGAGACGTTTTATTCCATTCGCTTAGATTCCCATCAATGACTATCTGTCCAGTATTCTTGAAAGCGGTTGCATTTGGTTGTTCTGCACATGTGAGACTCATCAAAGTGACAAGAAATAACGCAATACAAGCAAGTGTTAGTTTCTTTTTCATCAGCGTACCTTCTCTCTTTAAAGTGTGCACAGGACGGATATTCCGCCCTGTGCGTATTTTGAAATAATTTTCACATTTCACACACCATTTACTGAACTATTATAGTTTCAGTCATATCGCCAAGTGATATCGTATGTTCACCTGCTTCAAGTATTACTTTCATGGTGATGACTCGGAACTGATCCTCTACCAAGGCGACAAATTTCTCAGCAACCACCTTACCATCAACCGTAATCTGTGCGTCAATATGTCCGGTACCACCATTGTTCTTTGCTACAAAGCACACCTCGAAGGGTACGCCAGCATTCTGTACAGCGTTGCTCTTCACAATGCTGGTTCTCAGTCGTCCTCTTGAGTCTTCCGAAGTAACAGACTTAGCAGTTTTCGGGACGCTCAACATGCTAAATTCAATGCTTGCAGGATTTGAATAGTTCATTCCAAAGTCTGTCGTGTAAAGCACATCACCAAGGTTATTCGGCATTGCGATGTTGGGGTTTTCCTTTGCGAGCATTGCCATATATAGACGTGTTGCGCTGTCAACGCCTATATCCATCTGAAGCTCACCCCAGCTGAAGTGTGCGTCCATCGCCTTGACCGGAATTTCAAATACTGTTTTGCCGGAAGGAGACAGTTCACCAAAAAGCATCGAAACTGTTACCGACGGTGTAACGTAACGGTAAAAAGCGCCTACAGAGGAACCATGATCCGGAGTGTTGTTATACGTCTGAAGCAATACCGCATTGCTGACAGCCACTTGGTCGCCATAGGGTTCCGCCATGGCTCCGCTGCGGCCGATAGTCCCTTCAAATATTAACACGATCGGTTTACCGGCAGCATTAGCATCTTCAACAAGATATTCGAAGTTTTCATCAAAAGCTGTCATGTGAGCAATCACTACATCCGCTTCATCCATGGACTCCACTACAGTTCCTATCGCTCCAAGCGCTAAGATGTCCGCCTGTTTAATATTTGAATTGTTGCTATCGCAGTATACATTTATTCCTTTCGCCAGAGGTAGGATCCCGTCATTCTTAAGCATTACGGTTGACTTAACCATAAGCTCTTCTTCCAATTTGGTGATTTCTTCACGACGGCACGCGTTGATTTCCTCATTGCTCATGGGTAAGATCTGCTCCGCTTTGTACGCTTCGCTGCCGATCAATTCGAGCGCTTCATCCCAATCACGATAGGGATCTTCAAAGATTCCAATATCAAATTTGTTTTTAATTACACGAGCAACATGCATATCAAAATCTTCGGGAGTAACCAGGCCTTGATTAACAGCCTCAACAATGAGCTGTGGTAAAGCACGATTGGAGTTATCGGGATAGGCTTCAATATCTGTACCCGGGATTGCTCCATAGCAGCTGAACATATCAACGCCGGCGTTCAGTATCAATGCATAGCGCTCAACAGCGCTGAGTGTGGAGATATCAACACCGTCAGAAGTAATACCCGTTTGACTCATTATGCGGGAAATGTCAGCCGGCCAGTCCATACAAACGATGCCTTCATAGCCCAGATCCTTTCTGAGGATATCAAAGGTATCTTTATCCATATAGGCTTGGACGCCAGGGGTTATTCCTACGTTGTTGTTCGTCATGACCCATTGTGTGCCTGCGTCAACAACCGCTTTCCAGCCAATCTTCCAGCTATCGATCAAGTTCGCCGGAGATAAGGCGTTGACATATGCATTACGACCGCCACGCGCTATGAAGTGCTTTGAATGACTGTTGAAACCGTTGTCTTCATAAGCTCGAGTTTCTGTGGCTGCCATTTTGGCGATGTAGTTTGGATCATCGCCATACCATGAACCGATCTCATTGCCATAGCCATGGAATACTTGGTGATATCCTAGTGCTACGGATTCTTTTGCATACTCGGATACCAGCTTATAAAGCAGTTCTTCATCATGGGCAACACCGAATGCGTAGTGTGCCATGTCAATCATGCCGCCCCAGGTATTGTAGCTGCGGTCGCCTGAGAACACAGCAGGGATGCCTAAACGAGTATCTTCAGCTAATCCTTGAATGTGATTAAAAAGGTCTAACTGATCTTTTGGCGCTCCGGTTAATGCGGCAATAAAGGTGGTTACATACAGGTCTTGAATTTGAGCGGGTACGGGGCAATATTTCGCTTCACCCACTGTGATTGTTACTTCACGGGAAGTCAGCGCTTCATGCTGCGGTGAGATAACACTGGCGCTTCCGATATCGCCTTGAAACCCTTCAACTGCCGCTTCAAAATTCGTAACAGTACTTCCATTCTTGCCCGCAATACAAGCAAAAATCAATGTACCAGCTTTTTCTTCAGGAGTCATCTTGCTTAAAAGGTCATCGACACGTTTATTGACAGGCAGCCGATAGTCCTCATAGGTGTCAAGTTCACCATTGCTATTAAGATCCTTGAAGTACAATCCATCATGCTTGAAAAATTTTTCTTTGGATGCAGCACTAAGCCTTACCTGATTACCATCAGCAAGTACATAGTAGAAACCGGAATCGCTCTCCTTGATCGCTTCGTCCTGCGCAAAAACTTCAACAGCTGCAAGTGATGAAATTGGCGCAATTGTGAGCATAAAGGAAAACAGCTTCCTAAGACATACTCTACTTTTCTTCATGGATACAACTCCTCCTTTTTTATATGGATCTTATTGACAAGACCCTTATCTTGATTCTATTATATATGTAAGTATATCTTTTTAAATATAAACATTCGATACTTTTTGAGGATTTTTCTGCCTAAACCGTGACTACTGGTAAAATTGCGCACATTTTTTTGGAATAGTCTGTACTGCACATAGAATTGCTTATTCATATGGAATAATAACGCTCAGCGACAAGGAGAGGAAAAAACTGATGTACAGCGTATTGATTGTTGATGATGAAATTCCTGCGCTTCGTTATGTACGCAGCATTATTGAACAATATTGCGAAGGTTTCGGAAAAATCGATACAGTCACAAGCGGAGAACTTGCACTTAAATACCTTCAAGAACAGCAAGTGGATTTACTGCTGACAGACATAAAAATGCAGGGGATATCAGGAATTGAGTTGGCTCGGAAAGCACGAAATCTACAGCCGAATATACACATAGTAATCATAAGCGGTTATGGTGAGTTTGAATTTGCTCAAGGAGCAATACAAGCAAGTGTTGATAATTATTTATTAAAACCCGTAAGCATAAAGACTTTGATAAGCGTACTTAAATCGATCAAAAACCAGTTAGACGACGAATCAATAAAATTGATGGCTTCACTACTTTCTCACATTGCCTCTGGTCAAAACTACGATGAAGCATCTGCCAAACGATTCTTCGGACGTAATAGTTTTCGTTTTGCTTTTGTGCGTTGGGGCAATTTGGATATGCTTTTGCCTCGGAAACTCAGAGCGAGTACTCTAATCACGCCGCAAGATGGACAGTTTTGGGAGCTTTGTGGAAGAGATGAGGACGAACGCATACTGATTGCACAAGATGAGGGAATTGATCTTTTTTTGACTAATTTAAGTGTATATATGACTCGGCGAGGGAATATACCAACATGGACTGCAGTTTATACTCAGCGCACTCAATCAATCGAATCGTTATCCGGATTTGTTGATTGGTCTATTCAATTACTCTTTCAAAAAACTATTGTAGGAAAACATCAAATTTTACAGTATATGGGTGGTGACCTGAATCCGGAAATTATTAGGCTATCTGCTGTCGAGCTAACACAGTTGACTCATTTTGTGGCATTTGAAAACAGAAAAGCTATAAAAGACTTTTTATCTGGGTTGGCTACTAAATGGGAACAAGAACAAACTCCTCAGTGGCAAGTTTGGCATATTGTTATGCAAATAATTCATCACGTTGCAACGATAGATCATGAGGTTTATAATCGTATT
The DNA here is from genome assembly GCA_012837965.1 of Clostridiales bacterium. GTDB lineage: Bacteria > Bacillota > Clostridia > Christensenellales > Aristaeellaceae > DTU024. The sequence continues at coordinate 13,820 of DUQF01000014.1, read as the reverse complement.
GAAGAAATATTTCGTGAGTTTGAATTAACTATGAAGAACACTGGTTCCTATACAAACTTAGCTAAAGAAGTTTATGGACTGCTATTTGAACAAGAAAACTTTTTAGATAAAAAACTATCAACACAAGAACTATATGATCATGCTATCCGGTTTATTTCTGAAAACTATACTCGGCCAATCGGGGTGAAAGAAGTTTGTGATGCAGTAGGTATTTCAGATTCGTATATGAGCCGCCTTTTTCGAAGATACAGTGAAGTCACTTTCAATTCTTATTTAACGCAATGTCGTATGGAAGCTGCAAAGAAATTGATACGCGAAAAACCCGACTTAATGCTAAGAGATATTGCATCCTGCGTTGGATATGAGGATTCTTCGTATTTCTCCAAAGTATTTAAACAATACACTGGGGAGACACCATCACAATATGCAAACAAGAAAAAAACACAATAATCTTTTTGGAATATGAGTCTGAAATACGATTACATATCAGAATTTGACTTCGATAATCATCCGCGTTTCTTGTCATCATAACTAAAACACCTCGGTTATTACTATCCCTATTTTTCCATATTTCACACGGATTGTGTTCAGTATTATGAATTTTATACCTTGAATAAACAAAATCCCAGCTAATAAACATGGACCTTTATCTACAGGTTGTGAACAGCTATATGTTGTTCTGTTTTTTCCTGTTTGCAGTACTGTTTATTCTTACTGATTTCATGAAATATGATGCTATAATTATTAATAGCATAAGCCATAATAAGAAGGAGGTATCAATTATGAAAAAACTGATGTTATGGACGCTAGTTGTTGTGATGTTGCTAGCAATGACTGGTACCGCACTTGCAGAGTGGGCTGGAGCAGCTGAACAAGACATACAAGAAGTGCCGGAATGTCATTTTACAACGATCGAAGCCAACGAAGCGACCGGTCAACCCTTGCTGACCTATATCGAAGGAGCAACCCCTATCCTTGAGATAGACGGGTTGTTCTTTAAAGATCTGAACAACAACGGAATTCTGGATATTTATGAGGATTACAGGAATGACATAGAAGCTCGTACTGCGGATCTTGTCAATCAAATGACAGTTGAGGAAAAAGCAGGCTTGATGCTGCACATCAACGCCAGCAATGATATTGTTAGCGACAGTGAGAAAGCCCTGCCCCATTATGTCAATGAATACCATGTGATTCATTATCTTGACAATACGAACGGCACCCCTGATAAGCTGACCAACCGTCACAATTATATGCAGCAGATTGCAGAAAACACCCGCTTAGGCATCCCAATTACTGTGAGCTGTGACCGTCAGTACAATGCTTGGGGCGGTTTTGTGGATTCACCCCATGATGCATTTGGCGCTTCAGGGAATGTAGAATTGTCCTCCAAGATCTGGGAGCTTCACGCAAAAGAATCCCGCGCTGTCGGATATCATCTGGTGCTGGGGCCCTATGGCGTTGAACTGAGCGTTTTCAATGGCGAAGATCCCGCCTATGTGGCCAATATGATTACGGCGGAGGTTACATCAGTAATGACCAGTATGTACACTTGCGTCAAGCATTTTATTGCCAGTGGTGGTGCAACAGGCATCTCCTTTACTTACAAACGCAGCCCCGCACAAAACTATGAAAATCAGATGGTTCCTTGGAAAGCTGCAATCGAAGCCGGTACACAGTGGATCATGACCAACGGCTATAATCAAGGCCTTTCTAATACGGTCAATGTGGACTATGATCAGGAAACCATGAATTATCTTCGCAATACCTTGGGATATGAAGGCGTGGTGCTGACCGATTGGGGGGCCATGGGCAGTGAAGACCGTAACATTTGGGATAACATGGGTGGAAGCGATGGTATCACTGCAGATGATATTGACCTGAACAAATTTACCGTTCCTCAAAGATATGCCTGGGTCATTAATAACGGTGTCGATCAACTGGGTGGTGTCGGCGTGCAATATCATCACTATCTGGTGGAAGCCATCAACGATAAACTGATCTCCGAGGAACGGATCAATCTGGCCTGCAGCAGAATCCTGCACATCAAATTCGATCTGGGATTGTTTGAGAATCCATATAATGATATCAGCCAGGCAATGACGATTTGCGCTAGTGAAGAATACATTGCCTCTCCTTGGAAACTTGTGGACAGTGACACGCTGGCTGCGGCCCGAAATCCGGAATTGGTTGAACTGGAAAGGAAACTGCAAGCCCATGCAGCGGTGCTGGTGAAGAATGACAACTCCCTGCTTCCTTTGAAAGGAAAAGAAAAGCTGTACTTTGCCGCCAATGATGACTTTACTGCTGCATTGTACTCAAAAAATGCCGAGCAATACTTTACTGTGGTTGATTCCATGGAAGACGCAGATATTGTGGTGATTGATATCACCAGAATGGACGACACGGCAGAACTTGCCATTGAAGACGCAAAAGAAGCTGGGACAAAACTGATTATTACTGCCAATGGTATCAGTCCCTCCACTTTCATGATGGAAAGCGCTGACGCACTGATTTACCTAAATTTCTCAAGGGGTTCAGATCACGGCAAGGCGATGAGCGGATTCCTAACAACGACCGAAGCCTGTGTTTATGTGGATCTGCTTATAGGCAATCGTGAGCCAAAAGGCATGATCGTAAAAGAAATTGCGCGCAACGAGGCTTCAGCTGTCGATCAATGGCTGGATTTGGCAGGCGATATCGGCGCTGCACCCGAGGTTCGTTTGATCCTGCTGGCGCTTATGAGAGAAAATCCCTTTGTTTCGATTCCCAACAATTACGGCGATGCGTTGCTGTGTTACGAATATGGCATGCGGTATGGCCAGCAGCCAGAGTTCGTGTATGATACGTTGTTGCTTCCAACCAAGGTGCAAAAAGGTGTTTTGATGAAATGGGGTGCCGCATTCGATGTGTTGGAGTCCGTTCAGGCTACGGCAAAAGTCGGAGAGCCCTATACGGTGCGTTTCTTGCTGTGGAACAACGGCGCAGATGGCATGACCACCGTTCAAGCGTATGACGGAGAAACCCTCATCGCTGATAAGATTGAAGCCGTAAATGGCGGCGAGTGGCGCATTGTCACAATGGATCTGGTATTTGAAGCTGCTGGAGATCATATCCTTACCATCGGCGATCTCAGCGCTGTGATTACTGTGGAGGAATAAGTAACAGCTGGGGCTATGCTGAGAACAGAGCTTGGCTCTGTTCCCGGCTTCACGAGGCAATGGAGTGATTGAGAATGAAAGCTTTCATACGATGGATCATCTTCCTAAGTGTGCTGATAATATTGCTTGTAACTTTTGCACTGACGCAGGATGAACAGCCTGTCGCCATCGCTCGTAAAGTTCTGGACAGCATACAAATTGATGCAAATTTGGATGAATGGGATCGCTCGAATCCAATTTATCTCAATGAAGAAAGTCAAGTTATTCGCGATGTGCAAGCATGGGAAGGTCCTCAAGATTTGTCCTGCTCTGTCTATTTGATGTGGGATAACAAAAACTTATATCTGGCCGTCGAAGTAACAGAAGACACGCCTTATGGCGCGATTGAGATGCTTCCTCTGGACGGACAAGATAATTTCAAGCTATATCTTTCAACAGATCCGACGCTTGATCCACAACGTACAGAATATGCAACAAATGATTTTCTGGTTTACCTGATTATTGATAATTTGTATTGGGATACAGCTTTTGATCGGAACATGGTACCCAAGGAAGCGCGGCGGCGTTTTGTATCCAAAGGAATGAATGGCGGACAAAACATATTGGATGGTTACTCTGTTGTATCAATAGAAGTAGAGAATGGATTTATCTTCGAAGCATCAATACCATGGAAATGTTTTTCCAATGAAGAAATCCCTGTTTATACTCCCGCAGTTGGAGATATCGTAAACTTTAATTTTGCAATTACAGACATTTCTTATCCCTGCCCTGGAACCCAGTATGTTCCTCAAATGGCCTGGACAGGTGATGTTGGCATCAACACCAACCCGAGTCTTTGGGGACGTTTGCTTTTTCAGTAGACACAAAACAAACTAAGCCGTGTTCTGCAAAATCCAATACATGGGGCTGTCTTGTTACAAAGCAAGGCAGCTCCCTTTCATCTTCAAATGTAATACTCTTTAAAGACTTTGTGGATTTGAGTTCTTGTATAAACAAGCAGCAAAATATATAACATAAGACATCATGCCCACTAAAAGGTGTCTCGTTGGTTTTGAGGTGTTTTAAACAAACGTTAACAACAATTTTGTGCAATAAGCTGTCTGATGATTTAAAGTAGTTTTCAGTTTTGATTTCGCTAATGAAATTGAGCGAGAATGGTTTTTGTCTAACAGCATCCGAAAAAAAATTCACACTTTTACTAATAACATACTAATAACAATTGTTTTATTTTCGTTAAAAAACAAATGAAAAATATCCCCTGCTAAGGGAGTAGTACGTGAAAGCGTAGCGAGGGTTCAAATCCCTCCTTCTCCGCCAAAAACCCAGTGGTTGTAGTAGCTGCTGGGTTTTTCTTTTATCAATTTCTTTCTGAAATATTGTCCAATTATGGATGGCGCTCCTATACAAGTGGATTTGTTGCAATCTATATCTCCTGTTTGACAGATAGAAGAGGAAATGATATGTTTAGAACATTAATACTATACGCTCACGAGCGAAAAACAAGGAGGAACTATGAGAAAAGTATGGCTTCGTATTTCTGCGATGCTTCTATGTCTGGTAATGCTGTCTGGCGTTGCCTTAGGGGAGCAGGCACAGGGCGCGATCGACATCGAGAAAATCAAGGCCGAGTACAAGTATGGTGAAGTTTTAACCTTTGACACGCATGCTCGGCTGACGGAAGAAAACCGGGCCGTGGAAGGTAAGGATGGCGTGGTATCGTCCCAGCGGTATGAGGCGTCTCGCATTGGTGCCGACATTATCGCCAAAGGCGGCAACGCGGTGGATGCTGCGGTGGCGGCTGCCTTTGCGCTGGGCGTGTGCGAACCGAATGCCTCTGGTCTCGGCGGCGGTGGGTTTATGACCTATCGTAATGGCGAAACAGGGAAAGTGGTCTTCATCGATTTTAGAGAAGTCGCTCCTGGCGCCTCTACGGAGGACATGTATCCTCGGGACGAGAATGGCAAAGTCATTGGCAATATCATGGCCCGGGGCGGCAAGGCCGTCGCGGTGCCCGGTGAAGTGGCAGGTCTTTTGTACATTCTGGAAAACTATGGCACCATGAGCCGGCAAGAAGTGCTGCAGCCCGCCATTGATCTGGCCAACGAGGGTTACCTGGTCACGCCCAAGGCCAATACCACCATTACGGACGCTTATCAACTGATGACCGACTACCCTGAATTGGGCAAGCTTTTCTTCGACGAAAACGGTCTGCCACCTGAGGCTGGCAGCTACCTTAAAAACCCGGATTTAGCCAAGACCCTTAGCATTATCGCCGAAAAAGGCGCAGCCGGCTTCTACGAGGGTGAAGTAGCCCAAGCGTTGGTGGATGCGGCAGCCAAGTACGGCGGTATCATCACACTGGAAGACCTAACAAACTATCAGGTTTCCGTGATGGAGCCGGTTGAAGGCACTTACCGCGGATACAAGATCTATTCTGCTCCGCCTCCCTCTTCCGGCGGCACCCATATGATACAAATTCTCAACATCTTGGAGAACTTTGATGTTGGCTCTATGAAGCCTTACAGTGCCGAGCATATGCACCTTTTGTCCGAAGCCTTCAAAATGGTATACTTGGACAGGGCTACCTATATGGGTGACCCGAACTATGTTAAGGTACCCCTCAAAGGCCTGATTGACAAGGATTACGCCAAGCTGCTGGCAGGCAAGATAGAGGCTGATAAATCCAAGAGCTACGAAGTGGAAGATCCGTGGCTGTACGAAGGAACCGATACCTCCCATCTGTCCGTCTCCGATAAGGATGGCAACATGATAGGCATTACCAAAACCATCAACTACTACTACGGCAGCGGTGTTGCGGTGGACGGGTATGGTTTCATCCTTAACAATCAGATGGACGACTTCTCCTCCAAACCTGGCGGTCCCAACTCGGTGCAGCCTGGCAAGAAGCCTTTAAGCTCCATGAGTCCCACCATCATCCTCAGGGAAGATGGCAGCCCTTATATGGTCCTGGGCGCCCCCGGCGGGTATACGATATTTGCCCAAGTGGCGCAGGTCATCAGCGATGTCATTGATTTCAAGATGCCACTAAAGGACGCTGTCAAGGCTCCCCGTATCTTCAACTGGATTGATAACACCTTGGAATATCAGGATGGCTTCGGCATCCCGATTGAGCAGGCGGAAGTGGACAAGCTAACCGTTATCGGTCATGATATGTCCCACTACATGGATGGCGCCTTTGGCTTTATTCAGGGCACCCTCTACAACGAGGATGGCACCATTGACGGTTGCGCCGATTACTACAGCGATGGTGTAGCAGTTGGCTACTGATAATTAAACTTACTAACCTAAATACATCCGGCCTCTCCGCTTTGGCGGGGGGGGCCATTGCTATGTGCTTAAGCCCACAATAATTTCTATATTTTCCTTAAAAAACATAGGAAAATCATCCCCTGCTAAGGAGTAGTACGTGAAAGCGTAGCGAGGGTTCAAACCCCTCCTTCTCCACCAAAAACCCAGTGGTTTCAATGGCTACTGGGTTTTTCTTATGCCTGATTTTTGATGGTTGCTTTTTTGAAAAGTACTGTTAAATTACGATAAATACATGTATATCAATAACAACATTAACAACACTACTACAATCCTTATACTCATACACATGAACCGTGCTGACATAACCATTCTCACTGCGCTTTTTGCGTTCATATAGAAAACTCAGGTATCCGCCATATCCATACACATACTGGTCACATTTAGTTAGGTACAGCCAGTTCTGGACGCGCAATACATCCTTTCGCCATTTCTTGCTTTTCTCTTTGTCTTAGGTGTTGTATTTAACATAGCTTTCCACTTATCGCGCTGGGCAATCACATCCAAGCTAATCGTTGGCTCATCCAAAAATATAACCTTTGGGTTATGCAACAGTAGCGCGATTATTTCAAACTTCATCTGTTCGCCTAATGATAGGCGACCACCTGTGTTTTGGTTAGGTCTTTCACACAAAAAAGCGTGGTAAGCTCATCCGGATTGCGACAACGATCAACATCCGTTAATTCATATACATATATAACTATATAACGATTGACTTCGAAACTATACATCGCTGACAAACCCTACCGAAGTTGTGACTTTTGCGCCATCACGACGCCCACCTGTTTCTTGAATGCATTCTCTCTTTTCTACGGCGTATAGCCCATTACTTTTGCAGCGCCATCTGTGGGATATAGAATATATAATAACGGCTTAATTAGTGTTGTTTTTCCAGTTCCATTTGCACCAATAAGCTCTAATATCTCACCTTCATTAACCGTAAAAGAAAAGTTGTTTAATGCTTGTTTGTACAGTTTTTCCTTATGCAACAGATTTCAAAATGCATTTTTCATACCGACATGTTTTTGATAGACCATCTGCTGTTATCATTCTCATATTGCGTTCCTCACAATGTATGTGAAATTCTCCCGGGCATTATATTTTTATAAGCCACTCTAAGCTTGGAATTTACAATAAGGCTTTGTTTATTGCTATTCAAACATCCCCTGACGCAGTTCCATTTGGGGGGCTGCAAAGCGCAGGCCAGCGTTTTTGATCGCCTTGGCTACATTCTCCGTCAAATCCAGCCTGGTGGTCCACCAGTCTTCCTGACGGGTAAAAGCGCGCAGGGTAAACACCAGCGTACCTCCTGACACATCATTCAGTCGTACCTCGATGCCGGTTTCCTCACTCACCTTGGGGTGCGCCCGGGCAACATCGTATATCAGCGCCTTCACCTGATCGATGTCGGCATCCAGAGGCAGTGAAAAGCTAAAATCAATCCGGCGGAACGGACTCTGGCTGATGTTGGTAATGACACCATTGGAAAGCGTGCCGTTGGGTAACACAATCGTTCTCCTGTCCGGCGTCTCCAGCGTCGTATAAAAAATACCGATCTCTTTGACCATCCCTACGTCAGTCCCTGCCTGAATAAAATGCCCCACCCGAAAGGGATGGTACAGAAGAATCATAAACCCACCTGCCAGGTTACTCAGCGAGCCCTGTAAAGCAAGACCGATGGCCAGACCCGCAGAGCCCATCAGCGTCACAAAGGAGGTGCTGGGTACCCCCAGCCGAATAGCGGCCATCACCGTCAACATCAGCTTCAAACCAATCGACGCAAAACTGTTAACAAATGTCACTATGCCCTTGTCCAGCTTGCTCTTGTCCAACGCCGCTCTCAGCAGACGCAGGACCCAGCGGATAACAAACAAGCCCACAAAAAACATAGCCAGGGTACCAATCAGGTTCAGCACACTGTCTGCCGTGGCCTTGGTAAAAAAATCCATGACGGTCTTCACAATGTCTTCCATAACAACCTCCTGTAATTGTTTGCGCTATCATAGCATCCCGCTTCCCAAGTGTCAAAGAAAATCACGCAAAAGTGGCTGTAATCTTATGTTTTCTTACAGCCCCTTCTTTCTTTTGTTTATGAATTACTCTTCAAAACGTTATGCAAAAACAGAGTATCCCTTGTAATTTGTTGAAAGATTTTGTATAATGAGATAGAATAAATATAACAAAAAAGGAGGCATATTCGTTATGGATAAAAAAACCCTCGTAATCGGCGTCATTGGTGCGGATGTACATGCTGTTGGCATCCAAATCCTTAACTTTGCTTTTCAAGAAGCAGGCTTTAACGTTGTAAACCTCGGTGTCATGGTAACTCAGGAAGAGTATATTGAAGCCGCCATTGAAGCCAAGGCGGATGCAATTGTTGTATCTTCCCTGTATGGACACGGTGAATTGGACTGCCAAGGACTGCGTGAAAAGTGCGATGAGGCCGGACTGAAAGACATTCTTCTCTACGTGGGCGGCAACATAGTCGTTGGTAAGCAGGATTTGACAGAAGTAGAAAAACGATTCCGCGCCATGGGCTTTGACCGAGTGTTTGGGCCTGGTACACCGCCTGAAACCACCATCGAATACCTAAAAAAAGACCTGGGTGTTGCGTAAGAAAATATGCAAGCTGTACTCTTAATCGACTTTGGTTCAACCTACACCAAGCTCACAGCCGTTGATCTTGATGCAAAAAAAATCTTTGCTACAGCACAGGATTTTACCACCGTCGATACCGATGTAATGGAAGGCTTTGAACGTGCCCTCCTGAAGCTAAAAGAAAAAACAGGCGACATTCCCTTTGAAAAGCGTCTGGCCTGTTCGTCGGCTGCCGGCGGATTGCGCATGGTGGCTTGCGGTTTGGTTCCCGCGTTAACAGCCAAGGCTGCAAAGCTTGCGGCTTTCGGCGCAGGCGCTAAGGTAATTAAAACCTATTCCTACAAGCTAACCCGTAGTGACATACAGGAAATTGACCAGATCGCACCTGAAATTCTGCTCTTAACCGGCGGAACCGATGGAGGCAATCAGGAAGTGATTGAACATAACGCTTCCATGCTTGCGAAAACCGAAACGTTCTTCCCTGTCGTCTATGCGGGCAACCACGCTTCAGGCGATATTTGCCGGGACATTTTAGAGAGCGAAAAGCATCCCTTTTATCTTTGTGAAAATGTGATGCCCAGACTCAACAAATTAAACATTCAACCGGCACAGGGTGTTATTCGTAAAATTTTCCTGGATCGCATCATCTCCGCCAAAGGGCTAAGCAAGCAAAAAGCTTTAATCGATGGTATCCTTATGCCGACGCCTGCAGCTGTCCTTGCCGCGCTTACTTTGCTATCCAAGGGTACTTCCAAACACCGTGGCATTGGCGAATTGATGGCCTGTGACTTAGGCGGGGCAACCACCGTTATCTACTCTATCGCCAGGGGCGCTCCCACTAAGGAACTGGCCGTGGTGCACGGGCTTCCCGAGCCCTTCTCCAAACGAACCGTTGAGGGAGACATCGGTATGCGCTACAGCGCACATGGCGTAGTAGAAGCCGTAGGAATTGAAGAAATTGCCCGCATCGCAAATGTACATGAAGATGTTGTGTATGACTGGCTTAACCGTATCGATCAAGATAAGTCCATCTTGCCCGCTACTGAAGAAGAAAAGGCGCTTGACTTTGCCTTGGCGGCCGGTGCCCTCAGAACAGGCATTATCCGCCACAGCGGTACGCTTGAAATGGTGTACACTCCTGTCGGGGCTGTATACCAGCAGCAAGGTAAGGATTTAAGCGAAGTTAAACTCTTAATCATGACAGGCGGCGCCCTTAACCATACCGATCAATTTGAAGCCATTGGGCGTGAAGCTTTGGCCATCCAAGACACAACCGTTCTTGCCCCGACCAATCCCCGTATTATTTGTGACACACAGTATGTGCTCAGCGCCTTGGGGCTGCTTAGTACCATTGACCCGGAAACCGCGTTTGAATTACTCAATAATATTTTTGGAAAGGAAGACTCCCTATGACATTAGTAAATAAAAAGTGGTCCGAACAACAATTCCTTGACACCCGCCAAGAGGTGCTTGGCACTTGGCCCACCGGCGCCGAAGTTGATTTGGACGAGGCTATTGCCTACCAGAAAAGCATCCCGGAAGATAAGCGCTTTTGCGCCAAGCTTAATAAAGCGATCGATGACAAGGTAACCTTGATTCAGCCCCGTGCCGGCGTAGCGCTCATCGACAAGCATATTGAACTGCTTAGGTTCTTGGAAGACGAAGGTGGCGCGGACCTTTTGCCCACCACCATCGACTCCTATACCAGGCTTAACCGCTATTCTGATGCTGAGCACGGCATCAAAGAATCCATAGCGCAGGGAACTTCCATGCTTAACGGTTTCCCGGGCGTCAACCACGGTGTGGAAGGTTCCCGTAAAGTTACCGAGTCGGTAAAAAGCCCCGTACAGGTGCGTCATGGCACGCCCGACGCAAGGCTGCTTGCGGAAATCACCATAGCGGGCGGTTTTACCAGCTTTGAAGGCGGTGGTATTTCCTATAACGTTCCTTACGCTAAAAACATCACCTTGGAGCACACCATGCTCACCTGGCAGTATGTCGACAGATTAACCGGCTACTACGAAGATCGTGGCGTATCCATTAACCGTGAGCCTTTCGGGCCGCTGACGGGCACACTGGTTCCCCCCAGCATGTCAAACGCAGTTGCCGTTATTGAGGCCGTTGTTGCCGCCGAACAGGGCGTACGCAATGTTACCGTTGGTTATGGCCAGTGTGGCAATCTAATCCAAGACGTTGCTGCCATCCATTCCCTACGTCAGATGACCGACGCTTACCTCAAGCGCTTTGGATACAACAATGTAATAGTCAGCACGGTGCTTCACCAGTGGATGGGCGGCTTCCCGCAGGATGAGGCCAAAGCCTTTGGCGTTATCTGCTGGGGTTCGGCCGTCGCGGCGCTCGCCAAGGCAACCAAGGTTATCGTTAAAACGCCTCACGAGGCCATCGGCGTACCCACCAAGGAAGCCAACGCCGCCGGACTTCGGGCAACTAAGCAAGTCATCAGCATGCTGGCTGACCAGGAAATGCCCATGGATGAAATGCTGCTTGCTGAAATCGACATCATCAACCGTGAAACCCGTGCCATCCTTGAAAGGACACTGGAATTGGGCGATGGCGACATTTGCGTAGGAACCGTGCGTGCCTTTGAAGCAGGTGTGATAGACGTACCTTTTGCCCCCAGCCGTTACAATGCCGGCAACATGATGCCTGCCCGTGACAATAAGGGAGCTGTGCGTTACCTGCATATTGGCAACGTTCCCTTTGACAAGAGCATTGTCGACTTTAACCAAAAGAGATTGCAAGAGCGCGCAAAAGCCGATAACCGCGAGGTTGCTTTCCAAATGACCGTTGATGATATTTACGCCATCAGTAACGGGCAACTGGTAGGTCGTCCCAATAAATAAAACATCAATAACAATAACGATAATAATAAATAATAATTGGAGGTATCAAGAGATGAAAATTACCAAGGTTATCTGTTCCAAGGGCCGCACAGGCTTCTACTTTGATGACCAGCGTGCCATCAAAAAGGGTGCTCAAAGCGATGGCAACATGTATATTGGAGATCCCGCAACCGCCGGGTTCACTTCCATCCGCCAGGCCGGTGAATCCATCAGCGTCATGCTGGTGCTTGAAAACGGCGAAATTGGCTGGGGCGACTGCGCTGCCGTGCAATATTCGGGCGCAGGCGGACGTGATCCCCTGTTCTTAGCGGACACCTTTATCCCGATCATTGAAAAAGAAGTGGCGCCTCACTTGATCGGCCAGAAAGCTGATTCGTTCAAGCGCTTGGCCAAAGAAATTGACAGCCTGCAGCATGACGGCACCCACCTGCACACCGCCATTCGTTATGGCGTGAGCCAGGCCATCTTGGATGCGGTCGCCAAAGCCCGCAAACTCAACATGTGCGATGTCATCGCCGATGAATACGGCACCGAAGTGCAGGAAGAAATGATTCCTATCTTCACCCAATCAGGCGACGATCGCTACAACAACGCAGACAAAATGATTATGAAGGGCGCACCCGTCCTGCCCCACGGCCTGTACAACTCCGTTAAGAAGCTCGGCGAAAAGGGTGAACACCTAAAAGAGTATCTCCAGTGGCTAAAGGATCGCATCATTAATTTCGCCCCGTACGATGGCTATCATCCTGTTATCCAGATTGACTGCTACGGCACCATCGGTGAAGTCTTTGGTTGCGACAACTACGTCGGCATGGCAGACTACCTAGAGGAACTCTGCGAAATTGTCAAACCCTTCCACCTGCGCATTGAAGGTCCCATGGATTCGGATGAGCGTGAAGCTCAGATGCGTGACCTTTCCGGATTGCGTAAGGAAGTTGATAGTCGCAATATCCCCGTTGAGCTGGTGGCCGATGAATGGTGCAACACCTTAGAAGACATCAAGTATTTTGTCGACAACAAGGCCGGTCATATGATCCAGGTCAAGACCCCTGACCTTGGCAGCATTCACAACACGGTGGAGGCGGTACTCTACTGCCGTCAAAACGGCATGGGTGCTTATCAAGGCGGTACCTGCAACGAAACCGACCGTTCCAGCCAGGTCTGCATCCAGTGCGCCATGGCCTCCGGTGCCGCCCAAGTTCTTGCCAAACCCGGTATGGGCGTTGACGAAGGCTTCATGATCGTTTACAACGAAATGCAGCGTATCCTTGCCCTTCGCAAGGCAGGCGTCGGCGTTAAATAATTAATCGCCTTCTTACCAACGGAGCCTCCAGAGAGTTTGGAGGCTCCGTTATTGTTTTGCCGCTATTCCCTAAAAAGCGTGTTAATACCTATAAATGTTCGGACCAAAGCGGTTGACAATCAAGGCTTTGTTGAGTAAAATATAAAGGTATGCGGGTGTAACTCAATGGTAGAGTTCTAGCTTCCCAAGCTAGCTACGTGGGTTCGATTCCCATCACCCGCTCCACTCGTCCATTGCGGAATAACCGCATTGGCAATTCCGGCTGATGCCGGTTCATCAATTTGCCCCGATGGGCAAAACCGTAAAAATTGGAGGAGAAATCAATGGCAAAAGCAAAATTCGAACGCACCAAGCCTCACGTCAACATCGGCACAATCGGCCACGTTGACCACGGCAAGACTACCCTGACCGCCGCCATCACCATGGTGCTGTCCGCCGGCGGCCACGCCCAGGCCAAGCACTATGATGAGATTGACAAGGCCCCCGAAGAGAAGGCCCGTGGAATCACCATCAACACCTCTCACGTAGAGTACGAGACGGAAAACCGTCACTACGCCCACGTGGACT
>DUQF01000013.1 GCA_012837965.1 Clostridiales bacterium | reverse complement strand
GAACGTATCTTCGGTACAGCCAAAGAGCATCATGGTTTCAGATACACCCAAATGTATGGGAAAGCCCGCATGAGTATGAAGGCAGGGCTTACTTTTGCGTGCATGAACCTGAAGAAATTAGCCAAGTTGCTCAGGAAGAAGGGAAAACCGGACGGAACAACACCCGAAAGCACGACTTCTTTTACATATTTTTTATATTCATTAGTGAAATCCTTCTTTGGACTGTTTCTATGCTACAAAAAAGCGGCTTTTGCATAATTGTCAAAACCGCTTTGTCTACGGTCTGGGGTATGTATCATGAAATACATACCCTTTTGTGATTAAAGCACATAATCAAACAGCGTGACATTTGCCACGCTGCTCATAATAAAAAGTCTAATTTCTTGTTTGGTTTTCGATCTAATCAAGCAATTCATTAGCTAACTCATTTAGCCAATTCCCTTCAAACAGCTCAATCATACCTTTATCGGAGGCGGCTGTTAATTTAGGGTTCACGGGAATGCGGGCAACTTTGCTGATGCCAAATGCTTTGGCCGTTTCTTCCGGATTGCTTTCTCCAAAGGGATGGAAGGTTTTATTACAATCTGGACAGGTAAAGTAGCTCATATTTTCAACCAGCGCTAGGACGGGAATATTCATCAACCCTGCCATCTTTACGGCCTTTTCAACAATCATGGATACCAAATCCTGCGGAGTCGTAACAAGGATAACCCCATCTACCGGCAGGGATTGAAATAAGGTTAGAGCAACATCGCCCGTTCCCGGAGGCATATCGATGAACATGACATCTATATCGCCCCAAACAACGTCAGTCCAAAATTGCTTGACAGCGCCACCTATGACCGGTCCACGCCAGACAACGGGATCGGTCTCATTTTTAAGCAGTAGGTTCATAGACATAACCTGTATGCCGGTTTTGGTTTCTACCGGTAGGATGCCAACCTGATCCGCCCTCGCTTTTGTATGTAGGTTAAACATGCGGGGGATGGAGGGTCCGGTAATGTCGCCATCTAAAATGGCGGTATTAAATCCCCGTCTTTTGGCGAGAACGGCGAGCAGCGCTGTTATAAGGGACTTGCCCACACCGCCTTTGCCACTCATGATCGCATAGACTTTTTTTATATGACTGGAGGGATTAGCGGGTGCCTTTTGGATACCAGCATTTCTGGACGAACAATTGTTTTGATCACATGAATCACATTGGTGATTACAAGATTCGGACATTTGATCACTTCCTTTTTATTTAATAACGGGCAGGCTTGCAGCGGCTACAGACTGACCAACCCTACGGATCTTCTCATCAGGAATGTTCAGCTGGATTTGCTTGGCAAGCTCAGGGAATTCGGTGTTGAGCACTTCTTGCGCTTTTTTAATAAGTAATGCACCGCCTTCACCGGAAGTGACTCTGCCCATGATGAGTACATGCTCAATGTGGTAGAATAGGCTATAGTAAGCGATTGTATACCCAAAATATACGCCGATAGTTTCATAGATTTTTGCAGCTTCAGGGTTGCCGTTTTCCATTTCCTTTTGGACAACTTTTAACTTTTCAGCAGGTGAGAGACTCTCATCAAGCTCAATCCCCGCAGCGGGCGCAAGCTTAATAACGCCATCCTGCGAGAAATACTTCACACCACAACCATAATCGCCCGACCACTCATCGACCATGGCATTGGGGTTACCATCAATGGGAACAAAGGCCAACTCATTAAGCCAACCCATGATGTTCATGTTTTCATCCACATAGCCGCCTGCTTCGCTTGTACCCATGGCGATACCAAGCACATTGCCAACTTCCATTCCGATAGCGCCCGCAAGTGCGGTCACATCGCCATCGTTGCAAACAACAAGGGGCACATTACCAAATTCTTTTGCGACATTTATATAGATATTTTTTACCTTTCTCTCGTGTAGCTCTTTTGGAACGGCTAAGAAGAGGCTGGCAGCCTTGGTTTGATTATCAATATAAATACCGGCGCTGCTAACACCAATAGCATCAACCCGTGGCATGTGGGAGGCAGCGGTTCTCATTGCTTTTAAAATATGCCCATAGTGATAGTCAGGATCTTCTGTAATCTTGGGATGCCAAACGACTTCTTCAGAGTAAACAGCTTCACCATCAATGACGGCGCTAACTTTGCGATCGCTTCCACCGGCATCAAAACCGATACGGCAACCATCAAAATGGCGCCCGATATTACTAGGAGATTCGATAGAATGAGCGATTTCTTCGGGATCTTCTACATAGAGCACTTCAAAAGGCTGTTCATACACATTTTCCATATAGTGGAAATCAAACGAACGGCTGCCACCGTCACGGAAAGCGTCAACTACCCTATTATAAATGGCTTTAGAACCGGCGATACGAATGCGGAAACCACCATACAACCAAACCATACCTTTGACAACACGCTCAAACAGGGTAGCGGTACGATCATCTTCTATGCCATCAGGGAAAACTTCCGTTTCCCAAGCAGTACGGTGACCATGGCTGCGCTCAATGGAGCAAACAAAACGATTTGACTTGCCGTACTTTTTTACATCTTTTGAGTATTCACGCAGCAGGACAGACAGGGGGGCAAAACCCGGGTCTAAAATTGCAGGTACTTTCAACATTATGTCACACTCCTAACCTATATTTTAGTTCGCCACGGACAAAGGTCTTATGGCAAACGAGATTTTTATCAAATAAAGCAATGTCGGCATCTTTACCAATTTCAAGGGAACCTTTGCGGCTAACTTCGCCAATAGAAGCTGCAGGATTCAAAGAGGCAGCTTTTACAGCCATCCAAAGCGGGATATTGGCATGGTCACGGTAGTTTTTAACGGCGTTATTAAGCCGTAATACACTACCGGCAATGGTTCCGTCTGCAAGCCGACATTCAATACCTTTAACGAAGATGGGCTGCCCACCTAATGTGTACTCCCCGTCGGGTAGACCGCCTGCGCGGGTGCAGTCGGTAATCAAAATTAGACGTTCGTTTTTTACCTCGTGTAAAAATGTGAATAAGCCGGGATGGATATGGAAGGTATCGGTGATAAGCTCGGTATATACATCGGTGGATAGGGCTGCTCCAACAACGCCGGGATTGCGGTGATTAAGAGCAGTCATGGCGTTAAACAAGTGTGTTATGTGATTTGCACCTGCTTTAATGGCTTCCAGAGCCTGCTCGTAGGTGGCGTTAGTGTGGCCAATGGAAACGACAATATTGCTTTGGTTGGTAATATCTTTAATAAACTGAATGCCACCTACCATTTCTGGCGCCATGGTAATGATTTTAATTATATCTTTGTGCGGGAGGATGGCCTTGGCATCTGGCGGCAGGATATTTCCTTCCGCCTGCGCTCCCTTTTTATTGGGATTGATGAACGGACCTTCGGCATGACAACCAAGAATTTGGCTGCCATCAAATTGTTTTTGAGTACTTTCATGCATCAACTTACGGATAATGTCAAAAGCGATTAAAATTTCATCTGAAGAAATGGTCATAGTTGTAGGCAAGAATGAGGTGACACCGTTGGCAAGCAATGCTTTGGCAATTTTTCGAACACCCTCTTCTGAGCCATCGGAAGCATCCTCTCCAACATAACCGTGGATATGCACATCTACAAGACCGGGAGAAACATATTTTCCCTGCGCATCAATAATTTCAACACCGGTAATAGGAAAAGAAGCATCAACAATATCAACGATGCGCTCATCAAACAACAGTACCTTGTCTATTAATTCAGCCTGCGGAGTTAGAATTGTTCCGTTTACAATTGCTTTCATACATCGATTCCTTTCAATACTAATACCTTATAATTCATTATAGACATAATGCTCTTTCATTTCAAGTAATATCCTACAAATTGTTTGATTAAACAAAAGAAAAATACTTACCTAAAATGCTTGCATTCTTTTAAGAAACACTGTATAATAATTTCCGTTGCTGGTGTAGCTCAGTAGGTAGAGCGCATCCTTGGTAAGGATGAGGTCACCGGTTCGACTCCGGTCATCAGCTCCAGTGAGTTTTATTAGATGGTTAAAGAGATTTTCTCTTTAACCATCCATTTTTATGAAGAAAATATACATACTACAGGCGGCTGAATTTCATTCAACCGCCTGCGTTTATCGTTAAAAGCTTTGTTATTTAGACATACCATTGAGGTAAGTGGTCATTTTACCACTCAATTCCTTTACGGGCGCTAATGCCTTCTTCAAAGGGATGTTTCCTCGCCTCAATTATACTTACATAATTAGCTTTTTCAAATAAATCTTCTCCCGCGCCACGCCCGGTCACTGCCACATCACCGTGTTTAAGGGCGGCATCAATTAGACGGAAACCATCAACCTTAGGAACCAGATAAAAGCTCATTGCTGTTGCAAGTTCGTCAAGCACAGTTAAGGCAGGCTTGACTTCGTCGATCCTTTCTATCATCTGGTCGATAGCAAGCTTCATCTCTTTTCCTGCTTGTACTAACTCTTCCTCATCCATCTGGAAGGTAAACTTTTTTTGTGCAGGCGCCGGATAAATAATAGCACCTAATTTTCTGAGACTAATTAACTCGCCGGATGTGCCCGGTTTCATAAACTGAATAATAATCACAGGTCTGTCATGCCCCAACATACGGCAAGCAAGACCCATGGCTGCAGTAGATTTTCCTTTTCCTTCGCCAGTGTAAACATGTAATAAATTCATAAAAACCTCCTCATTTTATTTTAATAGCTATACCACAGACAACCCGATATACGGCTGTCGAGTGTTTTTGCAAATAACAGCAAGCTTTGCCAATCTCTTCACGCAAAACCCTGTCTTTTCGATTAAGCGGAACAATACCGCTGCCTACCTCGTCACATAAGATAATAGCACTTGGATTTTCGTTTATCAAGCGAGTAAGAAAATCTGAAACGCTTTGTTCGTTTTCTAATAGAGCTTCGATAATATTTTCTAAATGATTGATTGCAGGTGTTGTTAAAGCCTGCTTTGCCGTAACCTCTTGTGGTTCAATGCTCAATAATTCTTTTACTGCATCAACTTTTCCAGATGCACGTCCACCAACAAATAAAATCATGGTATATACCTCATCAATAAAATAGTTAAAAAAGACCAAAGCAGCTCAAAAACTTGCAAACAGTAACCTGCCAAATCGCCTGTAATGCCACCAAACAGCACCAGTATATGTCTTTGTAGAAAAAAGGCGGTAAGAAAGATGATTCCAAGACTTATAGTCATAACAATTAAATTTGTATTAATGCCAAACAGCGTGATAAGAAGCACGAAACCAATCACAGAACCGATACTTGTTACTCGTTGCTGTTTGGACTGCATGGTAAATAACATACCAGACTGACGGGCATTTTTTGTAAATAGTGTGAGAATCAACACTGTTGTTCGACTAACAACAAATCCAACGGCAACAAGCGATATGTTTTCTTTGGAGATAAGCCCATAGATACCCAGCTGCAAAAGCAAATATACAGCGCAAAAAATGATTGCAAAGGCACCAGTATGCGGATCTTTGAGAATATCCAATCGTTTTTCTTTACTTTGATAAGAGGCGAGAGCATCGGAAGTGTCTAAAAAACCATCCATATGGATACCGCCGGTAAAAAGCAGGGGAACACAGCACAGGATTGTGGCTTGAAACAAATGCCCTAATGGATTAACAAATTCGTAGATTAACGCAAACAAAGCTGCTAATACAATGCCAACTAATGGAAAAAAGGGCAGAGGATCAATCAGCTCTATTTCATCCCAGCGTATTTGTGGCATAGGTACACGAGAATAAGTTGAAAAAGCAAGGGCAATTGATAAAAGAATAGATTTCATAAAGGTAGTACTCCTTTAACAGCAAGTGGTATACCTACTACCACTTCAATTACGCAGTCGCTCCTTTTAGCCAAGACATAGTTTAAACGTCCTAAAGCGGTAATATAGTTTTCAGTTTCAATGGGATACTTGAGTATGCAAGACCCTACTTCATTGGTAACAATCACAAGATTATCTATTCTATTAGTTAATTCTACAATTTTATCAAGTGCACCTTCATAACCATCACCACCAAACATATGATTGGCTAACAAGTTAGGCAAATCTTCTAATAAAACAAAACTACTTTCTAAGAAATCTGGAAAACGCAGGGGAGACTCATGTACGATAAAGTTCTTTTCTTTACGGTATTCTTGATGTCGGCGGACAATAGCCTCTTCTTCTTCGGAGGCAACTCGCATGGTTGCGAGATAATTAGCTTGCTTGCCTTGAGATAGGTGAAAGATAAGCTTTTCTGCATAACTGCTTTTACCGCATTTGCTGCCCCCGGTAATTAAGAAAATCATGATTTTTTATCAAACTCCTCATAGGCCGGGATGTTGAGTTGGTTGAAAGTGGCGCCACGATGATATACAGATAGCGCCATATCTATCAGTGGAAGTAAAGCAACAGCTCCTGTTCCTTCGCCGAGGGATAAATCGGCACAGATACAAGGCGATAGGTTCATGGCGTCTAACAAGTACTGGCAGGCAGGCTCTTTACCCATGTGTGAAGCAATCATATATTGCCGACTGGTAGGGGAAATAAGGGTGGCTGTAAAAGCAGCAACAAGGGAAATAATACCGTCTATTATGATGGGAAGTCCGTGTTTTTCAGCGCCCAAATATAAACCTACCATTCCTGCAATATCAAAGCCCCCAAACTTAGACAGTACTTCTTTAGGATCGGAAAAATCTGGCTGATGAAATCCTATCGCACGCCTAATAACATCTATCTTGTGGTGATACATATAATCGGGCAATCCCGCTCCCCGCCCTGTAACCTTTTCAGGCGGCAATCGCAATAAAACAGAGGCCATAGCGCTGGAGGTCGTTGTGTTGCCAATACCCATTTCTCCGGTGCAAACAACGCTATATCCTTTTTTTTTCGCTTTTTGCATGAGGGAAATACCAACATGAATTGCTTCTTCCATCTGTTCAAACGACATTGCGGGCGAGGTCAAAATATTGCCGGTTCCTCTTGCAATTTTTTTATTGATGACGTTCGGCTGCATGGCATCGTATTCCATGCCGATATCTACAACCTGTGTATCACATTTTGCCACTTTACAAAAGGCGCTTATGTTACCCGATCCTTTGGCGATGCTGTCAGCCACTTTGGAAGTAACTTCACTGCCTGTCTGTGAAACTCCTTCTTGAATAATGCCATTATCGGCGCACAGAACAATCAGTAAACGGCGATTAATTTGCGCGTTAGTCCTACCCTGTATCGCGCCGATTTGAGCCACAATCGGTTCAAGTTTTCCCAGACTGCCAAGAGGCTTACCGACACGGTTCCAACAATTAATTATTTGATTATAAATATCGCTTGAATACATGATTACCTCGCATACTTATGCTGACTTTGAATAAAGGATTCATGCTGTTTACGTGATTCAGTAATGAATTCATATACTAAATATTTGGGTGATATCCTTTGAACAAGGGTAGATACACCATCATTCAAGAAAGGTCGATGGCTATCAATTTGCATAACTTGCCGATAGGAAGCATAAAGCTTTTCCTGATAAGAACCCTCTAATAAAATTTCATCTGCAATCATTCGGTGAACAAATTCTCCGCTTAATGTTTGGTGTAGGTGAATGCCTTTGATAAATTGTAACACTTTTTGATGTTTATCTAAACATTGATGAATATATTCCAGCCCTTCGTCTAAAGACGTTAAATTAGTATTTGTATGCAATAAATGTCCGATATCAAGAATAATACCTTTGTTAGAGTAATGAATACCGTTTAGCAAATATAGGGTTTCCTGAACATTTGTAAAAGAAAAGCCAGGCCACCATAAATTTTCAATTAAAAAACTTATATTTGGATTAAGACTAAAAATAAATCCATTAATCCATTCAAGGAAACAGTCGATGACTTTTTGATTGCTGTAATGAAAGCGATAGCTGACGGTTTCTTTAAGCGACACTTCGCTTACATGAAACACTACGTATTCAGGATTGATAACATTGACTCGCTCAATGATTGATTTGGTGTTTTTTATCAGCTCTGCCTTATTAGTAGCGGTATAATATTGATAGGCTGTTTCAAGGCTACCAAATTCTTCTATGAGACGTTCAATATCATTGAACCAAAAAGGTACAACAGAGGAAAAATAGGGAAGGTGAACACCAATCACTTGTGAATTTTGAATTGGTTCTATCGATTCATTTGAAAACATGAGCATTTCAAAACCGTCAAGATGCATAGTATCTAAAAAATGTTGAACATCCTCTGTGCCATGATAGCGCATCAGATCGATTTCAGCATTTGAAATATTGGTCAAATAGTACATATTTCCTCCTGACTTTTAGTATATCATTTTAGGGATTAACCCTCAAGGATTGGTGACAAGTTTATTTTTGCGTGGTATAATAAGCTAAAAGTAAAGGAAAATTGTACATGAAGTGTCCTTTTTGTAACTTTGAAGACAGCAGAGTCATTGACTCAAGACCAACCGAGGATGGGGCAAGCATTCGCCGCAGACGTGAGTGCCTTGGGTGCAGCAAGCGATTTACCACCTATGAAAAGATAGAACTACTGCCTCTTTTGGTTGTAAAAAAAGATCAAACCCGTGAAACATTTAATGCCGGCAAGCTTTATGATGGAATTATCAGAGCCTGCCACAAACGACCCGTGCCTGCGTCGGAAGTAGAAAAAATCGTTTCAGAAATTGAGCAGTTTGCCTATAACACTATGCGGCAGGAAATCAGCACGAAGCAAATTGGGGAAATGGTCATGGAACGCCTTAAATCTTTAGATGAAGTCGCTTATATACGTTTTGCTTCCGTGTATCGACAATTTACAGATATTCCGACCTTTATGAAGGAATTGAATGATTTAGTCAAGGAATCAAGTAAAACCGGCAAAACTTAATTACAATTCTGCACCAAAAAAACAACAGCCCTTATTTCTTGGGCTGTTGTTTTCACTTGCTAATTTTGTTTTAGAGTACTGCGAATACGGGCATAGACATCCATGTAATCGGTGTTATACCATCCCGGGCAAGTTACATGTAAGGTGAGTAACTTTCCATCTACCAAAGCCATATGTACACGGCCACGAACGATAGTGCCATCAAAGAGGACGCCTCGATAATTGGCATAATAACCGGGTTTACCAAGTAAAGTGCGAGAGTTGGTGGTGGTTAAATCCCACTGCGTGTAGTTAATTGTTCCCAAATCTTTGAGTTTTGCGCTTAGCTCTTGCTTTGCGTCCTGTGATTTAAAGTTGTTGGTTACCGGCGTCAAACTTATGGTAATCTGTACTTGATAATTATCTTTGATGCTGGTAACCGGTTCACGAAGAATATAGGTATTGGGCTGAGATTCATCAATTTCATACCCGGCAACCGATTCAAAGCTAAGTCCAAGAGCGGATGACGTATACTTTGCGTAGGTAAAGGCTAGCGGGGGACGGGGCGTTGGTGTGGGCAAATCAACTGGGTCAATGGGTATTGCGGTAGCGCCAGCATGCGCTGCCATTTCTGTTTGCGGATTTTGATTGGCAAGCAGAGATTCCGGAGCCTCTTCGGAGGCGGGATCGTAACCTGGCGGCAGTTGATCTTTAAGACTGGGAAGATCTGTTGCTGGTGTTTCGGAAACCTCCATTGCAGGGGCCTGCGTGGCTATACCAATGGGGGCATGCGTGATGTTTGCCGCCTGCTTTTGACAGCCAACCAATAGGAGACAAGTAAGCCCTATTAAGGCGATCAGGGCAATTTTCTTCATGATCTTACCTCCAGTTGTAAAAATTCAGAATTCTGTAATAAATTGTAACAACAATTTATGTATTCGTCAAGCCTTGTCCTCATCAAAGATGGGCCGATATAGGCTACGATTGTCCAAGAAAGGTTTCCTTTCACTAAAAGATCCGGGTGAAAGCTGGTTTATGATGGTTTCAAACTCATTCATCCGGGCATCTAAGTTGTCGATAAAGTAGAGCATCTCCGCCTCAGCAAACATAGGTTTACGCAGACTGCCATGCTCAATCAAGCCATGGTGGCTTACCATCATGTGCTGCAGAAGCATATACATTTCATCATCTTCCAAAATACCTGCCTCATCTGCCGCTTTTTCAATCATGGAAAATCCACGTAAAAGATGACCAAATAACATTCCGTCCTTGGTATAGCCAAGCGGGGCGCCCGTTGTATCGCTTGCAAGCTCATGGATTTTTCCCAAATCGTGCACAATAACCCCTGAAAGCAGCAAATCACGGTTGATATTTGGATAGCAAGCAGCAAGAGCTTCTGCTACCTTTAACATGCTGGTAATGTGGTGCAGCAAACCACCATGTGTTACATGGTGCATCATTTGTGCGGCAGGGTAATAATAGAGTTTATCACGTACTTTATCCACAACTGAGCTGACAATTTTATGCAATGTATTATTTTTAATGCTGGCGATTATTTCATCTAAGTACTCAAACATTACTTCGGAAGTTTCGGGGGAGGTTGCAACCAACATAGACAGGTCATACCCGTCATTGTCGTCGGCAACACGAAAACTATTAACACGAAGCTGTAAGTTACCCTTAAATTCAGTCACAATAGATGAGGCTATTTTAATAACAGAACCCTGTGGGGGAAGTTCAAGCAGCCCCGCATCCCATACCTTGGCGTTGATTGCTCCTGTTTTATCAGATAGTGTCAGGTTAAAATAGGTTTTTCCGTTTCTATCTTTTAATTCATCGGACTTTTGTACCCGAAGAAACCCCGAAAAGTCATCATCCTTTTGTAATGAAATAATATCTGTTGTGTTTAAACTGTCACTCATTTCCTCAATCCTCAAATAATGTATACTCATCATGCCAATATAGTTTTATTGTGCCCAATGGACCGTTACGCTGTTTTGCAATAATAGTTTCTGCTATGTTGGGATTCTCAACAGTTTCATCATAATAACCTTCTCGGTGCAAAAACATGACCACATCGGCATCTTGTTCAATGGAGCCTGAATCACGAAGATCTGAAAGCAGAGGCCGCTTGTCTGAACGCTGTGTATTGGCACGGGAGAGTTGGGCACAGGCAAGAATAGGTACCTTTAACTCTAAAGCAATGCCTTTCAGCCGCCTTGAAATTTCACTGACTTCTTGTTGCCTGTTTTCTGGCCTGCCGTCGGTACTCATAAGCTGCAAGTAGTCGATAATAACAAGATCAAGTTTTTTCTCCATCATCAAACGACGGCAGCGACTACGAAGCTGTGATGGGGTTAAGCTGGAAGTATCATCCAAATAAAGGGGAGCTTGCGTAAGCGGGGCGAGAGTCATTGCTAACTTTTCCCATTCTTTGGTTTCCAAGATTCCTTGGCGTACCCGTTGTAAATTAATTCTTGCCTCACAGCAGAGGATACGCATGGCAATTTGTTCACTAGGCATCTCTAAGCTAAACACTGCCACTGAATGTCCTTTTAAGGCTGCATAAGTGGCTATGTTAATAGCGAAGCTTGTCTTACCCATACTAGGGCGTGCGCCTACCATTACAAGTTCACCGTTATGAAGCCCGGTAAGCAAATCATCAAGCTTGCTAAAACCGGTAGGAACACCGGAAATCTGGCCCTTGTTGCGGGCAAGTTCTTCCATTTGCGCATAGGTGTCTTTTAATACTTCGCTAATATGCTTAAGCTGCTGGCTGCCCGTGCGCTTCATGACAATATCAAAAATCAACTTTTCAGCCTGCATCAAAATATCTTCAAGCGTATCTTCCTGCTTATAACAGGTTTGGCTGATAGTTTGGGAAGCATGTATCAATTTTCTTAAGGTGGATTTTTCAATCACAATATCCACATAATATCTTGTATTAACTAGAGTGGGCACCGATTGCATCAAATCAACCAAATACATGTGGCCGCCAACAGTTTCAAGGTGTGTTTGCCTGACTAGTTCTTCACTTAAGGTGATTAGGTCAACGGCACGTGATTGAATATTGAGTTCACGCATTGCTTTAAAAATGGTCGAGTGAGCGGGCTGATAAAAATCATCCTCTTGTAGAAGCTCCAGGGCTTCGGATAGTGCGGTACTGCTTTGCATGCAAGCGCCAAGAACAGAGCGCTCAGCTTCTGCGCTATGTGGAGGCAACAGGTAGCGCTCTTGCTCTTGGGCAAAAATTCCGCTGTTAGCTTTTAGTTCGCTCATTTTTCGACAGCCGTGACCTTTAATTGAATTTGGGTGGTAACGCCGGGATAAAGACGTAAAGTAGCTTCACTTGTTCCCACAGTTCGGATAGCTTCTTTCAGCTCGATTTTACGCTTATCAATTGTTTGGTCAAGCTGCTTTTCAATAGCATCAGCGACTTCTTGCGTGGTAACGCTTCCATAAAGCCGTCCTTTTTCACCAGCTTTGACGTGTAAGGTTACGATTTTTCCTTTTAAGGAAGCAGCCAACTCTTCGGCTTCTTTAAGACGCTGAGCTTCTTCTCTGGCTTCAGCCTCATTGCGGCGTTCAATTTCTTTAATGGCCCCGGGGGTGGCTTCTCTGGCCAACTTTCTTGGGAACAGAAAATTCCTTGCGTATCCGGCGCTTACCGTGACAACCTGGTTTTTCTTGCCCGTTCCAGGAACATCAGATGTTAAAATGACTTTCATTCTTTATTTCTCCTTATTTGATCGTTCGTCTGTGTTGAAAAATGTCTGTTTTTTAGGTTAAAAACCCATTCAGCATAGCCGATGATAGCAAGAAACTGGGGGAACATAAAATAGGCAATGATTAGCAGTATAAGCCGTATGTTTTTGCTTCTGAACCTTCTTGTTGTAAAGGCAAGAAAACTTAGTCCAAGGGCAATAAAAACCGTTGCAATTGCCTGTGTTAAATAGGCTAAAGGATAACTTAGACTGCCTTCAACCATGAAGCTTGATGCATATATCAACAGGGCAATCCACCAATAATTCTTAGCCTCAAGTGGCAACTGCCACTTGGAAAAAGGAAGGGATCGTGGCAAGATTTGACTTGTCTTTGAATATGACTGAGCAAATGCTAACCCACAGCTTGACAACAGGATGTTATAACTAATTAATAAGGAAGGAAGCAGTAAAGATAAGTATTGTATAATAATACTTTGCATCTGCATCAATAGCTCAGCACGTGCAACTTGTGTTAAAACAATCCCCTGTACTCCTTCAACGAATATTGGCGCTCCGTCTAATAAACCCACTTGAGATAAAAAGCCGTTGCTTAAAAGAATATACAAAACCTCATCTAAGTAAGGAAGACCCTGAATTTTTTCGATAACATAAGTAGCTGCAATATCAATGGCATTAACACCCCAGATTGTCCGAACCAAAAGGGTGAAAACCAAAATAGTAGAGCCGTAGGTAATCATGCTTAAAACCATCGACTTTAATAAGGACACATCTTTTTGGGTACACAACCATACACAGGCACTGATAGGCAAGAGATAAACAACAGCAATAAAGCCATACAAAGGTCCAATACTTTTAACAAATGCCGCAAAAATCAGGGCAAGTGATAAGGGTGCCCACAACTTTTGCCTATCATAAGAGAGCCATATACTTAAGACGGGCATGATAAACAGCACCATCAGCGACAAATACATCCAAGATAGGGGAAGTGCTAAAGTGAGGCTTAGGATAACCAACACCCAAACAAAGGCTGGATGAACAAAAAAGCGATCTTTCAATTGCTGCATGTTTACCTCCTCTGTTCATTGTATGGTTTTAACGGGGCTTCTGTCAATTCTGTGTTAAAATATCATCAACCGTATTATCAAGGACAGCATCTACCACATAAAGCTTGCCTCGATCTTTTAATGACTGGATAGCCACCTCCATACTGGAATAAGTTGATAGTTTTCCGCTGTGTTCCACAACCGTGAAGAAACCCGCATCGTTAATTTCAATTGCCCCTGCAAGTTTTCTACCGTTTCCACCATTTTTATTGAAGGTAAAGGCACGCATGCCTTTACCACCCCGTCTTTGCGGATCAATGGTTGTAGCAACAATCCGCTTAGCGAATCCACGATCGCTCATCAACAATAGCTTTTCGTCACCAAGTATTAAGCCGCAGCCTATTAGAGCGTCATCAGGAGAAAGCCTTATTCCAATTACTCCACGAGTTGCTCTGCCGGTTACAGGGACTTCCGAGAGGTTAAATCGAATGAGCATAGCGTTTTGGCTAATCAACCAACAATCTGATCCTTTATGTGCGGGAAAAACAGCCAGCAGTTCATCTTTTTCACCCAACTTAATAGCAATAAACTTTGAACGTCTCAAGTCATAGTCTTGTGCAACAGAACTCTTGATAAGCCCTTTCTTGGTGACAAAAATTAGCTCATCAAAGGGGAGAGCTTCAATGCTATTAACATCAAAAGCCGCTACAATGTTTTCATCATCTTGTAAACCAACCAACACGCCTGCCAGCGAAATGCCTCGGTCTTTTGTCCGTGTACTTTCCTGTAGCTGGGCAACCTCCAACCGGAAACAATTACCAAGTGAAGTAAATAACCAGAGGGTGCGGTCCGTCATGGTACGGAAAGTAAATAGGGGAAGGTCATCCGGCGTTTCCGGTGCCTCCATCCTTTCATAATTGCGCTGACTAAGCCTTATTATACGTTGCCCTCGGTTAATGGAAACAACAGTATTTTCAGGCACAGGCATTTCATGCTCTTCAACCTTGGCTTTTAGTTCTTTATCTTCTTTGATTAGCTGAGTCCGCCTATCATCGCCGTATTTTTCAGCAACTTCAGAAAGTTCGGTTTTAATAACTTCAAGCAGCTTCTTTTCACTTTTTAAAATGCTTTTTAAACGTTTGATGATTTTAAGAATTTCTTCATACTCTTTTCGCAGTTCAAGAATCTCTAAATTAGTTAATCTCTGCAGTCTTAAATCAAGGATGGCTTGCGCCTGAATTTCAGTCAGTTCAAACCGTTCACATAAACGAGTTCTGGCTTCCTTACCGTTTTTAGAAGCACGGATAAGCGCTATGGTTTCATCCAAAGCATCAACAGCAATCATTAGCCCTTCAAGAATATGTTCTCTGGCTTCCGCAGTGTTGAGGTCATAGCGTGTGCGTCTAAGCACTACCTCCTTTTGATGCTGGATATAAGCGCTTAGAACTGGCTTCAAGCCTAACTGCTTGGGTTTACCATCGGCAATGACAACCATGTTAACGCCAAAGGTCACCTGTAAATCGGAATATTTGTAGAGGACACCAAGAATAACTTCTGGATCCACGTCCTTTTTCAATTCAATGACTGCACGCATCCCCGTACGGTCACTTTCATCGCGAATATCGGAAATACCACTGAGAATATCCTTTTTATCTTCCGACAGCTTCAGGATTTTCTCCAGCAGCTGGGCTTTATTGACTTGATAAGGAAGCTCGGTGATACATAGTAAGTGTTTACCGCTCCTTCCTTTTTCTATGTCTACCTTTCCTCGAACGGTAAGCTTGGCACGCCCTGTTTCATAAGCTTCACGAATCGCCGGGGTTTTTAGTAAATAACCGCCTGTTGGAAAGTCTGGGGCGGGGATAAATTGCATTAACTCATCCAAGGTTGCGTCATGATTATCAATTAAATAAGTCGTTGCTTGAATGGTTTCACGCAAATTATGTGTAGGAATATTGGTAGCAAGCCCAACGGCTATGCCTGACGCCCCATTCACCAAGAGATTGGGATAACGAGCTGGAAGTACATCAGGTTCCTGCAAGGTATCATCAAAGTTGAGCCTGAATGGTACGGTATCTTTATGAATATCCCTTAACATTTCAAGCGCTAAAGGAGTCATTCTGGCTTCTGTATAGCGCATGGCGGCGGCCATATCGCCATCGATTGAACCGAAGTTGCCGTGCCCATCCACCAGCGGCGCGCGCATTGAAAAAGGCTGTGCCAAACGAACGAGAGCGTCGTAAACAGAACTATCTCCGTGAGGGTGATACTTACCTAAACAATCACCAACGATGCGGGCGCATTTGCGGTGCGGTTTATCAGGTGAAAGGCCGAGCTCCATCATGGTATACAGTATTCTCCGCTGGACGGGCTTTAATCCATCTTCCACCCTGGGTATAGCTCTTTCTAAGATAACGTGTTCTGCATAGGGCATCATGCTGTTATGCATTACTTCTTCTAAGGTACCGGACAGGATTTGCGGCTCGAATTCCTGCATTTGTGTTGTTTTCTTTTTTGCCATCGTAAGCCTCCTTTAAGACGGAATAACAAAGTTGTCCGGTCGGTAGAAATCAGCGTGTTTGCTGATATAGTCACGCCTTGGTTCCACCTTATCACCCATAAGGACGGAAATAATTCGATCTTCTTGGGCAGCGTCGGTCAGTTCAACCCGCATGAGCTTGCGGGTAGCCGGGTTCATGGTCGTATCCCAAAGTTGTTCAGGGTTCATTTCGCCAAGCCCCTTGTATCGTTGAATGGTATATTTCCTGTCTTTGGGTATGATTTGTTCAAGCTCTTTATCGTTATAGGCATAAATTGCTTTGTCCCCATACTTTACAAGATATAGCGGAGGCATGCCTATGTAAACGTGGCCATTAGCAATCAACTCTCGCATATAGCGGTAGAAAAAGGTAAGTAAAATGGCACGGATATGCGCCCCATCCTGATCAGCGTCAGAGAGGATAATGACCTTATCATATTTTAACCCGTCAAGGCTAAAAGACTCATCAATATTAGTACCAAGGGCGGTAATAATGCTTCGAAACTCTTCGTTGCCGAGCACTTGGTCAATGCGTTTTTTTTCAACATTCAGCGGTTTACCTCTTAAAGGAAGAATGGCCTGAAAACGCCGATCTCGACCTTGTTTGGCGCTTCCGCCTGCGCTGTCGCCTTCGACAATAAACAACTCGTTTTCTTTAGGATTACGACCGGTTGCGCTGGACAACTTGCCGACTAAAGGGGCTGCCTCCAAATCATTTTTGGCTCTTTCAACATCTCTTGCTTTTCTGGCTGCTTCACGTACCTTGGAAGCTTTGATAGCCTTTAAAACAATATTGTTAGCAGTGTCTGTGTTGTTAAGGTTTTCAAGGTAGGCTCCCAAGGTTTCTAAAACGATGTTTTCAATAACTGGACGTACTTCCGTGTTGCCAAGTCGGCCCTTGGTTTGGCCTTCGAATTGCGGGTTTTTGACCTTGACAGTCAGCACTGCCGTCATCCCTTCACGGTAGTCTTCTCCGGCAAGGTTATTGTCCTTTTCTTTAAGGTGACCGCTGCGGCGAGCATATTCATTAAGCGACTTGGTAACAGCAGACCTAAAACCTGTTTCATGACTACCGCCCTGAGGTGTTGGGATACTGTTTACATAAGAGTAGACTGATTCTGCGTATGCATCAGTGTATTGAATAGCCACCTCACATACGACACCGTCTTTACTTCCGGCTAAATAAATGGGGATATCATTCAGGGCGGATTTATCTTCGTTTAGCACTTTTACATAGTCTACAATACCGCCATCATATAAAAACTCCTCACTGGGTTCACCTGATTTTTCATCGACAAAGATGATTTTGGTACCCTTATTTAAGTAAGCGAGCTCACGCAAACGACGAGATACGATTTCCGGATTGAAACTAATATCATCAAAAACATCTTCATCAGGGAGAAAACGGACATACGAACCACGCTTGCGCGTGTTACCAACCTTGGTTAATGGCGTGGCGGGAACACCCGAGTGTATTTTATCTTCTTTTTTGTTGTAGACAGTTTCAAAACGCATTTGCCAGTGTTCCCAATCACGGTAACTATCGACCACCATCCACTTAGAGAGCGCATTAACAACCGAAGCGCCTACACCATGTAAACCGCCTGAATATTCATAATTTTGGTGACCAAATTTACCTCCTGCGTGTAGGTGAGTAAAAATCACCTGGAGTCCGGGGATGCCAAGGGTAGGGTGAGGGTCAACGGGTAACCCACGGCCATTGTCCCAGACGCTTGCTGAGCCATCTTTATGTAAGGTAATGATAATTTCATCACAAAAACCGCTGGCAGCTTCATCAATGGCATTATCAACAATTTCCCAAAGCAAATGATGCAAACCTCGCTGACCGGTAGTGCCAATGTACATGCCGGGACGCATGCGGACGGCGTCTAAACCCTCCAACACCTGAATGCTTTTAGAGGTGTAACTTTGTTGTGTCATCATTTACTCCTTATCTTTAGTACCAAGAGCAGATTTCGACCTTTCGTCAATTAACTGCTTGGTGTATAAACGCCAATAAAAATCTTGCTTTTTCATCAATTCATCATGTGTACCCATTTCAACGACTTGCCCCCTATCAATCACAATAATTCGGGTCGCATAACGTATAGTACTTAATCGATGGGCGATTACAAAACTGGTACGGTTTTTAAGCACCGCTTCAATGGCATGCTGTATAGCTTGTTCTGTTTTTGCGTCAACTGATGAAGTTGCTTCATCCAGTACTAAAAGCGTGGGGTTGTGGATAACGGCACGAGCAAAAGAAATCAGCTGCCTTTCGCCGGTGGAAAGCTTTCCACCGCCTTCACCAACGTCAGCATTATATCCGCCATCAAGCTTTTGAATGAAAGAATGCGCATTGACCAATTTGGCCGCTTCAACAATTTCATCCATCGTAGCATCGGGTTTGACATAGGCGATATTTTCCTTAATGGTTCCGGAAAATAGATGCGGTTCCTGCAGGACATAACCTAAATTACTCTGCAACCATAGTTGACTTCGTTTTCGATAGTCAACACCGTCAATTAAAATATTACCTTCAGTCGGTTCATAAAATCTGCATAAAAGATTAACCAGCGTACTTTTTCCTGCGCCTGTCGGACCAACAATAGCGATGTTTTCGCCCGCGTTAACGTGTAAGGAGAAGTTGTTTAGCACTTTCTCGCCGCCTTTATAGCGGAAAGTCACGTTTTCAAAATCAACATTGCCTCGGATGGACGGCCAGTTCTCTTTCTTTGGATTGAAAAAATCACCATATGTTTGGATTATTTCGGGGTCATCAACAATATCAGCCTCAGTATTGATTAGTCCTATAATCCTTTCTGCAGATGCTTGCATTCTTTGCAGTTCTGAGAGTGAAGCGGCAATATCATGAATGGGTTCAAACATGCTGATTACATAGTTTACATACGCATTCAAGAAGCCAACTGTCATAAAGCCCGCTATTACCTGATTGGATCCTTTAACCATAGCAAAGGCACAAGCTATAGAGCTAATGGAAATAACAACAGGTAAATAAATAGCTGAGAGTTTTGCGGAACGTATAGATTTTTGGCGTATATCGCTTGATACCTTATGAAACCGCCGTACAGTTTCTTCTTCAAGCACGAGTGATTTAATTGTCTTTGCACCCATAATACTTTCATTAAAGGCGTGCGATGCTTTGCTGTTGGCCTTTCGCACTTCACGTTGCTGCGCCAAAATTTTACGTTGAAAATAAATGGATACAACTGTTAGAATCGGTAATACCAAAATAATTTGCAGCGTTAGCTTGGAATGAATCATAAACATGGAAACAAGGGATGCTACTAAATAAACCAAAGCCCAAACAATATCAACCAATATCCAACCAAAAGCCACACCCAGTTGGTTGCAGTCACTTGTCATTCTGCTCATGAGGTAGCCAACCGGTACTCGATCATAGAAAGAAAGAGATAAAGTTTGCAAGCGTTCAAAACCTGCCTGTCGAATTTTGTAGGCCATACCATATTCTATTCTGCTTGCGTGATAAATAAACAAATAAACAGAAACGATTTGGAACAACAATATAAGTCCGTAGATGATAATAAAAATATCTAACCCTGTAATAGAACGGGGGAGAACAAAGTGGTCAATAGCATAACGGGTCATTAGCGGAATGAAAACGTTGGTTAAAGCTAAGATGGACATAAAAACAATGACCACAGCAAAGTCTTTCAAGAAAAAACGTCCAAAAGAAAAGAGTTTTTTCCAAGTAGCAAAACTTATTTGCATGGGATATTCGTATTCGTCAAATTTAATGGCTGACATGTTCTTCTCCGCTTTCGATTTGGATTTCGTACACCTGACGGTAAAGCCCAGGTTGTTTTAGCAATTGTTCATGGGTACCCTCCTGCACTATTTTACCATCCTGTAAGACAATGATGTGGTCAGCCGTCATTAATGAAGTGATACGGTGACTGATAATAATTGTGGTTACTTCCTTAGCACGTTTTTCAAGTGAAGATCGTATAGCAGCTTCGGTTTCGCTATCAACTGCCGAAAGTGAATCATCAAAAATTAAGATATCACTGTCTTTAAGCAAGGTTCGAGCAATGGACAGTCGTTGTTTCTGTCCCCCGGAAAGCGTTACACCTCGTTCGCCCACCAAGGTATCAAAACCTTTGGGACTATTTTCGATGAAATCTTTCGCTTGTACATCTTCAATAACACGCAAAATGGCTCTTTTATTGCTGTTTGGCGCGGCAATGGATATATTATCGTGAATAGTACGATTGAAAAGGAAGGATTCCTGCAAAACTAAGCCGATACGGTTTCGCAGCCACTTACTGTCTACTTCTTGAATGTCAATCCCGCCAACGGTAATTTTGCCATCGGTTGGGGAGTATAGACGCTGGAGCAAGTGTACCAATGAACTTTTTCCGGAACCTGTGTTGCCAAGTACGGCCAAAGTCTTTCCAGCTTGAATACGGAAAGAAACTTCATCCAAGACCTTTCTTTCATTGTCATAGGAAAAGGACACATTGTCAAATACAATGTCTCGATTCATGGGCGGGCGTTTTGCATTTTCAGGTTCTTTTTCTGTTGGCGTATCAAGAATATCATTAATACGCCCTAAGGCTACTAAAGCCCTGCCCGCATTAGAAAGAATACGACCAAGCTGTCTGGTAGGGCCAAGAAGCATGCTGCTATAAGTGGTTAAAACAATAAGATCGCCAACAGATAATTTACCGTAATAGGTTTCAAGGACACAAACGACAATTATAACGATGCTTTGAATTGCGCTAAAGAAATCGCCTCCTGACCAGTACAAGGATTCAATAGGGATTGCTTTGAGAGCAGCATTAAAAAAGCCGGTGTTAACTTTAGTAAATTTGTCCAACTCACTTTGTTGGGTGCCAAAAGCGTGGACAATACGAATGCCTGACAGATTTTCCTGCAAGACCGCATTCATTTGAGCTTCAGCCTTTTCAGTGCGTTCGAAAGCCAGAATAACCTTATTAAAAAAGAAGTAGGAGTATATAAACATAAAGGGAACGGGCGCCATGCCAAGAAGCGTTACTTTCAAGCTAACAGGAACCATTAACACAATAGCGAGAGTGACCATCATAAGGATGTTATATATACTAACCAACTGGAGATTTAAAAATCTACGAACGGTTTCAACGTCTGAAGTACAGCGCTTTATTAAGTCGCCGGTTGATGCGGAAACATGGTAGGCATAGGGCAGGCGTACTATATGATTCATCAAGCGGTTACGCAGTGACTGAGCAACGTTTTCAGAAGCCTTGGCGCTATAAATACCTCTGACATAGTTAGCAATGCCTTGTATAAAATAGCTGAGGATAATACACAGCCCTAAAAACCATACTTGTGATAGCCGATCCCCATAAAAGACATTTTTTAATATAGGGAGACTTTGAAACCAATGCAGCCACCTTGAAGGCTGATCGCCTAAAACATGATCAAAAAGTTCGGCCAAAATATTGGCCGGTACAAAACGCATGATAATTGAGACAGTTGTCGCAAAGAAAACTAAAAGGTATAGCCTTATGTTATCCCCAATAGCTTGCGAGAGATTTTTAATCCTTGTGTTTGATTTGTGATTTGTCTTCATATCCACTTTCGATAAACATAAAAATAACGCCTGCTTACACAAGCGTTATAATTGTAGAGGTTTAACATCCCTTTGTCAATGAAAAATACCTATCACCAGTTGGCGTTTAAAGCTTTATTAACCATTTTCTGATGCTCTTCATCCACACGATTGGAATCATGAGTTTTACTGTTGGTAAAATGGATACAAAAATGTCCATCAAAGTCGTTGCCAGAAATGGTACTTTCGCCATGAGGCATTGAGTTCATTGAGGCAGCGTATACAACACCATTATATTTGACTAAGATGGGGCGCCTTGCCCATGACCAAGAGCCTCCGGCTGCACGCTTAATAGCGGCCGATGCTTCTTTGTTTGCAGGTTCAGCATCTAAGTGATTATAGCCTGACCAACGCTTGCAAGTGAAAACTTCACCCGAATAAACGTCTTTTACTTGAAAGCTTGCGCCCTTTGGAATAATGTTGGTACCGCCGGAAAACCAATCAAGGCTTTGAGTGGGAACAACATAGTTAGCAGCATCCTTGCCAAATAGCTTTTTGATTGTCTGAAAGCCTGCAATCCCGTCCGCAGTAAGCCCGTAACGTTTTTGAAAGCTTGCTACGGCTTCAGCAGTGTTATCACCATATTTAGAGTCAATAACCCAAGGGTAATAGCCTTTTAATTTAAGTGCTTGCTGCAAGGCCTTTACATGCCTGCCATTATCTCCCTTTTTTGTGGTGTTGGGAACAGTCAGCTGTGAAATGCTGGTAATGCCTTTCAAGGCGGGATCGTCTTTAGCGGTTGTTTGGCTAACAGAGCCAAAAAGTTTTTTAATGGTCGCATAATCAGCTTGTCCGTTAGCAGTAAGCTTATTTTTTGACTGGAAATTTTTTAAAGCATCTCTTGTAGCCTTTCCAAACTTTCCATCAACTACGCCGGGGGAATAACCCTTGATTTGAAGGGCTCTTTGTAATTTTTCAACATCCTCGCCGCTGTCCCCATATTTAAGATATCCGGGGGCGCTGCCAAGGGAAGCGATGGTGGACTTGTTGGCATATTTGCTGGTGCTAACGGTTTTGGAAAGTTTTCTGAGAGAACTGCTTGGCAGGTCGACAAATTTTGTCATCACATAGCCCACTTTACCGTTAAACCGACAATGATAAAAGTTGCCCTTAATGGTAAACACGGCAACCTTGTCACCTTTCTTTAGAACCGCATGATAGGCACAGTCGGTGTTTGCTTCCATTCGAAAAAAAACCTTGTCAGTATTTAAGGTACCTGTATAGCTTTGTTGGGCGATAGCGAAGTTTGGAATCAGGCAAGCAATAATAAGAATGAACAATAAAGTTCTTTTCATTTTCATACACCTCCTAAATGGACAATCTTAATATATTACAAAATAATTAAGCTGTCAATACTTTTGAAACAATTTAGTTGTTTTATTTTGAAGCATTGACGAAAAGCCAGTAAAGACTTATAATATCCTTGCTTTGACGGGAAAAACTTCGAGGCATGGTGTTTTAGAGAGAGGGCCTAGGCTGAAAGCCCTTACGCTATATTCGAAGGGGACAACCCCGAGCGTCCATTTTGGCGTAAAACTGCGTTAAAGTTTAAGCGGCACAATTGTTGTGCAAGCAGGGTGGCACCGCGAGTAATCGTCCCATGCAAGTATAGCATGGGCGTTATTTTTAGGAGGAAGCATGATTCAAGCACCAAGAGGCACTAAAGATGTTTTACCGCAAGAAAGTTATTTGTGGCAATGGATTGAGCAGGAAATGCGTACAATCGCGGAAAAAGCCGGCTATCGAGAGATTCGGACTCCGGTTTTCGAGCATACCGAACTTTTCCTTCGGGGTGTTGGCGACACAACCGATATTGTTCAAAAGGAAATGTATACTTTTGAGGATAAGGGCAAACGTTCCATTACACTTAAACCAGAAGGCACAGCCGGTGTTGTACGAGCGGTGATTGAAAACCGTTTGTATGCCGACACCCTCCCAATTAAGGCCTATTATATAAATTCTCCCATTTTTCGTTATGAGAACCCTCAATCTGGTCGCCTTCGTGAACACCATCAATTTGGAATGGAGTTTTTCGGTTCACTGTCGCCTTCAGCCGATGCTGAGTTAATTGTCATTTTGTTAGCCTTGCTCAAGCGTTTTGGTATAAATAATCTGGCTGTTCATATCAACTCAAATGGTTGTGAGAAATGTCGCCCCTCTTATCTGGAAAAACTGCGTGGTTACCTAAAACCTTATAGAAATAAGCTTTGCGACACATGTAAAATACGCATAGAACAAAACCCTCTGCGTGTGCTTGATTGTAAAATTGATGCGGATAAGCCTGAGGTTAGGGGAACGCCTCTCATGATTGACTATCTTTGCGATGAGTGTGACGAACACTTTGAAAACTTAAAGGCTATTCTTGATAAAATTGAAGTACCTTATACCATCGATACAAGCATCGTCAGGGGACTTGATTATTATACAAAAACCGTTTTTGAAATCACCATGCAAACTAAGGGACGGGAAATGGCGTTATGCGGCGGTGGTCGCTATGATGGGCTGGTCAGCGAATTGGGTGGTCCTGTTACACCAGCGGTAGGTTTTGGACTTGGTATGGAACGCATTATCCTTGAAATGAGTAATCAAAATATTCTACCAGCCGCGCCGCCTATACTTGACGTTTTTGTTTGCAACCTTCAAAAGGAAGACCAATCGGAAGCTTTCCTCTTGTCTCAATTACTACGTCAGTCTGGCATCAAGGCCGATTCGGATCACATGAATCGCAGCCTAAAGGCACAATTTAAATACGCTGATAAGATTGGAGCGAAATTTGTTGTTATTGTTGGTGGAGAAGAGGAATCAAGGGGTGCGGTCGCTGTTCGCAACATGAATACCAAAGAACAAACTGAAGTATCAAAAAACAATCTAATTCAATTTTTATTAGAGAAAGGGAACTGAAAATGGCAGAATTTCTAAATGGCTGGAAGCGTAGCTGTATGTGCGCGGAAATAACAGAAGATTCAATTGGAAAAAGAGTCACATTAATGGGCTGGGTGCAGCGTACCCGCAACATGGGGGGCATTATATTTGTTTGGCTGCGTGACCGGTCGGGTATTGTTCAGGTTGTCTTTAACTCCGAATCATTAGATGAAACTATCTACCAAGTCGGGGCAGAGGTTCGTTCGGAATACGTAGTGGCTTTACGTGGCACGGTTCAAAAGCGTGACGATGGCGCTGTCAATGAGAATCTAAAAACCGGAACCATTGAGGTTTTAGTCGATGAGGCTCGCATCTTAAACGCTGCCGAAACTCCACCTATCTATATTGAAGATAATG
The DNA here is from genome assembly GCA_012837965.1 of Clostridiales bacterium. Classification (GTDB taxonomy): domain Bacteria; phylum Bacillota; class Clostridia; order Christensenellales; family Aristaeellaceae; genus DTU024. Next base: position 64,939 of record DUQF01000013.1, on the reverse strand, counting down.
CCAAGGACAACGAGGCGGTACGCTTAAAGTATCGTTATCTGGACCTACGCAAACCATCCCTCCAGTCCACCTTAATGATGCGTTCAAAGACTATCAACACGATTCGTAATTATATGGACAGCTTAGGTTTTGTGGAAGTCGAAACGCCCATTCTTTCTAAATCTACGCCCGAAGGCGCACGCGACTTTTTAGTTCCCAGCCGCCTGCATCGCGGTGCTTTTTACGCCTTGCCGCAGAGCCCGCAGATTTATAAGCAACTATTAATGGTTGGCGGTATAGACAAATACTATCAGGTTGCCCGTTGTTTCAGGGATGAAGACAGCCGTGCAGACAGGCAGCCCGAGTTTACTCAGCTTGACGTAGAAATGTCTTTTGTTGAACCGGAAGATGTGCAAGCTGTTATTGAAGGTTCTTTTCAAAAAGTCTTTGAGGTTATTAAAGGCATTGATGTTCCCTTGCCTTTAAGGCGCATGACCTGGAAGGAAGCCTTGGCAAATTATGGTAGTGACAAACCGGACACCCGTTTCGGTATGCTAATCCAGGACGTGACGGAAACAGTCAAGAACTGCGGTTTTTCCGTATTTGAGCAAAGCGCTAAGCAGGAAGATGGCATCGTTTGTGCCATCGTTGCCCAAAATGCCGCAGAAGATATGTCAAGAAGAAACATTGACAGTTTGGTTGAGTTTGTTAAAACCTATCATGTAAAAGGTCTTGCTTGGCATGGTATACAGCCTGACGGTTCCGTACGTTCCTCATTTGCCAAGTTCTTATCTGAAGAAAAAATTGAGCAACTTAACAAACAGTTGAACCTACAACAAGGTGATATGGCTTTTTTTATTGCGGATAAAAAAATAACAGCCTTAACAGCTATGGGACAATTGCGTTTGAAGTTGGGTCGTCAACTGAACCTGATTGATCAAGATCGTTATGATTTACTCTGGATTACTGAATTTCCTTTGCTCGAGTGGAATGAAGATAATCAGCGTTATGTTGCTGCCCATCACCCTTTCACTTCGCCAATGAATGAAGACTTTGATTTGATGGAAAAGCACCCTGAAAAGGTACGCGCCAAGTCCTATGACCTTGTCATTAATGGTATTGAAATGGGCTCAGGCTCTATCCGTATTCACGCAAGTGATCTTCAAGAAAGGATGTTCCAACTTCTTGGCTTTACACACGAGCAGGCTTGGGAGCGTTTTGGTTTTTTACTGGAAGCCTTTAAATACGGTACTCCGCCGCACGGTGGCTTTGCTTATGGTATAGATCGACTGATGATGGTGTTAACAGGTGCTGAAAGCTTGCGTGATGTATTAGCGTTCCCTAAAGTTCAAAATGCATCTGACTTGATGATGAACACGCCTTCTAGTGTTGATCCCGCTCAACTTAAGCAGCTTAACATTTCATTAACCTAAAAAACCAGATTGCAAACAATAGATGGATTTGTTATAATCTTACTAACTTAATAGGAGGTGTTTTATGGCTAAGAAAGAAGAAAATGTCGCTATGATCACGGATAACCCCTCGACAGATGGCGGCGTTATCACTTACGCTAATGAAGTCATCGCTATCATTGCCGGAGTTGCTGCAAATGAGATTAAGGGCTTGGCTGGTATGGTAACGACCGGTGGTTTGGGCGAAATAATCGGCAAAAATCGTAACATTACACGCGGTGTTAAGGTAGAAGTTGGCACAGAAGAAACCTCGGTTGACCTGTACGTTATGATTGAATATGGTCAGCCTATTCAGAAGGTCGCCAAAGAAGTACAGGAGAACGTTCGCAAAAACATTGAGGCCATGACGGGTCTGCATGTTGTCAGAGTTGATGTACACGTACAGGGTGTAAGTTTCGAAAAAGAAAGACAGGAAGCACAGCAAACACTTTCTTCCGCTCAAATGCCTGTTCTTAATGCGCCGGAAGATTCAGAAAAATCTGAAAAATCTGACGTACAGGTCGAAGATAAAAAAACTCCACCCAAAAGTAAAAGAGAATCCTCTGCACGTAAAAGCACCAAGAATAAAAAACAGGATAAAGAGGAACAGGCGGAATGAAAACGGAAAATTGTAAATGCAAACAGTTTATTGAAAATTTTAAGAAAGACGCTACCGTTCGCGGACTCACCTATGCCTCTGCATTTGGTTTAACTGCTATCCTTATGCTGCTTTTCGGCTTTTGGCGTGTTCTTTTTGTGTTTCTTATGGTCGGCTTAGGTTATGTTTTAGGAACCGGCTTATTTAAGAAAGAAGTCAATAAGATTGTTCCACATAAGAAAAAAGTAATTTACACCAAAGAAGATCTTGATAAAGTTCATGCTGTCCTGAAAAACGATAAGGGAGCATCAGAACAAGAATCATCCGAGAAAAGTAAAAAATAAGATGTCCAGAACCGGAGTACGGCGTGCTGCTATGCAGCTCATTTATGCAGATTATCTTGGCGGTGGCGGCAACTCCGATACACTCATCCAGCTTATAGATTATAATAATGATGATGGAGATCTTGATCGAGTGCAGCCGCTTGTTCAAGAGGTGTTGTTTCATAAAGGTGAGTTGGAGGAAATTATTTCCTCGTACAGCCAGCAAAGAGCGTTACACCGGATTCCTTTTATTTCAAGATCAATTTTGTTGTTAGCCTTGTTTGAGTTGTTATACCAGCCGGATACTCCGCAAGCTGTTGTTATTTCCGAAGCTGTGGAACTGGCAAAACGATTTGCCCGGCAGACCGATGCCAGGTTCATCAACGGACTTTTGGGCGCCTTTGAAAAAGACCGGGATGCTGATGCATAAATTTTTTTTAGGAATTGATACCAGCGCCTACACCACATCCTGTGCTGCTGTTGATAGTGAGGGGCAACTCATTACGTCGTGCAGGCAATTGTTTCCGGTCGAAATAGGGCAGAGGGGCCTTAGACAAAGCGAGGCGGTTTTTGCTCACATTCGTCAGCTTCCGTTTGTTTTTGAAGATTTACTGTCAAAAATTGCCGCACATTCCGTTGCGGCAATTTGCGTATCTGATAGGCCGGTAGATGGTAAAGACTCCTACATGCCAGTGTTTCAAGTGGGAACTGCCTTTGCAAAAACATTATCTTTAGTTTTAAAAGTACCGCTTTATACCACAACCCATCAAAGGGGACACTTAGCTGCGGCATTAATCGGAAATATAGACCTTCAGCCGCCCTATACTTTCATTCATCTTTCGGGTGGAACTACGGATTTTATTGCCATAGATAATGATGACAGTTTTAAGCCTTTTGCTTATGCAAGGGACTTACATGTTGGGCAGTTAATTGATCGTGTAGGTGTTGCTCTTTCTCTACCTTTTCCGTCAGGTAGACACCTTGAGACACTAGCTGCAGGCTACGAAGCCACAAGCAGGTATCCCGCTATTTTACAAGAGGGCAATTGCTGTTTTTCGGGCGTTGAAGCACAGGCAATGCGTGATATCAAGCAAGGTGAGCTTAATAAAGGCCAAATTGCAAAGGAAATTTACGATGTTATTGTTCGAATGGTTTTAAAGGTATTGAACAACCATGTTTTACCGTCACAAAACATTTTAATAACTGGCGGCGTCGCATCTTCTAAGCTCTTACGAAACATGCTTTTATCACGAAGTAATACAAGGCGTTTACCATATCAGTTTTATTTTGGTCAGGCTTCACTGTCGGGTGATAATGCTGCGGGAGTCGCATACATAGGTTTTAAAAAATGGGAGGAAACAAATTATGGCAACTTTGATTAATGGAAAGCTTTTATCTGAGCAATTGCTTGTACAACAAATCAAGGAGGCGCAAGCCCTAAAAGATTCAGGAATTAATCCTGGACTGGCAGTTGTACTCGTTGGTGAAGATCCGGCCAGCGCCATTTATGTTCGCAATAAAGAAAAAGCTTGTAAAACCATCGGTATTGAATCAAAATCCTTTAGGTTACCGGAAAACACTACACAGCAAGAATTGGTCGATTTAATAGATCGTCTCAACAAGGATACGTCCGTGCATGGAATTCTTGTCCAGCTTCCTTTACCCAAACACCTTGATGAAGCAGCAGTTCTCAAAGAAATTGTACCCCATAAAGATGTCGATGGTTTTCATATTCTGAATGCCGGTATGCTTTTTCGAGGGCAGAATAGCATCGTTCCTTGTACACCAAAAGGGATTCTTTACATGTTAAAATCTACAGGTATTCAGCTTGAGGGTAAACACGCTGTAATAGTCAATCACTCTAATGTTGTTGGAAAGCCTCTTGCAATGCTGTTACTGCAAGAGAATTGCACGGTTACGATTTGTCATATATACACCAAAGATTTGAAGGAGATGACTAGGCAGGCGGATATTTTAGTGGTTGCCATTGGAAATGCAAAATTTTTTACGGGGGATATGGTCAAAGAAGGCGCTGTTGTGGTTGATGTTGGCATCAATCGGTTGGACGGGAAAGTGGTAGGTGATGTGGACATGGAAACAGTTGCTCCAATCGCTTCATACATTACCCCTGTTCCTGGCGGCGTTGGAAAACTCACTATCAGTATGCTGATGCAGAATACCTTGGAGGCTGCATGGAAGGCAGAACGCTAACTGTTTCAAAACTGAATGAGTATGTTCGTCGATCGCTTGCCGCCGATCCATTTTTGCATAACATACGTTTAGCAGGCGAAATTAGCAACTTTAAGCGGCATGCATCTGGGCACATGTATTTTTCTCTTAAAGACGAAGAATCCCGCATTGATTGTGTAATGTTTAGGCAGTATAGTACTGTTATCACTTTTCTACCTGCCGACGGAATGCGGGTTATATTATCCGGTTCTGTTGGGCTATACACCACCACAGGCAACTATCAATTCTATGCGACCAACATGCAAAGAGACGGCGTTGGTGAATTATACGAAGCCTTTCTAAGGCTGAAAGAACAGCTGACGGTTGAAGGGCTTTTTGATCCGGCAAGAAAGCGTCCCTTGCCCTTGCTGCCTTCCTGTGTTGGCATTATTACCTCCAGTACAGGTGCGGTTGTACATGATATTCAAACGGTGGTCAAGCGACGTTGCCCATCGGTACAGCTACTTTTACGTTCATCTTTGGTTCAAGGACCGCTGGCAGCTGATGACTTGGTTCAAGGAATACTCGAGATGCAAAGCGAACCCGATGTTGATGTAATTATTATCGGCAGGGGAGGCGGTTCTTTGGAGGACCTTTGGCCTTTTAACGAAGAAAAAGTTGTGCGAGCTGTGGCTGATTGTTCCATCCCCATCATATCTGCCGTCGGTCATGAAACCGATGTTACACTAAGTGATTTTGCTGCCGATGTTCGTGCTGCTACTCCATCGCATGCAGCGGAATTAGCGGTACCGGATAAAGATGATTTAATGCAAAAGATTCAGGCTTTAGCTCTCACTCTACGTTCAAGCGCCCTTTCGGTTTGTACAAAATCTCAGTTAATAATAAATCAATATGCGCTTAGCCTCAATAATCTACACCCCAAAATCAGATTAAAGCAATTTTCCGATCGACTTCATCTAAACAAAACCAAACTGTCCTCCTCTCTCCATCAACGCCTCGCGTTATTGCGCTCTGAACTTGAAATGAAAAGAACGCATCTAATGGTCTTGGGTCCGGAGGAAACCATGAAAAGAGGTTATATTATTGCTTTAGACACTCAAAATCATGTTCTCAAAAGCGCAAAGGATGCTCCGGAAACATTCAAATTACGCTTTATTGATGCAGACATTTATGTACAGAAGCTAAAGGAAGGAAAGAAAGATGCCTAAAAAAGATACACTCAATTTTGAAGAATCTATGCTTAAGCTTGAAGAGATTATCAACAACTTGGAAGAAAATGAGGTTTCTCTTGAAGATATGCTTGCTCAGTATGTAATCGGAAGCAAAATCATCAAGGAGTTGACAGCTCGCTTAAACGCCGCTGAAATGAAGATTAAACAGCTTGAAAATGGTCAGAAAGTGGATATAGAAACCGATGTGTAAGGGGAAAACCTTGTATTTGGAATATCAGCAATTAATTGAACAAGCGCTTGAAAAAGCTCTTCCAATTAAAAGTGCGCAATGGATGCAGAATAATATCCCCGGCCCATTAAATGAAGCGATGCGCTACAGTCTTTTGGCTGGAGGAAAGCGTTTACGTCCCATTATGCTGATAGCCGCCTATTCTTTGGCTAAGGAACAGCTTGAAGAATGTTTGCCGTTTGCTGTTGCATTGGAAATGATTCATACTTATTCCCTTGTTCATGACGATTTGCCGGCTATGGATGACGATGAACTACGCCGAGGAATACCTACCAATCATATGATTTTTGGTGAAGGGATTGCTATTCTCACAGGGGATGCGCTACTTAACGAAGCGTACGAAATTTGTGCGCATTCCAACCACCCGCAAACCTTACCATTTCTTCGCATACTTTCCAATTGCGCAGGTGCAAGGGGAATGATCGCCGGGCAAACAGCAGATTTAATCCATGAGGGGGAAGCTCCATCAATGGACTTGGTTCGGTATTTACAATATAATAAAACAGTCCGTCTGTTTTATGCGGCGATTGTCGGCGGCTTAACCTTGGCTAGTGCTAAAGTTTCTCTCGTTGAAGCGGGCAAATTATACGCGACGGCCTATGGTACTGCCTTTCAAATCATTGATGATTTGTCAGATATCTTTAGCGATGCTGAAACCATGGGCAAAAACACACAAAAAGATAAAAATAGGCAAAAACCAACCTGGCCTGCTGCTTTTGGTGTTGAACAGTCATTTGTTGACGCGAAAACTTATTGTGATGAAGCTATTAATATTGCGGAGCAATTTGGCGAGAGGGGAATATTGCTAGCTTATCTGGCACAGCAATTACTTGTATCCATACCAAAACAAGGAGGAGTATATTATGTCTGAACAATTTCATGAAGAGGTAGTTATCAAACGCAATAAAGGTGCGGAAAATATTTTATTTGCTTTTTCTGCCGTCGTTATGATTATAAGCGGTTTTTATGCCTTCTTTACCATTAATATGCTTATCACAATCATCTTTTCACAGGGTTTTTCAACGGTTCTCTTACTTGACATAATCATGGCGTTAATTTCCCTTGTCGCCTGTATCCTGCTGTTTATTCACCGGGATAAAATTCGGACAGAGTATGAATATACCTTTACAAGCGGCGTTTTAGATTTTGCTCGGGTTTACAACAACAAGAAACGCAAAAATCTTGGTTCAATGACTCTTAAAAATATCGAGGCTTGTGGACTGGTAACTTCTGGCTCATTCAAGCGGTACTCTTCAATGCCTGGCGTTAAAATGATTAATTGGTTTTTAAACCGTGATTCAGAGTTGTTTTACCTCTATTTTGTCAAAGAAGGAGCAAAACAGATTGTTGTCATGGAGCCCAGTGAAAAACTCATGGGTTTAATTAAACGCAGTGCGGGGCATGGAAAATACCAAATCAACTAAAATGAATATCGCATATTTTGACAACAGTGCAACAACCCGGCCAACAAATGAAGTGATAGAAAGGGTTACCCAGTGCATAAAAGAGGGCTATTTTAACCCCGCTGCATTATATAAACCCGCCTTTGATATAGAGCAACAAATCAATCGATGCAGAAACCTTATTAAAAGCAAAATTTCTGCTGAACAAGTTTATTTCACTTCTGGCGGAACAGAGGCTAATAACTTAGCTATCTTTGGTTCACTTAAGCATAAACGCCAAAAGGGTACCATTCTATATTCAGCGGGAGAGCACCCTTCCGTTGTTAATGCCTGTCTTGAATTGCTAAATCTTGGTTTTAAGGCGCAGACTATTCCCTATACTGTAGAAGGTATTATAGACCTTTCTAGTTTTGAAGACTTGCTGTCAGATGATATTCAGCTTGTATGCATTATGCATGTGAACAACGAAACGGGCGCTATCCAGCCGCTTCATGAAGCTGTCCAACTGGTACGAAGCAAGGCACCAGATGCACATATCCATGTTGACGGGGTTCAAGGTTTTTTGCGAGTTCCCTTTAACATGCGCTTCTTTGATATAAATAGCTACAGTCTGTCAGGGCACAAAATTCATGCGTTGAAGGGGATAGGAGCGCTTGCTCTTTCCAAAGGCAGTAAACTATCTCCCATATTATTTGGTGGCAATCAGGAAAATGGTCTGCGGTCGGGTACGGAAAACGTTCCGGGCATCCTTTCTCTTCTTGCAGCAATTGAAAATTTTCCGGCCAATCCGTCTATGCGGTCGCTAAAATTACAACTTTATAAACGCCTTAAAGAGTCCATACCAACACTATCTGTAAATGGCCCCGTACCCGACAGCCAACAAGCAGCGCCACATATCTTGAATGTATCTTTACCTCCCGTGCGTTCTGAAACCATGCTGCATGCTTTGGAAGCCGATAATGTTTATGTAGGCATCGGTTCTGCTTGTTCGTCAAAAAAACAACGAATAAGCACGGTACTTCAAAGCATGGGTATAGACAAAACCGATGCCCAGTCAGCTATACGAATTAGCCTTGGCTTGTTAAACACACAAGTTGATGCTGACAAACTCATCAACTCTTGTGTTTCAGCTTATGATAAACTTAAACACTATGTTAGAAGGTAGGAATTAAATGCGACAATTATTGATGGTACGATACGGAGAAATATATTTGAAAGGACAAAATCGTCCTTTTTTTCTAAACTTATTAAGACAACGTCTAAAAAAAGCCGTTTTACCATATGGTGGCGTCGTTACACTTAGTGACGGTAGATATTATGTGACTAATTATTCTGATGAACACGCAACAATTCAAGCCATTCAAAAGGTCTTCGGCGTTCATTCTCTATGCATTGCTGTTGAAATGAGTAAAGAATCGTTTGAAGATATCCAAAATACTGCTGCTGATATGATAGATGGATACAATGGTACTTTTAAAGTTCAGTCTCGTCGCAGCGATAAGAGATATTCATTGACTTCACCTGAAATTAACCGAGAGATCGGCGCATATATTCTTAATCGTCACCCGCATTTATCAGTCGATGTTCATAATCCCGATCATGTGATGTCTGTAGAAATCAGAGACCATGCTTATTTATATATTAAAATCTTGTCCGGACCCGGCGGTATGCCCGTTGGCAGTAACGGAAAGGCAACGCTTCTACTATCTGCCGGGATTGATAGTCCCGTTGCCGGTTATTTAATTGCCAAACGGGGCGTAGAACTTAGCGCGGTTCATTTTTTCTCTTATCCTTATACAGGGGAGCGCTCGAAAGATAAGGTTATTCAACTTGCAAGTAAACTCTCGGCTTATTGCTGCGGTATGAAACTTTATATTATTCCTTTTACTGAAATTCAAATGGAAATTTACCAAAAATCTTTTAGCGACCATACCACTTTGATTATGAGACGTTTCATGATGCGTCTTGCTGAAAGAATAGCCCTACTTGATGGGGCACAAGCCTTAATAACTGGGGAGTCCATTGGCCAGGTTGCAAGCCAAACCATGGAAGCTATTGTTTGTACTGATGCCGTGGTAAACAAACCTGTTTTTCGTCCATTAATTGGTTTTGACAAGGTTGATATCATCCGCTTAGCAGAAGAAATTGATACCTATGAAACTTCATGTTTGCCGTATGAAGATTGCTGCACAGTCTTTACCCCAAAGCATCCGGTTACACGTCCTAAAATAGAAAGAGTATTAAAGGCAGAAGCCCCGTTAGATATTGATGCACTAATTGATCGAGCGATCAAGGGGGTGGAAGTGATCGAGTTATAACGAGAACCTTTTTTCATAGGATTTGAGGACGATTTCAGTGAGAAAATCTGCTTTTTTGTGATGAAGCCTATAATTGCTGACTAATCGTATCACTATTCTTGCCGCCTCGGTATCAAATGCTTTTGTGCATAAAAATCTACACGCTGAACACTTAAAGCACTATAGAAAGGATAATTATCATGTATAAGCATCTGTACACAGTTGAAGGTCGCAATTTGCCCGATATTCCATGGAATGATTATCCACGGCCACAAATGAAACGCAAAAAATGGTTATGTCTAAACGGACAATGGGACTATGAGGTACAGGTTAATGGGGTTTCATCCAAAGGGGTACGCAAAATAATGGTGCCCTTTTGTCCTGAATGTTTATTAAGCGGTATTCATGAAAGTTATGATGGTGTTGCTCATATGCGCTATACAAGACAATTTACGTTGCCTATTGACTTTGCGGATCATCGTATTCTATTACACTTTGGTGCAGTAGACCAAAAAACACGTGTATTTGTGAACGATGAGTTGGTTGGTAAATATGCAGGCGGTTATTTGCCCTTTTCTTTCGATATTACCGATGCAATTATTTTAGGGAAAAATACTCTTGTCGTAGAAGCGGAAGATGGTCTTGATTCTGACTACCCTTGGGGCAAACAAAAAGTTAATCGTGGCGGCATGTGGTATACACCTGTTAGCGGAATTTGGCAAACAGTTTGGATAGAGCCTGTTCCCCAAAAGTATATCCAAACCATTGGGATTAGGACGGAAAATAACACCGTTCATTTGACATTCAAAGGTATTCAAGAAGGTTCCGTAATATTTGAGGAAAAAGAATATGATTTTGTTGGCAATCAACTTTCAATTGAGATAGAGAACCCTGTACATTGGAGCCCCGAAAATCCTCATTTATATTATTTCACTGTCAAATCAGGTGAAGATGAAATCAATAGCTATTTTGCTTTACGTACTTTAGAAATACAGGAAATCAATGGTAAAAAGAGACTCTGTCTCAATGGTCAACCTTATTTTTTCCATGCTGTTCTTGATCAAGGGTATTGGAGTGACGGTTTATATACACCCGCCACGCCTAAACTTTATGAAAAAGATATCCTTAATATGAAGGCGCTTGGTTTCAATACCTTACGGAAGCATATTAAGGTTGAAGCCGCTCGTTTTTACTACGATTGCGATCGACTGGGCATGATTGTTTTTCAGGATATGGTTAACAATGGCAGCTATTCTTACCTGCGTGATACCGTACTGCCCACCATAGGATTTCAAAAAGTGTCAGACAGATTTTTGAATCTATCTAAAAAAGTACGTACCGTTTTTCTAAAGCATATGCATGATATTGTTGAATGCTTAAATAATTATCCTTCTATTGTTCTTTGGACAATTTTTAACGAGGGCTGGGGACAGTTTAATGCCGATAAGGCGTATGAACTGTTAAAAATACAAGATCCAACCAGATGGATTGATGCCACCTCAGGCTGGTTTCGGCAAAAGAAAAGTGACTTTGATTCACGACATATCTACTTTAAACCATTAAAAATGCAAGCAGGTGATAAACCTCTGCTGTTATCTGAATATGGCGGTTATGTGTGGAAGGATTTGGAACACTCCTTTAATCAAAAAAAGACCTATGGGTACAAGATTTGTGAAACCAGAGAAGAATTTGTCAGCAACCTGCAGAAACTGCTTAATGATGTGGTTAAGCTTGCTCAAAAAGGTTTGTGTGGAGCGGTCTATACTCAGGTTTCTGACGTAGAGGACGAGACTAACGGTCTCATGACATATGATCGTATGATATGTAAGGTGAAACCAGAAGAGGTTGTACATTACGCGCACAAACTTCAGGAAGCGGTAAAAAAATAAAAAACCTCATTAATGATTAGATTTTTTCCCAAAAAAACAATTAGAAAGTGTCATGTCAGCTGATTTTACTTGCACAAACACGATTCTTGTGATAAAATAAACGGCGTCAAAGAAAAGGGGGAATTTTTACCGATGACTGGAATTCAGTTGGTACTTACCATTATTCTAATGTTGGTTGCAGCTGTACTTATCATTTCTGTGCTTTTGCAAAAAGGAGATGAAGACGGCTTGTCTGCGCTTGGCGCCAAGTCAGGCGACAGCTATTTTGGCAAAAACAAAGATAAGTCCATGCAAGGTAGGCTTGCCACTCTTACAAAGGTATCCGCTATTGTGTTTATTGTGCTTACTTTTGCTATGCGATTTGTCTAATTTACAGGAGACAATCAGAGCCGGCGCCTTTGTGCCGGCTTTTTTCAAGCAGTCGGATAGGAGATGCCCTTGATATATCTATCAGCACAAAATGTTTCAAAATCTTTCGGCGGGAAAACCGTATTAAAAGATATCAACTTTACCCTCAAAGAAAAACAGGTGATGGGTTTGGTTGGTGTAAACGGTTCGGGGAAAACTACCCTTTTAAGGATTTTAGCAGGCGAACTATCTTGCGATACTGGTTCCCTTTCTTTATATAAGGGGCTAAAAGTTGGTTACCTAAAACAAAACGATATCCCTGATAGTAATATTAGCATCTATGAAGAAACAGCCAAAGTATTTGACAATGTATTCTTACTTGAACAGAAACTGCGAGAAACGGAACTTATGCTCGCAAAGGCTGTAACAGAAGAGGAAATCAGGTCCCTATATCATCGATATGACCGCCTTATCAATCAATTTGAAATGGTCAATGGCTATGCCGCCCGTTCACTTATTCAAGGTGTTTTGGTAGGTTTAGGTTTTACAGAGGAAAGACAAAAAGATAAGGCTTCAACTTTATCCGGTGGTGAAATCACCAGACTTAATCTTGCCAAAGTGTTGCTTTCAAAGCCTGACATTCTTTTACTGGATGAACCGACCAACCATCTTGACCTTGACGCACTTAGTTGGTTAGAAAACTATATGAAGGATTATTCCGGTGCAGTTATGGTTGTTTCACATGACCGCTATTTTTTGGATAAGGTATGCACCGATATGCTGGAAATCCTTTTTGGTGAAAGCGAGCAATATCAGGGCAACTACACAAAATATATGCAGCAGCGGGTCGAACGCTTTGAAGCCAAGCAAAGAGCTTACGATAGACAGCAAAAAGAAATAGAGCGTCAAAAAGCAATCATTGAAAGGTATCGCTCATATAATCGAGAAAAGTCTATTCGAGCTGCCGAGTCAAGGGAAAAGAAACTGGAAAAAATAGAGGTTTTGGACAATCCCAAAGACACCAAAAACATTTACTTTTCTTTTTCATCTAAAGAGCGTATCGGTAGGGATGCCCTCAAGGTACGTAATTTAAGTAAGTCTTTTGGAGAGCGTACCTTGTTCAGTAACGTGCGTATGGATCTTGAAAGTGAAGAAAGGGCTATAATAATCGGGCCTAACGGAAGCGGTAAAACCACCTTTATTGAATGCATTTTAGGCGAGCAGAAGCCCGATACCGGTTATGCTTACTTTGGAACCAATGCGCAAGTAGGTTACTATGATCAAAAGCAGCAAAAACTAAATCAAGAAAAGACCATATTGGACGAGGTATGGGATGCCTTTCCTCGCCTTGATCAAACAAAAATACGCAGTGCTCTGGGTTTATTTCTGTTTACTGGGGATGAAGTTTACCAAAAAATCGACACCCTTTCTGGCGGAGAAAAGGCAAGGGTTGCTCTAACAAAAATATTGTTACAACACGATAATTTTCTTGTCTTTGACGAACCGACCAACCACTTGGATGCCGATAGCCGAGAAATGCTTGAAGAGGCCCTTGAAAATTTTGATGGAACGTTGTTATGTGTTTCCCACGACCGTTACTTTATCAACCGGATTGCAACAAAAATAATCTACTTTGCCGATGGCAAGCTTCATGAATATCTTGGTAATTATGATGATTATTTGGCTACCCTTGAACAAGAAAAAAACTTGCTTGAAGTTACGGATGGTATCACTAAAACCGAGCTACAAAAACGAAGAAGACGAACAAGGGAAGAAAAAAAAGAATTTAATCTTTTAAAAGATCAGGTAGAGTTTGCCCTTGAACAGGTGGCTTTGCTTGAAGAAAAGGTTCACAAGCAGGAAATCAACTTGAGTGATCCCAGAACTCATGAAAATGCCGATGTGTCAAGAGAGTTATCAATAACCTACCATGAAACCAAGCTTGCCTTGGAAAGAGCGATACGAGCGTGGGAAAAGGCTGAGCTGGAGCTTGAACATTTCAAAAATGAGTATATTTAAACTGAGCCTTATAAACATTTCAATTTAAATACAGTTTCGTTTTTTGTATTGTCAAGAGATTGAAGTACCAAAAGCAGCAAAAGCTTGACATGAACCACTACTTTGTCCTACAATCAAACTGAACAATGCCGAGTATAAACGGCAAATAAATAAAGTGAGGTGTATCCTTATGAAGAGATTGCTTGCTCTGTTGCTAGCAGCCCTGCTCATGGTGTCCGTAATTTCAGTTTCAACTGCAGCGGAACCCGTTACCTTGGATGTTATCATCTGCGATTATGGTCCGAACACTCAAAACTGGTTCTTAGGTAATGGGATGGACGGATCCAACTTTGTTAAAAAGTTTGAAGAAGCCAATCCCGATATCAAACTGAACTTGGAAGTCATTTCTTGGAACGACGTGCATACAGTTGTATCAACCCGTATTTCCAACAATATGGCTCCCGATATCCTCAACATTGATACCTTTGCTCAATATGCAACCGAAGACCTTCTCATTCCCGTATCCGATTATTGCCCCGAAGAACTTTTCGATGACTTTTTCCCTTCTTTTATTGAGCAATCGGTTATTGATGGTGTCTGCTGGGCCGTTCCGGATCTGGCTTCCGCTCGCGCGCTTTACTATAACATTGACCTTTTGACCGAAGCCGGTGTAGAAAATCCGCCTGAAACCTGGGCAGAGCTTGAAGATGTTTGCCAAGCCATTATTGATTTTTACGGCGGCGAAGTTTACCCTTGGGGCATGGACCTGACAACCGACGAAGGACAGGCTGCTTTTGCCTACTATGCATGGGGTAACAACGGCGGTTTTGTGGATGAAGAAGGCAATTGGAATGTAAACAGAAAAGAGAATGTGGAAGCTGTAGAATTTGCCATTGGCCTATATAACAAAGGTTATACCAACCCTAACCCCGCTACTCAGACCCGCTATGACAATCAGGATATGTTTGCTTCCGGCAAAACCGCAATGGTTATTGCTCCTCAGAACATGCCAACCTATATCAAAGACAAGGGTGGTGACATTAACTTTGGTGTAGCCGATATTCCACATAATGAGGGCGCAACCTCCGGTAGTGTTGGTGTTATGGACCGTATCATGGCTTTCAAGCCCAGAACCGAATTGAACGAAGAACAAACCAAGGCTCGTAACGAAGCGATTGGTAAGTTCCTTACTTTCTTCTATGAGAAAGAAAACTATGTCGGCTGGGTATCAATGGAAGATTTCTTGCCTGCTGTTAACAGCGCTGTTGCAGCTCTTGTCGAAATCAATCCCGACTTTGAAGCATGGTTAGCTGTTCTTGGCAATGCCAGGTTCTATCCGACCGCCAAACCCGAATGGAACGACGTGAAACAGGGTGTTATTGCTGTTCAGCAGGAAGCCTTGGTTGGTGGTGATATTCAGGCAGGCTTAGATGCACTACAGGAGAAGATTACCAAATAAGCAACTTAGGGGCTTGGCACAGCCAAGCCCCTTCTTGCTTGTAGTGTCTTCTAAATGGAGGTTCATCCATGAATTCAGTATTTGTTCGACATAAGTGGGAGCCATATTTATGGCTACTTCCAAGCATCCTGCTTATGCTCATCTTTATTGTATTTCCCATAGCTATTGTTTTTAAGCTATCCTTTAGCCATATTTCTCCGGCAGGCGTTGTTGGAGATTTTGTGGGTTTTGGAAACTTCCAAAAAGCTATCAATGACCCGGCATTTAAGCAGGTGATGATTAACACCTTCATCTGGGTTGTTTCAGTCGTTGGTTTTTCTACGCTCATAGGTTTTGGCGTGGCTGTTCTTCTAAACCAAAAGCTGTTTGGGCGTAAAATTGTACGCTCTATCGTCGTGTTCCCTTGGGCGACCTCTCTGGTTATTCAAGCATCTATCTGGAACTACATTATTAAGTACGAATACGGTAACTTAAATAACGTATTACTCAACCTGGGTATTATTAAGAATGCCATCAATTGGCGTGTATCCTATCAAATCGAGTTTATGTGGGAATGTTGGGTTGGTATTTTTGTGACCATACCCTTTGTTACCTTTTGTATATTAGCTGGTCTACAATCAATAGATAGCGCCTATTATGAGGCGGCAACTGTGGATGGGGCAGGAGCTTGGCAGAAATTCCGGCATGTTACTTTCCCGCTTGTCCAGCCATCATTGACTGTCAGTACCATTTTAAATATTATTTATGTTTTTAATTCCTTCCCGATTATTTACACTATCACTAAGGGCGCTCCCGCCAACAAGACCGACACGATGATCACATTGCTTTATATGCGTGCCTTTTATGACCGACAAAAAGGTCCAGCTACGGCGCTGTCTGTCATAGGCTTTGTCGTGCTATGTATTGTTTCCGGCATTTATATGGTAAGCTCCCTGCGGAAGGAGGAACACTGATGACTAAGAAACAAAAAATCAGGAATAAGCACCGCTGGTTGTTGCTCGTCTTTCTTTCGCTATTATTGTCTATTATTTTACTTTCCTTGCCAGTTTATTCCTTCCGGCAGATAGTGTATTCTAAAAGGCATGCAAATACTCCTGTCGATAGTGAAAAATATATCGAAGCTAAGGCTTTAGCACAAGATGCGATGCTCCCCTTTGGTGAAGATGCCAAACTGAACGAAACAGTAACCCATCGCACTAACTCAAAGGGTGAGACAACAACAATGGTTGCCTTTGAAGTGGGTGTCAAGTTTACCCGTAACGGATGGAGTTGGATGAAGTCGGGCTTGTTATCAGGTCACATTTTGTTAATTGCCTTTGGTTCCATAGTGCTTGCAAGCTTGTTTGCGGTTTTGAGCTATCAATCAGGTCAGAAAATTCAAGATAAGCATGCATATCATGTGAAAGATCGAAGGCTCCTTATTGCGTGTGTTTTGTCCTTAATTGCATTACTGCTTATTCCCGTTTTTGCGATGCATGCAAACTACACATTTAATCGAAATATTCCTTTCTTGTTAGATGACAATGCTTTGGACGCCCCCGTTGTTCAACAAGGCATGGACTTTCTTTTTACGCAGGAGCAAGACCCGATTTCCGCTTTCAAAGGACTAAGCTTTCAGGCAACCGGTTTCCTATGGATGCTTTTTGCTATCTTTTTCCTGAACTTAATAGGTCTCATTAAGCTATATCAAGGCGAAATAGCGGCTGCCTTATTAACAGGCTTTAAATATGTAGCTGTTATTGTACTCTGTGTTGTTATTTTATATCCATACTTTGTTATGTTTATCACAGGTTTTCGTACTCCGGTAGAAGCCAACGATATGCGCTTTAGGTATATTTTCCCAACAAAATGGATATGGAGCAACATGACTGATATTCTTAATCGCGGTGTACCGCAATATTTACTTAACTCTGCGGTTCTTTCTGCTGGCGCTACGTTAATTGCTATGCTTTGTGGGATTCCTGCTGCTTATGCAATGGCTCGAATGGATTTTAAGGGCAAAAAGGCTTACCTTGGGTTTGTTATCATGAGTCAAATGTTTGCTCCGGTTGTTCTTTTAGTTGGCATTTCTCAGCTGATGACTACTCTTAAATTAAATAATACCATTCTTGGTTTAATTTTTATTAACGCCGCCTTCAACCAAGCGTTTGCTATTTGGCTTTTGCGGGGCACATTTATATCCATTTCTTCTGAAATGGAACAGGCGGCGTGTATAGACGGTACTTCAACTGTAGGCGCTCTTCTGCGCATTCTGCTTCCTATGGCAGCGCCTGGTATTGTTACAACTCTCATTTTCGTGTTTATCAACTCGTGGAATGAATATACCATTTCAACTGTTTTGATCGCTACACCAACCAAAAAGCCTATTACCGTCGGCATTACGCAATTCAGTTCCTTTAATATGATTGAATGGCACTATTTGTTTGCGGCAGCTTTGCTTGCAACCTTGCCGGTAATCGTTTTATTTATGCTCATCGAAAAGCATTTGGTTTCTGGTCTTACCTCAGGCGGTGTTAAGGGGTAAATTTTCTGATACTATTTATGCGCGGCTAGGCTGCGCATTTTTGTTTTAGCAGAAGCTTTTCTTGACGCTTAAAAATCGTTCATTTATAATTTGAGCAATACAAAGCATGGTTTTTCTAGGTACTCTATCTTTTTCTATGGATAAACAACAAGGAGGCATCATGAGGTTTTTAGTTACTGGTGCAACAGGCCATCTTGGTATGGTGCTTGTACAAAGGTTGGTTGAAGCGGGATATCAGATTAGAGCCTTGGTACTAAGCGATGATCAACTATTTAAACATTTACCAATCGAGGTTCAAACGGTAAAAGGCGATATAACCGATCCTTTATCCATACAACTCTTTCTCCATGGATGGGAAGATGCGACGGTCATCCACTGTGCCGGGCTCATCAGCCTTCGCTGGAGAAAGGACAAACAGGTTGAAAAAAATTAATGTTGGCGGTACCAAAAATATTGTTGACGCCTGCGTTTCAAACAATATGCGGCTTATCTATATTAGTTCCGTACATGCTCTGCCTGAAGCTCCAAGAGGCGAGCAAATCAAGGAGCAGACCGGTTTTTCCGCAAAGCTCGTTACAGGGGGATACGCTAAAACCAAGGCTGAAGCTTCTAAGCTTGTAATTGACGCTATTGTCAATGAGGGACTAAATGCCTGTATGGTTTTTCCAAGCGGCATTATTGGTCCTGGCGGCTATCAGTTGAGCAGCCAAGAAGCGATGTTAGCCCAATACGCAAGTGGTAAGTTGTCCGTTGGCGTCCAGGGTGGATATAGTTTTGTTGATGTTCGTGATTTGGTTGACGGGTTGTATCGATTGGCAACCGATCAAAAATTTCGTGGACAGTATCTCATACCTGGACGTTACGTTACAATTAGGGAATTTTTTGAGGCCATTGATAAGGCCATTGATAGAAAAAGAAAAAAGCCTGTGCCGATTTTACCGACCTTTTTAGCTTACTTTGCCTTACCATATTATTTTATTAAAGATAAAATTTCACGTAAAAAGCCGGTCGTTACAAGATATTCGATCTATACGCTTAATAGTAACTCCAATTTTTCCGACGAAAAAGCAGAGCGTATGCTTGGACAAACCTACCGCTCTTTTGAAGAAACGATTAAGGATACCATTCAATGGCTTAAAAAGATTGACAAGTTAAACTAATTTGACTCTTCTTGTTTGGGTGCTTTATTGTCATTGAACCATCGGACTTCTTCAAGTAGTTCATGATATAAGACGGCGGGAGTCCATTTAATGTTGTTTTGAGTGAGCATTTCCTTTAGAACAACGGTTTCTATACCCATTTCTTTCCATGATTTCAGAAAGCTTTGTAGCAGCGCTTGAAGGAAATATGCAAACACAAGCATTTCTTCATCAAAGGTATTGTGAGTAATTACTACTTCATTTGTATTTTCTCTAAAATTGAGGCAATGGTAAAACCGAATTCTTCTTTTAAAACAGGTTGAACACGTACCTTATAGTATATAGACAAAAGCAAAAGCTTATTGGCTTTTGCTTCACTAACATTAAATGTAAGTAATACTGGTTGCACAAAAGCCTCTTTTGGTATAATTTAGTATACCTAATCATTAAATAGTATAACAAAAGAAAAACGGGACTGTCGATTTATGACAGTCCCGCCAACTTTATATAAGTTACTCGGCCATACTCTTGTAGCGGTTAAGGCGCTCTTGCGCATCTTCCTCTGCTTGAGCAAATAGTACTTCTGCCTCTTCGGGGAAGGACTTGAGCAAGCTGGTGTACCGGGTTTCGCTACGGATGAAGTCTTGATAGCTATCCGTCGGGTCCTTGCTGTCTAGGGTGAAGGGGTTCTTACCTTCCTTGACATTATCAGGGTTATAGCGATAGAGGTTCCAGTAACCGGCTGCGACAGCGCGGCGGGTAGTCTCCTGTGACTTAGCCATGTTGATACCATGGTTAATACAGGGGGAGTAGGCAATAATCAGTGAGGGACCCTTGTAAGCTTCCGCCTCATTCATTGCCCTTACCAACTGCGACATGTTGGCACTCATAGCAACCTGTGCAACATAGACATAGCCATAAGTCATGGCCATTGCACCAAGGTCTTTTTTCTTGGTACGCTTGCCTGCGGCTGCAAACTGTGCTACTGCGCCGGTAGGGGTAGCCTTAGATGCCTGGCCACCGGTGTTGGAATAAACTTCGGTGTCCATGACCAGCACGTTCACGTCTTGATTTTGGGCAAGCACGTGGTCAAGGCCGCCAAAACCGATATCATAGGCCCAACCGTCGCCGCCGAAGATCCAGATGGACTTCTTGACGAGCAGGTCTTTCTGTTCGAGAACTTCACGGGCAAGCTGGCAAGCTTCACATGGGCAACCTTCGACGATACCGCATTCAAGCTTTTTAACAAACTTGGCGGAAACAACCTTGGAAGCCTCGCCTTCGTTCATGTTGTCTAGCCATTCCTGGCCGGCTTCTTTAAGTTCGCCTACCGTGTAGCCAAGACCGATGAGCTTGGTAACCTTTTCGGCAATCAGTTCACGACGCTGGGTGAAAGCAAGGCTAATACCAAAGCCAAACTCGGCATTGTCTTCAAACAGGCTGTTAGCCCAAGCAGGTCCATGGCCCTTATCGTTAACGGTGTAGGGAACAGTGGGCGAAGAACCACCATAGATAGAGGAGCATCCGGTGGCGTTGGCAATAATCATGCGATCACCAAACAGCTGGGTAACAAGTTTAACATAGGGTGTTTCGCCGCAGCCCGGGCAGGCTCCAGAAAACTCAAACAGGGGCTTTAAGAACTGGCTTCCCTTAACAGTATTTTTGTTGACAGGGATGTCAAGCTCAGGCAGCTTTGCTGCAAAGTCCCAGTTGGCTTCCTGTATTTGCTGACTTTCCAGAGGCTTCATGACCAAAGACTTTACCTTGGAAGGACATACTTGAGCACAGCTACCGCAGCCCGCGCAGTCAAGGGTGCTGACTTGGATACGGAACTCGTAACCTTCAAACTCTTTACCGGTGGCTTTCTTGGTTTCAAAGGAGGCAGGTTTTTCAGTGCCTTCCTTAATCAAGAACGGACGGATAGCCGCATGGGGGCAAACCAATGCACACTGATTACATTGGATACAGTTGTCAATCAGCCATTCAGGTACGTTGACAGCAATACCACGTTTTTCATACTGGGTAGTGGCAGTGGGCACAAAGCCATCGGGGGAGAAAGCGGACACGGGCAGATCGTCACCAGCCTGATTTAGCACCGGTTTGATGGTGGAATTGAAGTAGTCCGTCGCTTCAACATGTGGGGGCTCTCCACCGGTGGTGGCATCCGCCCAGGAAGCGGGCACTTCTACCTTTTTGAGACCCGAGATAGCAATATCAATGGCATCCCAGTTCATCTTAACAACTTTATCACCTCTACGACCGTAGCTCCTTTGCGCGGCTTCTTTCATGTAGCGGTCAGCATCTTCATAAGGGATGATATCCGCCAGTTTAAAGAAAGCGGCCTGCATGATGGTATTAATACGGTTGCCCATGCCGACTTGTGCGGCCAGATCGGTAGCATCAATGGTATATAACTTGGCATTCTTTTTAGCAAGGGCACGCTTCATGGAGGCGGGCAGATGGGAGTCAAGCTCTTCGGCAGACCAGGGGCAATTGAGCAGGAAGACACCATTCTTTTTCAGCGGCTTAACCATATCATATGCGGTGACATATGAGGGCTTGTGGCAAGCGACGAAGTTGGCAGAGTCAATCTGGTAGGTAGAACGAATAGGGGATTTACCAAAACGTAAATGCGAAACAGTCAAACCACCTGATTTCTTGGAGTCATAGGCAAAGTATGCTTGGGCATACATGTCGGTATGATCGCCAATGATTTTGACGGAATTCTTGTTTGCGCCGACGGTACCGTCAGAACCAAAGCCGTAGAACAAGCAGCTAACAGTTCCTTCAGGAGCGGCATCAAGAGTTTCACCAAGCCCCAGAGAAGAATGGGTCACGTCGTCGTTAATACCAACAGTAAAGTGATGCTTTGCATCTTCCTTATCGGCGTTATCGAAAACGGCTTTAACCATAGTGGGGTTGAATTCCTTAGAACCAAGTCCATAGCGGCCAGCCAATACGCGGATATCGCCCTTACCACCCTCACGAAGCGCAGTGCAAACATCAAGGTACAGGGGGTCGCCGATGGAACCGGATTCCTTGGTGCGGTCAAGCACAGTGATGGTCTTAACGGTAGCAGGTAAAACGTCTACAAACTTCTCGACACTGAAAGGGCGATATAGGTGCACATTTACGCAGCCATAACGCTTGCCTTCTTTGTTGAGTACATCAACAGTTTCGTACACTGCCTGAGCGCCGGAACCCATCAGGATTATAACGTTTTCGGCGTTTTCGGCGCCATAGTAGTCAAACAAATTAATCTTACGGCCGGTTAGTTCGGATACTTTCCTCATCTGTTCTTCTACGATGTCGGGAACAGCGTCATAATACTTGTTGGCTGCCTCACGGTTTTGGAAGAAAACGTCTGGGTTCTGTGCAGTACCAGCCTGGTGCGGCTTCTCCGGATTAAGGGCGCGGGCACGGAAAGCTTCAATTTTTTCGAAGTTGGTTAACTTTGCCATCTCTTCATATTCAATCTTATCAATCTTTTGAACTTCATGGCTGGTACGGAAACCATCAAAGAAGTGTAGGAAAGGAACAGATGACTCAATAGAAGCCAGATGAGCTACCAGAGCAATGTCTTGGGCTTCCTGCACGCTTGAAGAAGCGAGCATAGCAAAACCGGTCTGACGGCAAGCCATTACGTCACTATGATCACCAAAAATGGACAAGGCATGGGTTGCTAAGGTACGAGCACTTACATGGAAAACGCAAGGGAGAAGCTCACCGGCGATTTTGTACATGTTAGGTATCATGAGCAGAAGTCCCTGAGAAGCGGTGAACGTAGTGGTCAGTGCGCCAGCCGCTAATGAACCATGAACGGCACCTGCGGCACCAGCTTCAGACTGCATCTCCTGCACCTTGACGGTCTGGCCGAAAATATTTTTTCGACCCTGGGCAGCCCACTCATCAGAGTATTGGGCCATGTTGGAAGACGGTGTGATGGGATAGATTGCCGATACGTCACTAAACGCGTAAGCAACGTGCGTTGCTGCCCCATTACCGTCTACGGTAAATTTTTTAGCCATTGTAACCTCCTATAAACATAGCGTGTGGCTGCAAAATATATCTTGCAGCTCATAGCCTTCAATACAAAAATAATTATACATTTTTTATCTTCAAGCGTCAAGGTAAAGGTAGGGCTTTTGCCGCTTTTGCCACACCGTTACTACTTTTTTTAGGTTTGATTCCAAGTGGCTTGTCCCCATACCTAATATTTTGGTATAATCACAGAAGGAGGAATGATGGCATTGTTTAAATTTAAGGATGTTTCCATGCATGGAGATGGGTTTGGCGCCATAAACAATTTATCTTTCGTGGTGGAACAAGGAGAAACCCTGGGTATTCTCTCCGCTGATAGCTTTATGCATGAGCGTGTCCTTTCTCTTTTACAGGGACTTTATAAGCCTGATGATGGTCAAGTTCTTTTTTTTGAAAAAAATTGCCGCAGTCAACGAAAAGAGCTTTGGTCAACCGTTTCTTTTCAAGTATTTGAAGATGCTTTTTCACCAGATGAAAAGATTGCTGATTTTATTAAGCTTTATCAAAAAATGCATCAGCGACATAATAAAGAGCTTTTTAGTTCCCTTGTGCAAAAACTTGATTTAAACCTTATTGGATTGTTTCGTACCTTGGGAGAAAAAAACAGGAAAAAATTAGCCCTCCTTCTTGCGTTATGTGAAGAAAGCAAGGCCTATGTTCTTCTATCGCCTTTTACCTGCCTTAATAATGCCGAACGTTCTCATGTGATACATTTGCTACTTTCTTTTAAAAAAAATGGGAAAACCGTGCTTATTTTGCAGGACAGCTTTGATTATTTTAGTCTTATTTGTGATCGTGTGATTTTATGTATGGATGGGGAGGCAATCACTGAACTTAAGGACACCGAAATGCAATTAGCGAGAGAAAAAATCTATCATATTGTATTTGAAAAAGCTGATGAGGCCGATGCTTTTGCTAAGGTATGGGATAAGAAGTTAACCATCAATTATGATCGAGTTACTTTAAAGCTATCCGGTAGCCCGAATGTTTTGCTTAACATACTTAAAGATTACAAAGTGCTTGATTTTATTGGCGGTTATCATGATGCTTGGATATACGAGGAAGTAAGGGCAGAGGAGAGCATTGAAGAATGAGTGTCATAAAGTATCGTATGCAAAGGCTCAAAATTTATGTGATACCCTTTCTTGCAATTAGTATGCTTTTTGTGTTGGGAGTTTTCGCTACCTATCGACTTCCTGTGGAAGGTGTTCCGCGGGGTGTTGAAGCTTGGCGTCTAAGCAATCCTTCCCTTTCAAGGTTTGTGGGAATTGATGCGGCAATTAATCCGCAGGATTATTTCACGTCGCTTTTGTTCGCTTTTGTTGTCCCTCTAATCAATATGATTTTTATCCGCTTAAGTATCAAGAGACTGTATGTCCAGATGATGGAAAGGCAGAAAGCGCGTTTCTTTTTTGTGTCGGAGAAATGGTTGAGCAATATTGTGTTTTCAGTATTTGTTGCGATTTCATTTTCAGTATTGTGTCAACATGTTTTAATCAGCGGACTATATCGTATAGCTCCACTTGTGTTTGATCAGTGGAGGGAAACGGTTAATCAAATCGACATTCTCCTATTGCAGAGTATGCTTTTTTCTTTCTTACCTACCGGTTTTTATCTTTTTAGTGCCGTGTTTTCTCCCAATGATCAGATTAGTAAATTACTGGATATATTATTTGTTCTGTGGGCAATTATTAAGGGACTTTCTCGGTTAGACGGCGCCAGCAAGATACTTAAGTATTTTACACCATTCAGCCTGTATTCTTTCAAGGTAGTAATTGGCAACAACTTACCTATGATCATGTCCCTTATTGCTGCGACATTCGGGTTTTTACTTGTTTTTGTTTCCAGCTTTGCTTTTTCCAGAAAAGATTTTTTCATAGAAAGTAGGCGTTCATGAAAAGCAGAAAAATTTTACCCAAACGAATTTTTACAGCCCTTATAGTTGTCGGCCCATTTTTTGTGATATTGTACCTTGCCCTTCAATCAGGTGACCTTTCTGAAGTCAAATCAGTGGTCGCCACTTCCAGAAAGTTATGGATGACGGGTGCCCTTGTATGTATTTTTGTTCACTTATTTTTGGAAGCCTTTATTTGCTATCTATATTATTATTTTCAAAAAATCAAAACTAAGATGAGGGATAACTACCTCGTCGGACTAATTGGTGTGTACTATTCATCCATCACTCCGGCCGCAACCGGCGGTCAACCAATGCAGGTGCATGCCATGCGTTGTCGGGGTATTGCGCCTGGCACTTCATTGTCTGCTTACACGGTTAAATTCTTTTGCTGGCAGTGTGCTTTATTGCTCGTCGGCACCGTACTTTGGTTTCGTTATCCATCCTTTATTGCTGAAAGAATGCACGTTGGCATTTGGTTTTTAGGCCTTGGATTTTTTGTCAATGGTTTGGTAATTGTGATTGTCCTATTGTTATCTATTAACCAAAACATTGTTCGTTCCATTATCGCTTTTATAGTGCATATATTGTATGTGCTTCGTATCATTAAAGATAAGGCAAAGTCGATTTCTAAATGGGATGCTGGAATCCAAGATTTCCAAGCCAGTGTGCAGCTTATTTCTCGTCATCCTTTTCAGTTTTTAGTATTACTTTTGCTTTCGATATTCCAAGTTTTTGCTTTACTCAGCACTGTTTACTTTATTTATCGTGGTTTTGGACTTAATAATGCCAAGTATATCGAAGTTTTCACTATGCAAGTGATGTTATACATAGCGGCCAGTTTCACTCCGCTGCCAGGCGCTTCTGGAGCACAAGAGGGGGGATTTTATGTTT
The DNA here is from genome assembly GCA_012837965.1 of Clostridiales bacterium. Taxonomy (GTDB): domain Bacteria; phylum Bacillota; class Clostridia; order Christensenellales; family Aristaeellaceae; genus DTU024. The sequence continues at coordinate 39,051 of DUQF01000013.1, read as the reverse complement.
TCCTAGGTTCTTTTTTTCCTGAATCTTTAATTTTTCCCGCCATGTTGGTTTGGCGTTTTTACACATATTACTTAATGATTATTTTAGGCTTTTTGGGTGTTGTTCTTGACAGTGCCCTTGCTCGAAGAGAAAAAGCAAGGAGTCAGTAGTGAAAAATACTTTGGGGATAAATATGAATACACAGGTTTTTGCTCACAGGGGTGCATCAGGCTATGCACCTGAAAATACCATTGAAGCTATTGAATTAGCCAATAATTTGGGTGCTCACGGTATCGAAATTGATGTACAACTTACCAGAGACAACCTTTTGGTTGTATGCCACGATGAGCGTATTGACAGGGTATCAAACGGGATTGGTCGTATAGCTGATATGCGCTATTCTGAATTAAAAAAACTCAAATTCAATCGAACCCATCCTGAATATGCTAATGCCAAGCTTTCAACTCTCCAAGAGATACTTGAATTTGTAAAAGACACGAACATGCATATCAATATTGAACTAAAAAACAGCCGGACAGCCAACCCAATACTTGAAGAAAAGTGCCTTGAGTGTGTTGCGCTTTTGGGAATGGAAGAAAGAGTACTCTTTTCTTCATTTAACCACCACAGTATGGTTGCTTTGAAGAATCTGCAGCCAAAAGCCTACTGTGGATTACTGTATGCTCACACTATGGTTGAGCCTTGGAAGTACGCCAAGACATTGGGTGTTGATGCCATTCATCCTGAATATCATGAACTTCTTTTAATTGAAGATACGGTTGCTCAAGCGCATACTAATTGCCTGCAAGTAAATACCTGGACTGTTAATGAAGATCAAGCGATGAAATCCTTAATTCTTAAAGGTGTTGATCGTTTAATTACCAATTATCCTGATAGAGCCCTCTCTGTTCTCAATCAGTTAAATAAAGGCGCAGGTTAGATATTTAGCGCTGTTTTATGTATATGATAAAATAACATTTAGAAACATTTAGGAGGAATTTACAATGGCTGGACATTCTAAGTGGTCAAATATTAAGCATAAAAAAGGGAAAGCAGATGCTGCAAAGGGGGCTATTTTTACTAAAATTGGTAGAGAGATAGCCATGGCCGTTCGAGAAGGTGGTAGCGATCCTACACATAACAGCAGGCTTCGAGATGTGATTGCCAAAGCTCGCTCCAATAATATGCCTAATGATAATATCGAAAGAAGTATCAAAAAGGCTTCTGGAGAGCTTGAGGATGTAATTTATGAGGAGATTACTTATGAAGGTTACGGTCCTGGCGGCATTGCTGTAATAGTTAATGTTGTGACAGATAATCGTAATCGCACAGCAAGCGACGTACGACATATCTTTGACAGAAATGGTGGAAGTATGGGGCAGACCGGATCAGTTGGTTATTTGTTTGAGCATAAAGGTGTAATTGTTATTGAACGTAGCGACAATATGGATGAAGACGAGGTGATGATGCACGCCTTGGAAGCTGGCGCTCAGGACTTTGAAGCAGATGACGATGTATTTGAAATTCTCACCCAACCCAACGATTTTTCTTCCGTGCGTGAAGCTCTTGAAGCTCAAGGATACTCCTTTTTATCGGCTGAGCGCGCCCAGCTGCCGCAGATGACCAAAGAAATCAATGATCCTGAGATGCTTGAAAGGTTTCATAAACTTTTGGATATGTTTGAAGACAATGACGATGTGGTTGAAGTGTACCATGATGCACAATTACCGGAAGAAGAGGATGAAGAGTAAATTTTTCTTGAATGTCGTTTATTTTATCACGCCGCACGATTGTGCGGCGTTTTGTCATAACTTGTTAATAAAGTTTACTTGATTGAAACATGGGTATATGCTAACATGGACTGTGCAAAGGGGGACTTTATGATAAAAAAACGATTATCAATCTTATTTTCATTCATGTTGTTATTTTCAAGTGTCTACGCACTTGAAGTTCAGCCGCTTTTTATTCGTCCCGGAAAAACCGAGAGTATTATTTTTCAGTCTTTTACTGAAGATCCAACCGAAATTGCGTTGGTTTCGTCTTCTGGCATTGAGATGATTTTGTTCACCGGCATTCCTACTATTGTCGGCACAAATACTTTTTATTGGAATGGCATGGACAACAACAACCGTTATATGTCTCCCGGGGACTATGTTTTGTATTTTAGGCAAAGTTCAGCAGAACAAAGCGTCCCTATCACTATTGGTAAAGAAGCGCCCATCATTCAGTCCATGATTATTAGCTCGGCAGAAATAACACAGGGGGAGGAATGGTCAGTTACAGCCCATGTGAACATGCCGGGAACTTTAATGTTCCGTGCGAATATCAACGGAATGATCGAAACAGTTGCTTCAAAACAAGCCGTTCAAGGAGAAAACACACTGTCTTGGAACGGACTTTATCATAATATGCAGGTAGCGCCCGGCAGTCATATGATTTCCGTACAGCTAAGCGATGAAACTGGTTTTTTTAGCCAGCCACACCATATTGTCTTGACCATGCGAGACGCAAATGGCTTGCTACAGGAGTCTGTAAGCGAGCCAATGCAAGAACAGGTTGAGTCAACTGAAGAATCATGGTCAACGGTTGACACAGGTTTTGACGCCTCTCATGTTATTGACACACCAGCAACACAGCAAACCATATCTTATAAACCCCCCACCGCAGAGCATGTGCCTCAAGAACAGTTGGGCTCCAACTATTGGACTTTGCCTGTAGGAAAGATGGACGAAGAAGCTATTTGGAATGTTATGATCCAACCAATAACCATTGTTAAGGCAGCAACACGAAAAGGCGACCAAAAAGAAATGTATCGTCTGCGGGCAACGCCCGATACAAGCATGAAAAATGACAATGTTCTTGGAGAAATCACCTGTGAATCACAGGGTGTCAATATCTTAGAAACATTAGATAATGGTTGGTCTTATGTGGAGGTTTTTAATTCAAGCTATGGACCCAATTGCAAAAGCCGGCCCGGCTGGGGCAATTCTGATGAGTTGATTCGAGGCTATGTTGAAACCAATCGCTTAGACACCATTGTTCCGCGTGCGGATTTTGGTATGTTGATTGATAAATTAACCCAAGAAATGTTAATTTTTAAGGAAGGTAAACTTTTCACTACTTTGTTGATTTCTACAGGCCTGCCGACCAAGCAACAACCTTGGAATGAAACCCCCTCTGGAGAATTTCTCCTTATTTCTCGTACAGGCGGCTTCTGGGCAGGTAACCTTTACTGCGACATGGCCATGCGTATTAATGGCGGTTGTCTGATTCATGAAGTACCCTATATTCTTAACGAGGCAACCAACTATAAAGATTACAGTTCCCAAGAAGGGCTACTGGGTTCTAAAGCAAGTCACGGATGTGTGCGTGTCCAGCGCAAAACCAACGATGATGGATTTAACATGGCTTGGGTGTGGAATAATATTAAGGTCAATACTAAGGTTCTGGTTTGGGACGATAATCCGGGCCGCTTTCACGCCTACCCCAGTGATGATTTAAAGCTATATTATAATCCCACTGGCGGTAAAAACTATCATGCCGATGCGAGATGTCGTGGTGTTAAGAGCCGTTGGTTACCTTTAAAAGGCGAGTTTACCTATGGTCAATTAGACGATGCGAATTACAGCCAATTTACACCTTGTAAATCCTGTAACCCGCCGCTTCGTAAGCATGAAATCGATGCATTAAACAAGGAAAATGGATTTTAATATCACACCCGCCTCAGGGCGGGTTTATTATTGACGAATGGAAGGGTTATTCATATAATTGTAACAAAAGTATTTAGGAGGTTGATTTGCGTTTTGGACGGCATATCGGACTGCTGCTATGTCTTTGTATGATCAGCCTTCAAACGATTGCTGATATTTCCAGTATTGAACACAGACGTGCATTATTAATTGCCTGCGACGAGTTTGTGACTCAAGACAGCATGGCACCTTCTGCGCTTGGAACAACACAGGCTATGCGGCGCATTCTGTCCGATGATCTTCGTGGCTACGACAAGGTGACCACCATTATCAACCAACCTCTTGATAAGATTGGATTACAAAACAGTTTGCACTCAGCTTTTGAAGGTGCAACAGAAAACGACACTTCTTTTATATACATCAGTACACATGGTGAAAAAATGGGGGCTGATAGTTGGTTTTCACTTTTGTTTTCTGACGGTAAAATACAACATAGGGTATGGGGGAAAGATTTGTTAAAATACCTATCCACCATACCTGGTCAAAAAATACTTTTTCTTGATAGTTGTTATTCCGGATCCATTATTCCGAAGGGCGGCTGGCAGAATAAGCTCCGGCCTGTTTCTATACCAAACGATATTATAATCCTTACATCAAGTGGAGCGGATGAACTTAGCTATAATTGGTCTGGTGGAAGCAACAATCTTTTAGGGGGTAGCTACTTCACTTTGGCTCTTGAATCGGCGCTCTCTGCCTCCTTTCATTTTCAGGCGGACGAAAACCGTAACGGTGTTATCACCTTGGAAGAGTGTAAGCGTTTTTTAATGGATAACCTTGGCCCCTCCAGTGTTCAAAGTTTTCCGGAAAATAGCGACTTTGTAGTCGTTCAAGCTCAAAATGTACCGTATATCCAGAGTTCACTTACCGGCTTATCTTTTGATTCTCGAATTTTAACAAAAGAATCCGACTCGCTCTATTTTTCTTTTATTCTTCATCAACCTGCCAATCTTTCATATTTATTGGTTTATCGCAAGGAAGGGCAGTGGTTATTTGATGGTGCGCAAGTTATTCACGAGAATATAAAATCCAGCCCTGGTTATCAGGAGCGTTCTTTGGCGTTAGAAAACATTCCGGATATTGAAAGTGGCTATGCGGTACTCATTATTGCTGAAAGAGTGGACAATGGGATGGCCCCTTTAGCTTCCACTCTATTGTCCGTCGAGATGAGTTGTCACGAACCTATACAGCTTTCTACGGCATCAATTTTTAATCCTATAAAAGGTGAAGAACTTAGCATTTCTTTTACTCATGAAAGACCATGTCGATATTCTCTTGCCATTTATGATGCGCAGGGAAGTATTGTTGCTCAACCCGTATTGCATGCTATAAGTCGCCCACAAACAAAGTTTGGCACTACAGTTTACTGGGATGGTAAAGATAAAAATGGTTATATCCTTGGAAAAGGCCTATACTGGGCACAGGTAACCGTATATGAAGGCAATCAAGTCATGACGGCATTTTCTTCATCATTTCTGTTGGAAGAATCACAAGATGAAACAGTAGAAGTTCTGTCAACACAGCGTGAAAGTCCTTGACAGTTTTTGTGCTCCATGATACCATTTGTGCATAAAATTCATTGAATGGTGCTTTGCTTTGATTGAGTTTTTGGGGCTGCATCCCGAATGCGGCAAGGATTATGTCGTATGTCTTGGTTTCTTTGATGGTGTACACTGCGGTCATCGTGCCTTAATTGATGCCGCTCTGGCTTTAAAAGAGAGTGACGGTTTTTTTATTTGTGTGCATACGTACACTCAATCTCCTGCACAGATACTCTTTCCCGATCAAGCCTATCAAGAATTGACCCCACTTCAAGAAAAAACCGATATTTTATTCAATTATGGGGTTGATACGGTAGCATTTAGTTCGTTTGATAAGCAGCTGATGCAAATGTCGGGAGAAGACTTTCTTGACAAGTTACTTTTACAGTCCATGCAAGTTAAGGCGCTGGTTATCGGATACAATCATCGCTTCGGATTTGCTGCAAAAACTGACCATGTAAAGCTTCGGGAATTGTGTAATCAAAGAAATCTTCAATTAATTGTTGTGCCACCGGTCAAGACCACTGAAGGCCTGATTGTGTCAAGTACTGCTATCAGGGAGGCACTGAAAAATCGTAACTATTCATTGGCTCAAGAGATGTTGGGTCGTCCACTCGATTCACATCTTTTAAATATGCAATAATTCAGGAGGGATGGTCTGTATGAAAAAGGAAATGCCGGCTTGGTTAGTACTTGCAATCATTATGTTGGTTGCGGCGCTGTGCTTGGCCGGGACAAACCTGATCACTAAAGGCCCCATTAAAGACCAAGAGGCTTTAAATGCCGACAAGGCACGCAAAGCCGTATTGGCAGATGCTGAGTTTGAGCCTTTCCAGGGGGAGCAGGAATTAAGCATCGACCAACTTTTTGTGGGTAAAAAAGGTGATGAGGTTATTGGCTATGTAGGCGTTATTACCGCAAAGGGTTATGGCGGTGATATTGAAGTGACTGTCGGCTTAACGCCCGATGGAATAATTACCGGTATTAGTGTCGGTGGAGCCAATTTTGCGGAAACGGCAGGTCTTGGCGCCAAAGCAAAAGAACCGAAATTTACCGACCAGTTCAAAGGCAAGATTGCCCCTCTTAGAGTCATTAAGCAAAGCGATGAGGCTGATGACTCAACGATTGATAGCATTACTGCCGCTACTATTACCACCAATGCGATTACCCGTGGGGTCAATAGCGTTGTTAAGCAGGTAGTAGACCTGTTAAAAGCTCCTGTTGACTTGGGTGGCTTTAAGGCAGGAACAACGACCGCATCAGTTCAAGGCTTTGCCGGTCCTGTTGTGGTTGAAGTAACCTTTGATGACAACAAGACCATTACCGATATTAAGATTGGTGATGACAGTTTTGCGGAAACCCCAGGCATTGGCGATAAGGTTTTAGCGCCCGAATTTGCCCAAATGCTCATTGGCAAGTCGGCTCCGCTTACCATTAACGATATTGATGCGATTAGTAAAGCGACCATCACCTCGCAAGCGGTGGTTGATGCCATCAATGTTGCTATTGAACAGCTATCGTCCGGGGGGATGGTTTTCTCTGCCGGAACAGCGACTGCGTCAGTACAAGGCTTTGCTGGTCCAGTTGTGGTTGAAGTAACCTTTGATGATAACAAGATCATTACTGATATTAAGATTGGTGATGACAGCTTTGCGGAAACCCCAGGCATTGGTGATAAGGTTTTAGCGCCCGAATTTGCTCAAATGCTCATTGGCAAGTCGGCTCCGCTTGCCATCAAAGACATTGATGCTATCAGCAAAGCAACTATTACCTCACAGGCGGTTGTAGATGCTATTAATGCCGCTTTTGAGCAGCTGTTAAGTGGTGGTGGCGAAGTAAGTGATGAAGAAAGTGATGATATAAACGGTGTTATTGATAGCGATGACGGTACCAAGAGTGATGATACCGATAATAGCCTTGACGGTGATGTTGGTGACAGTGCCGACAGTAGTGACGCTGACGATGCCGAACCTATCTTCAAAGGTGGAACAGCATCTGCTTCCGCTCCGGGCGGTGTTGGCCCCGTAGCTGTTAAAGTTACTTTTGACGCCGACAAGTCCATTACTGATATTATAATTGGTGACGATAGTTTTGTTGAAACCGAAGGACGTGGTACCAAGGTTTTAGAACCTGAATTTGCCCGGATGCTGATTGGCAAGGTGGCTCCGCTTACCATCGAGGATATTGATGCCATTAGTGGCGCAACTTTCACCTCCAAGGCCGTTGTTCAAGCTATTAATACTGCTTATGAGCAGTTGTTGGGTAATGATGGCAAAGACGGTGACGATGAAAATGACGGCGGAGAGAGCGTCGCTGACAACAACAATGGTGATACAGGCGCTGTTTTCCAAGGTGGAACTGTATCCGCTTCCGCGCCGGGTGGCGTTGGCCCTGTGGCTATTAAAGTTACTTTTGACGCTAACAAGTCCATTACCGATATTATAATTGGTGATGATAGCTTTGTTGAAACCGAAGGGCGTGGCACCAAGGTTTTAGAACCGGAATTCGCCCAGATGCTAATTGGCAAAGTGGCTCCGCTTACCATCGAGGATATTGATGCCATTAGTGGCGCAACGTATACCTCTAAGGCAGTTGTACAAGCTATTAATGCGGCTTATGAGCAGTTGTTGGGTGATGAAGCCAACAATGCTTTAGAAGTGAAGTAAGGGAGGGAAGAACGTGAGCTTATTAACTTTTCGTGGAGGGGTTCATCCTTATAAGGAGTTAGATGAGAAGAAGGGGTTAACTGGTAATCAACCAAGTAAGCCTTTTAGCCCTTCGGTTGTCTATATCCCGCTTGATACACATATCGGACCGCCATCAAAGCCTGTTGTTAAAAAAGACGACCAAGTAAAGTTAGGCCAAGTAATTGCCGAACCGGGCGGCGACTGGGGCATTTATGTGCATGCAAGCGTCAGTGGTACTGTTAAAGAAGTGGGCGCTATGCAAATGTTTGGCAAAATGCCTTCGCCTTTTATCGCCATTGAAAATGATAAACAGGATTCATGGGTGGAACTAAATCCCTGCGCAAATCCCAAGGCGCTTCCAGCCGAAGAACTCTGTTCTATTGTTCGTAATGCCGGCATCTGTGGAATGGGAGGGGCTGCTTTCCCAACCCATGTCAAGCTATCTATACCGCAAGGCAAGTCAGCTGATACCATTATCGTAAACGGCTGTGAGTGCGAGACTTTTCTTACAAGCGACGAACGCTTAATGATGGAGCGGCCTGAAAGTATTTTCAAAGGGCTTAAAATTGTATTAAAGTCGTTGAATGTTGAGCGTGGCATTATCGCCGTTGAAGATAATAAACCACTTGCTATTGCTGCTCTTAAAGCCTTAGTGCCAGAATATAAAGGCATTGAATTTGCTACGGTTCAAGCCAAGTATCCGCAAGGTGGCGAAAAGCAACTGATAGAAGCTGTGCTGAAGCGTGAGGTGCCCAGAGGCGGTCTGCCAATTGATATAAACACCATTGTGTTAAATGTTGCTACGGTAAGCGCTATAGCTGATGCCGTTTATGAGGGAAAGCCTCTTGTTAAGCGTCTATGTTCTGCCACCGGACAAGTGAAAGAACCTGCAAACTTATTGTTACCAAACGGCACATTAACCAAAGATGCTGTCGAATTCTGCGGTGGCTATGCTACTGAACCCGGTAAAATTTTTGTGGGCGGCAGCATGATGGGCGTTTGTATACCTAATGACGAAGTACCGTTATCTAAGCAAAACAACGGCTTTGTTGTTCTATCTCAAAAGGAAGCTAAGCTTGCCGAAGAAACCAACTGTATTCGCTGCGCACGTTGTGTGGACGTTTGCCCAACAAGGCTCAATCCTGTTGAACTGCGTGGACTGCTTATTCAGGATCGTCTGGACGATGCCGAAAAAAGTGGCCTTGAAGATTGTATTCTTTGTGGTGCTTGTTCATTCGTGTGTCCCGCAAAACGCAGATTAACGGCAACCTTTAAGCTTGGTAAAGATACTCTTGCTGTAAGGAGGAAAAAAGCATGACTTTACGTGTATCTCCAGCACCACATATTGTGGATAAGCAAACGACGCGCTCTCTGATGGGCAACGTGTTGATTAGCTTACTCCCAACAACGCTTTGTGGTCTTTACTTTTTTGGAAAGCGCGCAGCTTTAGTACTATTAGTATCTACGCTTAGCGCAGTGCTGTGTGAGCTTATGTGGCAGTTGTTGACCCGAAAAAAGGTCACTGTCTTTGACCTTTCCGCAGCAGTAACCGGTTTACTTGTAGGATTAAGCCTGCCAAGTATTGTACCACTTTGGATGCCGGCACTCGGTTCTGCCATCGCTATTATTCTGGTTAAACAGCTCTTTGGCGGGTTAGGGCAGAATTTCATGAACCCGGCGCTATTTGCTCGTGGTGTATTACTTGCGTCTTGGCCAGCACTGATGACCAAATCTTATGAGCCTATTCGTGCGATGCTTTCTTCTACAGCGAAGGTTGGCGTTGATACCGTGGCAGCTGCAACGCCTTTATCATCAACCTTTTCCACTTGGGATCTTATCATTGGCAACGTACCTGGCGCTATCGGAGAAGTGGCTAAAATTGCGATTTTGCTTGGTCTCGCCTATCTTTTGTTTACTAAGACCATTACTTGGCTTATTCCCACGCTGTTTATTGGAACTGTCGTTGTCTTTTCCTTGATAGTCGGGAACGATCCGTTAAACACTGTTTTAACCGGAGGCGTTCTCTTTGGTGCCGTATTTATGGCGACCGACTATGTAACAACACCCATGCTTAAAGTTGGGCAGGCAATCTTCAGCATTTTATGCGGGGTGATTGTTGTTGTAATCCGTAAGTGGGGCGGCTATCCTGAGGGCGTCACCTATGCGATTTTGTTTATGAACTGTTTGACGCCTCTTATCGACCGCTATACCAAGCGCAAAGTTTATGGGGAGGTGAAAAAGAATGTCAAAAAATAAACTTGGAAAGGTATTTACCAATGGACTTTTTGGAGAAAACCCAGTATTCCGCTTAGTTTTAGGGACCTGTCCAACTATTGCTGTTACCACCAGCGCTATTAATGGCGTGGGTATGGGTTTGGCTGCAACGTTCGTTCTAGTGGGGTCTAACGTGGTTATCTCTTTATTGAGAAACTTTATTCCCAATAAAGTTCGTATTCCTGCATTTATTGTTGTGATTTGTACCTTTGTTACCATGGTACAGATGATAATGCAAGCTTTCTTACCTTCACTGTATGAATCCTTAGGTATATTCATTCCACTTATTGTGGTTAACTGTATCATTCTTGCCAGAGCTGAAGCTTTTGCAAGCAAGAATAATGTTGGTGAATCTGCCATGGATGGTCTTGGTATGGGTCTCGGTTTTACGTTGGGCCTGCTCCTCATTGGTGCCATCCGTGAAGTGATTGGCGCTGGAACAATCTTTGACTATCAAGTGTTTGGTGCGCATTTTCAGCCAATGCTGTTACTAATTTTAGCTCCAGGTGGCTTTATCGTATATGGATTAGCTCTTGGTATAATTAATGGAGTAACTGAAAAGTTTAGCTCCAAAAAGAAGGAGGCAGAACATGAGATTAGCTGAAGTTGGTTTCTTTCTTTTTATGGTTGATTGCATTCTATGTAACAACTATATCTTCTCTCGTTTCTTGGGCAACTGTCCTTTCCTTGGTGTTTCTTCAAAAGTTGAAACCTCAATCGGTATGGGCTTGGCGGTTACATTCGTTATGGGCTTGGCCTCTGCCTTTACCTGGGTAGCGTATACTTATCTTCTTGAACCGTACGATCTGAAGTATTTGGACACGATCGCTTTTATTTTCATTATTGCGGCGTTGGTGCAATTTGTTGAAATGTTCATGAAAAAATCACTGCCTGCACTATATAACGCGCTTGGTATTTATTTGCCTCTAATCACCACAAATTGTGCGGTTTTAGGTGTTGCCTTACTGAATATCAAGTCAAGCTATGGCTTGATCGAATCAGTATTAAGCGGTGTTTTTGGTGCCTTAGGCTTCCTACTCGCTATCGTTATGATGGCTGGCGTTCGTGAGCGTTTGGAAACTTCCGATATTCCCAAGCCCTTCCGTGGCTTTTCCATCAGTCTTGTTATAGCAGGCATGATGGCGGTTGCTTTTATGGGCTTTACTGGTTTAGTGAAATAAGGAGGGAAAGATGTTAGATATTCTGAATGCCCTTCTTGTGATGGGCGGTCTAGGAATTGTATTTGGGGTTATTTTAAGCTTTGCTGATAAGGTCTTTGCGGTTCCTGTTGATGAAAAAGTCGCTCTTATCCGCGATAATCTTGCAGGGGCTAACTGCGGCGCCTGCGGATATCCCGGATGTGATGGCTTTGCCGAAGCTGTTGCCAAGGGCGAAGCGCCTATCACCGGTTGCCCGCCTGGTGGGTCAAAAACAGTGCAAGCTTTGGCAGAAATTATGGGTGTTAGTGCAACTGCATCAGAACCAAAGGTTGCTCGTGTGCTATGTCAGGGCGCCAATGAAATCGCTGGTATCCGCTATGAATATAGTGGTGTTGAAAGTTGCGCTGCGGCGGTTGCCTTCGCTGGCGGTCCTAAACTTTGTCAGTATTCCTGCGTCGGCCTTGGCGACTGCGTGAATGTTTGTAAGTTTGATGCTTTAACCATTGAAAATGACCTTGCCGTCATTGATGATAAAAAATGCACTGCTTGCGGCATGTGTGTGAATGTTTGCCCCCGTCACGTAATTGAGCTTGTACCAAGAAGCGCAACGGTAGCTGTTCGCTGTCGCAGTTCAGCCAAAGCAAGAGAAGCACGTGCCGCGTGTACTCATGCTTGTATCGGATGCAAACGCTGTGAAAAAGCCTGTGCTTTTGATGCCATTCATGTTGCCGACGGTTTTGCTACAATCGATCAAGAAAAATGTACCCAGTGTGAAGAGTGTATCAAAGTGTGTCCAAACAACTGTATAACCGTTAGTTAAATTAACAAAACAAATGCTTGTCTAACTGTCAACAAAATCCCAGCATACTCTGCTGGGACTTTGTTTAGTTGACGAAATTATATTTCATCATGATTTTATTTAGAACTTTGGATTTTGGATAAATTTGGCAAGATAATTAAAACTTACCGCTGCGTCCTCCATAAGAGTTGCCACTTGAAGAAGAAAAAGACCTACCACTACCGGAGGAACCAGAGGAATTACTCTTTTGGATGCGTTCACGTTTGACGGCCTTGTAAAGATAAATATCCTCACGCCTTGAAAGGTTCAAAGTATTGAGCGGTGCGTATTGATTGGCAGTATCTTTAGGCTTTGCGTGTTTCATTTGCTTAATCATCATAAGGACAATCATCACTGAAATTGTGGCAGATACAACTACAATGATTGGAATGGGTAAGCGAAAGGTTAGTTGTTCATCAACATACTGCAGATAACTTTTGAATCCTTCAAAATAATCGCCTTGAGTCAAATGAGGGGCAATTATATCATCAAGGACAGAGTCATTGCTATAGGTAAACTTTTTTTCAATTCTTTTACCGCGGGCAGCCTCCCCATAGTTTCGGATATCCATGCAGATTGTGAAAATTAAAGCTTCCTCGGGTAAGGGTTGAGAGCGTTTTGTTTCGTAGAATTCAGCGGCAAACAAGTCGGCTTCCTTTCCCAAGCTTTCGTTGGTTGTAATCAGCATCATATCCAGTTTATGGGTTTGCTTGATTTGCTCCATTTGGTTATTGAGCAAACTTTCTTCCTGCTCAGACAACAAGTTAGCCAAATCATAAACTTCAGCATAAGAAGCAAAAATAAATAAGAACATGAGTAGGAGAAGAATAATTATCATCTTTTTCATACAATAACCCCCAAGATGTATAACAACCAGTAGATGAAACTGCCGACAGAAGTAAAGCCTAAAGTGAGGGATATAAACCAGGCAAATGCTGATTTAGTAGAGTATGGTATATTACAGGTGTATTCACCAGTTTGTCCGTTAATGGCAAAAGAATAGACCTTATCTTCTTTTTTTGTAGTAATATGCCACAAAGGAAACAGGGCTCCCTCGCTAACACCGTTTGGTACATGAATCTTTGATGTTCTGGGTACTGCGGAAGAATAGCCTGTGGTTGTCGAGTTAAGCGCAGAAGTGACACTTCTAGCGATGCGTTCATCTGCCCTTTGTTTACAAACTTCAGCATCCACATCTGCTCTGTCAGCTAAAGTACCCGCAAGAACAGGAAAGGAGAAGGGGAGGGAAGCGCTCATATCATAAGGCTCAATGGATTCGGTTACTTCATTGGGAATGCGAGAATTCGCATCAACCGGAAGACTGTTAAAATCAAGCGTTCCCGCCCGTCGCAATAAATAATGGCTTGTAGTTGTAACCCGATAATTTCCTTCTCGGCGCGTATTTACCTTAGTAGCATTGTATGTTATATCTCCAGAGGCGATGCCGGAGAAAAGCCAGTACGGCACGTATAGCTTACGTATTTTATCGATGCGATTATTCTTTCTGAAGATTTTTGGCAAAAGCTTCTTTTTTTGAAAGTAGTTTTTAAAAATCTTTTGCGCTTGTTCTTCAGTAATAAGAAAGGGAATGATTTTTGCCGGAAAAGTACTTTCTGTAAATTGGGACGGAATGACCGCGGGACTGCCACAAAAAGCACAGGAAGAAGCGACGGTCGTTTCATCGGTCATTAAATCCGCTCCGCAATTATTACAGTGATAGGCTTTAGCCGACGTAAAAGAACTGTCGTCTGCGCTTAAAACGGATTCAGTCCACGAAGAAGACACTTCGCTCCTTGCTTCATCATTTAATGTCCCTTGGTAGGCTTGCAATGCTTCTATCGAAAAACGATTGCCACAATGACCGCAACTCATTTCTGATGCTCGACCATCGTAGGTCAACGAACTTCCGCAAGACGGGCATTGATATGTTATAGCGGACATATTCCACCTCCTATATTTTAATTATTCATATTATATCGAAACAAAGTTTAAATGTAAAGGCGAGGAAGTTGTTAAGTTTTAGTTTCTGTGGTATATTATTAGTAGTCAAAGAAAGTCAAACTTTGACAAGAAAGGATTAATATGAAGTTAAGCGATATTATTGAACAATTTATCCGAGATATGTTTTTTGAAGATGAGGTAGAACTTCAACGCAATGAGCTGGCTTCATATTTTCGTTGCTCACCTTCACAGATAAATTACGTTTTAACGACCAGGTTTTCTCCTGAATCAGGTTATTTAATTAACAGTAATCGTGGCGGGGGAGGAAGCATCCGTATTAAGCGCCTTCACTCACAAAGCTGTGATTATATGCAGTATTTAATGCAAAATTATCTATCCGAACCAATGAGCCAAAGAGATGTAAAAGTATTATGTGCCGAACTTGAAGACCGTGAATTGGTTAGTAAATCCGATAGTGAGTTGATTATTTCAGCAACAAGTAACCAGGCTCTTAGCGTGCCCATTGCAACTGCAATGAAAAATAGTTTAAGAACTGAAATTTTGAGAAACATGCTTTTAACCATTCTTGCTCGAAGAGAAAAGGAGAACGAAAATGAAATGTGAAATTTGTTCCCAAAAGAAAGCCACTATTCATTTTCAAATATTTCAAAATGGTCGGTTGATCACCCGAGCTGTCTGTTCAACTTGCGCTGCGCAAGCACAGGAAACTTTTATGAAAGCGTTTATGTCTTTACGTGTTAATAAAAAAGTTAAAACCATTCCTCAAAAGTCTAAGCTGACATGTACCTATTGCCATACAAGCTTTCAGGAGATTGATGAAAATACTAACATGGGTTGTCCTAAGTGCTATGAGGCCGTTTTAGCGCTCCAGAACACAAAAACCGATATGTTTTCTACCTATGAAAATCAAAAAAAGACCAATCTTGAGCATTGGAAGCATTTGTTGCGGGAATCAATTGTTCTTGAAAATTATGAACGAGCCGCCATGATTCGTGACCATATCAATCACTTAACGAAAGTTGAAGAGGGCGATGTCAAATAGATTAGTATTTACGCAAGGAGTTGCTATTCTACGAAACTATGCTGGACTACCATTTCCTAATAAAATGACCGAGGAAGAAGCCGAAATGTCCTTATCTTGGTTAAGGCAGGCGCTTTCATTGGATGTTGTTAGTAAACAATCAGAGAATTTTATTCTCAAAGAACTTCCCTTTGAGTTGTTTGGAGCTGGACAGTCGAAAATAATGCATATATATAGATTGAGTGAGAATACTCAAATATTGGTTAATGCAGAGAATGGATTGTCCGTTGTAACGACAAACGACAATTTCAATGATGCTTTAGAACAGGCAAGGAAAGTTGAATCAAAGCTATTTCAAGAACATGAAGCTGCTTTTTTATCGGGAACTGGCTATTTGACGGCACGATATGGGGACTCGGGTAGTGGTATACGCATATTTACTTTGTTGCATCTACCGGTTTTGTCTGCACTTCGTAAAGAGCACAATTTAAGTGAATTGGCCAAAAGAAACTTCCAGTCAAGCTTAGTAAAAGCAAAAATATTAGGAGCTGGGCAAGAGGGAAACCTGTACTTCTTAAGCACAATTGATACACCGGAAAAGGACGGTGTTGCACGCCTACAGCTAGCAGCTTCGGCTTTAACTGAAAAAGAAAAAGCTGCCGCAAATAATATTTTTTCTAATCAGCAATCTTCTTTGTACGATGCGGTTTGGCGTTCATTAGGACTTTTAACACATGCACGTCGCCTGTATCAAGAAGAAACTATTAGAGCTTGGTCTAATATTCGGATGGGGGTTGAAAATAGAATCTTATCCTTTTCAGTTAACCAAGTTGACAGCTTATTATCTACCTATTGCATGTCCAATGAGCAGACTGATAGTATCAGCGATTCACGCAGTAAAAAAATACGAACACTACTAAAGGAGTATGAAAATGCCTCGAATGGGACGTTTGACTAATAAAGCACAAAGAGTTATCCGCTACGCACAGGTAAGTGCGGCACAGATGAGACATGGATACATCGGCACTGAGCATCTTTTACTTGGCCTTATAGCTGAGGCGAGAGATTTGGTACCATCGCTTCCTGAAAATATTGAACTATCAAACATCAAGCAGATTGTTGATCAACTGTACAAAAAAGGAAACAAGCCTCCACAGATGTTGGAAATGACCCCGAGACTTAAAAGTTTGCTTGATCAGGTCACGATTTTGGTACAGGAAAATGAATTGCCTGCCATATCTGCAGGAATGCTTTGGGAGCAGCTGCTTCAAGATCCAACCAATGTCGCCCTTAGAGTTTTAAGCATCTATGGTGCCGATCCTGAAAAGCTTAAACAGGATCTTGTAAACGCCAACCCTGATGATGAAGATAATGACCGAGAGGGCGACCAAGCTTCTGCACTTGAAAAGTATGCAAGGGACTTGACACAAATGGCTCAGGACGGTTTCCTTGACCCTGTTGTGGGACGAGAAAAGGAAATCAACCGTATGATTCATATTTTAGCCAGAAGAACCAAGAACAATCCTGTATTAATCGGTGAGTCTGGAGTTGGAAAAAGCGCTGTAGCTGAAGGCTTGGCACAATTGATTGTTGAAAATAAAGTGCCCACCCCCTTAAAAAATAAGCGCCTTCTTTCTCTTGAAATGAGCACGATGGTCGCTGGTACAAAATTCCGTGGCGAATTTGAGGAACGAATGAAAGCAGTAATTGATGAATTAAGAGAAAGAAAAGACGTTCTTTTATTTATCGATGAAATTCAAACCATTGTCGGAGCTGGAAAGGCAGAAGGCAGTATGGATGCAGCTGGTATCTTAAAACCTGCTTTGGCAAGGGGAGAGCTGCAGTGCATTGGTGCAACAACTTTGGATGATTATCGAAAATACATTGAGAAAGATTCTGCCTTAAGCCGTCGTTTCCAGCCTGTTATGGTTGAAGAGCCTGATGAACAGGCCGGAATTGATATTTTGATGGGGCTAAAAGAAAAATATGAAGATTTTCATCAGGTTAGAATTCAAGATGAGGCCATTGTTCAAGCCGTTCATTTATCGGTACGGTATATACCAGATAGATTTCTACCGGACAAAGCCATTGACTTAATTGATGAGGCAGCCGCTGCTGTATCGCTTGCTCACGACAGAATCCCCACTCGTAAAGACGAAGTTGAAGAAGAGCTTGATTTGCTTGCTCAAGACAAGATGCGTGCATTAAATAACCAGCGCTACGAAGAAGCAGCTTTCTTACGTGATAAAGAAGAAAAAATCCGTAAGGAACTGGAATTAATCCGATCTCAAACTATTGAAGACGTTGACAGTCTACCGAAAGTAACTGCTGCAACTATAGAGAAAATCGTAGCTGAATGGACAGGTATCCCTGTAACACAGTTAACTGAAAAAGAAGAATTCATGCTGCTTAATCTTGAGAAAGAACTTGAAAAACGGGTCATTGGTCAGACGGAAGCAGTCAATGCGGTTAGCAAGGCTATCAGGCGCGCAAGAGCAGGCCTTCATGATCCTAAACGCCCATTAGGTTCCTTTTTATTTCTTGGCCCAACAGGCGTTGGTAAAACAGAGCTATGCCGTGCCTTAAGCGAAGCAGTATTTGGCAGCGAAGATGCTATGATTCGTCTTGATATGAGTGAGTACATGGAAAAACATACGGTTTCGCGTATGGTTGGTTCACCGCCCGGATATGTAGGTTATGAGGAAGGTGGGCAGCTGACAGAAGCAGTTAGACGCCGTCCCTACAGTTTGGTATTGTTTGATGAGATTGAGAAAGCGCATCCAGACGTTTTTAATATGCTTTTACAGGTTTTAGAAGACGGAAGATTAACCGATAATGTCGGTAGGATTACTAATTTTAGAAATACTATCATCGTGCTCACAAGCAACGCAGGTACTCAATCGATTGCTGAGGATCGATCCCTTGGTTTTGGACAGCGAGATTTACAAACTCCAGACTATAATACAATGAAAAATATTGTTCTTGAAAAGACAAGGGATATTTTTAAGCCGGAGTTTTTAAATCGCCTGGATGAGCAAATTGTTTTCCATTCACTAGGACAGGAACAGATACTTAATATCGCTCACAAGATGCTTAGTGAGGTTGTTGAGCGTGTAAAATCCAGACAAATAGAGCTGTCTTATGATCAGGAAGTCGTAGCCTACTTAGCTAAGGAGGGTTTTGAGCCCAAGTACGGTGCCCGTCCACTAAGACGAACGATTCAGCGTTTGGTGGAAGACTCTTTAAGCGAATTGATTGTTAGTGGAAAACTAATATCGGGCGACCAAGTGAAAATGTATACGACAGAAAAAGGTATTGAATTCGTGATTAAGTCGGCGTGTCAGATTGATGACAGCAACGTTTTAACTACAGTATAAAAAAGACCGATGTGGGATCAAAGCCACATCGGCCTTTTTATGACTCAGTGTCATTGATATCAGGCAGGGGAATGCGTTTTGATGCTTCCCGTTTATGTTGATCACTCATTGCTGCATAGTGTCTTCGAGTTGTATTGACATCCGAATGACCGAGGGTGTCTGCCACCAGATAAATATCTCCTGTCTCTTGATATAAATTTGTTCCAAATGTGGAGCGCAATTTATGGGGACTTAATTTTTTCTTAAGTGGAGCTCCAATAAGCGCATATTTTTTAACCATGTTTCCAACAGCACGTGTAGTCATTCGACGTTTTTGTAGGGACAAAAAGAGCGCATTTTCGTGTCCGGGCAAAGGTTCAATGGTTATTCTTTCGTTATAGTAACGCTTTAATACATTTTTTACCTGATCTGAAAAGTACAAGATGGTCTGATTGCCGCCTTTTCTTGTGACGACAAAGCTGTTTTTTTCAAAATCAATGCTTGATACGTCTAACCCGACCAGCTCACTAACACGAATTCCAGTACCCAAAAAAAGCATTAATATCGCTAAATCACGATTTTTGGTTGTTTTAGCATATTGTTTTTGTTTTTCACTTAAACCATCATAACTGATAACAGCATCTATCATTTTTTGGACTTCATCATCTTCCATATAAAGGATGGGTTTACTTTTTTTCTTTGGAAGTTCAACCAAGGTGGCAACATTTGCCGAAACCAATTCATTTTTAAATAAATAGTCAAAAAAAGCACGCAAACTTGAAAGCTTACGCATAATCCCTAAGGCACCATTTTGAACAAAAACGGGGGAGGAGTTGCGTTTAGAAACGGTGTCATTTAAATCTTCAGGCTTTTTGGCATATTGAATTAAGTAATCTTGAAAGCCTTCAATATCTCGCGCTGTTATTTGTGCAATATCTTCAGCAGTTAATAATTCGGGTGAACTATTCGCAAAAGAAACCCTTTCGTCACATAAATATTGAAAAAACAGACGCAAATCATATGCGTAGGCAAGACGAGTCAAAGGGCTTTTGGTTTGTGAAATGGAACGAAAATAATCCTGACACACTAACGGAAGCTCACGTAAAATTTCTTTAATCCTTTGGTTGTTTTTATAGCTCTGCGCTACATAGTAACTGTTTTTTTGCGACATAATAGGGAATTCTCCATTTACTAAAATTTTAAATGCATTTAAAGCGACCGATAATTTAGAGAGTTTAAAGCGTGAGGTAGTAGAAGACAGTTAAGACAAGCTTAATATGATTTTTATGGCGTAGAATGAATGATAAACTTTGCTCAATTTCATAGGTGAATTCAGCTAAGCAAATTCAATTATAAACAGGATTACAACCCGTCAAAATAATTATATACAAGTTCATCCTAAATTGCAAACTATTCGCAAAAGATGCCTTTTGCGAATAGTTAAAATCTGTTTATCTCTTTACTTCATGGCTTTATGCCCTATCCCCCGCATGCATCATCAATATAAGTTTAGTTTGATAATCAGAATAAATACAATAATATAGTAACTATTTAGATTAAGGTATTTTATCATAAGTATCAACCTTACTTACCAAAATTTCAACATTAAATGACCATTCTTTAGCGGTATTTCTAAGATAATCAGCTAAAACCGGTAAAGCAGGATATTCACTGGGCAAATGTCCTGCCTCAAAAATAACAAGGTCCTTAGCTGTAGCCTCAAGCGCATGATGATGTTTAACTTCTCCGGTAATCAGAGCATCGGCTTCAGAATGAAGAGCACTGTGTATCCCCTCGCTGTATCCTCCACTTCCGACTGCGATTTTTTTAACAAGCTTATCAGCACGTCCGTATAGTATTCCCAGAAAATTAAGTTTTTCTGAGATATGGTTAAGGAAGTCAGAAGCATTCATGCCTTCATTATATTCCCCCATCACCATGTACTGATCGATAGGCTCAACATTCTGCAAACCCAGAAGCTCAGCAGTACAATTGGATGGGCTTATGACCGATTGGTCTAAATTTGTGTGTGCACTGATAAGAGAAATATTATGGCGTATTAATTCTAAAATTATGCTATTTTCAAAGTTGTCGGTAGTCAGGCTTTTAGTACCGTTGAACATCACAGGATGATGGGAAACAATTAAATCAACATTATTCTCTTTAGCTTCACGAATAACGGCGGGTACCACATCCAAGCATAGAAGGATGCGTTCCACGGGCTGATTTCTGTCGCCAATGAGAAAACCAGCATTGTCAAATTCGGCTTGTGTTTCAAAGGGGGCAATTTGATCAATCATTTCATAAATATTTTGCACTATTGGGGTTTGCATTTATCTATTTTCTCCTTAATCTCCAACAATAATTTTGTTTGTTTGGGTAATTTTTTATTTTCCATATGAAACTTCCATTTCCAGTAATTGTACAACATCGATTGATTCTCTGCATATACATTATATCCAAGAAGTATTTCTGATTTCGTTAAGGTACGATTTTGAAAACATGCTTTTATGATATGATAATAACGGCCCGAAGAACAAATAATTCGTTCTTTTTCAGGTGCATATCCTCTATCTTGCAGCTTAAAGCGAACAGCTGGCAGATTGGTATGCGCAGAGAGTATTAAAACAGGATAAAACCCATTATAAGGTGTCATTTGATCAAGAATACGAGCGATACTCTCGCCACCAAGACCAAGAATAGCTACAGCATCAACTTTTCTATCAATTACAGACCAGCCATCACCCTGCCTAATTAAAATTGACTCGTTTAATCCCAATTGATTTACCAAGCGGTTCATTTTTAGTACGGAAGCAGGGCTAATATCACTTGCTATTATGCGCTTGCATTTTCCAGATTGGATTAAATAACAGGCAAGCTTTCCATGATCTGCAGCCATATCAACGCCCCATTTGCAAACAGGAAACATATCAGCGGCAGCAGATAATCGAGCATCAAGGTGAATCAACTTAAAAACATTCTTTCAGCTTTTTGATTCGACTTGGGTGCTTCAATTTCCTTAGTGCCTTTGCTTCAATTTGACGAATACGTTCACGAGTTACACCGAACACCTTACCTACTTCTTCCAATGTTCGTGGGTTTCCGTCTTCTAAACCAAAACGCATTCTTAATACTTTTTCCTCCCTAGGCGTTAGGGTTTTTAGCAAATCCCAGATTTGTTCTCGCATCAGGGTGTTGGCTGCGGCTTCAGCGGGCGCAGGCGCGTCTTCATCCTGAATAAAATCACCCAAATGACTGTCCTCTTCTTCCCCAATGGGCGTTTCGAGTGACACGGGTTCTTGAGCGATTTTCATAATTTCTCGCACCTTAGCTTCAGTTATATTCATTGCCTCTGCAATTTCTTCCGGGGTAGGTTCACGACCTAATTCTTGAAGCAGTTGACGAGAAATACGGGTCAGCTTATTTATAGTTTCAACCATGTGTACAGGAATACGAATGGTTCTCGCCTGATCAGCAATTGCACGAGTTATGGCTTGACGAATCCACCAAGTTGCATAAGTTGAAAATTTATAGCCCTTATGATAATCAAACTTTTCAACAGCTTTGATAAGTCCTAAATTTCCTTCTTGAATCAAATCAAGGAACAGCATACCACGCCCAACATATCTTTTGGCAATAGACACAACCAAACGAAGATTAGCTTCAGCCAATTCTCCCTTTGCGTCCTCATCACCAGCTTCAATGCGCTTGGCTATTTCAACCTCCTGTTCAGCTGTTAATAAAGGTACCTGTCCAATTTCTTTCAGGTACATACGAACCGGGTCATCAATTGCAACGTTTTCGACGTTTGTAACCTGCGAATCGATTTTTAACGCATCCTTGCCTTCATTTTTTTTATCGGCGTCCTCCGTCTCATCATTGAGCAGCTCCTCTTCATCCTCGTTTTCCTTATCACGGGTCACTGTAGCGCCAAGAGCTTCGATATTTTCAAGGACTGTTTCAAGAACATCCGGATCCAATCCAGATACGTTTAGTTTCTCGATAATGGTATCATACGAAATAACGCCTTTGCGTTTTGCGTATTCATAGATGCGCATCAAAGCCTTATCTTCTTTTTTTAGTCGATCCGTCATCACCTAATCTCCTTCAATAGTTGTTGTTTTTGCTGTTTAAGCTTATTTTCTTCTTCCGAAAGGTGCTCAATTTCTTTGAGAGCTTCAATAAGTTCATTAGAAGGTAAAGTATTCAAACTTTGCCTGATTTCCTCAATACTTTTGCGAATTCTGGTTGCTTTTAACTGGTTCATGCAATCCTCTGCTGCACTTAACGCCTGAGATGGTGATAGCGGTTCTTCCCTAATAAAAATCTCAGTCGACTTTGCTATGAGATGCTCATCTTCAAGCTCAGATAAAACCTTAGCTGGTTTCTTAAGTCTTGTAAGTGCGTCAGCTAATTTCTTTCCAGATACCGTGATAAAATCTTCTTGGCTTAAAAGCCCTTCGGGCAAAAGAGATTTTCCCCATAGATTTAATAACACTTCCTCTGCAGGAAGCAGCATAGAATCTTCATCAATTGGGCGAGTAAAACGCCGGTTTCGCTGGATAATTTCACGCTGCTCGTTCCTTTGAGTCATGATGCCAAGAGCTTGTTGTTCGAGAACTACCTGATCTCTCACCGCATCAAGAGTATACCCTGTTTTTATAGCAAGAGCCCTACATAAGCGGTCAATCTCTAATGGTATCTTAGATAAGGCTATTTTCTTAGCTGCTGCTGCCGCATAATTCATTTTTCCATCTTCAGTAGAAAAATCGTATTGCACACTTAACCTGTCTAATAGATACTCAAGATCCAAAGTTGGAGACAACTGAAGAAATGCATTAAGCCCATATTCACTAACAAATTCATCAGGGTCAAGATTATTTGGCACTTTAATTACATACAAACGCTGATTGATAGAGCGAAAAACCTCTATTGCTCGTTCAATTGCGGCTTGGCCGGCCTCATCACCATCATAAGCAATATGAATCCTGTCAGAGTATCGAAAAAGTAGCTTTGCCTGTTCAACACTTAATGAGGTGCCAAGAGTTGCAACAACCCCTGACAGACCGCTTTGAACTAAGGCAATAACATCCATATAGCCTTCAACCAAAAGAATAAAAGGTAATTTACCTGCTTTTTTTACAAGATTAAGTCCAAAGACCCCCTTTCGCTTGTTAAATACCGGAGTGTCCGAAGTGTTGAGATACTTAGGTTCATTATTATGGATTACTCGGGCGCCAAACCCAAGTACATTTGATCGGGCATCAATAATTGGAAAGACAATTCGTTCCCGAAAAACATCAAAATTATGCTCTTCTTTTTGAACAATAAGACCAGCCTCAGCCATTTCTTCTAAACTAAATCCTTGCTGCGTCAAAGCCGTAGATAAATCGTTCCAGCCCGTTCCGCTAGCTCCCAAGCCGAATTTGCGAATGATTGCGTCAGTTAGCTTGCGAGAATAAAGATATTCAAGCATAGGCCTCCCCTCGTCCTGCCATAAACGAGCATGGTAAAATTGAGCTGCAGCCTTATTAACCTCATATAAACGTTCTTTTTGAATTCTCGAAAGATTGATAGACGTATTTCTATATGAAGATACATTATCGGGTGGCAATGGAATATGAAAAAGATTTCCCAAACTCTCAAGTGCTTCGGGATAGCTTTCTTTTTCCATTTCCATTTGAAACTGAATAATAGATCCCCCCGCTTTACACCCATGACAATAGTAGAGGTTTAGATCAGGGCTTACAGAAAAAGAAGGAGTCTTTTCTTTGTGAAAGGGACAAAGACCCCAATAAGAATTTCCTCTTTTTTTGAGATGCACATATTCCGACACGACTTGGACAATATCCGCCTGTGTCATTAATTCATCTATCCATTGTTGAGAAAAAAAACGTGCCAATGCTAACTATCACCTCTATATATCCTATTCGTGTAAAGTCAAACAAATCCTCTTATTAATCAACTACATGAAACTGTTTAGGTACAAAAATATCATCAAACAACCGCATCGCATAGCGATCTGTCATTGAAGCGATGTAGTCCACAACTGAGCGTTCAACACCGTCATGGTAAGCGTTTTGGATAAATTCAAGTGGCATTTCCCCGGGATTTTTCACATAATGCATATATAATTGTTCTAAAACAAAATCGCATTTGTCCTCTTCAGGTTTACGCCAAGTGTTTTGATATACATTATCGAATAAAAATGAACGCAGCACATCAGTGGCCTTTTGTACTTCGTTGCTCATAACAAGGACTGATTTATTTTGACTATTCTCTACCAAGTCACTAATCATCCTCTCAATTCGTTGCCCATGTGTTTGCCCCAACACATTTAATGCATAAGTTGGAAGTTGGTAAGGTTTTAAAAGCCCTGCTCGTAAGGCATCATCTATATCGTGGTTAATATAAGCGATTCGATCTGCCCTTGCAACACATTTTCCTTCCAAAGTACTGGCCTTGTCTTCCCCAGAATGATTAGCTATACCATCACGTACTTCCCAGGTGAGATTTAATCCACTATTTCCTTCTAAAACATCCACAACACGTAGACTTTGAAAATTGTGGCGAAAGTTTCCATCTGTGAGCCTATTCAAGGTTCGCTCGCCAATATGCCCAAACGGTGTATGTCCGAGGTCATGTCCTAATGCAATGGCTTCTGTTAAATCTTCATTAAGAAACAGTCCACGTGCAATTGTTCGAGCGATTTGTGCCACTTCCAACGTATGCGTAAGTCTTGTTCGATAATGGTCTCCCTCGGGCGAAATAAACACTTGGGTTTTAAATTGCAATCGCCGAAAGCTTTTTGAATGAATAATACGATCCCTGTCTCGCTGAAACTCTGTTCGAGAATCATCAAAAGAGATAGGCTTTTCTCTTCCCTTTGATTTTTTGCTAAGTGAAGCTAAGGGAGAAAGGCACTTTTCTTCCCAAGCTTCTAATATTCCACGCAAATTACTCATCTTTTTCTTTTCTCCACTGATCAATTAAATCAATTTCGCTTTGTTTCAAGGGAACATTTTCCAGCAATTCCGGTCGTCGTTCAAAGGTGATACGCAGTGATTGTTCTCTACGCCACTGCTCAATAAGAGCGTGATTACCGTTTAACAAGACTTCCGGAACTTCCATTCCCTGAAACTCTCTGGGCCTGGTGTATTGAGGGTATTCAAGAAGGGACGTACCAGAAAAACTTTCACTTTTTGTGCTTTCACTTGAACCAAGTACACCATCAACATATCGGGCGACACAATCAACTAATATCATGGCTGGTAGTTCACCGCCCGTGAGAATATAGTCGCCAATGGAAATTTCTTCATCAATGTATTGATCAATCACACGTTGATCTACACCTTCATAATGGCCACAAAGCAAGGTGAACTTTTCTCTTTTCGCAAGTTGTTTCACCTTATTTTGAGTCAACACCGTTCCCCTTGGACTCAAGAAAATTTTGTGACCACAATCATCTCCCAGCGCATCAATTGCTGAAGCTATCGGTTGAGCAAGCATAAGCATACCGGCTCCACCCCCATAAGGATAATCATCAGTGTTTTTATGGGGCAGATTGGAATAATCACGAATATTGACAAGATTAATCCGAAGCAAATTCCGCTCCTGTGCACGCTTTAATAAGCTGTGATTAAGAGCATCAAACATTTCGGGAAAAATTGTCAGGATATTAATCGTCAATAACAGCTACCTCATTAAAACGTTTACGCAACAGTGTTAGCTTTTTTTTGTCAGCATCAAAGGAAATGATTAAATCTTTAAGGGCAGGAATCATAATGCCTTTTCCATCAACAGCTTTAATAATATACACATCATTTGAAGCATACTGCTTAACATCAACGATTGAGCCAATGGTTTGATTTGCATCATCAACAACCAATGAGTCTATCAAATCCACTATATAATACTGATTTTCTTCAAGCTTGGGTAATTGGCTGCGATGAATGTATAGTCTTTCTCCACGCAACTTTTCGGCCTTATCAATATGATCAACATTTTCTAAAGTAATATAAGCGAACTTACCAAAAAAAGACGCTTTTAGTATATGTACTTCTTTTGTACCATCGGGTGATAAATAAAAAGTTTGATTATTTGTAAAGACTTCTCCGCTATCGGCATCTATACGTACTTTTAAAGTTCCGTCCAAGCCATGGGGTTTCAGTATCTCTCCAACTGAAAGAAAGGCTTTCATCAAAACCTCCAAATAAGAATAAGACGCCGAAGCGTCTTATTGGATTTCAACAAAAACGGGGTTGTTACCACGGGGTGTGGCGGCTTTAACAACCGTGCGCATAGCTTTAGCAATACGCCCTCGTTTTCCGATGACTTTGCCCATATCTTGGGGGGCTACGTTCAATTCAATAATCGTAGCGTCGGGTCCCCTGGTTTCTTCTACGTTTACTGATTCGGGCTCGCTCACAAGAGATTCAGCTAAATACCGAATCAATTCTTTCATATCTGCTTTTGCCATAGTTAGCCTTCAATAATACCGGTCTTTTTTAATAGAACCTTCACAGTATCGGTGGGGCGAGCACCGGTATTAAGCCAATACTGTGCTTTTTCTGCATTGATTTTTACTTCCGCAGGGTTCTTCATCGGATCATAAGTTCCGATTTCTTCAATAAAACGACCATCACGGGGGGAACGCTCGTCAGCGACGATAACGCGATAGAAAGGGTGTTTTTTCATACCCATTCTCTTTAAACGAATTTTGACTGCCATTGGAATAATATCCTCCTAAAATAATATCTATGTAAACCATCCAAGATGATTTCCATTAAAAATTGAAGGGAAGCTTTCGTTTTCCGAAACGCCTTCCTTTGCCGGCAAACTGCTTCATCATTGTTTGCATTTGATCAAATTGTCGCATTAACTGATTGACGTCCTGCACCGTTACGCCAGCTCCAGCAGCAATGCGTTTGCGGCGACTTGCGTTAAGAACACTGGGATTGTTGCGTTCTTTTAAGGTCATAGAGCGAATGATTGCTTCCGGTTTCTTTAGAACGTCATCATCGACTTCTACATTCTTAATCTTGGTACCTATTCCCGGCAACATACCCAAAACATTTTTAAGCGGTCCCATTTTTTTTAGCTGCTGCATTTGCTCTAGAAAATCGTTGAGCGTCATGCGAGTAGGATCAACCTGCGTGCTCTGGGAATCCATGCCTTCGGTCATCTGAGCAGCTTTTTCAATGAGAGTAAGCACATCGCCCATGCCAAGGATACGGGATGCCATTCGTTCGGGATGGAAAGGCTCAAAATCTCCAAGTTTTTCGCCCGTGCCCGCAAATTTTATCGGTTTGCCCGTTACAGCACGCACAGACAAGGCGGCGCCTCCCCTGGTATCGCTATCTAATTTGGTAAGAATCACACCATCGATAGAGAGTTTTTCATTAAAAGCGGTGGCAACATTCACTGCATCCTGACCAGTCATTGCATCAATAACCAACAAAATTTCTTGAGGCTGAACAGTATCCTTCAAATTAGAAAGTTCATCCATTAATTCGTTGTCAACATGTAAACGACCGGCCGTATCGATAATCATAACGTCATTGCCAAAATGACGTGCTTGCTGGATGGCTTCCTGCGCTGTCTTAACCACAGGTTGAGTACCATTTGAATAGACAGGTATACCTGCCTGTTCCCCTACTACTTTCAACTGATCAATGGCAGCGGGACGATAAATATCACAAGCAACTAATAAAGGTCTTTTTCCTTGTTTTTTAAGGTGTAAGCCCAGTTTACCTGCCAAAGTGGTTTTGCCAGTACCTTGTAGTCCGCACAGCATAAAAATAGTAGGCGATGATGAAGACCAAGTCAACCTGCTGTTACTGCCCCCCATGAGAGCAGTCAGTTCCTCGTTGACAATTTTAATAACTTGTTGCCCTGCGTTAAGAGAAGAGAGAATATCTTGTCCGATGCTTTTTTCGGTGACCTTTTTTACAAAGTCTTTAACGACTAAGTAGTTAACATCAGCCTCTAAAAGAGCTAAGCGAACTTCACGCATAGCATCTTTAATATTTTGCTCGCTTAACTTTCCTTTACCGGTCAGTTTTTTAAACGTTCTCTGCAGTTTTTCGCTTAGTGAATCAAACGCCACCGTCAATACCCTCACTTTCCATTAATGATTTTATACTCTCCTTTGCTTGGCGCAAGTATTCCTCGGAGCCGGATCTGGGTTCCACTTTTTTCAAAAGTTCCAGTGATGTGCCCATGTGTTTTTGCAACCTTTCAAAACGTTCAACCAAATGTAACTTGTCTTCAAATCGAGTTAATCGTTTAAAAGCTTGGTTGATACCATCAAAGGCTGCCTGCCTACTGATACCAAGCTGTTCGGCTATTTCAGCCGGCGATAAGTCCTCCTCAGTATAAAGTGACACTAAACGCTGCTGGTTACAGGTGAGCATCTTGCCATAAAAAGAGAACAGAACAACCTGAGTAATTTTCTTTACAAAACGCTTCTCTTTCTCCATAACACCCTCCGGCAAAAGTGATTATATCTCATCAATTCAATGCTGTCAAGTGTTTTTGCTTGACGAGATATACATTGATAAAAAGATATGGAAATATCTGAGCATATCACCTTGTCAACTTTGACGATTGATGATATAATTGAGCGGATAACGCACGCAGAGATTGGTCGCTTGTGCCCAAAGGGTGGCGAAACCGAATAGTCCTGCGGAGGAAAAAACAAGGAGGAATTTATGGCAGTTATCTCAATGAAAAGCCTGCTGGAAGCAGGCGTGCATTTCGGGCATCAGACCCGCCGTTGGAACCCCAAAATGGCTCCGTACATTTTTACAGAACGTGGGGGCATCTACATCATCGACTTGCAAAAAACCGTTCGTAAGGTTGATGAAGCTTATACTTTCATTCGTAATGTGGCGATGGAAGGCAAGTCCGTTCTATTTGTCGGCACTAAAAAGCAAGCGCAAGAGAGCATTCAACAAGAAGCCGAGCGCTGTAACATGTTCTATGTGAACAACCGTTGGCTAGGCGGCATGCTTACTAACTTCCGTACCATCCGCACCCGTGTAGACAGGCTCAACGCCATTGACAAGATGGAAGAAAGCGGTCAGTTTGATGTCTTGCCTAAAAAGGAGGTAGCCAAACTTCAGCACGAACGTGAAAAACTACAAGCAAACCTTGGTGGTATTCGTGAGATGAAAAACTTGCCTGGCGCACTATTCATTGTAGACACCAAAAAAGAACACATCGCTGTTGCGGAAGCCCGTTCACTGGGTATCCCGATTGTTGCTATTGTCGATACCAACTGCGATCCTGATGAAGTAGATTACATCATCCCCGGCAACGACGATGCTATCCGCGCAGTTAAATTAATTGCCGGCAAGATGGCGGATGCTGTACTTGAAGGCCGTCAGGGTGTCCAAATTGATGCTGAACTGCCCCAGGATGAAAATGACGATTCCGAAGAGTAAACTTTAAGAAAAGGAGAAATAACATGCAAATTACTGCTGCAATGGTTAAGGCCCTGCGTGACCGCACCCAGGCTGGCATGATGGATTGTAAGAACGCTTTGGTGGCTACTGAGGGCGATATGGAAAAGGCTGTTGAGTACCTGCGTGAAAAAGGTCTGGCTGCCAGCAACAAAAAATCTGGACGTATCGCTGCCGAAGGCGCTGTAGACAGCTATCTTTCAAAGGATGGCAAGATTGGTTCCTTGGTTGAAGTCAACTGCGAAACCGACTTTGTCGGCAAAACCGATACTTTTCAGACGCTTTCTGCCGACGTGGCTTTACAGGTTGCAAAGACCAATCCCAAAGTTGTTTCTAAGGAAGAAGCAGAGGGCATTGATGATAAAGATGTGCTGCTTGAACAACCCTTTGTCAACAATCCTTCCATTACCGTTTCAACGCTGGTAAACGAAGCTACCTTGGCAAGCGGTGAAAAGATTAGTGTCCGCCGCTTTGAGCGCTACGAAGCACAGAGCGGCCTAGTGGACAGCTACATTCACATGGGCGGCAAAATCGGCGTATTGGTCGAAGTGAACTGCTCCAATCCAGACACTGCCGAAAATGAAACCTTTAAGACCCTGTGCCATGACATCGCCCTGCAAATAGCAGCTTCTAATCCCTTGTTTATCACCAAGGATAATGTTCCACAAGAGAGCCTCGAAAAAGAGCGTGAAATTTTGCGTGCACAGGCGCTCAACGAAGGTAAGCCGGAAAAGATTGTCGAGCGCATGGTTATTGGTCGTATCGAAAAATACTATAAAGAAGTTTGCCTTGTCGAGCAACCTTTTGTCAAAAACCCGGATGTTAGTGTGCAAACGCTTATTAATGACACTGCCAAAGAGCTTCAGGACGACGGCGTAAGTGTTGCCCGCTTTGTCCGTTTTGAGCGTGGTGAAGGCATTGAACGAAGGTCCAGCAACTTGGCAGATGAAATTGCAGAAATGACCAAGAAAGCCTAGGCTGACCATGGTTAAAGGGTGTGCTTCTAAGCACACCCTTCTATATATCAAATCAAGGAGAACAAAATGGCAAAAAGGGTAATGCTTAAAATTAGCGGAGAAGCGCTGTCTGAAGAAGATCGTATCTTTAGCATTGAACGTGCCGATGCTTTGGCCAAAAGCTTAGTTAAAGTACAAAAGGCCGGCTTTGAATTGGCCGTTCTCACCGGCGGCGGAAACGTATGGCGTGGTCGTATCGGCCAAGGAATGGATGCTGTAACCGCCGATCAAATGGGAATGTTGGCGACAGTACTGAACTGCATATTTTTAAAGGATGCACTTGTGCGCCACAATGCCAAAGCTCGTGTAATGAGCGCCATTGAGATACCTCGCTTTTGTGAAGTGGTTAGGCAAGATATTGCTAAGGAAAAGCTAGCCGAAGGTGAAATTGTCCTCTTTGCCGGCGGCTTGGGTAGCCCTTTTTTCACCACCGATACGGCCGTTGTATTGCGTGCCATTGAGATTGGAGCAGATACATTACTCTTAGCCAAATCCATCGATGGCGTTTACACCGCAGATCCGCTTGAAGACTCTTCTGCCAAGCTTATTAAAAATATTTCTTATGAAGAAGCGATGGCAGCTAACCTACGGGTGATGGACATGTCCGCTTTTGCCCTATGCGCTGACAAGGGCTTACCACAAGTGCGTGTATTTTCGATGAATGATCCTGATAATATTTTGAAGGTGCTCTCCGGCGATACCATGGGCACTACCTTGTATCCCTAAATGAAGTACTTACGCCGTTTGGTTTGGTATATAGTGGGCAAACTTTCCCTAATTGTAGCTCTCCTGGGCATGTTAAGCATCGCCTTCTATTTTTCTATGAATTCCAGCAATATTTATATTATCATGAAAGATGGTATGGCCAAGCGGGCCCAGGTTGTTATGATGGGTCTACCTGAAGAAGAAATGGAAAATTACTTTTCGCCCTCCTACTTAAACCGTGATCCCGTGCTTGCAACCGTGCATAACGGTACCAACCCCTACACTCGATACCGTATCAATGGTATCGACCATCGTCTGAAAATGGAATGGCTGTGGTGCTGGCCTTGGGAAGACGAAGCAACAGCCACTGTTGTTGAGCGAGTGCCTGGAATTGACGGGCGTATTTTGGGCGAATACAAAACCACCTTAAAAGAAAGTCAATGGTCTGTTCCCCGTTGGGAAAGCGGTAGATATAAGGTGCTTTTAGCAAAAGAAAACGGTCGTTGGTTGATTAAAAACTTAGAACGAACCGCCCTGATTGATGAAACAAAAAAAGATTAGCCTTGAACTTGCCCCTATGGCGGGCATTAGTGACGCACCCTTTCGCAGCCTCTGTTTTGAATACGGGGCTGATTTTGCTACCTCTGAAATGGTAAGCGCACAAGGCTATATGACATGCAAGAAACCTGATGAAGCTTACCACTTTTTGCTACAAAAGTTTCCAAATGAGGGTCCGCTTGCGGTACAAATTTTTGGCCATGACCCCGACTATTTGGCACAGACTGCTAAAAAGTTGGTTGATAAAGGCGACTTTATATCTGTTGACATTAACATGGGGTGCCCTGCGCAAAAAGTAACATCCAGCGGGAATGGAAGCGCCCTTTTAAAAGATCCGATTTTAGCGTCTCATATTGTATCTTCAGTCAAGCAGGCTGTTCCCTGCCCTATAACGGTCAAAATGCGCATTGGCTGGGATAGTGATATTGCTGTGCCTTTCGCCAAGATGCTGGAAGACAGCGGCGCCGATCGCCTAACGGTACACGGGCGTACACGCTTACAGCAATATTCGGGCAAAGCTGATTGGAACGCCATTGCCCGTGTTAAGCAAGCGGTTTCCATTCCGGTCATCGCTAACGGTGATGTGTTTTCTGTTGAGGACGCAATAAAAATTGCTGAAGTCACCCAATGCGATGGCGTCATGATTGGACGTGGCGCCTTGGGCGCCCCCTTCCTTTTTGCACAAATCAAAGCGCAATTTCAAGGGCAATCCTTTCACATTTCTCCAAGAGAACGTATTGAGCTTGCCATGCGCCACGCACATATGATGGGCAAATGGAAAGGAAAACGTGGTATGGTCATCGAAATGCGTAAGCATTTTGCCTGGTACTTAAAAGGTATGCATGGATCCGCTAAAGTGCGAGCTCAACTTAATAGATTGACCAGCCCTAAAGAAGTGGAGGATCTACTGTACGCATACCTTGCTGTACTGGAAAGCGGGGACTTATAACTTTTCTTTAATATGCTCACTATTACCAGATTATGATTTAATTGACACGAGAATACTTTGGCTGGCACTAATCCTCAAAAACAAATCAAAGCCACCGACTTAGCAGGTGGTTTTGATTGTCTGTTTTTAGTCAACCACATGGCCATGGCGACGCATTGATTTTCGTTGGAAATACTTAACAATTTCAACAATAGGCACAACACTCATTGCAAGCGCCATGGACACCATATATTCAGCAAAATTAATGGTTTGAAAACCGAAAGCGTCCGCAAGGAAAGGAATAAAGATGACGGCCGCTGTTAAAATAAGCGATAGGATCATAGCCCCGTATAGGTACTTATTGTGGTTATGCAAGCTAAACACGCTGCCGCGCTGGCTGCGCATGTTAAAGGAGTGGAACACCTCCGCAAGACTCATCGTTAGGAAAGCCATGGTCATGCCATCGGGAGAATTGACAAAGGCCCACTCACCCGCTTCCATGTAGTGGCCGATAAAATAGGCAGCCAATGTTAAAATGGAAACCATCACGCCCTGATACACGGCATCAAAGCCTAAGCCGTGAGCAAAGATACCTTCGTCTTTTTTGCGGGGCGGACGATTCATAATGTCTGAGGCCGGCTCTTCCATGCCCAACGCAAGGGCGGGGAAAGCATCGGTAATCAGGTTAATCCAGAGTAGATGAGCAGGTTTTAAAATGATGAATCCCATCATTGTTGCCACAAAAATGGAAATAACTTCCGATAGGTTGCTGGATAACAGGAACTGAATGGCTTTACGGATATTGTCGTAAATCCGGCGGCCTTCTTCTACCGCCGAAACGATGGTGGCAAAGTTATCGTCCGCCAGCACCATGTCGGCAACGTTTTTGCTAACGTCCGTTCCGGTGATGCCCATGCCCACGCCAATATCGGCCTTTTTAATGGACGGAGCGTCATTGACGCCATCGCCGGTCATAGCAGTCACCTTGCCCTTTTTCTGCCACGCTTCCACAATGCGCACCTTATGCTCGGGCTGTACACGAGCATAAACGCTGTACTTTTCAATGTTGTTTGCCAGCTCTTCATCGCTCATTTTGTTGAGCGCGGCGCCGGTAGTGGTTTGGTCTTTGGAAGCAATCATTCCAAGCTGCTTGGCAATGGCGGCGGCGGTATCCTGGTGGTCGCCTGTAATCATAATGGGGTGGATGCCGGCGGTGCGGCATTCTTCTATGGCCGGCAGCACTTCAGGACGCACAGGGTCTTCCATGCCCACAAGGCCTGCAAAGATAAGGTCGTGCTCGATATCTGCCGGCTTTAAACTTGCGGGCATAGCATCATGATATTTCATTCCCAAAGCAAGCACGCGCAAGGCATCTTCTGCCATCAGGTGGTTGGCCTCTAAAATAGACTTTAGCACATCATCGGTCATCGGGACTGCTTTGGAACCATCCCAGTATTGGGTGCACAGCTTTAACACCACATCGGGCGCGCCTTTGGTGTATTGAACAAAGCTTTTCCCTTCTTTCACGATCACGCTCATCATCTTGCGCATAGAATCAAAAGGAGCCTCGCCTAAGCGTGGATATTGAGCCTTTAACTGGGGCTTTGGCATACCCATGGCGGCCGCATCGCTCACCAGGGCATTTTCGGTAGGTTCGCCAACCGCCTGCCCGTCCACCCATTCGGAATCAGAGCATAGAGCCATGCCGCGGGAGAGCAGCTCTTGCTCGGCGGTAGAGCGCCTGACAACGGTCATCTTATTTTGGGTTAAAGTACCGGTTTTATCTGAACAAATGACTTGGGTGGAACCCAGGGTTTCAACGGCTGTCAGGCGGCGAATCACAGCATTGCGCTTGGACATATTGGTGACGCCAACCGACAAAACAATGGTAACCACAGTGGCCAGCCCTTCAGGAATCGCCGCAACCGCAAGGCTGACAGCTATCAGGAAAGTGTCTAGCATATCTTGTAATTCAAAGGAGCCTTCGCGAAGAATGCTGAAGGCAAAAATAAACACGCAAATGCCAAGCACCATTTTGGTTAAAACGCCCGACAGCTGCGCAAGCTTGATTTGCAGGGGTGTCTGCCCTTCAACGGTTTTAGCAAGCGCGTCGGCGATTTTGCCCATTTCCGTATCCATACCGGTAGCAACCACCACCGCACGACCACGGCCGTAGACTACGGTAGAACCCATATAAACCATGTTTTTACGATCGCCAAGCAAGATATCCTTAGCACCGCCCGTAAGGCTCAGGGTGTCCGCCGTCTTATAGACGGGAACGGATTCGCCCGTCAAAGCAGCTTCCTCACATTGGAGGGAGGCTTCTTCAATGATGCGGCAGTCGGCAGGCACGGTATTTCCCGCTTCCAATAAAACAATATCCCCAACCACCAAATCTTCAGACTTGATTCGCTGTACCTGTCCGCCCCGCAAAACGGTGCTAGTCGCAGCGCTCATTTCTTGCAGCGCCTCAATAGCCTTTTCCGCTTTGGATTCCTGAAAAACACCCAAAATAGCGTTGAGCAAAACCACAACGGCAATGATGATGGCATCAGTAGGCAGTTCCCCGCTAATCACGCTGGTAACGGCGCTGATACCGGCGGCAATTATCAAAATAACCAGCATGGGATCTTTTAGCTGATCCAAGAACCTTTGCCAGCTAGTGATTTTTTCACCTTCTTTGAGCTTGTTCTTTCCATTTGTTTCAAGCAGCTTTTGCGCACTCTCAATCGTCAAGCCGTTGCCTGGGTCGGTGGACAGGTGTTTGATCACCTCTTCTTTTGGTTGCAGGTATGGTTTCATGTATCCCTCCAAAAAAAACCTCATGCGCAACAGCGCATGAGTCTTGTTGTTAAGGCAAGCCACGGTTTCCCGGTGTTGTTGGCTCAAAGCCACGCAATGCGCAACTACTCCCTCATTATGAGGCATTATAGCATGCTTTGCTTTTTGCGTCAATGAAACACTTATACCTTTTCAAAAAAGCTGGTACCATCTTTCCGGCACAGGATACCTACCTTATTAAAGTACAATTCCTCCGGCTTTTCGTCAATATAACGAAGGATTTCGTCCATGCGCACGCTTTCTTGAAAAGTCATCATGGTAAAGGAAGAGCCGGTACGCTTTGCTCGTCCCGTGCGCCCTATGCGGTGCAGGTAGTATTCGTTTTCGTTGGGAATATCGTAGTTGATAACTGCATCCACATCGTATACATCAATACCCCTGGCGGCAACATCGGTAGAAACCAAAATAGGAAATTTTCCTTTCTTGTAATTATTCATGATTGCCGTTCTTTGGGACTGGCTTATGTTGCCATGAAGCGATTCTACTTGATACCCAAGTTTTCTTAGTTGCGAGCCGACACGCTGTGCCATGAACTTGGTGTTTACAAAAATCATCATTCGCCGATATCGATCGGTATCGATCAGGTACAAAAGCCTATCCATCTTTTCATTACGCTTGCATTTAAATAAATACTGGTGAATTTTGGGGCGGTCTTCTTTTACGGCTTCTACCACTATTTCGCTGGGAGCAAACTGGTACTTCCAAGAAATAGTCATAACATCCTGGTTGGTGGTGGCGGAATACATCACCAATTGGCGGTCTTTTGGAGTTTTGTCAAGAATTTTGGTTACATCCTTGACAAAGCCCATTTTGAGCATCTCATCCGCTTCGTCCAGCACCATGGTATGCACAGCCTGCAGACTTAGCACTCCCTTCCCCTCAAGGTCTAAAAGCCTTCCTGGTGTTGCGACAACAATTTGCGGACTGCGTTTTAGCTGGATAATTTGTCGCTTCATCGACTGCCCGCCATACACAAGAGCAATTCGCATGTTTTTGATATATTTGGCCAAGGATCTAAGTTCTTGATGAATCTGCATCGCCAGCTCCCGTGTAGGAACAAGTACAACCTCCTGCACCCTATCATCCTGCATATCGATATATTCAAGCATGGGAATACCAAAGGCTATGGTTTTGCCCGTTCCTGTCGGTGCAATGGCAATGATATCATGCCCATCCATCATCAAAGGGATGGTCTTTTCTTGTATAGTGGTGGGTTCGGTAATGCCCATATCGTTAAGGGCACGAAGTACTTCGTCGGATACATCCAACTGCTTAAAGCCGTTTTTTGACAAATTGTTCTCCTATCATAAAAACAACCCTGTCCGGTTTCGGCAGGGTTGTCATTTGCTTACTGTTTTGCTGCTTCGACCAAGGCAGTAAAGCCTTCCATGTCATTAACAGCCATATCCGCCAACATCTTGCGGTTTACTTGGATGCCCTGCTTTTTCAGACCACCCATGAGCCTTGAATAGCTCATCCCGTTCAGGCGGGCAGCAGCGTTGATGCGGGTAATCCACAGCCTACGGAAATCACGCTTGCGCAACTTACGACCGATGTAGGCATACCTGAGGGAGCGAGCGATCTGTTGGTTTGCGGCACGGTACTGCTTGGATTTTGCGCCCCAATAACCCTTCGCCAGCTTCAGCACCTTGCGGCGCTTTTTATTTGCATTGACAGCCCTTTTAATGCGAGCCATAATCTTATCCTCCTTTAATAATAAACGTTATTTTTGAATCAGCGTACGGATGGTGCGAGCTTCTGCTTTGTTTTGCAGGATGCCTCCGGCACGTAAATGGCGCTGACGCTTGGTGGTCTTTTTGGTCAGGATGTGGTTACGGTTCATTTTACGATGCTTCACCAGACCATTCTTGGTGACCTTGAAGCGCTTGGCTGCCCCACGGTGAGTTTTCATTTTGGGCATGGTAGATATCCTCCTTCAAAAAATGATAATAATTGGGGAAGATTGCTTTCTTCCTAATTCGTTAAGACCGGATGCGACCTTTAATTTTTGCCGGTCGGCTTTTCGGTCTTGGGCGCCAGTATCATAATCATGTGACGCCCTTCGGTCGAAGGCTTTCTCTCAACAACGGATACATCTTGGGTACGTTCTGCAAAGTCACGCATGACATTTTCAGCAATCTCAGGATGAGCGATCTGCCTTCCGCGGAAGCGGATAGTCACCTTGACCTTGTCGCCGGCCTCAAGAAACCTGATGGCTCTTCTCGCCTTAACTTGCACATCATTTTCTTCGATGGTGGCCGACAACTGCACCTCTTTAACTTCAATCACACGCTGGTTTCTGCGTATTTCTTTTTCACGCTTGGCCTGCTCATAACGGTGCTTGTCATAATCCATCAGTCTACAGACAGGGGGTTGGGCTTTAGGAACAATCTTGACCAAGTCAAGATGGGCATCCTCTGCCACCTGTAGTGCGTCCTTTATGGACATGACACCCAGTTGCGTACCATCCTCTGCGATAACACGCACTTCTCGGTCACGGATTGCTTCGTTTGCCATTAATTCGTTGCTGATAATTAACACACCTCCAACATAAAAATAGCGGGCATTCTACCCGCTACAAAAAACACCGATTGTGCGCCTTGTACCCGACAAAACTAAATTCGTAAGGTGAGAAGCGGGCAGCCTCTGCTTGATACCTTATCAATATAGCATTGACTACCTGCTTTGTCAAGTAAAAATCACTAATTATTTTGTTTAACTTGTAGGAGTACCATACATCTTGGACACTGAGTAGAAGTTTAGGAGGAAAAAGGAAAGAGAAAGAGTTCTCATGATAGAATGTTGTTGCTAAACAAATAATTCGAAAGGAACTCTTTCCCCATGAGCAGTATAACCCAAGACATGAAGTATCGGCAATCCCTTCTTAGCTTTGCTCTAAGGCATGGAGTAAGCAAAGCTTCCAGAAAGTACAATAAGGCTCGGTCTTATATCTACTTTTGGCTCAACAGATACG